>DATKUO010000001.1:0-15861 GCA_035530515.1 Bacteroidales bacterium
TTTCGATATTTTTTAACTTAAAAACTTACAAATCTATGAAAAAAAACAAACCTTTCGGGGAATTGTTTTATCGTTCTCTGAAAAAAACCTTACTAACCATGCGTATTGCTATAATTCTTATGATTTTAGGAATCCTGCAAGTCAACGCTAAAGAAGTCTACTCGCAGAATACGAGACTTTCTCTTAATTTTTCAGATGCTGAACTTGTCAAAGTACTTGACAAAATTGAGAATGAAAGCGAATTTTTCTTCCTCTACAATGAAAAGCTGCTCGACACCGAACGTAAAGTCAACATCACTGAAAAAGACCAATTGATTAGTTCAATTTTGGATAATCTATTTGTCGGTACCGATGTAAAGTATACTATCATTGACCGCAAGATCATTCTTGCTCCGGATTATTTGTCAGAGGTGGTATCTCAACAGCAAAACCAAGTATCTGGGACAGTTACTGATAAAAATGGTCCTATACCAGGTGTAAACGTAGTTGTTACCGGAACAACGACAGGAGCAATGACAGATCTGAACGGCAAATATACTATAACTATATCACCTGATGCCAAGAGCCTTACATTTACATTTATTGGTATGCAGCCTCAGGTAATTAGTATCGGTACCTTAACCAAAATCGATGTAACTATGGCTGAATCAGCAATTGGACTTAGTGAAGTAGTAGTGATCGGCTACGGTAGTATTGCTAAAAAGGATATTACAGGATCAGTAGGTTCTATAAAGTTTGATCAAGGACTAAGTAGTCTTCCTGTTGTTGATTTTGGTCAGGCAATGTCTGGAAAAATTGCAGGTGTACAAGTTATTAATGGGAGTGGTCGCCCTGGAACTTCATCATCAGTCCAGATACGTGGAATGAATTCCATTTCTGCAGGTAGTGCGCCATTGATAGTTATTGATGGGATTCAATTACCAGGCTATGATCTAAATTCCATAAATAGCTCTGACATCGAATCGATTGAAATATTAAAAGATGCTGCATCTTCATCTATTTATGGGTCACGCGGAGCAAATGGGGTAATTCTGGTGACAACAAAATCCGGTAAAAGTGGAAAACCAATTCTTCAGTTAAATTATACTTATAGTGTACAAGAAGTTATACGAAAGATGGATGTTATGAATGCCCCTGAATATGCCCAGGCATCCATTGATGCCGCTCAAAACGGATGGATTAAAACGGGAGGTGATCCAAATGCACCAAACACCATTGCAGCCAGAGGTAACTATATTTACACTTGGCCAACTGCATTGGAGCATCCAGAGACATTAGCTAACACAGATTGGCAAGATTTGGTATTAAGAATAGCACCAATGCATAAAATTGATTTGAGGGCATCAGGCGGTGACGATAAAACTAATTACAGTATTTCGGCTGGTTATGTGAATCAAGAAGGTATAGTTATTACTTCTGACTATCAAAAGTACACATTGAACCTGAATGCAGACACAAAAATTAATAATTTTATAAGCGTTGGGGGTATGATAAATTTTCTTTATGACCATGAGAATCAACCATTTAATAGAATTGTTGAGTGGGCTGTTCAATATCCTTCAATATATCCGGTTTATGGAAACAATGGATATTTAGGTGGACCAAATACTGTTGATGGATTTGAAAATTATTATGCAGTTCTCTTTCGTCCGGTAAATGGACATCCATTATATAAGATTAATGATGATATTCAGCATCAGCGGTTTACCACGATAGGTAACCTTTTTGCCAAATTTAAACTATATGATGGCTTGAATTTCAGAACTTCATTTAATGGTTTTTTAAATCGCCTTGATGATACAAACTATGCTGCCGGTGATCATGGTATGGGTGATACATATAAAACGACTGTTAGTTTTGTTTCGAACATGAATCGTACTTTAAATTATACGTGGGATAATTTATTGACTTATGATAAAATAATTAAAGGGCATACTTTTAATATGATGATTGGATATGAGTATAATCATCGTGATTTTTATATGCTTAGTGCTCAGCGTAGAGACTACAATAATGATGATATCCATTATCTGGAAGCAGGAAAAACAATATATGCTGCGGATGATGATGCATCTCAAACTAATTTAATTTCATATTTGAGCCGATTGAACTATAGCTATCTTGGCAAATATATATTATCTGCTTCTTTCAGAAGAGATGGATCTTCAAGATTTGGCCCAAATAATAAATGGGGAAATTTTCCTTCTTTTTCCGCTGCATGGAGAGTCTCAGATGAATCATTTATGAAAACTTTACCGGCGATTAGTAACCTTAAGGTCAGAGCTAGTTATGGTTTTACCGGAAATGATAATTTTGCTGATTACATTTGGGTTAGCCAAATGACACTTGCAAAAGTCGCTATTGGTAATACACTCGCAAATTCTTATTATCCTTCGAGCATTGAGAATCCAAATTTGGAGTGGGAGCGTACAAAACAATTAAACCTAGGATTAGATTTGGGACTGTTTGATAATAGAATAATCTTAGATGGAAATATTTACAGGTCAATTTCAGATGGCCTTTTACTTGCTGTCCCTGTACCAGCCTCAAGCGGTTTTACAAGTGCTTTTACAAATACTGGAGAAGTTAAAAACAATGGTATTGAATTAGGCTTAACCACACGTAATCTTATTACAAAATTGAAATGGCAAACACAGTTAAATTTTGCAGTTAATCGTAACGAAGTAACGAAACTCGGTAAAGATAATGCTCCAATGATTTATAGTCTTGGTACTGCCGGAGGAATGCAAAAAATAAATAAAGTAGGTGAGGCTATGTTTGGTTTTTATGGTTATCAGTATGATGGTGTATATATGAACCAGGCAGAAATTGATGCTGATCCCGCTCATTATGCAAGTGCCACACCAGGCGATGGCAGGTACAAAGATGTTAATGGTGATGGCGTATTAAACTCTAGTGACAGGACAATTATAGGTAATTATCAACCGGATTTTACTTTTGGGTTAACAAATAGCTTTACCTATGGAAATTTTGACTTTAGTTTTATGATCCAGGGAGTAGTTGGAGGTACTATTTATGACGATGATGCTCATAGATCCATGCTTTATCACGAAGGTCGAAATTACTTGGCAGAAATTAATAACAGGTGGCGTTCGGAGGAAGATCCAGGTGATGGTTATCACTATAAGCTTTCAACGAAAATTGATGGTTATGAAAAAACAGTCTCAAGTTATTGGCTTGAAGATGGAACTTATTACCGATTAAAAGATGTTACAATTGGTTATAGCTTGCCTAAAATAATCTCTTCTAAAATAGGAGTGTCAAACGCAAGAGTTTTTTTTAACGGAGCTAACTTGTTAACTATATCCAATTCACGAGTTTTTGATCCTGAGAACTTTCAAAATAACTCTGCCTCAAACTCATTATACTTTGGTGTAGGCGGTGGTCAAAATACTTATCCATCAGCAAAAATATATTCTTTTGGTATTAATGTTGAATTTTAATAATAATTAAAAATGAATAAATATATTTATATAACAATTATAATTGCATTGTCTGTTCTTATGGGATGTAATGACAAACTAGAATTATATCCTTTAACCAAGACAACAGAAGGAACTTTCTACCAGAATGAGGTCCAAATTCAGCAAGCTCTTGATGATATTTATAGGCAATTGGGAAATTATTATAATGCTAACCAAATACCTGATTTATTTGAACAATATTCTGACAATACTCTCATTATATTGCGTACAGGTGCAGATAATTATAGAGAGCAGATTACAGATTTTTTTATTCAGACAGATAATGGTATTATTAATTCTGCATGGGAAAACGGCTACGGTTCTATCTATATTTGTAACAATGTTTTGTATCAAATAGAGAATACAACAGTTAAGATTGAAGAATCTAAATTAAATTTAATGAAAGCACAGGCTATGCTTGTTCGTTCATTAATTTATTTTAACATGGTTCGGGCATGGGGAGCCATTCCTTACATTGACAAAAAGATTACACCCATGGAATCTTATGACTATCTGCGGGTTGAACCGGATATCATTTATCAGAAACTCATCGCTGATCTCACCTTTTGCAAACAGGTTTTGCCCGGTTCATACACAGGAACAGATGTTGGGCGTGTTACAAAATACGGAGCTGCCGCCATCCTGACAAAAATTTATCTTACTTTAGGAGATAATAACAATGCTAAGGCAGAGTTGGAGTTTATAATAAGTAGCAACCTGTTTTCGCTTGATTCAAATAATGATGGGGAAGTCAATATCAACGATTATCTCTATATTTTTGCGCCATTGACTAAAAATTGTAAATCCTCAATTTTGGAAGCCCAATACAAGGCTGGAGAAAATGCAATGAATACGCGCCATCAACAAGCTTATACACCATTTTATTGGGATTTTCACCTTCCTGATCAAACAATTACTTTTCGTGGGGATGGATCTAATACACCTACAACAGATTTAGAAAATGAATTTGAACCAAACGACCCAAGATTAAATACTAGTATTGTTCCTGGCTACACCATCATCGGTACTGCGAATTTTGTCGAATATCCTTATACGAATAAATTTTACGACCCAAACTGGCAATATGAGGGGCAAAACTTCGAAATAATTCGTTATGCTGACATATTGTTAATGTATTCAGAAGTGACTAATGATCCTCAGTATTTAAATATGGTAAGGGCCAGGGTCGGAATGTCAGCTTACGGAACTGTTGAATATCCTTCAGCCAAATATCCAACACTGGCATTGGCAATAGAGCATGAACGTAGAATTGAATTATGTTTTGAGTATCATCGCTTTTTTGATCTGGTAAGGACTGGCCGTTCCATTGAAGTAATGAGAGCAAAAGGGTATGATATTAATGAAAATAAGCTTTTGTTCCCTATTCCTTTACATGCTAAGGATGTTAATCCCGGACTAAGTCAAAATCCAGGTTACAATTGATGCTCCAAGAAATTACATATGGCATCTAATAGGAAGAATTTCTTACTATTAGATGCCATTAATATCTTTTTTAAGATAAAACAATGCAGAAAGAATTAAAAAATAACTTAATAATTTTTGTAGGGGGTAGTTTGCTTTTTTGTTCAAGTCTTAAAGCAAGCGAGAAACCCAATTTCGTATTTATTATAGCCGATGATGTTAGCTGGAACGACATTGGATGTTATGGGAATAATCAGGTTAAAACACCTAATATAGACCGGCTGGCCCGGGAAGGATTGCTTTTCACGAATGCTTTTCTGACTGCCAGTTCATGTAGTCCAAGCCGGTGTAGTATAATATCCGGAAAATATCCACATTCCAACGGAGCTGCCGAATTGCATACACCATTACCTGAAAATGAGATCCCCTTCCCACTTTTACTGAAAGGAAAAAACTATTACACGGCTCATGCCGGAAAATGGCACATGGGCCCTGCTGTACACAGAGCTTTTGACCGTTACACAGATAATAATGGTTATGATAATGGCGATGGCGGCGAAAACAACTGGATTCGTTTCCTTAAAGAGAGACCGAAAGAGAAGCCATTCTTCTTCTGGTTGGCCTCTTATGATGCTCACCGCCCCTGGGGTGCAGATACTTTTAAAATTACTCATGATCCGTCAAAAATGAATCTGCCCCCATATTTTGCAGATACTCCGGAAACGCGCCAGGATTTGGCTTCCTACTATAACGAAATTGCCCGTTTTGATTTTTATGTCGGCAAAGTCAGGGAAGAATTGGAGAATCAAGGCGTTCTTGAAAATACCGTGATCATTATTATGGCAGATAATGGCAGACCATTTCCAAGATGTAAAACAAGGGTATATGATAGCGGCATGAAAACCCCTTTTATTGTCTATTGGCCGGAAGGGATTCGAAGCAAGGGGACCCAGACAGAAAGCCTTATCAATTCCATAGATATTGCACCAACCATATTAGAACTGGCTGGTATTATACCTCCTGATCAATACCAGGGTAATAGTTTTATACCAATATTAAAAAATCCATCATCAGAAATCTGGACTACAATTTTTTCCGAACACAACTGGCATGATTATGAAGCTCATGAACGCATGATCAGAACAAAAGATTTTTTATATGTTTTGAATGCCAGACCCAATCTGGCTAATTGCGGACCCGCTGATTCAAAATCTTCACCTACTCAACATTCATTAAACCAGGTCAGAAATGCAGGATTGTTATCACCTGCTCAGGCCGACGTATTTATTGTTCCGCGTCCGGCTGAGGAACTATTCGATGTTAGGAATGATCCTGAACAATTGTTGAACCTGGCTTCAATGCTCGAATACCAGGAACAATTGCAAGAAATGAGAAGATTGCTGAACAACTGGCAATTTAATACAGGAGATTCAACACCTGATGACCTGACCCCTGACTGGTATGACCGGGAAACAGGAAAACCCCTGAAAATAGAACGACACAGGGGAACAATGCCGGGAACCTGCATATTTCATTAAAAATGAGAATAATAGTTTTTTCCAGAATAAAAATAAACACAATGAAAAAAATATCCTTTGGGATAGGAATGCTCTCACTCATTTCACTTCCAGCTATCAGTCATCAGCAGGAAGAAATTCAGGAATTACCCAATATCCTCTGGATAAATTGCGAAGATGTAAGTTTAAATTGGGGATGTTACGGTGATAGGTTTGCGACAACACCCAATATCGATAAATTAGCAGATCATGGGGTAGTTTTTGATCAGGCATTTGCTCCTGCACCGATTTGCACTCCTTCACGCAGTACTTTAATAACCGGCGTTTATGCCACTTCTTTAGGAACCCAACATTTACGAAGTTCTGTAAAACGACCTGATTTTCTAAAAGCTTTGCCGGAAGTGTTGTCTGCAAATGGATATTTTACCTCAAACAATGGCAAAACTGACTATAATTTTGACCCAAAAGGCATCTGGGAATACTGGCAAGAGGACAAAGCTCCATGGAGAAATCGAAAAGAAGGGCAACCTTTTTTCAGCATGTTTGTATATGGGATGACACACGAAGGCAGTGTCAACCATGTGGAGCAATGGGTGCGGAATACGAAAGACCTTCCTCCTGAACTTTTCCACAAACCAGAAAAAGTTTCATTGCCGCCATACTATCCAGATACTCCAGAGATGCGCAAAATATGGGCGCATTATTACGATAATATTACCGTCTTTGATAGGGTTGTGGGAACCATTGTTGAAAATCTTAAGGCTGATGGTTTATTGGATAATACTATCATTTTTGTATTTTCTGACCATGGTGCAGGGTTACCGCGGTACAAACGCTGGCTTTATGACACAGGGATTCACGTTCCGGTAGTGGCCTATATACCAGATAAATATAGGCGTTTGGTAGAATTTGAAATTGGGTTGCATACCAAACAGATTGTGAATTTTGCTGATTTTTCGCCAACAGTCTTGTCTCTTGCTGGTATTGATATTCCAAAATATATGGGAGGTCGTCCTTTTATGGGTCAGCAAATTGCAGAGCCACGTAAATTCACAATTGGAACACGTAGTCGTGCCGATAATATGTACGATATGTCAATGGCTATCCGAACTGATAAATATATTTATATCCGTCATTACCATCCCCACATACCATACATTCAACCTGGGATAATTTTTTCTTCCGAAAAGGAAAGCCTTGCCGAGTTTCATCGTTTAAAGGCTGAAGGAAAACTGAATGCGCTTCAAATGAAAATGTATCAACCAAAAGGTGTTGAAGAATTATATGATTTAGAGAATGATCCAAATGAATTGAATAATCTGGCCGGAGATAAGAATTATAGCCAATTGATTGCAAGTTTTCTGGAGCAATTGCACAAGTGGGCTATCAAACACAAAAGTACAGATTTTATGCATGAGGCTGAATATATGAACCTTTCTATGGGATCATCCCCTTATGAGTTTGCACATTCAGAAAAATATCAGATTGAACGATTAGTGGCTGCAGCTGAAATGGTCGGTCGCGCCGGATTGGAAGAATCAAAGGCTTTATTGAAAGATGAAAACCCGGGTGTCCGCTACTGGGGGCTTATTGCCATACAAGCTCTTGGCGATGAAGCAGCAAAAGTGACTGTTGATTTAAAAAAATTGTTATATGATGAGTCTCCCACTGTGCAAATTACTACAGCCAAAACCTTATGTGATTTAGGCGAATGCAAGGAAGCGCTTTCAGTGCTAGGTAAAAACCTTCAGGATGAACGCCCTTGGGTTGCCCTTTATGCCGCCAGGTCAGCCGAGCTGATCGGGGCAAAAGCCAAACCGTTGGTGCCAATCATGTTAAATGTATTGGAGGCAAATAAAAAGAAACCAGGACAGTATAGCGTCCACCCAGTATACAAAAATTATGATTTTGCTGCCTTTACCATATGGTCGCTGGAAGCAGCATTGCATAATTGTGTCGAAGAGATAGAAATTACCGAGCAATAAGGTAAAAAGATGAGGTTATTTTGCCACATAATGGGGGAACATTTCAATTCAATACAAGTTAAAAATCCGTAATATTCACAGGCAACTGGTTTCTTAGCTACCTTTAATATTCAACAATAATTCGATAAATAACCATGAAACATCACTTATTTATTTGAGCCAGAAAGAGGATAATCTAAATATTAGTTTTCATTTTATAACATTTTCCCCGATTAATTAAAACAATTTAACCAATGAAATTTAAAACTATTAAACACTGCACTGTAATGGGATTGGCTATGGTCCCAAGTTTTGCAACTACAACCTGTAAGGCACAAATTCCAGACAAATTACCTAATATTCTCTGGATAGTCAGCGAGGATAACAGTGCCTATTTTACAGGTTGCTACGGTAACTCATTTGCCACTACCCCGAATATTGATAAATTGGCCGGCGAAGGGTTTTTGTATACTCATGCTTACTGTACCAATGCAGTTTCTTCTCCGTCAAGAAATACAATTATTACCGGTGCATATGCTTCTTCGAATGGCAATGAAAATATGAGAAGTAATTATGCCAAATCGGATCTGGTGCATACTTACCCGGAGTATTTACGAAAGGCCGGGTATTATTGCACTAACAATTTCAAAACCGATTACAATACTGACAGCATTGACCCCAATGCCATTTGGGATGAAAGCAGCAGTAAGGCACATTACAAAAACCGCCCGATTGGGAAACCTTTCTTTGCAGTATTCAATTCCATGATAAGCCATGAAAGCAGTATTCATCATTCAATACCCACTGCAAAGTTACGGCATGATCCTGCAAAGGTTGATTTGCCACCTTATCATCCCGACACTCCTGATATGAGGCATGACTGGGCTCAGTATTATGATAAGATTGAAGATATGGACACATGGGTTGGAGCATTGTTAAAGGAGCTTGACGAGAGCGGGCAGGCTGATAATACCATAGTGATGTATTATGGTGATAACGGGGGAATACTGGCAAGAAGCAAACGCTTTGTGTATGAGACAGGAACTCAGATCCCATTTATTATCAGGATACCTGAGAAATACAAATACCTGTTTCCGACAAAAAAACCAGGGGATAAAGTTGACCGTATAATCAATTTTGTTGATCTGGCACCAACTCTTCTAAGCATTACAGGAATTCCAATCCCTGATTACATGCAGGGAGATGCCTTTTTAGGCGCTCAAAAAACAAAAAATCCGGAATATACTTATATGTCACGTCAGCGTATGGATGAACGCTATGATCTTGTAAGGGCTGTAAGAGACAAGGAATATCGTTATATAAGAAACTATATGCCATTCAGAATTACGATGCAGCATGTCGATTACATGTTCAATGCTCCTTCAGCCCAATCATGGGAGGACGCATATAAAGCAGGCAAGACAAATGCCTTGCAGAGCAGAGATTTTCATACAAAACCTGTAGAAGAACTTTACGATACTGAAAAAGATCCGTGGGAAATCAACAATCTGGCTGGTGATCCAAAATATAAAGCAGTACTGGAGAGAATGCGAAATGCAGAAACAGCCTGGATGAGAAAAATTAAGGATGTTGGACTGATTCCGGAGACAGAGTATAGTGTTTTTTCAGGAAATAAGTCGATGTATGATTATATGCGTTCATCTGCATGTCCGTTTGAAGAATTGATGAAAGCATCGGATCTAGCTACTTTAGGAGGGCCAAAGGATCTTGGTACCTTTATTGGTTATCTGAAAAGTGATAACAGTGCTATACGTTACTGGGGAGCAACAGGGATTCTGATACTTAAGGATGCCGCAAAACCTGCAATTCCTGCATTAAATGAGGCAGCGTATGATAAATCAGGATCAGTAGCCACGCTTGCTGCTGAAGCATTATATGGCTTAGGGGAAAAAGAAAAAGCAAGGCGTGCATATATTAAATTGCTGAATGATACAATTTCGTATAACATGACAGCCAGAAATTTTGCGTTGAACAGCATTGATGCCATTAATGACGAAAGTCCCGAAATTATTGCTGCCATACAAAAATTATATAAAGACCAGGGTGGTCCGGTGCAGGGATTTGCCAAATATAATATATATGATGTGCTTATGGCAGAATACTTGTTGAAGAAATGGGGTGTGAATTAGATAATGCCAATATTCTATTTTTATTACTCTATCTCTTAGTTTTTGGTTAGGGTAGATTAACTATTAATTCAATCTGTAGGATTAATAAGACATTTGAATAGGTGCTCCAAAGTGAGCATCCATTTTTAACCGAGAAGTATTATGAGGAAAATAAGTCGTCAAGAGATATTTATACTGAAAACAGCATCAAAAAAAAGTAGTTTTTAGTGGTGCCCATAAGTGATGTTTTAGCAAAAAAAAATCAAAATCATGGAAAAGGAAAAGAAAGAAGACATTCAAAGTTTAACCCGCAGAAAATTTATTGCAGATGGTGCACTGATAGCCTCTGTCTTTACGATAATTCCCAGGTATGTAATGGGTGGACCAGGATATGTTCCACCAAGTGATAAATTGAACATCGCATGCGTGGGTGTTGGAGGTAAAGGCAGGGTTGATTTAGATGGTGTGAGCACTGAAAATATAATAGCCCTTTGTGATGTGGACGAAGTTCAAGCCACTAAAAAACTTAAACAGTTTGATGAAAATGCTTACGAAGCTAATCCGAAAGCCCGCAAATATAAAGATTTCAGAGTGATGCTGGAGAAGGAAAAAGATATTGATGCTATTACTGTTTCCACTCCTGACCATATGCATGCAATTATAACAATGACAGCTATGAAAATGGGCAAGAATGTCTACACACAAAAACCACTAACCCGGATAATTTCTGAATCCAGGATAATAACCAATTTTGCAAAAAAAGCTGGAATAGTTACCCAAATGGGGAATCAGGGGCATGCCAACGAAGGGCCCAGAATATTAAATGAATTAATATGGCAGGGAGCGATTGGAAAGGTACATGAGGTTCACTGCTGGACAGATCGACCTATTTGGCCACAAGGTATTCCAAATAGGCCAAAAGATGAACCCCAAGTTCCTTCCACGCTTGACTGGGACCTTTGGCTTGGTATAACTAATTATAGACCTTATAATCCTGCCTATGTACCGTTTGCATGGAGAGCTTGGTGGGATTTCGGATGCGGGGCTTTAGGTGACATGGGTTGTCATGTAATGGATTATCCTTTCTGGACACTCAAGCTCAAAAGTCCATTGAGCATTGAAGCATATTCTACAAAAGTATTTGAAGAAACAGCGCCTCTTGGTTCAGTTATCCATTACGATTTTATTTCAGGCCTCGATTCAACACCGGTTAAACTGATCTGGTATGATGGTGGACTTAAACCTCCGGTGCCGGAAGGGTTGAAAAGTGATGTAAACTTATTGAAGCCTATTCTACCATGGAGCGGTGTACTGTTTAAAGGAGAATTAGGCGAAATAGTTTATGGACATCATAGCCCAAAACCAATTTTGCTAATAAACGGCAAAGAATACGACTATGAGATGCCAAAGGAAATGATACCCAGATCAATAGGTCATTATAAGGAGTGGATCGCTGAATGTAAGGGCGGTAAGCAAAAGGCGATGTCGAACTTTGATTATGCCGGCCCTTTGACGGAAGTAGTTTTATTGGGAAATGTTGCATTGAGGGCAGGTCAAAAGTTGTATTGGGATGCAGCGAAAATGGAATTTCCTAATGCTCCTAAAGCCAATAAATTTTTACATTATGAATATCGAGACGGGTGGAACCTATGATCCGGCAGTAGAACTTAATATATGAAGGAGTAGAATCAAAGTATAATTAAATAATTGTTATCAACTAATAATTTTAAAATGAATAAAATATGTAAAGTGGAAAAAATGTGCTATATGAGTTTTACACTACTATTAATGACATTTATTTCCTGCACTGTATCCAAAACTGCTCAAAAGCAGAGATGGTCAAATTTATTGGAGAATGGTCTTGCCAGCTTTAGTACCCCTTATGGAGATTGGGTAATAGAAGACGGGCAGTTAATTTTACCTGTGAAAAATGAAAAGCGAAGAACCGACATTTGGTTAAATGGCAATTATGGAGATTTTAGATTGGAACTTGGTTTTAAGGTGGATAAAGGCACTAACAGTGGGGTTTTCATTAGAACATCAGATATAAAAGACCCCGTACAGAGCGGAATTGAAGTACAGGTCAGGGATGATTATGGCAAAAGTCCGATAGATAAGCACTTTTGTGGAAGTGTTTACGAGATCAAAGAGGTGTCTGAAAACAGAGTAAAAAAGGTTGGTGAATGGAACCATATGGAGATCATATGTCTTGGAGCGAAAATAAATGTACTCTTGAATGGCGGTGAAGTAGTAGATATCAACCTGAATGATTGGAAAGACGTAGGCAGGAACCCTGATGGTACTGAAAATAAATTTAAAACAGCTTATAAAAACATGGCCCAAAAAGGTAAAATAGGATTTCAGGACCACGGGGGGGTAGTGTGGTATAAAAATATTCGTATAAAACCATTGTAGGGAAATAAAAGCATTTTTTAAGAACCCTTCTTTCACAGATAACTTGAGATGTTAAATATGGGAAATAATAAAATAGTTTTTTCTTCATTTTTTAAGTTGTGTTTTTTTCTGTTGCTATGCTTTTCTACAGCAACTCAAACAAAATTAGAAGCTACAATGTATAAATCTGTAAAACGTTTATCGCAATAACCATATGAAAAAAAGTTTTATAGTAATTTTAATAACCGGAGTGTTATTGTTTGGCAGGTGTAATTCAGAAAAAGGGAAAGAACAGATCAGGCCAAATATTTTTATATTAATGTCTGACAATCAATCCTTTAATCACTTGGGATGTTATGGCGATCCTATAGTTAAAACACCAAACATTGACAATCTTGCTCAGGGAGGAATTAGGTTTTCAAATGCATTTTGCTCAGCCCCTTCCTCCTCTCCTGCACGTGCATCTATGCTAACAGGGCAAGATATGTGGAGACTTGAAGAAGGGGCAAATCTTTGGGGAATATTCCCTTCAAAATTTCAGGTTTTCACTGATTTGCTTGAGGAATCCGGGTATTTAGTTGGTATTGAAGGGAAAGGATGGGGTCCTGGTGATTATAATGCCGGAGGTTTTAAGCGCAATCCTGGAGGTGATCAATACAACTCATTTGAAGAATTTTTCAATGAACGTAAAAAAGGGCAACCTTTCTGTTACTGGTTTAGTTCACGGAATCCACATCGTCCCTTTAAAATAAATGGAGGAAAGGAAGCAGGGATTGATCTGGCCTCAATAAAGGTGCCTGCTTATTTACCCGCTAATAATGATGTTCGAGGAGATATAGCTGATTATTATGCCGAAATACAGAATTTTGATGGAGAAGTTGGTGCTTTTATTCAACTTTTAAAAGAGATGGGGCAGATGAAAAATACATTAGTTGTTGTTTGTAGTGATAATGGTTGGCAAATGCCTCGCGGATTAGCTAATTTGTACGACTTTGGAACAAAAATACCAATGATCTTTTCAATGCCTGAAAGGTTTAAGGGAGATCGAGTTATTGATGATTTTGTCAGCCTGAATGATTTTGCTCCTACTTTTCTCGATTTAGCTGGCATTCCTATTCCAAAAGAGATGACTGCAAAGAGTCTGGTAAATATTTTGAAGTCAGAAAGGAGCGGAATTATAGAACCTGAACGTGACTTTATAGTAACTGCCAGAGAACGGCATGCCTTTGTCCGTAAAGGGGGGGCAGGTTATGGTGCACGAGCAATCAGAACAAAAGATTTCCTTTACATCAGAAATTACGACCCAGAACGGTGGCCGGCAGGGGATCCTCCGCTGTTTGGTGATGTTGATGCTCATATGCTGCAATATCCCTGTCCAACCAAAACTTATATGTTGAAGAACCGCGGAAAAGAAGATGTGAAGAACCTATTTGCACTCGCATTTGTAAAAAGACCTGCTGAAGAACTTTACAATCTTAACAATGATCCGAATCAAATGAATAATATAGCAGGTGATGCTGATTATTTGAAAATTAAGAATATACTTTCAAAAAAACTTAATGAATACCTGAGAAGTACAAATGATCCAAGGGTTGTAGGAAGTGAGATGAAATGGATTAATGCTGAATATTTTGCCACGAAAGACAAAACTCCAACTCCAAGTAAATCATCACAAGAAGAGTTAGGGTTGGATGAAGAATATAGTTATCTGAAATAAGGAATCTGTAAACTTAGAACTGAACACAGTATTTCTTACAAAAAGTCACTTTGGTAATGGATTTTTAGATAATACATTAATTATGCGAATTAAGAGTTAAAAATAAGAAAAATATAAGATGCTGCAATTCGGCCAAATACATGGACAATGAGTCCTTTGGTAGATCGCACCTTAGACGCTCTTTGAATATCTGTTTTCTCAATGAGCCAATTGAATAAAGCTTCATTAGGTTGTCGGATTTTTGATACATCTGTTGAGTATAAGTCATTAGCAGCTTTATCTCTTTGTACAATGGATTCCGATTGATTTTTAACAGCTTTAACTGGCGTCAACATGATTGAGTTTTTAGTCCCTCATTATTGGGGAATATGGTCCCAAATAGATTAACTTGAAAAAGAAGTTAAATGAGAGAGATACCCATATAAATGATTTTCGATCGAAGCGGCTATTTTATCCTGAACGTTTTAATTTAGCCAGGTCAATTTTTCATTTTTAAGCTGTTTTAAAGAAAGCCGTAAGAAATAATTTCAATATCTTTAGGGTGTGTAATAGAATAAACTATTCATTTGCAATACATATAATATTGAATGTCAAAGTATTAATAAATATTATTGAACAACTTATTTTATTACACACCCTTAATTGGTAAAACAATACTTTTTAAAATGAAGATGAAAAATATTGATCGCCGAAACTTCATCCGTCAGGCAGGCTTAGGTAGCCTGGCTATTGGTATTCAAAACCCGAAAACCGGAGATTTAACCGATACATATAAAGATCTACCTGCCGGGAAAAGACATTTATCAGCTGAGAGGGTTGCAAACCGTCCTAATATTTTATACTTGCACTCTCACGATACGGGCCGTTATATCCAGCCTTTCGGTCATCCTGTGCCGACACCTAATCTCCAGGCTCTTGCAGAAGAAGGGGTGCTTTTCAAAAAGTATTTTACCACTCACCCAACATCCTCTGCAAGTCGTGCCAGCCTTCTTACCGGAATGTATCCACATAATAACGGGATGATCGGTCTTGCTCATCGCGGATTTGTCCTGAAAGACCCCCGGAACCACATCAACTTCACCCTTAAGAAATATGGCTATCACTCTGTCCTATCAGGTGTTCAGCATGTTGTGGCAAAAACAGGTGACGATTTTTATAAGACAATAGGTTATGATGAATTCCTGGGAAATCCCAATGTAGCTCACCTCAAAGCTGCTGAATGGCTTGATAAAG
>DATKUO010000002.1:0-6573 GCA_035530515.1 Bacteroidales bacterium
ATTCGAATCTCATTTGTTTAACAGCTTGAATATCTGTATTTTTGGTAAAACAACCAAAGAAAAACACAAGTAGATTCAAACAAGTTATCAACAATAAACCATTGTAAACCAATTAATTGAAAGTTTTCTTGCAGACACTACTTATCAATGGTTCGTTAAACTTTGACATAAATATCTGATTTTCAATAAAATAAGTGCTTTTAAATTTGGTTATGCCCCTGACAATCAGTAACTTAATAGATTATCCAAATCTATATCAAGTTATGATCACCAAGGAGCATAAATCTTACAAAAGCCTCATTATTAGTATGTTAAATAAATTACCTAACTACTTATCCCCTTTGGTCAAGTTGACTTGATTATTTCATTAAAAGGAATTGGTGGTGTTTCAACAGCCTGCTGAACCAGCCGATAAAATAACTTCCCCCTATAGGTAGAAAGTCTTCTGTTAAACCTGAATGCATATTCATCCAAGTAGTGTGGCAGATATTTTGGTGAAACTTTCCCTTGATGAGTGCATTAATCCACCTTTTAACTAACGAGTCGACCAAGTGTACATGAGGCAAGCGTTCATGTGCTTCTTGCCCGCTCCCAGAAATAATCTTGACCTCGTGTTCGTATTTTTCTAACTTCGATAAAGAGCTATACCCGCTCCAACCATCCGTTATTATTTTACTACCAAACTCAATATTCTCCTCAATGAATCCAATAAGGTTCTCTCCAGAAGCATCGGGGATGCACTTGAAACGAACTCTTCCTATTTGTTTGCCATTGCATTCCGTTGCCACAACAACCAATGTTTTTGTTTCCGCACCTCTCCCTTGTTTCCCTTTGCCAATTTCCATTCAACCAATGAATGTCTCATCAACTTCAACAACGCCAGTTAGTTTGTCCCTTCCAGTTCGTACCATTGCCCTGCGTAACTTTTGTAGCCATGTCCATGTTACATACCCCAAGACCAATGGAAAAGATGCCCACAAGCTTTATTTCAGTACGGATGTTTCAATGGATGCTTCTGATATACTGCTCTATTACCAGAGCCGTTTCCAGATCGAATTCCTCTACCGCGATGGAAAACAGCATACCGGGTTGAATGACTCACAGGCAAGAAGTGAAAATAAATTGCACTTCCAGTTCAATGCTTCGCTCACATCCTTAAACATTGCCAAGGCAATCCATTGGTTGAACTTGTCAAAAAAAGAAAGAGGAGCATTCTCCATGTCAGACATTAAAACAATGAATCACAATACCTTATTGCTGAAAAGATTTATTGACATGTTCGGTATACGCCCATACTCTATTAAAAATCATAACTATATCAAAGAACTCATATTATACGGCACTATGGCCGCTTAAAAGTTTAACGAACTATTGCTTATAATACTTTTATGGAGCGCAGGTAATCTTTAATAAAACGGTTATATTTCCACAGCGCAAGATCTTTTCCTTCAAGGTGCGCTTTTAAAAAATCCTGATTTTCGCTTTCGTAAGCTGCCATCCAATTTGCACGTTGTTCATCGTTCATTTTGTAATAACTTGTGTATTATCACCAGCCTGGATTTTGCTCCAACAATTGATTTGCATCAAGCTCCTCCTGTGGGATCGGCATTAAAGTCATCGCATCTTTAAAGTTCGCAATTATTTCTTGCTTTTTATATGATTCATAACCTCCAAGCGCAACTTCGTTGTTTGCATGTTCGGTCATTCTTTCTTTCAGAATTCCCCAACGAACCAAGTCAAACCATCTTTTACCTTCGTGTGCAAATTCTTGCCAACGCTCCTGACGCACCCATGCCCTAACATTTTCCTGTGTTTTGGAACCTTGCAGAACCCCCTTAGGATCATTCTTATACGCTCTGCTCCTAACTCTTTGAAGTTGGGTGTAGGCCTGTGTTCCAGCATCCCCGCTTTCGTTCAGTGCTTCGGCATATAACAACAATGCATCTGAATATCGAAGGACAAACGTATTACAATCTGAATTTCCTGAAACTGTCTCTCCTTCTTCCCAATGATTCGTATAAATAGGAATTTTTGTATAATAGGTCTTCCCATTTAGAGGACTTACAAATTCTTTGCTAAAAATTACAAATTTTCTTTGGTCTTCAATATCATATTGGCTGTAAAGTTCTTCAGCAGGAATATCTGCTTCATTACAACCCTCAATCCCGGGAATTGCAATTAGGCCATAGTCGGCTTGCAAAGTATATTTTGGACCAGCAAGCTGCATATCGCCGTTTCCATTTGAAGGGGGCTCTGCAAACTGCACGCTGAATACACATTCTTTGCCATTTTCTGTAGCAATCCTGTAATTATCTTTCAAATCGTCCCAAAGTCCATAACCATAGGAACTTTCGTTACTGATAACCGTCCCTAACTCGGTTACAGCTGCGCTCCAGTTCTTCATTGTCACATAAACATATCCGAGAAGTACCGAAGCTGCTCCACCAGTTGCCCTGCCAACATTAGATCCCGTATAACTTTTTGGCAATGCTTTTGCATCTGTCAGGTCGCTAATGATCTGTGCATATACATTGTTCAGAGGTATGCGTGCTGTTATTGTTTGATCAACGGTTGTGCCAAGTGGTAATGGCACATCGCCAAATGCCCTCACCAAATTAAAGAGGTACAAGGCTCTCAGGAATTTAGCCTCATTCATCAACCTTGTCTTAAGAATTTCGTCCATCTCAATATTTGGGATTTGTTCCAATGCATTGTTTGCCATGAAGATTCCACTGTAACAGTTTTTCCAATAATCCCTTACAAATGTATTGTTTGGAGTATATCTCATGTACTCTAAATTTTGAAGGTATTGGTTTGGCATACCCTGCCCACTCTTCTCGTCATCTACAGGTAGGTCAATTACTAAATACATAAGTCTTTCATACAATGAATACAGTCCATTATATATGGAAGTCACAGAAGCGATTGCTCCTGATTCATCGGTATATACATTGCTTACTACATACCTGTCAACCGGATGCTCCTCAAGGAATTTGGTACAAGAATTAATTAATGTTGCAGGCAATACTATTAATAATAAACATATCAGCTTTTTCATAATTTTAAAGTTTTCAATTTTTAAATATTAAAAATCAACCTTTACACCAAACATTACAGTTTTCGATTGCGGATAAGTACCGTAATCCTCTCCCATAGTCAGATTCGAAGCACCCCTGAAGCTCACTTCAGGATCAAACCCTGAGTAGTTGGTGAAAGTGATAAAGTTATTTAACGAGCAATAAATATTAAGTCTGTCAACAACTTTAACCATAGATTCGGGGAAAGTGTATCCGAGAACAATGTTTTTGATTTTTAAGTATGAACCATCTTCTATATAGTAATCATTAGCTACAATCTGTCTGTTGGTAGTAGCTTTGGGTAACTCGTTGCTAGGATTTGTTGTAGTCCAGCGATCAGCCATATAAGAAAATACATTCTGCCCACCTGTTGGTAAAGTAAGCTGGGTTTTATCGTAACTCCAGATATCGTTTCCCACTGACCATTGTAAGAATACATTAAGATTAAAGTTCTTGTATGAAAGATTATTATTCATTCCACCAATAAAATCAGGAAGAGCATTGCCAATTATTTGTCTGTCGGAATTATCGACAACTCCATCCGGAGCTCCTGTATATTTGCCATCTTCAGGGTTATCATCCTCACTGGATACATCTTTATATTTTCTTCCTCCTATCCATGCGTTTCCAATTGTTTGATTTTGTGCATCAACCTCTGCCTGATTCTGGAAAATCCCATCAAATTGCCAACCATAGAAGGCTCCAATTGATTCACCTACCCAAATTCTTCTTAGCCAGGGATCAATTTTCACATCGCCTTGATTCACGCCGACATCTTTATATAAGACTTCGGCAAGACTGAGCACTTTATTTCGGTTTGCCGATATGTTAAAATTGGCATCCCACTTAAAAGCTCCGGTAAAAATATTGGCTGTGATTTCCAGTTCGATCCCTTGATTTTGCATACTGCCAATATTGTTTAGGTAGCTGGTGAAACCTGTAGAGAAAGGTACTTGTTCACTATACAACATCTTGGTCGTTTTTTTATGGTAATAATCAACCGTAACACCTAAACGATTGTTAAAAAATCCCATATCAAAACCTACATCAAATTGTCCGGTTTGCTCCCATTGCAGTCTCGGGTTTGGGATTTTATTGGGACTGACCCCGGTTGCAAGAGAACCATCGCCCCATGTATAGGTTTGAGTTCCGGTTGTTGGCAAAGAGTTATACAATCCAATCTCCTGGTTACCTGTATATCCAAAACTTCCACGAACTTTCAAATTTGAAAATACATTCAGATTTTTAATAAACTCCTCTTCACTTGCTCTCCATGCTAAGGAACCTGAAGGAAAGAAAGCGTATTTATTGTCGGATCCAAACCTTGAAGATCCATCGATCCTGCCAGCTATTGAAGCGAGATATTTATGTTTATAAGAGTAATTTACACGGCCAAGATATGATAATAGTCCCCATCTGGTTTTACTTGAGAGAGGCTTGTTATAAACTTGTCCTCCGTCCAAATTATTCTCTTGAAGAATATCATTTGTAAATCCTTGTGAAGAAGCTGAAACATACTCATAAATATTTTCCTGGAATGTTGCACCAACTACCGCACTCACAGAATGCTCGCCAAAATTGTTTATGTAACTTAACGTATTCTCATTTAGCCAGTTTTGATTCAGACCGTATTCAATTGTTCCTTGTCCTGAAGTGCCAACTCCTTCAGTCGTTGACATTGGTAAGTACGTGTCATCTTTAACGTTTGAAATATTGGCACCTCCTGATACTTTCGCGGTTAAGTGGGGCGTTAATTTTATTTCCATAAAAATGTCGCCAAGAATACCATTCCTTAGTGTTTGGCGAAGAACATCATTAATAGTGGCAACAGGATTGGTAATTTCTACTCCATCATTCCAATCGGTGTATCCACCATTGTTCAATGGAACGAAAGAATAACCTTGTCCCTCATAAATTGGAAATATGGGATTGAACTGGGTAGCACCTCTGATAATACCAGTACCATCTACTCGCTGTTGTTTAGATAAAATTCTGTTGGCAGTAAAGTGTGTTCCTGTTTTTAACCAATCATTCATTTGGCGGCTGAGATTAATCCTTGTCGTAAAACGTTCAAAATCTGTACTCTTGACAATACCATCTTGTTTGAGATAACCACCCGTGATAGCATAAGTGGTTCTTTTATCTCCTCCTGTAAACGATATATTATATTCCTGTGTGGGTGCAGATACAAATACTTCATCTTGCCAGTTTGTAGCTAAGCTAGGATTAGCTTTGATTTCTGCCAAATCTTCTACTGAGTATATAGGACCACCACCATCGTTTACAACTGCTTCATTTTGTAACAGAGCATAATTGTAAGCATCCATTACATCATATTTTTTGGTCACATTTTGCAACCCGTAATTAGCAGAAAACGAGATTTTATCATTTCCAATTGAACCGGATTTTGTTGTAATCAGTACTACTCCATTGGCTGCCCTTGCACCATAAATTGCAGTTGCCGAAGCATCTTTAAGTATTTCGATACTGGCTATGTCATTAGGATTAATATTAGAAATTCCACTGATATTCGACGAACCGGCTTGACTACCTGCATTTCCGCTACCTTCGCCTGCATAAATGGGGAATCCATCAATAACATAAAGAGGTTCATTGGCTCCTTGCAATGAAGTTGTACCGCGGATCCTTACAGCAGGCGCCGAGCCGGGAAGACCAGACGAATTTAATACCTGCACACCGGCAGCCCTTCCAGCCAATCCCTGGTCGATTGACTGCATTTTTACGTTTTCGAGGTCTGTTGCCTTAACAGAAGCAACTGAACTTGTTAAATCACTTTTTTTCTGAGTACCATAACCGATAACAATTACTTCATCCAGTCCAATTGCCGACTCAACCATGGTTACGTTGATTTGGGTCAAAGTCCCGATACTGATTTCCTGGGGTTCCATCCCGATAAATGTGAATGTCAGGCTTTTTGATCCCTGAGGTACATAAATACTGTACTTACCGTTAATATCGGTCATGGCCCCCAGAGTTGTTCCGGTAACAACTACGTTTACACCTGGTATAGGACCATTTTTATCAGTAACTGTCCCAGATACTTGGTTTTGCTGTTGAGATACCACCTCTGACAAATAATCCGGAGCAAGAATAATTTTACGGTCAATGATAGTATACTTTACATCGGTACCGGCAAACAGATTGTCCAGTATAGAACTAACTAATTCGTCATTAGCGGTGATACTGACTTTACGTTCGGTGTCGAGCAGCTTTTCATTGTAGAGGAAGAAAAATTCGCTTTCATCCTCAATTTTGTCAAGTACCTTAACAAGATCAGCATCTGAAAAATTGAGGGAAAGTCTTGTTTTCTGCGCATAAGCGTCGTTGGCGCGTGCTTGCAGGATTCCTAAAATCATAAGAATTATAGCAATACGCATGGTTAGTAAGGTTTTTTTCAGAGAACGATAAAACAATTCCCCGAAAGGTTTGTTTTTTTTCATAGATTTGTAAGTTTTTAAGTTAAAAAATATCGAAA
>DATKUO010000003.1:0-8385 GCA_035530515.1 Bacteroidales bacterium
CGGGACAACACGTATGGAGGCGGTTCCATGGAAAAAAGGAACGGGAGAGGGCCTTAAGAACCATGTTCAGAATCATCTCGATTGTATTGCTAATCGCAATCCTAAAACCAATGCAAACCCTGAGATAGCTGCCCATATTGCCAAATTCTCGGCAGTGGGTAATATAGCATACCGTACAGGGAAAAAACTCGTCTGGAATGGTACAAAATTTACAAACGATGAAGATGCGAACCAATATCTGATACCAAGTTACAGAGAACCGTGGAAATTACCTACAGTTTAACTGGCAATAAAGAGTTCATAAATCAGATTTACAATTATGTCTTTACTTTCTGAATCGATTGTACTATTCTATATCATAATTGATAAACTTTAGCAGGAATTATGGTGACCAGCTGTTTGCAGACTGTTAATAGCATGTGTGGCCACTTCAAATAAAAATGTTATTACTCATTACCGATAGTCCTATTATTTTATTACTTTTATAAATTATAAAATCAGATATTATGAAAAAACCCGTTACACTAGTTACTCTTCAATGGTCCGATTTACCCTTCGAAACCGTATGTCAAAAAGCAAAATCTTTCGGATATGATGGTTTGGAGTTGGCCTGCGCGGGGGACCATTTTGAAGTGGACAAGGCAGATGAGGCTTATTGCGCTGCCAAAAGAGAAATGCTTGCCAAATATGGACTAAAAGTATTTGCCATCTCTGCTCATCTTGTTAGTCAGGCTGTTGCAGATCGCATAGATCAACGACATAAAAGTATTCTTCCCGCGCATGTTTGGGGAGATGGCGACCCTGAAGGTGTTCGTCAACGAGCAGCAAAAGAGATAATAAAAACCGGGGAAGCAGCAGCCAGGCTTGGAATCTCTATTGTAAATGGATTCACGGGAAGCCCTATCTGGCATCTTCTTTATTCGTTCCCTCCTGTTACTCCGAAAATGATTGAGGATGGATACTCAGAGTTTGCAAATCGCTGGACACCTATCCTCGATGCCTACCAGAAACTGGGTGTCAGATATGCCCTCGAAGTTCATCCTACTGAGATAGCTTTTGATATCGCTTCAGCTCGTAAGGCGCTTAAAGCGGTAAACAACCATCCTGCTTTCGGGTTCAACTACGATCCCTCGCACCTTGGCTATCAGGGAGTTGATTATGTGAAGTTCATTTACACCTTCGCTGAAAAGATTTTTCATGTACACATGAAAGATGTTGCATGGTCAGATGGTCTGGCTGAAGCAGGCGTTTTCGGCGGACATACCGAATTTGGTTCCAAGGGCCGATATTGGGACTTCAGGAGTCTTGGTCGCGGTAATATCAATTTTGAAGAGATCATCAGGGCACTAAATTCCATTGGATATACCGGACCATTGTCTGTTGAATGGGAAGACAATAATATGGATCGCGAGCATGGTGCAAAAGAAGCTTGCGAATTTGTCCAGGCTGTTGACTTTCCACCATCTGATATTGCTTTCGATGCTTCTTTTGATAAATAATTCTGATCTGAATTAATGCAATTTACTATTAATCAAGCTGTAAAATTTACAGTAATCGACTCGATAAAATATTTTATTACTACTAATAATTAATAAAAAAAGAAATAATGAAAAAAATGACAGCAATTGTAGCGCTTATGTCCGTTTTTACTCTAGCCATTTGTTTTATTATCCTGGGCTCTATTTCAGTTGAGTTAATGGCCGCGTTAAATATTGATGCAGGACAGTTAGGCTCGCTTGTGATGGGTTTATTTTTGACATGTTGTGTCGTACAATTTTTCATGGGCCCGTTAGTTGATAAATATGGCTATAAATCATTGGGTATTTTTGGCTTTACCGTAACCGCTATTAGCATGTTTGTTCTGGCTTTTGCTTCAACATTTTCAGTTGCGTTAATCGCATGTATTATAATGGGCATTGGCGCCATGGCCTTGAACACGGTTGGTAATACTCTCATCCCGGTTGTTCTTTTCGAAGGCAAAGATCCGGCTCGTGCCAGTAATTTTGGTAATGGATTTTTCGGTCTTGGCTATGTACTCACCCCTTTGCTTATCGTATTCATCCTTAAAACCCTGAGCCTAAGCTACACCACTGCATTGATCATCATAGGTATCCTTTGCCTTATTTTTCTGGTATTCGCTATTACAACCAGTTTTCCCAAGGTACCAACCGGATTTAAAATTTCCATGGCATTTAAAATACTTCTTAAACCAGCCGTATTGATTGCAGCGTTAGCCTTATTTTGTTATATGTCGCTGGAGATTTCAATGGGCACATGGATTAAAGCGCTTATGGAAGAGCTTTTTGGAGCTAGTGGAAATATCAATGCAGCAACACAAGCAGGGCTTGTACTTAGTTTATTCGGAGTGGCTATGATGTCCGGAAGGTTTCTTACTTCTATAATCAAAAACCTGACTGCAATGGGCTCTAAAGTGATTATCTTTGCATCTCTCCTGGCGGTGCTGGCAATTTTTCTAATGATCATTACAAAGAGTCCGGCTTTGGGTATTGTTGCTGTTCTGCTTGCCGGGCTTGCATTTGCTCCAATATTCCCTACCATTGTAGGAGTTACTTTTGCCAAGTTTGATCCAAGTCTGTATGGAAGTATTTTTGGCATTATCTTCTCAATTGGATTATTGGGTGGCACATTGGTACCTAAGTTTATTGGGAATCTTAGTGTAGGATCTACTGTACAGCAGAGTTTGCCGATTGCTGCCATAATGGCTGGCATATTATTGCTTATTTCTTTGTTCATCGGTCGGGTAGGCAAACCTAAAGCTGAGTAACTTATCATCTTTAACCATGATTGGCAATCCCATTTATTTTGAAATCAAAGGTTAAACCATAATTATCGTAAAAATTAAATAATATGAAGAAATTAAGAATGGGTATGATCGGAGGCGGCATCGGTGCCTTCATAGGTGATGCACACCGTCGTGCCTCCAGGATCTGTAACGATTATACACTCGTTGGAGGTGTATTTGATATTGATTATGAGAAAAGTAAGCAATTTGCTGTTCAGGAAGGAATAGATCTCAATCGCTGCTATGAAAGTGTTGATGCACTTATCAAAGCAGAATTAGCATTACCTGCTGACAAGCGCATGGAGGTAGTAGCCATAGTTACACCAAATGCACTGCACTACCCTTTTGCAAAGAGCCTTCTTGGCGCCGGGTTCAATCTGGTATGTGAAAAGCCAATGACCATGACTGTTAATGAAGCTTTAGAACTGGAAAAACTGGTTGAAAAAAACAAACTGACTTTTGCACTTACTCACACATACACAGGATATCCAATGGTCCGCCAGATGAGGGAACTAATTGCCTCCGGAGTACTTGGCACTATACAACGTATTGATGCACAATATTATCAGGGTTGGATCAATTCTATTATCCATGGCACAGGCAGCAGGATTACAGGAGTATGGAGACTTGATCCAAAACATGCAGGTGCCAGCAGCTGCATGGGCGATATTGGAGTACATGCATTTAACCTGATTGAGTATACTACAGGCTTAGAGATTAAAGAGGTTCTTTCCGATCTCAATCCGGTAAAGGAGGATGTCAAACTTGATCTTGACGGGACCGTATTATTGCGCTTTGGAAATAATCTCAAAGGAGTTATCAGGGCAAGCCAGGTTTGCGGTGGAGAAGAAAATAATTTAACAATTGCAGTTTACGGCTCAAAAGCCAGTCTTAAATGGGCTCAGGAAAATCCCAATTATCTTTATAAGTTAAGTGACTCCGGACCAACATCTACATACAAACCGGCTCATGATTATAATGAAAAACTTGCCGAAATAAGTCATACAATGCCATCAGGTCATCCAGAAGGTATCTATGAGGCTCTTGCAAATATTTATAAGGGAACTGCAAAATCAATCAGAGGCGAGAAGTATAATCCCGGAGAATTCCCCACTGTTCATGATGGTGTAAGAGGAATGAAATTCATCCACTCTGTCGTTGAATCCAATAACAAAGGAAACACCTGGGTGAAAATATAGACAACAGGCATCTGGCGACAGGTGACATCAGGGATATGCTATTGGTATATCCCTACTTTTTTTGCCTGAGTCCAGCCAGATAACCTTTTGATCTGGTTTATGAGGTTGCCCAAGAATGGCTCTGTAAAGATTAGGCCTTCTGGCCTTAAGATACCTGTACCCTCCTGATTGTGTTAGTTTTTCCGGCGTTAGGGTAGCTGTAACAAAATCATCTCCCAGTGTGCGACATTCGGCAATAATGTCAGCCCCCAGGAGGACTGTGGCGCGGACGTTCTCTATAACATTATTATCATAGCAGATTAAAATTCCACATTCCCATCCAAAGAGGTCAAAGACAACATAGCTATCGCCTGGAGTCAAAAACTTATTAACGAAAGGGTGAAGTTTTCTGTATTTTGAAACCAGACCATTACCATCCACACAAACATATGTCTTACAAATCTTATCCTCATAGTCCTTTTCGAAAAGTCCGGCTAAAATTACTATCCTGTTTCTTGCTGCTATATGAATTAGCTCCCTGACACTTGGTCCATCAGGAACAAGTTCAGCAAGCTCCAGCATCTGTCCTTTTGAAAGATGCCGGGCAAATGTATAGCCAGTAACTGAACATTCGTGAAAAGATATTACATGCGAACCAGTGAGGGCTGCCATTTTAGTGAAAAACCTGTAGCCTGATTGCTTCTGATAAACTACTTTTTCTTCTTAAGGAGGAAAAAACCTGCCGCACCAATTATTACTACAGCTCCAACAATTATTAATAATGTAGTAGACGAACCCTTCTTTGAGTTTTCTGAAGTCTCATCTTTCTCATCCTCGGTGGCATAATAGAATGTTGGTTTAGCATCAGTATCCATATTAACCGTATCTTTCTTTGGCTGTGGTTGTTCTTGTGCAGTTGCCAAATTCATTCCACTTAAAAGAAGGAGCGATGCTATCGAAAACACCAAAATTGATTTTTTCATTTTTAATTTGTTATTAAATTATTTAATAGTATTTGCTAATTCATCATATTTAATTGCTATGTCCGGATCTGAGTTCCTGTAAGTATCAGCAAGGGCAACTATTGCTGGTTTATAACGCGGACTCATTGTAAGACACGTTCTTAGTAGAGCTCGTGCCCTCATCAAATCACTATTTGCCAATAACCGGGATAATCCAACATATGCTTCAAAGTATTTCCTGTTAGCTTTTATAACCCTTTCATAATAACTAATTGCCTCATCTATCCTATCTCGCGATCTGGCAATATTGCCAAGATACATCAGTATCGGTTCAAAATCAGGATTTATCTCTAATCCCTCTTTTAAAACTGAATCAGCTTTTTGATACCGGCCATCATTATATAAAGCTGCCGCAAAATTATAAAAAATCAACTCATCCCGATCATCAATTTTCAACATTTTGTTAAATAAACTTATTGCCTCCTCATTCCTGCCCTCTTTTAAAGCTTTATATCCGTAAAAATCATCTTTTGACTTTCTTTCAATTACCGCACAAACAGGAACATGATCAGCATATATAATACGTATGGCGTTAGTGGGAGGCCAAATTTTATTATTCAACTGATAAGGAGAGATATACCTGTTAACTACTATTGCGTAATCCCAATCGGACTGACTTCTTTCTTCATACCTGAAATAGGAAGTTTCAATCTCCTGATGATCGCGAAACAACCAATTGACCGAATAAGTTGCTTTAACTTTTACCGGCCCTGTTATTTTTTTCTCTTTGAGATAATCAATCAGCCATTTTGATGCTTCAGTCTGACTAACATAATAATAATCTGTTTCATAATTGGCATAAGCACCTTTAAGTCCACCAACCAACTGATTATAATATAAATAAGAATATGGATGGTTTAATATCATGAACTTTAGCGGATGGACTGATAATAATACAAACAGGGCAATGGCAGTCCATCTTAAGTACTTGTTTTTTAAAAAATCAAACAGGTATAAAAATCCGATAGAGGCTAACAATACTATTCCTGGATAGAGAAAAAGAAATTGTCTCCACGAGCTGTATAGATTTGATTTCTCATAAATAACAAAAACCATTGGAAACAAAACTGAAAAAATTATTAATCCGCATAGAACTAATTTCTCTTTATTTAAAATAAACTTTGAAAAAAGAGAGAATAAAGCCAATCCTGTTAATACAATAACCGGTATAGTTATAGCCATGGATTTAGGCAGGTAATACCATGGCATATAATCGGACCACTCAACTTTACCTTCAAAAATCTGACGAAAAGTATCGGGGTAATGAGCCATAACATGGTACGAATCGAAAATATTCTTAACCGGACTCTGCAGTGCATACGGCCATAATAATGTACTCATTAACCATGATACAATTATAATAACGGTTATCCAGATCAACTTTGTCCGGATTTCAATAAAATCAATTTTTCTATCTCTCATATAATTAAATAGATAGAATATAATAAAGAAAAAGAAAAGATAACATATCAGTAATAATCCACCTGCCCTGATACTGATTGAAAAAGCTATACTGGCTGTAAGCAATATTATTTCAGTGACAGGTATTTTCCTCTCTGAAACCAAAAATTTAAGCGTAAAGAAAGTACTGGAGATGTAAGCCAGCGCAAATGGAACATCCTTTAGATTATTCTGTGCATGTCCAAGAAAAGTGGGTGAAACAGCAAAAAGTATCAGTACAAGAATACCGGCTCTGTAACCGGCCAGCCACACAGCAAAAAGGGCTGTTACTAATATCGTAAGCCAGCCTGCGAGTGAGCTCATTAAGTTCCTGAAGCTATATATATCATCGATATTAAACCATCTGGTAAGAAATGTAACTATGTTGTCGTATGACTGACCATAATATTTAAGATGAGTTTCAGGTGTATTTAGAGCAGACTGGTCTGCACCATGGGTTGTAAAATAGTTATAAACAGCAACAGATTGATTATAATGCAGTACCTCATCGCAGGTTATACCAGCATCCTTGCTTGTTAACAGCAACATGAAAAGCAGAAATGCAGAAGAGATATAACAAATATATTTTAACCTTTTCTCTTTCATTATTTATCCAGACCGCCTTCATAATACTTTTTAACAAAGTATATAGGCCTGTTTTGTGATTCCTTATAGCTTCTGTAAACATACTCACCGAGGATTCCCAGAAAGACAAGTTGTATGGACCCCAGAAAATAGATACTGAGAAGGGTGGATGACCATCCGATAACTGCAAAACCGTAAGTTTTGGCAATTAAGACATATATCCCTGCACCCATAAATATAATAGTGCCGATTGTCCCCAGCACAAGACAAAAACGTATCGGAAACCTCGAAAAGGAAAAAATGGCATCTGCTGCCAAAACTAACAGTCTGGGAATGCTCATTTTAGGATCTCCTTTGAATCGGTCATCTCTTACAAATTCCACATCACCCTGCCTGAATCCTATGAATGTTCGCAGGCCAGGAAGATATCTGACCTTTTCTTTCATTGAAAGTAGTGCATCTAAGGCTTCCCTCTTCATCATAGAATAATTTCCGTAATTCTTCATGTTATCTATCTCACCTATACGCTTAAAAAAAAGATGGAATAAAAATGCATAGAAATTGCGGCCTTTATTACCTTTTCTTCCAATTTTTTTCCCACTGATAATGTCAAACTTTTCATCCTTAATCTTTCTGTACATCTCAGAAAGTAGTTCCGGGGGATCCTGAAGGTCGCCATCCATCATTGCAACAAGGTCACCTTTAGCATGCTCCAAGCCAGCTGTATATGCTGCCTGGTGACCAAAATTTTTAGATAACGACAGTACTTTTATGCTCTTGTTTTTTCTTTGCCAGTCCAGTATCTTTTTAAGACTCTGGTCACTACTTCCATCATCAACAAAGATTACCTCATAATCCATGATAAATGATTCAACAGCAGCTACAGTTCTTTTCACCAGCTCATCGATCAGTGTCTCCTCATTAAATATGGGTATAACCAATGAAAGCATAAAATATTATTTTTGAAGCCTTGTAAGAGCATATTCAGCCTCGTCCTTTAGTTCAGTGTTTGATGTCAAATCTTTTATAGCTGGAATTGAATACTCTGAACCCATCCAGCTTAATTCGCGAAGCATCAGTTTCTTTGATCCAACTGTTGCCTCTTTGTCATTAAGTACCTTAACCATCATCTTCTCAATATTCAATAATCCCGCTTCATCACCTGCAAGGTTCCTTATATGACCTTGAATACAGGTCATATATTTTGTGCTTTTCTCAATATCATAACCTCCAATATTTGTAAATGCTTCTTCCATGGTTATTTCTTTAAAGTCGGGACGAAGAACGACACCTGCAGCGCTTGGAAAATCCCATGGCACTGGTTGGGTCACATTGCCTGTTACAGCCCATTCCGCTC
>DATKUO010000004.1:0-10819 GCA_035530515.1 Bacteroidales bacterium
CTAATTACCCGTAAACTTTCGGGGCTAAAGATTTTATTAACTTTCCTTTCCGATGTGTCATAAGGTATTAAATGCCTTTAGGTGACTATAGCGTCGGGGTTCCACCTCTTCCCATTCCGAACAGAGAAGTTAAGCCCGACAGCGCCGATGGTACTGCAATTGTGGGAGAGTAGGTCGTCGCCGACTTTAAATTAAAGCCCTGGATTATATCCGGGGCTTTTTTGTTATACCTAACTCATAAACATAACAGCGGGGAGCAAGTAGGTTGAGCACAGCGAAATCCCGCCTGGCGGGATCGTCGCCGACTTTAAATTAAAGCCCTTCAGGGGAGATGCCGCTTAAGCGGCAGAGGGGTTCTAATACCCGAAGCATAACCCTTTAAGGGTGATAATGCTTTAAGGGTGATAATGCTTTAAGATGAGAGTGAGGCGAAAAATTCATTATATTTGATCATGCAGAGAATTGGTATGAAACACCTTTCCAAACAAGATATTATACCTTCAGCAAACCTTAATATACCCGAAGGAACTATTATTGCTGAAACACTCTTGCATATCTTTAAGTATAATGTACTGAATAAGGTCTATTCTGAAGTACATGATAAAGACCCTCTTATATTAATCAATTTGATACTTGAACAACTTGACCTGAAATATGAAATATCGGAAAGCGATCTTAAAAATATTCCTGAATGTGGCCCTTTCATTACTGTTTCAAATCATCCATACAGGGGAATAGACTCAATGCTTTTGTTTAAATTTCTTTCTGAGAAAAGAAGGGACTTCAAAATAATGGCAAGCTATCTCCTCCAGAAAATTGAACCCCTTAAAAAAATCATTATCCCGGTTAGTACATATGAAACATCTAAAATCAGAAAATCATCTTTTTCAGGAATTAGAGAGGGGATGAAGCATGTTAGTGAGGGGCATTGCATGGGGATATTCCCGGCTGGAGAGGACTCATTACATTTTGAAGTCTCCAGGGTGATTCTGGATGAAGTTTGGCAAATAGCAGCACTGAAATTCATTAAAAAAGCACAAGTGCCGGTTATCCCTGTTTACTTCCATGGTACAAATTCACGTTTGTTTCATATTATCGGAAGGATTCCCTCTCGCCTTCGTGCGGCAAAACTACCTTCAGAACTACTTAATAAAAAAAACAGAACAGTTAATATCAGAATAGGGTCTCCAATATCAGTTAGTGAACAATCTGAATTTAAGGATATTGCACATTATGGGAGATATCTTCGTGCCCGCACATATTCCCTGGGCTCTTCGCTTGAAGTACGTAAGTTCTTTAATATACATGTAGCGGAGAAGAAAACAAAAAAAGAGCCATTAGCTAATCCTGCTCCACAAGAGATGATATCTGAAGAATTTCACAGGATTCGACCCGAATTTGAACTTTTTACTACAAAAAATTACTCTGTTGTATGCGCTCCTACACAGAGAATACCATATATTTTCAACGAAATAGGACGTCTCAGAGAGGTTACGTTTAGAAAAGTTGGTGAGGGTACTAATAAGAGTTATGATATTGATGAGTATGACTTTTATTTTAACCATCTATTTATATGGGATACAGATACAAATAAGATTGTTGGCGCTTATCGTATAGGTAAAGGAAAAGATATTATTACAATTTATGGAATTAAAGGATTCTATATTGATTCCCTTTTCAGGATAAAAAAAAGTTTTTTACCGATTCTCTCACAATCACTAGAACTAGGCAGATCTTTTATAACTGAAGAGTATCAAAAAAAAGCTATGCCCTTATTTTTGCTCTGGAAAGGAATAATGGTTTTTCTTCTGAGACATCCCGAATATCGTTACCTGATTGGACCTGTCAGTATTAGCAATGATTTCTCAAAGTTTTCTAAAAATCTGATTGTTGCATTTATCAGGAAATATTTCATTGATGAAGAACTTGCCAGTAATATTATTCCCCGGAAAAATTTTAAAGTTAAACCAGATAAAGTTATTGATAGGAATATATTTATCGATACTTCAGAAAGAGATTTAAATAAAATTGAAAAAATACTTATGGATATTGAACCACAATACAGATTGCCAGTACTCTTGAAGAAATACCTTGAGATCAATGGCAGGATAATTGGATTCAATGTTGATCCAAAGTTCAATTACTGTCTCGATGGACTTCTTATCCTCGACCTGTATAATGCTCCTCAGGAATTAATTAAAGGATTATCGAGGGAGTTGAATGATCCTTCAATTATGGAGAGGTTTATTAAGCACAAATAAAAAAAATAGGGACATGCCATGATATGTCCCTATTCTATGTAACCTTTGAAACTCTATTAATAGAATTTATATCTTCTATCTTTAATATCAGCACTTTTGCGGAGAGCTTCATATGCCTCGTAATTACCTCTCATCTGGAAAGTAACTTTGAGCCTGTTTTGCAATAACTTAAGGTCTTCTCCGTCAGGTGTTGTCAGGGTATTGACAGTCAGCATATAAACGCCATTTGACCCTTTGACAGGACCGGCTACATTTCCCTGTTGAGAAACTGTTGCAGCCCCAATCAATGCAGGTTCGGTACCAACACCTGGTACTGTATACGACCTGAAATTAATCTGTGTAGCCTCCTGTACAGTTAGTCCCATCGTCCGTGCAATATCATCAATGGTTTTTCCGGAACCTGTATTCTTAATAAATTCCGAAGAAATTATATCAGCTTTTTTGTCTTTAATCAGAACGAACCGGATATCATTCTCAACATCGGTAACAGGTGCAACACCATCCTCTTGAGCTTTTGAACAGAATGCAACTACATATTTATCACCAATTTCAAAAACAGCTTGCTGGTTGTTATCAAGGATGATCTTTCCTGCTTCTGCCTGGAATAATGAAATTATCAATGACCTTGGTTTGTCAAGTCCGGGCAAAGTCTGTTGCTGTGGAGCAATATCATTAGCGACTCTTTTGTCTAATCCCTGAGTAGTAATAGCTTTTGTGAATTTTTCATATGTGTTGTTGGTCCCGGCAAATTGGCTCGCTTCACTATATATCTTCTGGTTTGTTACAGAACCTGGAAGAATTTTTCTATCAATTATTCCAATATTATATTTTTTGGTATCTTTTGATTGTGCCAGTATCTCAATAATATGAATGCCAAAGGTTGTCTCGGCTATCTTTATATCACCTTTTTTCCCCGAAAAACATGCATTATTAAAAGGGACCACCATTCTTCCTTCGGGGAACCAACCAAGATCTCCACCAATCTGTGCTGATCCCTGATCATCAGAATTAGCTAAAGCAAGGTCATCAAATGGTGTCCCTGATTTAATTAATTTTATGAGACTATCAGCCTGTCGTTTAGCATCTGCTAATGATCTGGTCTGGTTGGTTGATAAAAGAATATGACGTGCATGTACTGAATCAGGCCTGTTTGCAACATTAAGTAATTTGGCCACCTTAAATGATCCATCCTGAGTATATGGTCCGAATACATCAGTCAAATCCTCTTTTTTAACAAAATCTTTAAGATTTTCAGGGATCATGCTTAATGGTGAGAAAAATCCAACATACCGTGAATCGGCACTTAGATTAATAAACTGAACCGGATCAGTTGATGTAGCGAATTCTTCTTTTGTTTTGCTAATCCATTGTTTTGTCTCTTCAACATCATCTTCAGATGGTTCAACATCAAAAGTTACATACTCAATATCTCTTAGTGCATTTCTTTTAAAGGTTGCTTTGTGTTTTGAGTAGTATGTATGTATATCACTTTCAGATATAGTGACTGATGAATCAGGCAGAGAGGCATAATTCTTAAGTATGTAACTAAAATCGACAGTATTCATTGCAATATTTTTGTCAAATTCTGCCTGTTTTGAAGTCACATATAACCCTTTGGAGACAAGATTGTTATATTTAGTATTCATCCTGTCGTTTACAATTTCATTTTCAAAGAACAGCCAGTATTTTTTGGCTGATTCATCAAATTCAGTCTGTTTAAGAAAGTTTACAAGAAAAGACTTATTAAATATACCAGTATTCTGATCAGTAAATAATTGTTGAACAATCTGATGAGGGTTATTGCCGAGAACAAGTTCGTCAACCTCTTCAGTACTTACACCTATTCCAAGTTTTTTGTAATGAGAATCCAGAATTTTTTCCCTTACCATCTGTTGCCATGTCTGTTCTCTTAATGTCTCAGTGGTAGCTTCGTCAATATTATTGTTACCTGAAAGTTTATAAATCTCAAGCAAATTTTGAAGTCTGAGATCATAATCCTGATAAGATATAATCTCCCCGCCTATTTCACCTATTTCATAGTATTTTCTGGCATTTACTCTCTGCCCTCTGCCGTTTCCAAAGAAGTCGCTCACAACAAACAATAAAAGCGAAAGACCAATAACTCCCGCAACCAATATTCCGGCTTTCTCACGTAAAAACTGAAGTGTTGACATGTAATATTTTCTTAAATAATTATTAGAAATATACTTTTTTTAATACAGGCGACAAATATAACAAAATTTCATTAAAACTCTGACCTTGTTATAAATTGTTGAAGCTTCTGTAATCATTAGAGATAGAGCAGTTTAGGAAAACCAAGTCTTCAGGTTAAATGGCAGGACTATTTATCCCGGTAATCTTCTTCACTTTTCATGTTTAGCTTAGAACAACCGCGGAGGCTAGTGCACACCAGAACTATGTTGTCTGCAATGCCGTTGAAGGTGATCCTGTTGCATCTGTTTGAATTCACATAGAGAGAATCATGTGGAAAATGGTTTCCCTGTAGAATAGGATCTGACCTCGGTTCAGAATTGCTGAAAAGAGCAGTTGGAGGTGTAGTAAAAATTGAAATATATTAGTAAAAATGCACAAATATTGTCAATAAGCATATAAAAACAGGGGGTGTGCTGATAAAATAGTGTAAAAATCATTAAAAAATATATAAAAAATAGGGGTCGGCATGAAAAGTATGTTATTTTTGTAAAAAAATATATTTATCAAAATGGCAGAACTGAGATTTAGTGCATTAAAAGAGGTATTCAACAGAGAAACGGTTGAAGTTACTACCCCATCCAAAATTGTATCCGAATATTTTGGAGTGAACGTTTTTGACCTTCCTAAAATGGAGCATTACCTTTCAAAAGAGGCATATAAGGTAGTGAAGCGTGCTATTAATGAAGGTAATTCATTAACCAGGCAGGAGGCGGATCAGGTTGCTACTGGCCTTAAAGGGTGGGCTATTAGTAAAGGAGCTACACATTATACTCACTGGTTTCATCCTCTTACCGACGGAACAGCAGAAAAGCATGACGGATTCCTCGAGTTTGGTGATAACGGAGTTGCTGTTGAAAATTTTTCAGGTGAAGTTCTTGTTCAGTCTGAACCTGATGCTTCAAGTTTTCCGAGTGGCGGTATCCGTAATACATTTGAAGCCAGAGGATATACAGCATGGGATGTCTCATCACCAGTTTTTATTGTAGGAACTACTCTTTGTATACCTACAATATTTGTATCATATACCGGAGAAGCTTTAGATTATAAAGCACCGCTTTTGAAAGCGCTTTCAAAACTCGACAAAGCCGCAGTTGATGTATGCCAATATTTCGACAAGGATGTTAACAGGGTAATTGCAACTCTTGGATGTGAACAGGAGTATTTTTTAATCGATGAAGCATTGTATTATGCCAGGCCTGACCTTGTTCTTGCAGAAAGAACACTGATGGGTCACCAGTCATCAAAGGATCAGCAGCTCTCTGACCATTATTTCGGATCTATTCCTGAGAGGGCGATGAGTTTTATGGAAGACTTTGAGGGCGAATCTTATAAGTTGGGAATTCCAGTTAAAACACGACATAATGAGGTAGCTCCTAATCAGTTCGAGTGTGCTCCGATCTTTGAAGAGGTAAACCTTGCAGTGGATCACAACCAGCTTCTTATGGATATTATGAAGAAAGTTGCCAGGAAACATAAATTCAGAGTTCTATTCCACGAAAAACCATTTGCCGGGATAAACGGTTCAGGTAAACATAATAACTGGTCGATGGCTACTAACACCGGAGTTAATCTTTTGTCTCCAGGGAAAAATCCAAAAACAAACCTTCAATTCCTAACCTTCCTTATAAATGTTATTAAGGCAGTCAACGACAGTAATGATGTGTTAAGGGCTTCAGTTATGACAGAAGCAAACTCTTTCAGGCTGGGTGGTCATGAAGCTCCCCCGGCTATTATTTCTGTCTTTGTTGGTTCTTACCTGACAAAAGTACTAGATAATATTGCAAGAAAGGTTACTGATAAGAAGATGACCCCGGCTGAGAAGACCGAACTTAAACTTGGAATTGGGAAAATTCCCGAAATATTGCTCGATAATACTGACAGAAACCGTACTTCCCCGTTTGCGTTTACAGGTAACAGGTTTGAATTCAGGGCTGTAGGCTCCTCAGCAAACTGCAGTCAATCAATGATAGTACTTAATGCTGCAGTTGCATATCAGTTAACTCAGTTTAAGAAAGATGTTGATATCATAATTAATAAGGGTAGAAATAAGGATGAGGCTATTTTCCGGGTTTTGAAGAAATATATACTTGCGTCTGAGCGGGTATTATTTGAAGGCGATAACTACAGTAAAGAATGGCAGAAAGAGGCATTAAAGAGAGGTCTTTTAAATATTGCCAGTGTTCCGGAATCTGTTAGCAAGTATCTCACTGAAAATTCAAAAAAAGTACTTATTGGTTCTGGAGTCTTTACCGACAAAGAACTTGAGAGCCGCGTAGAGGTTGAATATGAGAAATTTACCAAGAAAGTGCAGATTGAAGCCCGTGTACTGGGTGATCTGGCAATAAACCATATTGTTCCTACTGCGATCAGATATATGACATCTCTAATTGAAAACGTTAAAGGTCTTAAAGAAGTTTTCAATGATATAGAGTTTGAAAAACTTGCCGGAGCGCGCAAAGAGGTGATAGTGACTATTTCAGATCATATATCGATGATCAAGATATTGGTTAAGGATATGGTTGAAGAACGGAAAAAAGCTAATGTTATTGAAGATACCTATAAAATGGCTTTGGCTTATGAAAGCAAAGTAAAGCCTTATCTGGAAGAGATCCGGATACATATTGATAAGCTTGAGCTCATTGTTGATAATGAGATATGGCCACTCCCAAAATACAGAGAATTACTTTTTACCAGATAATAAGGTTCGTTAGTTAATAAGTTATAAGAAGAAGGATTCCTATTATGGGAATCCTTCTTCTTTATAATAATTACGGAGTTATCACGTTAAATATTATTACCGAAATTCCTTAAATTGATTACTTTTATGGTCAAATTGATGGTAGAATTATGAAACGATTATTAGTACTTATCATAATATTGATTACTGTAATATCAGTTGAGATTACAGCTCAGAAACGGAAAGCTGAGCGAGCCTATTCCTCATTCAGTGCCGGAGAGTATTTTGATGCTAAAGATCAGTTTAAGAATGCTTATTCCAAAACTAAAAAATCAGATAAGAGTACCAGAACCGAGTTGATATTCATGATTGCAGAATGTTACCGCATGATAAATGATCCGAAGAATGCTGAAACATGGTACAAACTGGCAGTCAGATCATCATATTCAAAACCTGAAGCTCAGTACTGGCTTGCTGAATCTATGAAGAAAAACGGTAAACACCAGCAAGCAATTGATGAATTCAGAAAATATAAACAGATTGCGCCATCTGACGCCAGGGCTGACCAGGAGATACGTTCATGTGAGTTAGCTATTGAATGGATGAGGAATCCGGAAGCCTATAAGGTTGACCTGCTTAAAGACCTTAACTCGAGAGAGTCAGACTTCAGCCCGGCATACGGACGTGATGATTTTGGACTGGTTTATCTTACATCATCACGCGATGATGCTGCTGGAAATAAAACTCATGGAGCTACAGGTCAGAGTTATACAGATATTTTCGAGAGCCGGATCGATAAGAAAGAAAAATGGAGTACTCCGGTTCCGGTTGATGCCATTAACAGTGAATTTGAAGAAGGAACACCTTCCTTTTCATCTGATTATAAAGAACTTTATTTTACAAGGTGTGAAGCTGGAAAACGGGAACAAAAGGGCTGTGTAATTATGTATTCGAAGAGATCAGGTGATACATGGAGCGAGCCTAAAAACCTGGAAATATTACCTGATTCATTGGTAGCTGCTCATCCTTCTATATCGCCAGATGGTTCAAGTTTGTATTTTGTATCTGATATTACTGGTGGCTTTGGTAAAAAGGATATCTGGAAAGTAACAAGAACAGGGGGAGGTAGCTGGTCGAAACCGGTTAATCTGGGTCCGGATATTAATACTCCGGATGATGAACTCTTCCCCTATGAAAGAGAAGATGGTACATTATATTTTTCCTCTGATGGTCAGATAGGAATGGGTGGACTTGATATTTTTAAAGCAATACCTCAACCTGACGGAAGCTGGATAGTACAGAACATGAAATCGCCAATTAATAGTTTTGCTGACGATTTTGGAATTGTATTCGAGAATGGAAGTGAGAAAGGAATATTCAGTTCAACCAGAAAGGGAAGGGGTAATGACGAATTATATTCTTTTGATTTACCTCCTATGAAATTCAATGTAACAGGTCTGGTAAAAGACGAAAAAACCGGAATAGCAATTTCCAGTTCTCTTGTTAAACTAATCGCGAGCGATGGCTCGAACCTGCAGGCTGAGACCGGGACAGGAGGAGATTTTAAATTTGATTTGAAAGCTAATGTTGACTATATATTTCTTGCCTCAAAGAAAGGTTACCTTAACGGAAAAGAGAGAGAGACAACTAAAGGACAGGAGAAGAGCCGGGAATTTATGGTATCTATCCTGCTTACACCTATCGATAAACCAATTGAACTTCCAAATATTCTGTACGACTTTGGCAAATGGGACCTCCGGCCGGAATCAATGGTTTCACTCGACAAACTTGTTGAAACACTTTTTGACAATGAGAATGTTACAATAGAACTTATGTCGCATACCGATTCTCGCGATACAGAAGAATATAATCTGGATCTATCTCAAAAAAGAGCACAGGTTGTTGTTCAGTATCTTATAGAAAAAGGGATTGAGCCGGAAAGACTTTCAGCAAAAGGGTATGGTGAGTCAATACCTAAGGTCGTTGATAATATTATAGCTTCTCAAAATTCTTTCCTGAGAACTGGCACAATGCTTTCGGAACAGTATATTAATACACTTACAACTGACCAGCTGAAAGAGATTGCCCATCAGATAAACCGAAGAACCGAATTCAAGGTACTAAGAACTGATTATGAGTCGCCCAGTAAATAAATTAATTTCAACTCTTTAAATTTCTTAACCCATTCCCTGCTCTTTCATTAGAACATAAAGGAAGAGCCAGTAACGATTTGGTGTGAGGATGAGGGATGCTCACTACGTTAAAATTATTTAAGACCTGTAGGCTTATCTTTTTTTTTATCTTTACTCCCTAATAAAAAAATGGATACGGAACCGAAATATAGTAAAAGAGGTGTCTCTTCAGAAAAGGAAGAGGTGCATGCTGCTATAAAGAATCTTGATAAAGGTTTGTATCCCAAAGCATTCTGTAAAATTGTCCCCGATTTTTTAGGCGGTGACAAGGATTTTTGTAATATTATGCATGCAGATGGTGCCGGGACCAAATCATCGCTTGCGTATGTTTACTGGAAAGAGACCGGAGATATTTCTGTATGGAAAGGAATAGCACAGGATGCTATTGTAATGAATCTTGACGATCTTCTTTGTATTGGAGCATACGATAATATTCTTCTTTCCTCAACTATAGGCCGCAATAAAAACCATATTACCGGAGAGGTTCTCTCTGCAATTATTAATGGAACAGAAGAGGTACTTGAGGAGTTCAGGAGTCTTGGGATAGGCATCTGGTCAACAGGTGGGGAGACCGCTGATTTAGGCGATCTGGTGAGAACCATTATTGTTGATTCAACAGTTATTGCCCGAATGAAAAGAGCAGATGTGATATCGAATCACAATATTAAAGATGGTGATGTAATTGTAGGATTATCATCATTTGGAAAGACCAATTACGAAAAGGAATATAATAGTGGAATGGGGAGCAATGGACTTACATCAGCACGGCATGACCTGTTCGCCCCTTACCTTGCTTCCAAATACCCTGAAAGTCTTGATACTACTCTTACATACGATCTCATCTATTCAGGTAAACTTAGGCTTACTGACGCTATAGAAGAACTGGATACCAATGCAGGTAAAATGGTGCTTTCACCAACCCGTACTTACGCACCTGTAGTAAAAAAGGTATTAGAAAAAATGGGGTCTGAGGTTCATGGTATGATTCATTGCTCTGGCGGTGGACAAACAAAAGTGCTGCATTCTATTGATAAATTACATATTATTAAAAATGATTTATTTTCGATACCTCCTTTATTCAGGATAATTCATGAACAATCAGGGACAGACTGGAAAGAGATGTATAAAGTATTTAATATGGGTCACCGGTTCGAGATCTATACCAGGGAGGAAAATGCTTCTGATATCATCAAAATTGCAGCCGGATTCAACCTTGAGGCTAAAATTATCGGCCATTGTGAACCGTCCGACAGGAAAAAACTGACCATTAGCTCTGAGTTCGGATCTTTCGAATATTAGGTAAATAAATATTCCCTGTTGCCTGAACCTGAAGCCCAGGGTCAACGCATTTAAATTCTAATGAGTGTCCGGCATCATGCGCATAAGCTCTTTGGTTTTTCTATTTGAAGGTAATCTCATAGTCCCTTTTCTGTATCACTAAATTATTACTTCTAATTGAAACTCATTGCAGCAAT
>DATKUO010000005.1:0-2146 GCA_035530515.1 Bacteroidales bacterium
GTCGCAAAGGACGTAAAGTCAAAGTAACATGGTCTTTGGGATATTTTCGCACTTTGCAGTTAATTTTTATTATATCCATTTGCAGATTAGAAATATTATTTTCATCCAATGGTTATTTATAAATTTATTGCATATTTACACCAAGGAGAGAATGTCATGGCTTTAAATGTTAATGTGAATAGTGACTTTTCAATACAGGAGGTAAGCGACGTAATTCGCTCTGCTCTGGCTCTGGATGAGCGGCTCGCAAAACATAAAAAAGCCAGGTATTATGATTTATGTAAAGATTTTGAAACAAAATATAAGATGAGTTCAGATATTTTCATGCAAAAATTTGAATCCGGGCATCTGGACGACCTCGATGACTATTTTGATTGGTACGCAGCAAAAAAAGGATTTGATCACTGGAATAAAAAGTTAAACATATTATCTGGTATCAGCCTATGAATGCAAGATAGTATTACTCTCAGATTGAAACCACTATTAATGACTGCCCAATAGTTACCCATTTCTCCATAGAATTTGATGAGATTGACCAGTTTGTGGGATACTTAAAGGGAAAGCTGGATTTAATGGACGGTTCTATCCTGCATTTTATAGAATTTATTGAAATTGAAAATGAGATCGTTAACCGCCTCAAATACAAATATCACTGGCAGTCAGAAAATGGTGAGTTAATAGAACGATGGGATAATGTACCCCATCATAGGGAAATTGATACTTTTCCCCATCACAAGCATGATAAGAAAGGAGTTTATTCATCTTCGAATGTTGATTTAAAAAAAATCATTAACCATCTTATGGATAAATTATTGATATGAATTAAACTATAAATTTAATAGACATTTTTTTTACCCTTATCCCCCCTCCGTTCTTATGCTACCCCGCCGCCTCTTCTCGCCTTCACTCTGGCCGGGTGCCCGTTTTGATCTGACTCCGCCTGCTCTTGTGGTGTGGGGGGGTGGCAGGTGCTTTTCGATTCAATTGGCGGTTTGGGGTGTGGTCTGTATAGCTAACCCTACCACCACTACCGATAGGTAGCAAGGTGGCATCCAACCTTGTAGGAAGGTAATAGATGCTTGGTTGGGGTGTTTATAGGTGGGGGCTCCACCTGAAATATAATATTTACTGACCTCGCCCTTCAATCAGTTTTTGGGTAGCTATACAAAGACAGATCACGGTATATGGGTACGTAATCAGCCAGCCCACCTGAAGGGCACTCCCCACTCCATTGATCACATATATTACTATACCAAGAATTATTGAAAATTGCAGGTTCGTCCAGCCAATTTCACTGCTTCTTGTCAGGGAATCTATGGCACCCTTTTTCTCTAATATGGCAATAGGGATCGCGTACTGGAATAATATCATTAGAATCAGGCCGGGAATTACAAAGAACATCAGGCCCACGATTATTGCCAGTAATCCGATTATTACCATCACCCAGCTGGTGATGAAATAGTCAAATCCCTTTAATACATCTTCTATTTTTACTTCCTCCCCCCTAATCAGCTTAAATGCCATATAAAAGATGCCAAAGAACAGGGGCGGGGCAGTTATGATAAAAATTGATCCCACTATAGCGATAAACGTTGCTATTAAAAATGTAACAAACTGTTCTTTGTACATTTCATAACTTTCACCCAATATATCTTCCACCCTCACGGACTGTGCCTCCGAAAATTCTTGATCGTACTACTGGAATGTTCATTTAATTTATTTATAATTATCCGCAGAACCCACCTTCCTTACCCATTACTCATCTATTCAAGTAAGTCGTTTCTTTTTAAGAGTCCCCTTCATGACCCATAATAATATTTTTGTTCTTACTAGCAAGCCATTTTTCTATTAATTTCTTGCCTGTTACCGGATGAGCAACTATGACAATACTCCAACAATACCCCATCCCTTCTTCCGCTTTCCTGCCGCCTCCTCTAGCCTTCACTTTGCCCGGGTGCCCGTTCTGATCTGACTTCGTCTGCTCTTGTGGTGTAGGGCTGGCAGGCGCTTGTTTAATGTCTTTTTGTACTTTGTTCTACTAGATTAGTAAGAAGGTGTATTCATTATGGTTTTTACTTCCATTTACTCTTGTTTGCCAAGCCAATTAACGTGAAAATCAGGCCAATTGAAATAAGCCCAGACATTT
>DATKUO010000006.1:0-23426 GCA_035530515.1 Bacteroidales bacterium
GATTGACCACCATACAGCACTCATGACACGCAGACCATTCCGCTCACCACATCATACAATTTCAGATGTAGCCCTTGTCGGTGGCGGAACCTTTCCACAGCCAGGAGAGATCTCCCTCGGACATAACGGGGTTCTGTTCCTTGATGAACTGCCTGAATTCAAACGAACAGTGCTTGAAGTAATGCGCCAACCTCTTGAAGACAGGGTTATAACAATTTCAAGGGCAAAATCAACTGTTGACTATCCTGCAAGTTTTATGTTGGTAGCAAGTATGAACCCATGTCCCTGCGGATTTCATAACCACCCTGAAAAAGATTGCATGTGCTCCCCGGGAATGGTACAGAAGTACCTGAACAGGATATCAGGTCCTCTGCTCGATCGTATTGATATACATATTGAGGTTGTACCGGTTAATTACGATAAACTATCCGATTCAGGAAAAGTTGAACATTCGTCTGTTGTCCGCAACAGGGTTGTGAATGCCAGGGCAATACAGGCAAAACGGTTTGAATCGGTAAAAGGTGTCTATTCAAACTCACAGATGTCATCGTCGATGCAGCGGAAATACTGTCAGCTTGATGAATCAGGAGGAAGGTTGCTGAAACTGGCAATGGATATCAGGGGGCTGTCAGCCAGAGCTTACGACAGAATACTTAAAGTAGCAAGGACAATAGCTGACCTGGGCGATTCTGAGAACATTTCTGCAGAACATATATCAGAAGCAATAAACTACCGGAATCTCGACAGAGAAGGTTGGGCCGGGTGAGTTCGGGTGAGCGGGGTCGAACCATGACTCGATTATTTTCATTAAATTTGTTATATTCATATCCTGTTTAATAGAGCAGGCTTCCAATTGTTAATTCAAAAACCAATAAGATGAAAAAGTTTTCATTACTCGGCACCGGACTTATCGGTACTTTTTATACCATGTCATTACATGCTCAGCGCCGTAAAGACGCAATTCGTTATGTATGTTCAAATCATGAAGAATCAGCCAGGGAGTTTGCTGAGAAATGGAATATCCCAAGGTATACCACAAGTATGAAAGAGGCAATAGTGGATCCTGAGACTGATATAGTCATCGTGGCTCTGCCAAACTACTTACATAAAGAAGCTATACTTATGGCCTGCGCTGCAAAAAAACATGTTCTGTGTACAAAGCCTCTTGCAATGAATGCCACAGAGGCTAAAGAGATATTGGACGCAGTTGAGAAAGCAGGGGTCTTCCATGGTTATCTGGAGGACCTTGTATATACGCCAAAAACCTTAAAAGCTATTGAGATGATTAATAATGGATCTTGTGGCCGGATTCTTTGGACAAGGTCGCGTGAGGCACATCCCGGACCACACAGCGCCTGGTTTTGGGACAAGAAACAGTCGGGAGGAGGAGCTCTTGTAGACCTGGGATGCCATTGTATAGAGATCGGAAGGAATTATATCGGAAAAGATATAAAACCTGTTGAGGTGATGTGTTGGGCTGAAACACAGGTTAAACCTATTGAAGCAGAAGACCATGCTATTGCTCTTATTAAATATGAGACCGGAGCAATTTCGCAGATTGAAGTCAGCTGGAATTTCAGAGGTGGAATGGATCTCAGAGATGAAGTATCAGGAACTGAAGGAACGATACGGCTCGATCATTGGCTCAGAACGGGATTCGAAGTGTTTACAACAGGCAATACTAATAAATATGTTTCGGAGAAGGCAGAAAGTGATTCCGGATGGTTATTCCCTGTCGGTGATGAGGTTCATGCCCTGGGCTATCCTGATATGTTTACAGATATGCTGGATTCAATGGAGCAAAACAAGATGCCAAAGGAGACATTTTATGATGGTTATATCGTAAATGCAATAATGGACGCCTGCTATAAATCTGTAAAAACAAGGAAATGGGAACCAGTTGAACTGGCAACATGGAGAGGAAAAGAATTCAAAAGTGCTTTCAATGTCTTTGAAAAGGATCTGGTTGAACTGGCAACATGGAGAGGAAAAGAAGGGATCTCTTCTGATGTTGAACTTATTGAATATGATGAATATCATTACCTGATAAAAAAAGAAAAAATGGCTGATGGAAATACCAGGTTGATGTTAAAAGAGAAAGCAACTGGTAACATTATCCAAAAGGTAATATCTGACTGAAAAGTTATTCAAGAAGCAATGCTGCTGCACCAATAAGGCCTGCATCTCCGCCTGCGTGTGATGGGACTATTTCAATATTGTCAAAGATCATTTCCCGGGCAAGTTCGTAGAATTTGCTTTTTACTCGGTTGAAATAAATTTCACCCCAGTACATCAGACCTCCGCCAAGGATCTTATTTGTAGGGAGCTTAGATACCGACTTGAAGACGGCGGTGGGCCCAAGGGTATCAGTTCCTGAGGCAGGTGAGCTTCCTTCTGCAAGAGGGGTGAATGCCTTTCGTCCGTCGGGGGTAGCTGGCGGACCTTTTCTCCCTCTTCTCCTTCAAAATTATTTTTCAGATTTTTCATAAGAGACTCCCTGGATATAGTCCCTTCCTCAAAAACAAGTTTTTTGATTGCTGCCAGGGAATTACCAAGATTTGCAATCCCTACCTGGAGTCCTGATATAAAATCATAGACAGAACCACCTTCTTTAATAGTTTTGCCACGTTCAATACAATCATCAACAAAGGCAGAGCAAAGTATATCGGGGACCATCTCCTCAAGTGCTATGTCAACTGCCGTATCTATTTTGATAGTTGCCTTTGTGAAATGTATTTCCCGACATTGTGTCAAGCCCATTATTAAGCGCAGCCAGAAAAACACGCATAAAATTAAGGAAACTCATCCCTGTACAACGGTATCCCCATTTGCCGGGGACTGCAATTTCAATACAGCCGATAGCCGAATAATTGCATGCATCTTCCTTCTTAACACCCAGTTCGATAAGAGAGGGGATAACAATCTCGTCGTTGTTAAACGCCGGCATTCCGAATCCCTTACCGATGACCTTCATACATTGTGATAAAAATTCATCGCTCATCTTCTTATGAAAACGAACAGATAAATTTGGCTGTGTAAGCTTCATCCTGCCAACCGAGTCAAGGATAAGGAAACTGAGTTCATTGACCGCATCCTGCTCATCCATGGTCTGTCCTCCAATCGTAATATTCTGATAAAGAGGGCTTCCTGCTGAATATCTTGTATGCGACCACGACCGTATCTTATTAACAGAAAGTAATTTAAGCCATGTATTTTCAAGAAGTTCCATTGCAAAATCGTCATTGATTTTGCCGAGGGCAAGATCAGCTTTGTAAAACCGGTACAGATATTGATCCATCCTGCCAAGTGAAACAGAGTGGCCATTACTTTCGATCTGAAGAACCAGTTGAACAAACCATGTAAGCTGTAATGCCTCATAGAAACCGGAAGGTGGATTTTTAGAAATATTTCTACAGATTTTACTTATCTGCATAAGTTCAGATTGTCTCTTTCTATCCTTTTCACTTAGCGAGTGGTCAAGTGAAAGCATTTCGAACCTGATGATGAAGGCCTTTAAAGATTCAATTCCAATTTTAAGAGATTTGTAGAAATTCTGTTTCTTTATGAATTCCGGATCAGAATCCTGGAGAGAGTCATTCATAAGCTCTATCTTCCGAAGATATCCTTCAAGTCCAATTTCAAGGATCTTTTCAAAATTAACTGCCAGATGTCCATCTCCGGATGTCAGGTTGCCTTCTGCTCTTATTATACCAGAGTCATGTATTTCCCTGTTTATTGGAGACATGAGATCATAACCTCTTTCAATGAGGGTTTTTCCTTCCCACCAGCTACAGATTTCTTTCAGCTCTTTTTTCTGATCCTCAGTAACAAAAAAAGCATCACCGGGGCGCTTATCAAACTCATCAAGTTCGTTGATTATCCATGCAGTTACATATTCAGGGAATATTGGCGCTGCCCTGAGTTTCGACGATTGGTTACCAATAATCAGTTCGCCCTCCTCAATAAAAATCGTCATCTCTTTTAAAGTCTTTTCCAAAGCATAAGCCCTTTTAAGAATGACCGGAGAGTCTTCATATTCATTGTAAGCCTGAGTATAAAATTTTGCCCGTTCAGTACATATTGTTGGTAAAGTTGCAAGAATGCTATCTTTCAGTTTAGCAATACGTTCAGTAATTTCTGATGTAATTGTTTCGGATATCATTTTAGTTTAGGATTTTTGCAATAAGGCCTTTCTGTTCAGCGTATTCCATACTTTCAGGATTATTGCACCATAAGCAGCGCAAAGGACAACCCTTAAAGAAGATATTGGTTCTCACTCCATTACCGTCATGTATTGAATATCTTTGTATATTAAATACGGTGAGCATGCCTTTAATTGATCAGGAGTTAAAATCAATGTTATCAAGTTCCTCAAGGATGCGTTTGCGTTTTAATGCAAGTTCTTTAACTATTGAGGGATTCATAGTTTTTTTCCAGATAAAACGAAAAGTCCGCAATCGTTCCCAGAATATCTCCTGGTAGAAAAGTACCATATAGCCTGCAATAGGGACCGATAGTCCAATAAGGAATCCTGTCCATCCAAAAAATACTCCGGCAAGAGCCAGAAGGAGAGGAAAGTAAATAAAATAAAGAACAGTTCCGGAACTTACATATACTGAGCTGTAGAATCGAACATCTTTAATAAGCTTATCACAGATATACCGTGGAATTATGAATGGGATCAGGTTACTGATATACCCCGCGATAAAAATCGGAAATCCGATAACAATTGCAAGATATCTAAAAAACCCATAGTCAAGTTTTGTAGCAAAGTTTTTGTCAATCAAGTTGTTATCTGCCAGCTGATCAATATAGGTTTTAACATTCAGTTTTATCCTGTCTAAGGACTCCTGGGATGTTTTACTGATTAAGTTGATTTTTTCACATACTGTTTTTTCCAGCATCCTCCTGTCGTCGGTGTCGAATCTCCACTGAAAAATAGGAAGCAGATGATTATTCCTTTTCATTATCAGTAATTGTTCTGCCAGCCAGTCGTCCTGTGGATTTTCAATAATTATCACCTCTTTTCTTAAACTAGCATCAACCTTTTCATTGAAAGTAAGTAATGCCCTGGCAGGGTTAGTTTTATAGTTTTCCTTTAACTCTTTAATACTGAAAGATTCATGAAAATTTATCATCACCTCTTTTCTGAATTTTGAGGGATAAGTATAGTTTATTCCAACAGGAACAATATGAACATCCAGTCCGAATTTTTCTTCAGCGCCGAAAGCCATTCTGGCAGTTCCTTTTCTGAGTTTCTGAAGCCGCTTTTCCTGTATACATATACCTTCAGAGAAGACAACAAGATTTCCATTATTCTTAAGAATATCATAAATCCCGGAAAAAGTTTCAAGATTCTTATGTACATTTTCAATCCCTTCCTCAATTCTGTAAACAGGGGCAACATTTAATTCGCGAAGACAAAAACGGGCGAAGGGTTTTCTAAACATGTCAGCTCTCATCAAAAAATGCAGTGGCTGGGGCAGATATGATCCTACCAGGATACCATCCATAAATGAATTCTGATGGTTTCCAACAAAGAGTAAAGGTTTATCGAGAGGGACTCTCTTAAGATTTGAATAGAAAATTCTTCTGAAGAAAACCCTGAAAGAGAAAGGAGGGATTATATACTTTAAAATCCTGCTGAACATCAGTCAAATATTTTAGGATAGTTGTCTCATTTACTTTATTCCCCGGAGGTCAATATACGCCAAAATTTTTTTTCAGCAACATCTTGCATCTTCAATTTTTGGAGAAACAATTAAATCAAGGAGGAGTATAGCAGCAACTACTTATTCAGGATAAGTATTAAGACTTATCCTGAATCTCTTTAATTCACTCTCAAAAAAAATTATCTTAATTTAATATTCTGGTTTATCATTATAATTTGATGATCTCCTCATGTTATACAATTCAATACTCAACCTCCTTTCTGTTGTTTTTGTTTGTGAAATAATCAATTATTACTAACTTTAAAATCTTATTAACCTACCAGATCTTCCTTGCATGGTTCTTACCCGTCGTATTCGTGATAAAATGATGAAAGAACGCCTGATGTTTGTTTACAGGGGTGTTGTAACAAATGAAAATTCAGTTCCCCTTCTCATGCTTCTTGAAAAAGAGATGGAGAATTCAGAATTTGGTTTTGTAGGAAGGAAAAGACTTTTCATGTTCGTTCTTGAGAGTCTGCAGAATGTTTCGAGGCATAGCAACATAAGTGAGCATGCTAACATGTCGCTGGTTGTTTACTCTAAAACAGATAATGGTTATACGGTTACAACCGCTAATGTTCTTCCTACACAAAGCATTAATGATCTGAAAGAGAAGCTTGATGAGATCAATAATCTGGATACAAAAGAGATCAGGAATGTTTACAGGCAAATGCTCAGCACAGCTGAATTCAGTAATAAAGGAGGAGCGGGATTGGGCCTGATTGAGATGGCCAAAAAGACTGGTAACAAACTCGATTATGATTTTGTACCTCTTGATAATAAGTACTCATATTTTATCTTAAGCAAGACTGTTGATTCAGGAGGATTAGGTATGCATAGCGGTGCTGAAGAAAAGCATTTTCAGGGAAAAGCTGTCTCTCAGCTTGAAAGATTGATGGCTGATAATAATGTATATCTAATCTGGTCGGGGCATATCTCCCCTGATGTAGGTAAAGAGGTACTCTCCTTTACGGAAACTAAGCTTTCGGAAGAAGATATCGAATCAAACTTAAGGAAGAGGGTGTTTAGCATTCTGGTTGAGATACTTGAAAATGTGGCAAAATACAGTCCGGGAAGAGAAGCAGAAAAGCAATTCGGAATGCCGGTTGCTATGATCAGGATGGAGAGTAAAGTATACTCGCTTACTACAGGTAATCTTATACTAAATGACAAAGTCGATCATCTTAAGGAAAAACTTGATATTATTAATAAGTATGATAATGTTGGCCTAAAAGAGTTGTTTAGGAAATCACTCTCAGGGCAGACAATCGAAAGTAACAGTACAGGGAATATGGGTCTAATTGATATGGCCAGAAAATCAGGAAGTAAATTGGTATATAAGTTTGAAAATATAAGTGACCTTTATTCTTATTATACTTTAACAGTAAAGGTTGAAGATAGAGCCGTTTAATCTAATGTATTGAAAGTAAGGACATTTCCATCCCATTCAGCAAAACTTCCATTTTTTATCCAGTCACCCAAAAAAATAATTTCTACTCCTGACGGAAGTTTATAGGACATTGCCAGATGACGGTGTCCAAAAATAAAGTAATCAATTTCAATATTTTCAAGAACATCTTTGGAATATCTGATCAGATCTTCTTTCTCCTCACCGAGGAATTCTGTGGTTATACCTTTTCCAAGTCTTGAGCTCATGGACCACCTGAGTCCTATCCCAACACCAATTGCTGGATGCAGGGTAGAGTACAAGGCACGAAGGAACTTATTGCGAAATATTGAAAGAAGTATTTTATATCCGGTATCTTTTGTGCCGAGGCCTTCGCCATGAGCCAGATGGAATTTTTTCCCGTTTAGAGTAGTCGTATGCGGAGTTGTGTGAATTATGAATCCGCACTCATTTGAAAGATAATCGCCTACCCACATGTCGTGGTTGCCGGTAAAAAAATGGATTGGGATACCCGAATCAACTATGGAAGCAGCTGTTCCCAGGAACCGTGTAAAACCTCGAGGAACGACTAACTTATATTCCCACCAGAAGTCAAAGATATCACCAAGCAGATAAATCTCTTTTGCATCAGGCGCAATGGTGTTGAGCCACTTGACTACCTTTTTCTCCCTTTCCAAAGGAGGTGTCCCTGCTGCTAACCCAAGATGAAAATCAGAAGTAAAATATATTTTACCTGTATCTGCCAAAGTATTATCCTAATTAATAAATAATTGTTCGAGTTTCAACTTGAGGGATCTGCCATGAAGATTGGTTGCAATTATTTTACCATTCTTGTCAAACAGATAATTAGTTGGGAGTTTCTTTACATTGAAGAGGATAGCATTTTTGGGGTTAAGGGGATCATCTTCTCTGGTGCTAATCCATGGTAATTCATCAAAACTGACTGCCGCTTTCCAATCTGCTTCACTCTCATCGAGATTGATCTGATATATCTCAAATCCTTTTTTATTATACATTTTGTAATACTCCTTAAGCTGAAGGTTTTCTGTAATACATTCTCTTGACCGTATTGACCAGAATGTAAGAAGAACATATTTACCTTTCAGGGATGAAAGAGCTATTTTTTTACCTGTAACACTTTTCAAATCAGGATCCAGTTCTGTCTGAGGCATCCCTTTTGCTATATGTTCCAGTTGGCTCATATACATCTGATTCATCTCTTTCTCAAAGTCTCTTGCAAGTGCTTGTACATGTTTGGAATTAGGATAATGATGTGTAAGTGAGTCGGTAACTATTTTAAGATATTGAAGATCTTTAGGGTCATAAAGGACATAGGTATCAGGGTCAATTCTCTGATACAAAGCTTTTATTGAAGCCATTGAGTTCAGGTTGTTAATGATGAATCCAATATTATTTTTCCTTTGTTCCTTAATAAGTTTATTGAAATCTGCTTCAAGTGATGGTCCTTTTAAATCAAAACCAGGCTCTTCTGATGCTTTGTCATATACCGCGCTGAGGGAATCAAGCTTTCTTTTTGTTTCAGTAAGTACGAGATCAAGTTTTCGTAATTTTTCTGAACCTTCAGATCCGTTAACGGAGTAGTCTTCAAAAAGATTTTTACCACTGAATACAAGTTTGATATTTTCACCAGGTTCTGCAAGCAGAGTAATAAAATTATTTGAAGAAACCCCTGCCTGATAAAAATCAGGTTCAGAAATTTTTACTTTGAACCGAAATCCCCCTCTCTTATTGATTTTTGAAGAGTCAATTAAAATCGGAGTATTAATATCTAACCTGTTGATATAAATATATTTGTATTTGTTTTCACCTTTAATAACTCCATTTACATAGAAAGATCCTTTGTCTTTGCATCCGGAAATTGTGAGTATCAGAGCTAACAGAAATAGTATTCGTTTCATTAAAAGTCGGATTACCAGTATTAAGTATTCAGATTAATTCTTATTTATTGAATAGTTCAGACAATTTGATTTGCAATTGTTCACCCCTTAGGTTTGAGGCGATTATTCGACCCTCTTTATCAAGCAGAAAATTTAATGGAATGGATTCAATATTATAAAGGGGAACAACTATTGAGTTCCAGTACTGAATGTCACTCACGTGGATCCATTTTTCAAGATGGTCATCTTTGATACCTTTCATCCAGGCTTCCCTGGTTTTATCAAGCGACACCTGGTAAATCTGAAAGCCCTGGCTATTATAGAGGTTGTAAGCTTTAACCAGATTAGGGCTTTCCTGCCTGCATGGGGCACACCATGATGCCCAAAAATCGAGCAATACGACAGATCCTCTTGTTGAGGATAGCATAACAGTATCTCCTTCAGGTGTTGGGAGAGATATTTCCGGAGTTTCAACGCCTTTTTCTGCATCAGGAGAGCTAGCCGATACTCCTTTGAAACTGGCAACCAGCTCCTGAACCTGTTCATGTAATGAACTAACTGGTTCGTAATCCGGATACAACAAAGACAATGAGGAGTCAACTTTTATGAAATAATTTAGATCTTTTGTTGGATTCAGAACATAAACATTTGGTGCAACTTGCTGATATAGTGCAATAAGACTGGCAAGAGACAAGAGGTTTTCATCAATGTAAGTCTTGGTGTATATGTTTATTTCATTCAGAAAGGATTGAGCCATACTGTCGAGCGACTCGATCACAGCCGGCAAGCCAGGACTATCAACATTTTGCATGTATATGTTGTTTAATCCGGTTAATTTATTTATGGTTTCTCTTAGAGCTATGTTATATTTGACCATCGATTCAGTTCCTTTTGATCCGGTAACAGATTGAGGATAATTTAATGAATCGTAATAAGCTTTCAGATTGATGTTCTCTCGTGGTTCAACAAGTAAAGTCAGAAAATTATTTTCATTAATTTTGAGTAGGTAAAAAGAGGGAGAATTGACCTCAATTTTAAATTGAAATGTTCCTTCATCCGAGACTTTTATGGAATCAACTGTAGTTAGTTCATTTGACTTCAGTTTATCCAGAAAAATATATTCACCGGTAACTGGGTTAACAAGTGTTCCTGAAATATTGGCACTATTATTTTTGCATCCTGCAATTGTTATCGCCGCTAAAATGTATATTAAAATCTTCTTATTCATTATAAAATGTTAATTGATAACTAATTTGATTTATTGAAATGCAAAGTTATTCTTTTTTTTCTCCGGCACTACTTTTATGTAATTTTATTACTTTTCTTTGTATCTCAATTGGCAATTTGCAGTGGTTATTTTTTATTATTATATTACCTAAAGTTATTATATCAGACAAACTTAAATTTTATGAGCTATATTGAGTTCGAAAAGTGTCAGGTAGTAAACCTTGAGTATTCGCTGGCGAGAGAGGTCATACGTACAAACAGAGCAGGCTCTTACTCTTCGACTACTATTGTTGGCTGTAATACTCGTAAGTACCATGGATTATTAGTCTGCCCGGTAGATGAGCTTGGCGGTGAACGTTTTGTTCTTCTGTCAACACTTGATGTCACCGTTGTTAATAAAGAAAAGAGTTTTAATACAGGGATAATTAAATATAAAGGTGATTATTTTAGTCCCAAAGGTCATAAATACATTGATGATTTTGATGCAGATAGTATTCCATCAAGAATTTACAGGGTTGGAGGGGTTATCCTGAAACAGGAAAGGCTCCTTGTTCATTATGAAGAACAATTTCTTCTCAGGTTTACAATTCTTGAAGCATCTGAGACAATGAAGCTCCAGGTAAGGCCATTTCTGGCTTTCCGAAATATTCATCAGCTAACACATGCCAATCTTGATGCAAATACAAAGATTGACTCCATTGAAAATGGAATTAAAGCAAAATTATATGATGGGTTTCCTTCATTAAATATGCAGTTTTCTACCAAAGCTGAGTTTATTCATGTTCCTGATTGGTATCATGGTATCGAATATTCTGAAGAACAAAAACGTGGGTATGATTATTCTGAGGACCTTTTTACGCCTGGGGTTTTTGAGTTTAAGGCAAAAAAGGGAGATGTAATTGTCTTTTCCGCTTCCACAAAGGAGGAGAAGACGTCAGGGCTTAAACCGAAGTTTACAAAGACAGTCACAGGTAAAATCCCAAGGGATAGCTTTATTAATTGTTTAAGGAATGCCGCACAGCAGTTTGTTGAAAAAAGAGGTGGTAAAACTCTTATTATTGCAGGTTATCCATGGTTTGGAGCCTGGGGCAGAGACACATTTATTTCGCTTCCCGGATTGGCTTTGGCACGTCACAAACTGGTTCTTTACAGAAATGTTCTTGACACCCAGGTTGACCGTATGAAAGATGGGTTATTTCCTAATATGGGTGATGCCAGTAACCCCGCTTTTAACTCTGTTGATGCTCCTTTATGGTTTTTCTGGGCAGTACAGCAGTATGTTGAACATGGAGGCACCGATGGATGGGAGCGATATGGCGCAGCTGCAAAATCGGTTCTGAATGCATATAAAAATGGTACTGTTTTTAATATCCATATGAGAGAAAATGGACTTATATACGCTGATGCCCCGGGGAAAGCGTTGACATGGATGGATGCTGTGGTAAATGGAATCCCGGTTACTCCGCGCAGAGGCTATGCTGTTGAGATCAATGCACTCTGGTATAATGCTGTTTGTTTTTCTCTTGAGATGGCCAGAGTAAATAAGGATAAAAAATTTATTAATGAGTATAAGGCTCTTCCGGAGTTGATAAAAAAATCATTTCTTGAAATGTTTTGGGATGACAACCTGGGCTACTTGGCTGATTATGTTAACGATGATGAAGGAATAAATAGTTTTATAAGACCAAATATGGTTATTGCTGTTTCGATGCCATATTCGATGCTTGACATAGATAAGATGAAACAAATACTTGATATTGCAAATAATGATCTTGTAACTGTCAGAGGCTTGAGAACTCTTTCTCCCCGTAATAAATTATACAAAGGAACATATATGGGAAATCAGGAGGAGAGGGATAGTGCTTATCATCAGGGTACAGTATGGCCCTGGTTATTTGCCCCTTTCTGTGAAGGCTGGTTGAGAGTACATGGTATCCTGGGGGTACAGAAAGTTAGGAAGCTAATATTTGGACTTGAAGATGTAATGAGCGAACATGGTATAAGTACCATTTCAGAGATTTACGATGGCAATCCTCCGCATTCTCCACGGGGAGCTATTTCACAAGCATGGAGCGTAGGTGAGGTGCTGAGGATAATGGAGCTGCTTGAAACTAAGTACGCAATTAAATAGTAGAGATAGAATATGCGTGTGTTAATGTTTGGATGGGAATTTCCGCCTCATATTTCAGGCGGATTAGGTACTGCCAGCTATGGATTAACAAAAGGAATGGCTACCCTTGAGGACCTTGAGGTGATTTTTGTTGTGCCTAAAGCTTGGGGCGATGAAGATGAGACAATAGTCAGACTGGTTGGCGCAAACCAGGTTCCCGTAGCGTATAAAAAAGTTTATTATAAGGGATTCAAATATCCACTGGAAAAAATTGAAGTATCATCTAAAATTGTCCCTTATACTGATCCAAAAAATTTCTGGAAGAAGGTCAAATCAGAAGTTTCAGGCTATAGTCTGTTTGTGAAGACAAACAACAAAGGAATGGTCGAGTTTTCAGGGAGATATGATACTTCCCTGATGGATGAAATAAACAAGTATGCAATTGTTGCATCAGTGATAGCTGCTGAAAATGATTTTGATATAATCCATGCACATGACTGGCTTGCTTATCCTGCGGGTATAGCCGCCATGGAGGTGTCTGGAAAACCTCTTGTTATCCATGTCCATGCTACTGATTTTGACCGTAGCGGAGGAAATGTCAATCCTGATGTGTATCACATTGAGAAGAGTGGAATGGATGCTGCCTCTAAAATTATCACAGTAAGTAACCTGACCAGAGACATTGTCATAAATAAATATAATATAGACCCTGATAAAGTTGAAACTGTTTATAATGCCGTTGAACCAGTTACGGTATCTGAAAACCATACTATAACAAAAGGTTTTGATGAAAAGGTTGTGACATTTCTTGGTCGTATCACCCTTCAGAAAGGACCTGAATATTTTATTGAAGCCGCTTATAAGGTTTTGCAGGTAATGGACAATGTCAGATTTGTTATGGCAGGTTCAGGCGATATGATGGAAAGGATGATGCGAAGAGCCGCATCGTTGAAAATAACTGATCGATTCCATTTCACCGGCTTCCTTAAAGGATCTGATGTTTTTTCCATGCTTGCTATGAGTGATGTTTATATAATGCCATCAGTATCTGAACCATTTGGCATATCTCCTCTCGAAGCTATGCAATCCAACGTACCCGTTATTATTAGTAAGCAGTCGGGTGTGGCTGAGATACTTACCCATGCAGTAAAAACGGACTTCTGGGATATAGATGCAATGGCAGACGCAATTTATGGTATCCTTAATTATCCGGCCCTCGCCAAGAAGTATGTTAAAAAAGGTAAAGAGGAAGTTATCAGACTTAAATGGGATAATTCTGCCAGACATGTCAGGGATATTTATTACAGAGTTATTGGGAATAATTAGGATATAAATTATGAGTGCAACAGACAAAAAAGCAATATGCTTATATTTTCAGGTTCATCAGCCATTCAGGCTTAAGCGGTACAGGTTTTTTGACCTGGGTCATGACCACTATTATTATGATGATTTTTCGAATGAGTCAATTATGCGAAAAGTGGCAGAGAAATGTTACATTCCTGCTAATAAAATAATTTTAAATCTTATCCGGAAGCATAAAGGTAAATTTAAAGTTACATTCTCTTTATCAGGTCTGGCAATTAACCAGTTCAGACTTTATGCACCTGAAGTGCTGGATTCTTTCAGAAAGCTTGCAGAGACAGGGATGGTCGAATTTCTGGCTGAAACTAACTCACACTCACTGGCTTCGCTGAAGAGCAGGAGCGAATTTGAACTACAGGTTAAAAAACATAAAGAATTGTTAAAAGAGTTTCTTGGTGTTGAAGCAAAATCATTCCGTAATACTGAATTAATATATTCCGATGCAATAGGATCGTGGGTAGCCGATATGGGATTCAAGTCGATTTTGACTGAAGGTGCTAAACATATTTTAGGATGGAAGAGTCCTAACTTTCTCTATTGTAACTCTATAAATCCTCGTCTCAAAGTGCTTCTGAGAAACTTTGTATTAAGCGACGATATTGCATTCCGATTCTCTAACAGGGATTGGAGCGCCTGGCCGTTAACTGCCGATAAATATGCTTCATGGATAAATAAAATTGCCCCAAAGAGTGAAATATTAAACATTTTTCTCGATTATGAGACTTTCGGAGAACACAACTGGAAAGAGACAGGGATATTTGATTTTCTAAATCATATGCCCGGGGCTGTTCTCAAAAAAACACCATTTAAATTTATGACTGCTACTGAGGTTGCCGATATATTTCAACCCGTGTCAGCAATAAATATCCCTTCTCCAATATCCTGGGCTGATGAAGAGCGTGATATAACAGCATGGCTTGGAAATGAATTACAGGTTGCTGCAATGGATAAATTATACAGTCTGGCAGATAAGGTAAATAAATGTGACGATAACTCTGTTAAAAAGGATTGGGACTATCTTCAGTCCAGCGATCATTTTTATTATATGGCGACAAAGTTTTTTTCTGATGGTGTGGTTCATGCCTATTTCAATCCTTATGAGACACCATATGATGCATTTATGAATTATATGAACGTACTGAGTGATTTTGAGATAAGACTGAAGAAATTGTTTCCGGAAAGTGCAGAGCAGGATCAGATATTTAAGCTCGGATCACAGATCATTGAAAAAGATACTATTATCGAAAAACAGGCATCCGAGATTGCGAAATTAACAAAGCGAGTCGCAAAAATAAAACCCCGTGTAAGGTCAGCTATTAAGAAAGATTCCAAAACTCCTGAGAAAATATCAGCGATTAAAGAGTCCAATAAGAAAGCTTTAATTTCTGAAAAAAAGAAAACCAAAGCTTCAGTAAAAGAACCTGTCAAGGCTGCAGGGAGGAGAAAAAAAGTGGAATAATAATCTAATACAAATAAATAGTTATAATGAAGGTTGAATTTATTTTTGAGACCAGTTGGGAGGTATGCAATAAAGTGGGAGGCATACATACGGTAATCTCAACAAAAGCACTGAATATTATAAATGAACTAAAAGATAATTTTATACTTATTGGGCCCGATGTATGGAGGGAAGATGTAACTAATCCTGAGTTTATTCCGGATGAATCGCTATTTGGTGAATGGAAGATCAGGGCAGCTTCAGAAGGGTTAAGGGTTAAAATAGGGAGATGGAATATAGCCGGAAAACCAATTGTTATTCTAATTGATTTTACGCCTTATTTTGGTCAGCAGAATGAGATATTTGCAGGTTTTTGGGAAACTTATAAGCTCGACAGCATAAGCGGGCAATGGGATTATGTGGAACCTGCCCTGTTTGGATATGCAGCTGGTAAAGTGATTGAGAGTTTTTCCGCTTTTTACCATGAAAATCAAAATACCATTGCTCAGTTTCATGAGTGGATGACAGGAATAGGGGTATTATATCTGAAAAAATTTGCCCCATGGATTGCTACTTCATTTACGACGCATGCCACCGTTCTCGGCAGGTGCATTGCCGGTAATAACCGCCCGCTTTATGGTAAAATGAAAGATTATGTTCCTGCTCAGATTGCTCGCGAGTTCAATGTTGTGGCAAAACAATCACTTGAAAAGATATCTGCTCTTGAAGCGGATGTTTGTACAACTGTTAGCGAATTAACATCAAGAGAGTGCAGCCACTTTTTAGGGAAGAATGTTGATATAGTAACTCCCAATGGTTTCGAAGATTCATTTGTCCCTGTGAAGGAAATATTTGAGGAAAGAAGAAAGATTGCAAGAGAAAAGCTGGTTAGCGTTGCTGAAGCAGTACTTGGGTATTCACTATCCAAAGATTGCGTTTTGGTGGTTAACAGCGGGAGATATGAATTCCGGAATAAAGGGGTTGATATATTTATCGACTCTCTTGGGGAGATGCAAAAAGAGGATAACATTGGTAAGGAGTGTGTTGCCTTCATCCTTATGTCTGCATACCATAAAGGGCCCCGACAGGAGATTATTGATATTCTTTATAACAACGGACCGGGGAACGGCGGTGACAAATACCTTACTCATAGTTTGCATTACCCGTCAACAGATCCCGTTTTACAAAAAGTGATTGCCAATGGTCTTTATAATGATCAAAATTCCAAGGTTAAGATTATTTTTGCCCCTTCATATCTAAATGGTAACGATGGGATTTTTAACATGCCATATTTTGATCTGCTTATTGGATTTGATCTTTCTGTTTTTCCTTCATACTATGAACCATGGGGATACACTCCGCTTGAAAGTCTGATGTTTTCTATTCCGACTGTTACTACTTCACTTTCAGGATTTGGCCTTTGGGTCAGGAACTTTTTTAAGGATCCGGGGAACGGTATCTCTATAATTGAAAGGACTGATGATAACGAAAAGTCGGTTATTGCTGAAATCAGAAATTTCATGTCAATGTTTATAGGATTAAGCAAAAAAGATATAAATGAGGCTCGTACCAAAGCCCATGCAATATCAAGGATAGCTATGTGGGACAGCCTGGTAGAGAATTATTATACTGCCTACGAAAAGGCCCTTAACCAAAGCAGCGAAAGAAGAGGTGAGCCGAGAGCGTTTGCCAGGTTTGTTGAGGCCCCGGGGTTGATTGTCCGCAAACCACATCAGATGCCGGTATGGAAAGATATATATATTCAGAGCGATGTTCCTGAGAAGTTAGCTTCTCTGAAGGAACTTGCAAATAACCTTTGGTGGTCATGGAACTCAGAAGCAGAATTATTATTTAATAGAATGGATCCGTCTCTTTGGGAGAGGGTCCGTCATAATCCAAAACTACTGCTTGAAAAGATTGACTATAAAAGACTTCTGGTGCTGGAGGATGATGATGAGTTTGTAGCTGATCTTAAAAATGTTTATGACATTTTCAGAGCCTATATGGATCGCCCCGACGATCCTGAAAAACCTTCAATTGGGTATTTCAGTATGGAGTTTGGGATACACCCCAGCCTGAAGATTTATTCTGGGGGACTTGGAATCCTGGCAGGTGACTATCTTAAAGAAGCCAGTGATTCGAATCTTAACATAACCGGTGTCGGGTTGCTTTATAGATTTGGTTATTTCAAGCAGAAACTTGGGCCTAAAGGAGAGCAACTTTCAATTTATGATGCTGAAGACTTTTCACGTCTTCCCATAAACTCTATAAAAGATTCCGACGGGAACCATCTGAATGTAAGCCTTGCCTGGCCCGGACGAACAGTTAAAATACGCGTTTGGGAAGCAATGGTAGGAAAGGTTCGGTTGGTACTTCTCGATACTGATGTTGAGGATAATTCACCAGAAGACCGGACGGTTACTCATTATCTATACGGAGGAGATAATGAAAACAGACTCAGGCAGGAACTGATTCTAGGTATAGGCGGGATCAGAGCCCTGGTTGCAATGGGATTGAAACCCGATATCTTTCACAGTAATGAAGGCCATTCAGCATTTATCAGTCTGGAACGACTCAGACCCCTTATTGCTGATAATCATCTCACATTCAACCAGGCAATTGAGGCAGTAAGATCATCCACCCTCTTTACGACTCATACCCCTGTTCCCGCTGGTCATGATGCCTTTGACGAAGACCTGCTACGTAAATATATTTCTCATTATCATAGTCGGTTAAGTATTTCATGGGATGAATTAATTGCTCTGGGGCGTTGCGAAGGGGATACTGATAAAAAATTCAATATGAGTTATCTTGCAGCACGCATGTCGCAGGAGGTGAATGGTGTAAGCAAAATGCACGGTGAGGTAAGCCAGGGTATGTTTAATAAATTGTGGCCAGGTTATCTTAAAGAGGAGTTATTTATTGGCTATGTCACTAATGGGGTACATCATCCCACATGGACAGCTCCCGAATGGAGAGAGCTATATAAGGAATTAACCGGCAGTTTGAATTTTGACCAGACCGACAGAAATCTTTGGGAAAGAATATATAGCGTTGAGGATAGAAAGATTTATGAAGTCAAAACTACCCTAAAAAGGAACCTGTTTGAAAATATCAGGAAACGACTTCAGTCCGACATGATGGATAAGCATGTCAGTCCGCGGACCCTCCTTAGTATCAGCAGTCACCTTGATGAAAAGGCTCTTACAATTGGTTTTGCACGAAGGTTTGCAACATACAAAAGAGCCTCACTTCTTTTCAGAGATCTAGACAGGCTTGAACGTATAGTTAATAATCCTGAGAAACCCGTACAGTTTATCTATGCAGGGAAAGCTCACCCCAACGACGGAGGAGGCCAGGATCTTATCAAAAGGATTTTTGAAGTTTCACAGATGCCCCAGTTTTCCGGGAAGGTAATATTCCTTGAGAATTATGATATTGAAATGGCTAAATACCTTGTACGGGGTGTTGATATCTGGCTTAATACACCTACCAGGCCGTTGGAAGCCTCCGGAACAAGTGGTGAAAAAGCCGTTATGAATGGAACTGTCCATTTTAGTGTTCTTGATGGGTGGTGGGTTGAAGGCTACAGGGCATTTGCAGGATGGGCTTTGCCAAAGAAAAGAGTCTTCGAAAACCAGGTTCTCCAGGATGATGCTGATGCTGAAACCATTTATAATATGTTGGAGTATGAGATAATTCCTGCATATTATTCTTTTAATGAACAGGGAGTTCCTGTAGAATGGATAAGCCATGTTAAAAACACTATGGTTAAGATAGCACCGGAATTTACGATGAAAAGAATGATAGATGATTATTATGAAAAATATTATTCTAAACTTTTTATACGTAATAAATACCTGGTTGCAAACAACTTTGAGAAAGCAAAAGAGCTGGCAAACTGGAAGGATACTATGAGAGAGGGATGGGATAATATTGAAGTTATAAACTATAGTTTTGAAATGGCAGGTGAGAATGTTTATCGATCAGGGCAGGATTACAAAGTAGAGATAGCTCTTGATGTAAAAGGTATTCCGCAGGAAAATGTTGGTGTAGAATTTATTATCACCCATCTGGATAAGTATGGCGATCATAAATTTGTTGCTAGCGAAGAGTTTAAATTAATAAGTTGTAAAAGTGGCAAATGCCTTTACAGCGCTGACCTTGTGCCTGAGAAAGCTGGTTCTTTCTTTTATGGAATACGCATTTACCCGAAACATAATGATCTGCCTCACAAGCAGGATTTCGCACTGCTTCGCTGGATTGATTAAAGATCGGTTGCTTTTCTAACAGGTTCTTTTTTAAAGACCAGCGCTGTTCGTGAGGGCAGATATAGATAAAGATATAAAGGAGCATTTATAATGTTCCTTTCTGCTTTTTTCATTGAGAGGTAAACAGCTTTCCTGTCTACTCTGTTAAAACCTCCGAAAATTGAATCATCAGTGTCAAGAACAATTCTGAACCTGCCTTGCACCGGAATGCCATAATCGGTAAATGAGGCAGATGGATGGAAGTTGAATACAAACAATAGCTCCCCTCTCATGTAAGCAATCACTTTATCTGCATTGTTCTCATATATTCTGTTAACAGAGAGGTTATTGAGTATTTGGAACTCATTATGAAGTTTCACCATACGCTTGTCAAATTTTGCAAGGCAGGAATATTTAAGATCTCTGTTTTCTGCAAGTTGCCATTGTCGGCGTGCATATTTGTAACTCCAGTTATTTCCTTCACGGGGAAAGTCAATCCATTCCGGATGTCCGAATTCGTTTCCCATAAAGTTCAGGTATCCTCCTCCTGAAGTGCTAAAAGTAATTAGCCTGATCATTTTATGTAGTGCAATGCCCCTGTCAACTTTGACACTGTGAGATGATTTGTTCATTCCTGAGTACATCTCAGCGTCTAACATTCTGAATATTAGAGTTTTGTCGCCAACAAGTGCCTGGTCATGAGATTCACAGTATGAAATTATCCTCTCTTCAGGACGATGCTGTGTTAACTCGTACATTAACTTTCCTATGTCCCAGTTTTCATCAGGTATCTCTTTTATCAGTTTGATCCAGAAATCAGGAACTCCCATTGATAGCCTGTAATCGAAGCCATAACCTTTTTTTTCAGTATCAGCTGCTATTCCGGGCATACCACTCATCTCTTCAGCAATTGTCAAAGCGCCAGGCTTAAAAGTGTGGATCAGTTTATTTGCCAGAAAAAGATAGATCAGTCCGTCCTCATCCTGATTTCCATCGAAGTATTCATCATATGTTGTAAAATTCTTTTCAAGGCCATGATCATAATAAATCATACTTGTAATGCCATCAAACCTGAATCCGTCAAATTTATACTCTTCGAGCCAATAACGGCAATTGGAAAGCAGGAAGTGGATTACATTATCCTTCCCATAGTCGAAACATAAGGAATCCCATGCCCTGTGATTTCTCCTATGATCGGCATGAAAGAATTGTCCGGGGGATCCATCAAACAGGCCAAGTCCTTCATTCACATTATTAACTGAGTGAGAGTGAACCAGGTCCATTATAACTCTTATCCCGGCCTTATGTGCAGTATCAACCATCTCCTTAAGATCTTCAGGTGTTCCGAAGCGTGAGGAGGCCGCGAAGAAACTGGATACATGATACCCGAACGATCCATAAAAAGGATGTTCCTGAATAGCCATCAACTGAATTGTATTATAACCCGATTTAATAATTATAGGGAGAATATTTTCAGTGAATTCACGATATGTCCCGGTTTTTTCCAATGGGGTTGCCATACCAATATGAGTTTCATATACCATAGGGGCAGACACCGGTGCTTTAAAATCTTCAATCTTCCATTTGTATGGTTTCTCAGGTTGCCACACTTGTGCACTGAAAATCTTAGTCTTATCATCCTGAACAACCCGGTTTGCATATGATGGAATACGTTCTCCCTTTCCACCTTCCCAATGAACTGAAAGTTTGTAAAGGTCCCCATGTTTAAGAGCTTCGAATGGGATTGTTATCTCCCAGTCTCCCATGGAATTAACCCTTTTCATCAAGAACTCTTCCGTCTCTTTCCATCCTGTAAAGTTCCCGGTGAGAAAAATCCTTTTTGCATTTGGGGCCCACTCCCTGAAAACCCAGTTATCATTAGTGAAGTGCAGACCATAGTAATAATGCCCCATGGCAAAATTGCTTAGTTCACCACTTCCAATAAGTTGTTTTTCCTTGGAAAGACATTTTTCTATACGTTTATCTATGATATCAGTAAAAGGGTTCAACCATGGGTCGGATATGTAGAAACTGTCAGAATTCATGCTGATTGGTTAATGGAATATCTTTGCATAAAAGTACAAAATCTATTCAATTTATATTAAGATTTTGACTATCTTTAAGAATCAACAATCATATTCCGGTTATTCCAAATCAAAATCTATAAATTATGAAACTCGCTTATATTGGCACTTATCCACCTCGTGAATGCGGCATAGGGACATTTACTCAGAATCTTTATAAGTCCATGATAATGGATAATGAGCTTGATACAGCATCAAATGAAGGATTCATTGTTGCCATGAACGACCATGAGCTAACTTATGATTATCCTGAAGAGGTAAAACTGACAATCAGACAGGAGCATCAAAGAGATTATTTATCGGCAGTAAAATTCATTAATCTCAGTGGCGCTGACCTTTGTATACTGGAACATGAATTTGGTATATTTGGCGGGCAAAATGGCGTATATATTCTGTCTTTGCTTCACCGGCTTGAAATTCCCCTGGTCGTCACCCTTCACACAATTATCAAAACTCCCTCCTACAACGAAAAAGCTGTTTTGGTGGAGATATGCAAAATGGCCAAAAAGATAATTGTAATGAGCCATAAGGCTATTGAGTTTCTTACAACCATCTATAAAATTGATAAAAGGAAAATTGTATATATTGAGCACGGTGTGCCTGATATTCAGTTTAGCCAGCACCAATCCAAAAAGGAGTTTAACCTCGAAAATAAAAAGGTCTTATTTACCTTTGGTATTATTAGCAGGAACAAAGGGATTGAGACGGTAATAAAGGCATTGCCAAAAGTTATTGAAAAGTATCCGGAGGTTTTATATATGGTATTGGGAAAAACTCATCCGAATGTTCTTCGGTATTCCGGAGAAGAATACCGTAATTACCTTCAACATTTAGTAAAAAGTCTTAATCTGGGCAAACATGTTTTTTTTCTGAACGAGTTTATGAATCAAGAAGAATTGTTTAAATATTTATCCGCATCTGATATTTATATTACACCCTATCTGAATGAAGCTCAGATTACCAGCGGCACACTTTCTTACGCAGTAGGGGCGGGTTCAGCAGTTGTTTCAACACCTTACTGGCATGCAACGGAATTATTGGCAGATGGAAGGGGAAGGCTTTTTAACTTTAATGATTCAGATGAACTTTCAACTATTCTCATGGAATTGTTGGATAAACCGGATGTATTGAAAATGCTCCGGGAAAAGGCATATAATTATGGCAGAAAAATAACATGGCCTGAGACAGGAGAAAAGTATATTGCAGTCGCTAAAAAAATTCTGACCGATAAGCCAGAAGTATTTGCAAAAAAAGAAACCATTCTTGATCCGCTTGTTCTGCCTCCATTTTCGCTTGTTCATATTAAACGGTTAACAGATGATACCGGGATCATTCAACATGCAAAATTTGGCATTCCAAATTTAAAAGAAGGCTACTGTCTGGATGATAATGCCAGAGCCTTGCTTATGGTACTAATGGCATACAGGCAAAAAAAGGATTCCCTGGCCCTTGAATTATCTCCCATATATTTAAGCTATATCCACTATATGCAAATCAAAGACGGGACGTTCAGGAATTTACTCAGTTTCAACCGGAACTTTCTCGATAAGGTAGGTTCAGAAGATTCTTTCGGAAGAACCATCTGGGCACTTGGATACCTGATTGGTAATGCACCTAACGATGCCTATTACCAAACTGGCAGATTAGTATTCTTTGATGCATCCCAAAATTTTGAGAAACTTCAGTCTATCAGGGGTATTGCTAATACTATGGTAGGTATCAGTTATTACCTCCGGAGTAATTCTTCGGATGACTCGATGGCCGAAATATTATGGAATCTTACCAATAAGTTAATCAAACATTATGAAGAAAATAGCTCTCCTGTCTGGAAATGGTTTGAACCTTTGTTAGCCTATGATAATGGGATATTACCCCTCGCTCTATTACATTCGGCAGGAATATTTAAAGATGCTAAAATAACTGAGACTGCTTTGGGGA
>DATKUO010000007.1:0-18800 GCA_035530515.1 Bacteroidales bacterium
GATCCTTCAGCAAAAACAAGCTATCAGAATTATGTACTCCTCAATTCTAAAATATCATATCAGGTTTTGAAATACGCTGAACTATTTATCAGCGCCGAGAATATCTTAAATCAGGAATATGAAAATAACCTGTATTATTCAATGCCCGGTATAACAGCTTTTGGAGGTATTAAGATGAGATTCTAATGAATTATTTGCACATATTAATCTATTAATTAATTGTCCTGATCTTCTTGAAATCCACACTCTTGCCAAACCGCAAGCTGTTTTTACATATCAAAACCGCTCCATCCTTATAAAACTAAAATCCCGATACCTGAAAGAACTTCAGGCAGTCATCGATGAAGGAGTTAAAAATTATGGGCTTGAGGATGAAAGTTATTGGAACCTTATCCGTCAAACATCCATAAAATACTGGCTTGAATGGGACAGAAACAAAATATTTGATCTGACTATTTTATAAATTAACCCAAACAATTTCAAATACTATTACTCTTTCTCCAATTCGCCGAGTCGTTTTTCAATATCTTTTTGCGAGCGACTGAGTTCATCTGCCTGAGTTTTAAGCAGCTTAGCCTCATCTTCTTTACTCATGGAAGGCATCCAGGGATAGCCCGGAAAGGATCCTGTATAAGCTCCGCCAAAGTTACGGCCCCAGCCGAAACCCCTGCCTCTGCCCATACGCATACCTCCTCCATAGCCAAATCCCCTACCCATTCCACCTCCAACTCCTTTTGTAAATCCAGGGGAATCAAATCCCTGGCAATAGCCTAATGCTCTTCCGGTTACGGAACCTTGTCCCGATGGTCCGGTACGATCTCCTCTTGGCATAATACTTAATTTTTAATGTTTAACATAATTTAATTTGTTGCATAGTTTATCCTGCTTAACAATTTAATCAGACTACAAATATACAAATTTAAATGAACATATGCTCATTATATTTAAAATATTTTTGAATTTTATATCCCAAATTGTAAAAGAACTGTTATTAAGTGAGCGTTACAGATAAGATTAAATTTAACAGCCCTCCGGTGAACAGGGCCGATAAAAGCATTATAGCTGTTGATTTCAACAAATCAACTACGCCCAGTTCTTTTAAAAGTACTGCAAAAGCAGCTACACAGGGGAAGTACATAGATAAAACTACTGATGATACAATAAGCTCCTTTAAAGTCATGTTTAGCGGAATAAGCATCCCTACGGCAAGGTCTTTTCGCAGGAATCCCATTATCAATGCCCCCACAGCCTCCTGAGGCAAACCTAAAAAATGATTAAAAACAGGGGCTACTATTTTCCCGATAAACTGGATAACACCAAAGGTATAAAGGAGATTGGCAATTAAAACACCCAGCAACACAAAAGGCACGGCTTCTTTGATAAACCATTTTAATCTCATCCAGACTTTTTTTATTACCCCCTTCAGATAGGGTATCCTGTATGGGGGAATTTCAATAAAAATTTCCGGTGATGTGCCCTTTATTATTTTTCTGAGTATTAAACCTAATATGAACCACACCACTATCAATGTCCCAAAAACAATACCTAATCCCTTGATCCCATAGGGACCCAACAGACCAAATAACATAGCTTGTAATGCCATGCAGGGAACTGCAATTGACATTAATGTTGCTGCAATAAATTTTTCTTTCCTTGTTTCCAGTATCCTTGTTGCCATGGCTCCCGGAACATTACATCCAAACCCCAGAAGCATGGGTATTATAGCAAGTCCATGAAGTCCCATTTTATGCATAATAGTATCTACCATAACCGCCACACGGGGCAGATAACCTGAATCTTCCAAAAATGCAAGAACTGTATAAAATGCAAATATATAAGGTAATACAACTCCAATCGGAACAAACAATCCGGTAGTTAAAAGGCCAAATGACTGGCCGTAGTCTATGGCCCCGTTCACGAGCTTGCCAATAAGCAAATCATGCAAAACTACATGATTGCTCAAAAATACCGAAAGTTTGAGCATCAGTGGCGACCAGCCATTTTCAAATAAAGGTTGAAATACATAGCTTATCAAATTTTCTCCTAAGAAGCGTATTGCCATAAACACCACCAGTAAAACCAATATCAGAATCGGGATACCTGTTGCAGGTTTTACTGAAGCATCACGCAACTTTTCGGAGAAAGTATGGCGCTTGTGTTTCATTACCTGCACCTGTTCAATAATTTTACCTATTTCGTTCCACCTCTCTTTTTTATTAAAAACAAAATCCGAAGAGCGGGCTTCCTTAATTTTTTCAACAAGTTCCTTAATCCCTTCACCGGTTAATGCACACGTCGGGATGCATGGAATACCGATAATTTGTTCAAGTTTTTTTACATCAATTGAAATACCGATATGCTCTGTTTCATCAAAAAGATTAAGAGCAATCAGCATCGGTTTTTTCGTCTGAATCAGTTGAAGTGTCAGGTTCAGATTACGCTCAAGGTTTGTTGAATCTATTACCTGTATAATAATATCGCCTTCTTTAAGCATTTCAGTTGCCACCTCTTCGGCTTTGCATGTGGGGTCCAGAGTATAAATACCCGGCACATCAATTATTTCAGCCCGTTTACCGGCTATTGACACAAACCCCATGGTGAAATCAATGGAAGTACCCGGGTAATTGGATGAAATCACATCAACACCGGTGAGGCGGTTAAAAATAACACTCTTACCTACATTAGGATTTCCTGTCAGCAAAATTTTCATCAGGAGCCCGGTTTATTTTACTTCCACCATAATCTTATGAGCCATTCCATATCCTATTGCTATTTCTGTATTACCTGAACGTATTATCACTGGTCCTTTCATCCATTGACTGTTGACTTTGGTAATTTCTTTACCTGCCCGGATCCCTAAAGCATCAAGTTTTTCAACTAATCCATGCCCTCCATTAATAGCCATAATTATTCCTTTCCTTCCATCGGGCAATTCTTTAAGTGATATCATTGTTTACGTATTATATTTTAACCGTTTTCCTCTTCCTTCTCCACCTCCTGATTTTCGGCGTTTACCCATCCCTTTGCCAAGTTTTTGTATTAATTCTTCCTGAGGTACTTTTTTACACTTACCAAGTCCTCTGCCTGTATCAGGTCCTTTGCCTTCAGGCCCGGTTCCATTCATTTGTGGCATAATTAATTATTTAACATAGTTATTATTTGTTATACAATTTTCAGTCAGTTTATACAAGTATCGAATGATGGACAAGCCGTAAATCCTCTTTTTATCATTGCATTTATTTTATCAGCCGATGCTGGCAGTCCTAAACTCATATTAACGATTGATTAAAAATTATATATGTTCCCCGTCTTAACCAATGCCATTCCGAAACTTTCATAAAAAGCTGACAAAGCAGGAAGATCAGTGCAATGTGAAGGCAAAACATGTTTCAGTTTATTCTCTTTAATGTACCTGATTGTCTCCTTTGTCTGATGGTTGATCTCCTTCAGATGAAACCCTCCCATTATTCCATAAAGTCGGTTAATGCCTGTAACTTTCTTCGCATATTCAAGTGTATTAACAATTCCTGAATGTCCGCAACCGGTAACAACAAATAAACCTTCAGGCAATATTAAAGTTATTGCACTGTCATCCATTACATAATCTGGCATTCCGTCTTCAAAAATAAAAGAGGTCGTGCGTGATTCAAACCCGGTCAACCGAGGAATCTCTCCCAGAAAAAATATCTTTTCTGAAATTTTATAAGGTTCTGCCGAAGTAATTAAGCTAAATAACAACGATAACTCTTCTTTTGAATTTTTCAGTCCTATATAAGTATGGTCACTTTTCCGATACCTCTTAACGAAACATCCCGGATGGCAAATCATTCTGCTGCCTGACAAATAACCAAGTCCGTTACCGTGATCAAAATGTCCATGACTTAATATAACCATATCAATATTTGTCATACTGATCTTCATTGCCTCTGCATTCCTCAAAAACATATCGCCTTGCCCCGTATCAAAAAGTAATCGTTTCCCATCGTATTCAATAAGATACGACAGACCATGTTCCGCTGGCGTATGACTACCGGGATGATTATCTGTAAGTACTGAAATTGTCATAAATAATTTTTATTCAAAATTAGTCTAAATAATTTTTAAATGAACAAATGTTCACTTAATTTTGTCCTTATTTTTTAAAAAAAAGATGTTACAACATATTGCATTAACAGTGAACGATTCAGAAGAGATTGAAAATAGTGAAAGGGATTTATATTTCTGATTTAAAAGAAACAAGATGAGTCCTAAAACAAAACCTTTCGATGAACATCTGTCTGATTACGAACAATGGTTTACAGATAACCACTTTGTTTTTCAATCGGAGCTTACAGCAATTCAGAAAGTGTTGCCAGATACAGGCAATGGCGTTGAAATTGGTGTAGGAAGTGGAATATTCGCTTCATTACTGGGGATAAAAGATGGAGTTGAACCCTCGCATGCAATGCGCGAAAAAGCAATGGGAAGGGATATTAATGTAATAAACGGGGTCGCTGAACAATTACCTTACCCCGCTAAAAGCTATGAGTATGCCCTGATGGTAACCACCCTTTGCTTTGTTGATGATGTTATGCAATCGTTCAGAGAAGTTTACAGGATATTAAAAAAGAATGGAAAATTTATCATTGGATTTGTAGATAAAAACAGCCCTGTTGGAAAAACTTATCTTGAAAATAAGGATAAAAACGTTTTTTATAAAGATGCTGCTTTTTATAGTGCCGAGGAAGTTTACAGGTATTTATGGGAAACCGGGTTTAAAATAGATGCGACCTGGCAAACTGTATTCGGAGCTTTACATGATATAGTAAAGGTTCAGGAACCCGAGATGAGTTATGGAAGAGGAAGTTTCATAGTAATCAGTGCTATTAAGGATGAATAAAATTGTTTACAATACAGCTTAAAACCAAATCTGACAGTAATGACAGATAAACTAAAACAAATTTTCGGTCCGAAATGCACTGCCATCAATGTAAATGGCGAATTAACCAAATTTATTAATGTCCCCACCAGACAGATGAAATTATGTGAAGCTGTGAACTACTCTTTTAAGGTTCCAATAATGCTTAATACCAATAATCTGGGCTGTCCGGGAGCCAGACGCAGTATCGGATTTGACAGCAATGATAAAAAACTTGCAAAAGAAATTTCAGAAGAAAATAACCTGTCTGTAAAATTTATCCGGACTGCTTTACAAGGAATACCTGTTATGAATGACATCAGCCATATAAATCTCGGTTTACCAAAATGTCTGGAAAATGATTTGCAACCCGATTTATATATAATGTATGTCCAGCCTTTCAGAATTACAGATCTAATGCATAATCTGGCAAAAATAGCAGTGAAGCCATTAATTCCTCCTTACTTTTTATTATCCGTTTGCGGAAATGTCTTTGCAAATTGTTATACTAATCAGGTTGTAAGTATTTCATTTGGATGTCCCGAATCAAGAAAATATGGTGGAATCGGGAAAAATGAAATAGTTGTGGGGTTACCATTCCGTGTTGCCGAAAACTTATTGAGCTATTACGACGATTAATTAAACAATTGGCGCTCAGAAATTAGAAAATTGATTTTTTTACTAAATATATCAATTAATCAATGCACATTTATAAAAATTCATATCCATTTTTATCCCGTTTTGGTATTATCCTGGTTGCCATTAATATATATATTTTATTTACAGGCTGGCAATCAGCAGTATATTTTATAATACCGGCAGTCTCAGTTATCTTTTTTGTTCTCATAAGCCTGTTTTTCCGTGTACCGGAGAGAAAGTGCATAAAAAACGAAAATCTTGTCTATGTTCCTGCCGATGGCACGGTTGTAGCTGTTGAGGAGGCGTTTGAAGATGAATATATTAAAACTAACTGCACGAAAGTTTCCATATTCATGTCTGTTTTCAATGTGCACCAAAACATAATTCCTGTGAGCGGTAAAATATTATACTACAAACATCACCCTGGTAAATACCTTGTAGCATGGCATTCAAAATCAAGCTATAAAAATGAACATACATCCATCGTAATTGAGACTAATGACGGCTTAAAGCTTATGGTACGCCAGATTGCCGGTTTCGTGGCAAGGCGTATTATATGCAATATAAAAGAAAATGATTATGTTGAACAGGGTGATGAATTGGGTTTTATTTTGTTTGGCTCGCGGGTAGATGTTTTTCTTCCACAACGGATAAAGATAATGGTTAAGTTGGGCGATAAAGTAAAGGCAAACAGGCATGCAATTGCTGATATCAGTTCATCCTGAAAAATCGTTTGAGAAATAAGAAAACAAATCTATATGGGTTATTCATGATGTAAATTTGCAGAAATTTATTAATTTTGTAACAATACCGTTGGGGGTGCCTTGAAAGAAACAGGCTGAGAAAATACCCCTGAACCTGAAATGTATAATAACAGCGGAGGAAAATGGTGTATAATATTTTAAGTACCAATTATTAATGTATATACCGTTTCGTTCGCAACGATGCGGTTTTTTATTTTAATTACAATGAATGATAATTTTGATCAGTATGCAGCGAAATACGATGCATGGTTCCTAAAGAACAAAAATGTGTTGTATTCTGAATTAAAACTGGTAGCGCATTTTTTAAAAAATGCCGGTGATAATTTATCTGTCGGTTGCGGGAGCGGGTTATTTGAAATGCTTCTTCAACAGGAATACAATATAACCATTAAATACGGCATAGAGCCATCGAAATCCATGGCTGAAATTGCAGGCAAACGCGGAATGATCGTAAAAACAGAAACTGCCGAAGCCGCAGATTTTGGAGAAGATCAATACAGTACCATACTTTTCAACGGTACGGCCGGTTATATAAAAGATCTGCAAAAAGCTTTCAATAAAACTTACAAAGCCTTACACAGAGGAGGAAAGATTGTAGTCATAGATGTTCCGAAAGAAAGCTCGTATGCCCTGCTTTATAATTTGGCGAAAGTGCTTGGTACATGGGACCATCCCCTGTTGGAAGGTGTTCATCCGCCGGATCCCTATCCGATTGAATTTGTTAAAGCAGCCAACTGGAGGACTACTGCTGAAAAAACTGACATGCTGAAAAATGCAGGTTTTTCCCATTTTGCTTACGCCCAAACCCTCACAAAACACCCTGTTTATTCCGATAACGCATTGGAAGAGCCAAGGGAAGGTTTTGATTGCGGCGACTATGTTGCAATTTGTGCTTATAAAATCAATTAAAATATGATAACAAAAGAATCTATTATCCGCGATTTACAAACGGTGCGCTCACGATCCCCATTGGTGCATAATATTACAAACTATGTAGTAATGAACAGTTCAGCTAATGCATTACTGGCGGTTGGCGCTTCGCCCGTAATGGCCCATGCGGTTGATGAAGTTGAGGATATGGTGAAGATTGCATCATCGCTGGTTATCAACATTGGCACGCTCAGCAAAAATTGGGTTGAGTCTATGATAAGGGCAGGAAGGATGGCCAGGGAAAGAAGCACACCTGTTGTTTTTGACCCTGTTGGAGCCGGGGCCACATCATATCGTACTGAAACCAGCCTTCATATTATTAAAGAATGCAAGCCCGGGGTGATTCGCGGCAATGCCTCTGAAATTATGGCGCTGGTAAATGAAAAGGGGGATACCAAGGGAGTTGATAGTATCGCTTCTTCCAAATCTGCCCTTCATGCCGCAAAAATTCTTACAAAAGATACAGGCGCAGTAATTGTTATCAGCGGACCAGTTGATTACATCGTTGATGACCAATCTGTCATTGAGGTCAGAAACGGCTCACCTTTGATGGCCAAAGTAACAGGGCTGGGCTGCTCGGCTACCGCACTGGTTGGTGCATTTATTGCCATCAATAAGAATTTTCTTCTGGCATCTGCCCATGCTATGGCAGTAATGGGTATTGCGGGCGAACTTGCGGCAAAAAAGTCAGAGGGACCGGGAACTATGCAAATTCATTTTCTTGATGAATTGTATAAGCTTTCGGATAAAGAAATTTCAGGTTACTATAGGGCAGGATTATGAAAAACTTCGATCCATCCCTTTACCTGGTAACTGACCGGCCGCTTGCAAAAGGCCGCCCGATTGAGTTTGTTGTTGAACAGGCGGTAAAGGGAGGGGTGACTTTGGTTCAAGTCAGGGAAAAAGATTGTTCTACGCTTGATTTTGTCAATCTGGCTATCTTGTTGAAAAAACTGCTTGTCCCTTATCGCGTTCCGCTGATAATAAACGACCGGCTCGATGTTGCCCTGGCTTCTGATGCCGATGGCTTGCATATCGGCCAGCAGGATATGCCCTATACAATGGCACGCAAAATACTGGGGAGCTATAAAATTATCGGTCTCTCTGTTGAAAACATCGAACAGGCAAAGGAGGCAAATAAACTTGATGTAGATTATATCAGCATTTCCCCTGTATTTGTTACAGGCACTAAGCCCGAACTCATTAACCCGTTAGGTTTGAATGGAATCCGGGAAATTGCTGTTTTTTCAAAGCACCCTATAGTGGCTATTGGGGGGATCAATGCAAAGAATGCTGCAGAGGTATTACAGGCAGGGGCAACCGGTGTAGCTGTAGTATCGGCCATTGTCTCTGCAAATAATCCCATGAAAGCAGCAACTGAAATCAAACAGGAAATTGATAAATTAAAAAAATCTGGAAAATGAAATTAAGCGAAATCGGGGAATTTGGATTTATTGATCGCCTTTCTGGTAAATTTAAGCATTTATTATTGCCTGAATATTTGGGCATTGGCGATGATTGTGCCATAATGCCCTTTAATGATGAAGAAGATTATGTGGTTACAACCGATTTACTGATTGAAGATATCCATTTTCTGAAAGATCGCATTACTCCTTTTCAATTAGGCCATAAGTCGCTTGCCGTTAATTTAAGCGATATTGCAGCTATGGGGGCAAAGCCGGTTGGCTCTTTTCTCTCTATTGGGATTCCGTCTGAAACCGAAGTGGAATACCTCGATTCTTTTATGAAGGGCTATCATGAGCTTTCTCAAAAGTACCAGGTTCCGCTCCTGGGTGGCGACACCACAAAATCAAAGAAGTACTTAACGATTAACGTGGGAATAGTCGGGAAATGCAGGAGAGGTAAAGCCCGTTTACGTTCTATGGCCCAAAACGACGATATTGTATGTGTAACAGGTTTTTTGGGAGATTCTGCCGGTGGACTTGAGGTTCTGTTACATAACCTGCCTGAAACGAAAGACAACCTGAAATTGATTCAAAGCCATCATCTGCCTGAACCTCATATAAATGAAGGATTATGGCTGGCAAAACAATCTGAAATCCATGCCATGATAGATGTATCGGATGGCATTTCGTCCGACCTGCTGCACATCTTAAAGGCTTCTGGTAAATCAGCTGTAGTAGACCTTGACAAAATACCTGTTTCAGATAAGCTCAAAAGAGTAACGCTTGCGGAAGGCTGGGACCTTTATAAACTTGTAACTTCAGGCGGAGAAGATTATGTTTTATTGTGTACGCTAAAAGCCGGTTCCTTTGAACCAATCAATACCGGTTTTAAGGCTACTTTTGACAGGGATTTGATTCAAATCGGCAAAATAATTGAAGGGGAACCCCGGATAAATTGGACGAAAAACGGGGAACCGCATATATTAAACCAACACGGTTTTGATCATTTTAATGATTTAGCAACATGGAAAAGCAGTATAAAAGGGTTTTGACAATAGCCGGCAGCGATTCGGGCGGAGGGGCAGGAATCCAGGCAGATATAAAAACCATATCGGCTTGCGGCTGTTATGCGATGTCGGCCATTACTGCCATAACCGTTCAGAATACCACAGGTGTAAGTGGTGTATATCCGGTTTCGTTGGAAGCAGTATGCGGCCAGATTTCAGCTGTGCTTGATGACATCGGGGCAGATGCAATAAAAATTGGCATGCTGCATTCATCCGAAGTTATTAAAACGGTAAAAAACACACTTACAGGTTATCCCATAAAAAACATCGTGCTGGACCCGGTAATGGTGGCTACATCGGGCGATAAGCTTTTGCAGGATGAAGCCATTGAAACTTTAAAAAACGAGCTGATACCTATTGTAAGGGTTATCACTCCTAATATCCCGGAGGCAGAAATTTTGCTCGGTAAAAAAATACATTCTCAGAAAGAATTGCCACAAATGGCTAAGGAATTATCCCTGAACAGAAGCGTTTCCGTACTGTTAAAAGCTGGTCATTTGACAGATAACGAGCTTATTGATATTTTTTATAATGCTGAGGACGACAATATTCTTGCGCTGAAATCGAAGAAGGTATCCACAAAGAATACACATGGAACAGGTTGTACCTTGTCATCGGCTGTTGCATCGTTTTTAGCTCATGGTATGCTGTTAGACGATGCAGTAAAACATGCAAAAGATTATATTAACCAGGCTATTGTTGCCGGAGCAGAATATATCACCGGCAAAGGACATGGTCCTGTTTTTCACTTTTATAAATACTGGAAATAATGAAACCTGCCGGACCATTTACCCGCAAGTTATTGATGACTGTTCAACCGGTTTATGAACAGATTATCAATTGTTTGTTTGTCAGGCGCCTGACAGATGGGACACTGCTGCATAAATGGTTTGCTCACTATCTTTCGCAGGATGTTTTATATATCATCGACTATTCTAGGGCCCTTGCTGTCACCGCTGCCCGTGCAAAAAACCCGGATGAAGTGTATTTTTTTCTTCAAATGGCTAAAGACGGGCTGGATATTGAGCGGGCTCTGCATGATGACTTTATCCGGCAATTTAATATTTCCGGAACTGTAAAAAAATCACCGGCTTTTAATGCTTACGCAGATTTTTTACTTAATAATGCTTTTAACTCACCCTATCCTGTTGCAGTAGCTGCTTTGTTACCCTGTTTCTGGGTTTACTACAAAACGGGGGAGTATGTTTTTAAAAATACCATCGACAACAATCCTTACCGGAAATGGATAGAAACTTATTCAGGAGACGAATACATGCAATATACCAAAAGGTTTATCCATATAACGGAAAATCTGGGGCAAAAGGCAGATCCCGTTATCAGGGAACAAATGGTAAGCGCTTTTACCGAATGTGCAAAACATGAATTGCGGGTGTTCGAAGAGTCCTCCAAACAATAGATCGAAAAGATGACATTTTTTCAGAAACAATGTAAATGGTACCCCGTTTGCCCAATGAAAAAATTCTATGAACAAGGAAAATTGGATAAAAAATGGATTGAATTGTATTGCAAGGGCGATTGGGATAACTGTGTAAGATATCATATGGAGGAAAAAGGTCAGTATCATCCTGACTATATGCGTCCTGACGGAAAAATAAGTAAAAGACTACAATAAATAATATTATTTAAAATAATTCTAAATAAGCTTGCTTAAAAAGATTATTTTTGTTAACATTAGGAATGTTAATCATTCAATTAAAATGTTTTAAGGAAAAACTGTTAAATAATAAAGGAGGCTGAAATGGAAGAATTTATTAATATGTACGATGATTCAAACTGGCTGGATGCTCAGGAATATCCGAGTGGTACGAAAAAAAAAGTTCTGCATGATGAAAATGGTGTAAAAACTGTTTTATTTAAATTTCCGGAAGAATTTTACATGGCTCCTCACTCGCATATTATCAAAGAACAACACTTTTTACTTAAAGGCGAATATATTAGTGAGGGGAGGGTGTACCCTGAAGGGACATATCGAAGTTTTGATGCTCATGAGAACCACGGCCCTTTCGAATCAAAACATGGAGCATTGGTTCTTGTTATCTGGACCCCTTAGCATTCTTGTGAACAGATATTATTCTGGCTAAAGGTTACCTGAACATTGTAAAATGTGTTATTTATATTTTACCTGCAAAAGAATTTGTTCGGAAGTCAGGTATATTGCTTTGGTGTTTATATCGGAATCAGATTATGATTTTCATTTTTACATTTTATAAATAGCAAAGGAGGCATATTATGGCTTTAATGATTATTGATGAATGTATTTCCTGTGGCCTTTGTGTTGACGAGTGTCCCAATAATGCAATTTCAGAAGGAAATCTGTTTTATGAAATCGATCCTGATTTATGCACCGAATGTGTAGGTTTTCACGATAAACCCCAATGTGTTGAAGTCTGCCCTGTAGAGGCAATAGTGCCTGATCAGGGTCATATAGAAAATAAAGAAGAATTACTGGAGAAGAAAAAACGTATATATGGGGAGTAAAACATTCCTGACAAGCTATGAACAAGGAGTATTTAAGCACGATCAAAACAAACGTAACGGGAAAATACCCTGTGTTGAAATGCGATATCTTTCAATGGGCATGAGTAACAGTTATAAAATTGCCATTGAAGAAGGAGCTAATATCGTTCGAATCGGCACTATATTATTCGGCAACAGGATTTCATAATTTGATAAAAAAGACTGTTTTATATTAATGAATATAAGGAATTGAACGTTTTTTTTGCAAACAAAAGCTAATAAACCTCTAACATGAAAAAGCTGAAATGGGCGAAGAGAAGAAATTGATAGAATCAATTAAAGAATTAAAAATAAGAAGAAATGCAATTGTCCTTGCTCATGTTTATCAACGTGGTGATGTGCAGGATATCGCTGATTATGTTGGAGATTCATTAGATCTGAGCAGGAAAGCAGTTGCCACAAAAGCCGATGTAATTGTTCTCTGCGGGGTACAATTTATGGCAGAAACTGCTGCAATTCTTAATCCCTCAAAGACTGTTCTTTTACCTGATAAAAATGCAGGATGTGGTTTAGCCGATATGGCTACAGATGAACAAATTATCAAGTTAAAAAAACAAAATCCCGATTTGGCAGTTGTCAGTTACGTAAATAGCTCGGCAAAAGTAAAAGCGGTATCGGATATCTGTTGCACGTCGTCCAATGCTATAAAGGTGGTTAATTCCCTGTCTAACGATAAGGTTTTATTTGTCCCCGACAGAAATTTAGGTTCCTATGTAGCTGAGCATAGTGATAAAAACGTTTTATTATGGGTAGGATTTTGTTATGTACATGAAAATATTAAAAGCGATAAACTGCAATCTTTAAAAGAGAAATACCCCAATGCTGAAATTATTGTTCATCCTGAATGCACTACCTATGTAAGACATATGGCTGACTTTACAGGTAGCACCGCACAAATGTCGCATTATGTGAAACAGTTGCGGCAAAAAGAATTTATTGTAGGTACGGAGGATAATTTTATATACCGGTTAAAATCAGATAATCCCGATAAAATATTTTATTCGGTTAACACATTGTGTGAGGGCATGAACACAATCACTCTCGAAAAAGTAAAACTTTCACTGGAGAGAATGGAACATAAAGTCAGTGTCCAGGAAAAAACCAGGGAAAAAGCAGTAATTGCACTAGATAAAATGTTGACGGTTTCATGAAAGAAGCACTTTTATATCAAAAAACTAACAATAATAATGTCCGGTGTAACCTTTGTGCCCATCGTTGCATAATTAATCCCGGAAAGGCCGGAATATGCATGGTCAGAGAAAATATTGACGGTATTCTCTATACGAAAGTTTATGGCCGTACCATTGCCCAACATATTGATCCGGTTGAGAAAAAACCATTATATCATTTTTATCCCGGATCAAAAGCCTATTCTGTTGCAACACCGGGTTGCAATTTTCACTGTCAATTTTGTCAGAACTGGGATATTTCACAATTAACCCATAGTGAAATATTGGAATCAGGGCAAAAGGCAACACCTGAAGAAATTGTTTTGAATGCAAAACAAACCGGATGTAAAAGCATTGCTTATACCTATACCGAACCAACTATATTCTTTGAATACAGTTACGATACTGCACGTTTGGCACATGAAGCAGGACTTAAAAACATTTATGTGTCAAATGGTTATATGACAGATGATATGCTCGACATTATCAGTCCATACCTTGATGCCGTAAATATTGATCTGAAAGCATTCCGGGAGGAAACATACCGACATCTGATGGGCGCACGGCTACAACCTGTCCTCGACAGCCTGAAAAAAATCAAACAACTGGGTACCTGGATTGAGGTTACCAGTTTAATTATTCCCGGAATTAACGACGACTCTTCTGAAATACGAGACATGTCAAATTTTGTAGCTTCCGAACTGGGAGCGGATGTGCCCTGGCATATCAGCCGGTTTTTCCCTGCCTATAAAATGAAAGATGTACCTGCAACACCATTAAAAACCTTACAAGCGGCTAAGGAAATTGGCATGGAAGCCGGTCTTAATTATGTTTATATTGGGAATACTGCTAATATAAGTGATATGAATACAAAATGTCCCCAATGTGATTACGTGTTAATTGAGCGTTTGAATTTTGGAATAATAAAAAACAACATTAAAGAGTGGCATTGCCCGAACTGCGGGACAAAAATAGCCGGCGTGGGTTAATATATAATGCAATCATGACAAAACTAAAAACAAATATTAATTGGCTCGATAAGTTGTTACCCGAAGGTATATTGGTGCCCGGAAAACTGGCTCGCAGTACTGGTGAGTGCCGGCGAGAAAAACTATATAACTGAAAAATAGTAATTTAGTATAAAAAAAGACTATTACCTAAAAATTCTATCTTTACAAGATTAACAATTTATTAAAAGAATTCAGATTATGGAAAAATATTTAGTTGCATCATCAGGTGATACATTGGATTCAAAAGTATCAGGCAGATTCGGTCATTCAGAATATTTCCTGTTAATAGATCCACTGACTATGGAATTTGAAGTTCTTAAAGGCGTCAGTAAAGATGAAGATCAGAAAATCGGAAAATTTCTTACCCCGGCTGTAAAAAAGGTTATTGTCGGCAATATCGGCCCTTCATCATATAGCGAGATATTATCTTACGGCTGTAAGGTTTACCTGTGCCGTAATATGTCTGTTAATGAGGCAGTAAGAAAAGTTAAGAATAATGACGCTCCGATATTGAAAGAGCCGACATTAAAAGATAGTATTCATTCCGCACGCAAAGCAGGCGATGGCGATGGCGGACGTGGAGAAGGCCGTGGAACTGGGAAGGGACTCGGATCAGGACCAAGAGATGGAAGTGGAAGAGGCATGGGTGGAAGAATGGGGGGAGGAATGCGTGGAGGAATGGGCAGAGGAATAGGTGGTGATATGGGAAAAGGCATGGGTGGTGGAAGAGGCAGGGAAGGCAGAGGGAAATGAAAATAATAATAGATAAAAAAATTGTGCATGACCTTAGAACCTGGTTCACCAGCTATGTAAAGACATTTAAATATGATAACGATGAATTACAGCGAAACATAGATATTAAAAGAGAACACACTGAAAGAGTAACTGAAGAAATTATTAATATTGGAAAACAGCTCGGTTTTAATGATGATGAGCTGAATCTGGCTGAAATAATTGCCCTCTTCCATGATATAGGCCGGTTTGAACAATATGATCGGTATAAAACCTTCTCAGACCATAAATCAGAGGATCATGCTGAACTTGGTATAAAAATTTTAACAAAGTATAATGTTCTTGATATTTTAGATGAAGAAATTCAGATTCTGATTTTATGCTCAATAAGATATCATAACCAGGCTTCATTACCCGATAAAGAAACAAAAACATGCCTCTTTTACTCCAGACTTATACGTGATGCTGATAAACTTGATATCTGGAGAGTGGTCACCGGTTATTATCACAGAAAAAACGGCCGGCGAAATGTGGCCCTCGAACTTGAATTACCTGATACCCCCGGAATTTCCAAAGAAGTTTATAAAGCACTCATGAACAGGCAGTCTGTTGAGATGAAACATGTGAAGAACATTAACGATATCAAATTACTCCAGGCAGGATGGGTCTATGACATCAACTTTAAACCAACATTAGATTTTATTAAAGAACGTCGTTACCTTGAGATGATCAGGGAGGCGCTGCCTGAATCGCCTGAAATTGATGAGATTTTCGGTCCCATCTATCGTTCTTTATAATAGGGCGAAACTCGGATCAAAAGAAAAACCTGCTATTGTTCACGTAGAAACCATGGAACGTGCCAGGAAGAAACACCCCCTGCACCTGTTCCAAATCAGGTCAGTTTAATTCGTGTACTCTTTTCCAAAGGTGGAATTTTACCTTTATATTTACGGTAAAATATCATAATCCCCGAAAATGACAGATAAGATTTTGGAAGTACAGGGCCTGAAAAAATCCTACAACGGCTTTGTTGCAGTAAACGGTATCAGTTTCCATGTTAACAGGGCTGAGATATTTGGTTTTTTGGGACCGAATGGCGCCGGAAAAACAACGACAATCAACATGTTGATTGGCCTGGCAAAAATTTCGGAAGGGAGAGTACTTTACAAGGGTAAAGACTTGACGGACAATATAAAAAAGGCTCAGGAAATCATCGGCGTTGTCTCCGACGAGAGCAATTTGTATAATGAGATGAACGGGTTTGATAACCTTTGCTTTTGTGGTGCTCTCTATGGTTTGCCCAAACGGGAAAGAGAAATAAAAGCACATGGGTTATTGGAATTATTCGGACTGAAAGATGCAGCCGGCAAGAAATTCATGGCCTATTCCAAAGGGATGAAGCGCAAGTTGACTATTGCCGCCGCTCTTATTCATGAACCCGAAATATTGTTTCTTGATGAACCTACCACCGGCATTGATGTGGCAAGTGTCAGACAGATAAGAAACCTGATTACAGAACTGAATAAAAAAGGTACTACTATATTTCTGACAACACATTATATTGAAGAAGCCGAACGCTTATGCAACAAAGTTGCTTTTATTGACAAGGGGGAGATTATCAAAATAGACAGTGTTGAACAGTTGATAAAGGCGAGCAGAGAAAAAAGTATTATCGAAATCCAATTTGAACCTGTGACTTATGATAAAACCAGGTTGCTCGAAAAACTTAATAAGAAGTTTCCGGGAATCGAATGTATTTTAAAAAACGATAGCGCCATTAAAATAGTCAGTACCAATAAAATTGATATTGCCCCGGTTGTAAACTACCTGTCAGCAGAAAGATTGTTTATTTACGAGGCCAAGTTGATAAGGCCCAGCCTTGAAGATGCTTTTGTGAAAGCAACAGGAATTGAAATTGATTTAATGAAAAAGGAGAAAGAGAAAAAATGAAAAATTCCATTGTATTTTGGAACATCCTGCTAAAAGACATGAAAAATTACTATTTAAAACCCCCGAATATCAGTTGGGGTATTATTTTCCCTTTTGCATGGATGCTGATGATGTTTCTAAGAACCAAAACTGCATTCAACATAGAAGAAGTTTTTCCCGGGATTGTCGGGATGTCAATTCTTTTCGGCACAACTTCGATGTTATCGGTAACAATAACATTTGAAAGAAAGGCACTTTCCTTTGAACGATTATTATTAGCCCCAATCAGTATCGAATTACTTATAACTGCAAAAATTGCCGGAGCTATATTGTTTGGAATTTTTAACAGCATTGTACCTGTTTTGTTTTCTGTTTTATATTTTAAGGCGTTTGTTGCCAGTTGGGCTATTCTGGTTATTGGAATTATTCTTTTATCCATAATTTCAACATTACTCGGGTTGTTAATATCTGTATCGGCAAAGGAGGTTTTTGAAGCACAAACCTATTCCAATTTTTTCAGGTTCCCTATGGTTTTTCTTTGCGGACTGTTTATTCCGATCTCCGCTCTACCCCTGATCATTCGGCCACTTTCCTATATTTTACCTGTCACATACGGAGTCGATACCCTGCACCATGCGATTTCAGGAAATGGTTTTCTGCCCATTGGCATTGACTTTATTATTCTTGCTGTTTCCTGTTTCCTGTTGTTTTTTATCAGCATCTATAATATCCGGAGGAAATGGATAATATAAAAATAGAATAAGTTTTTTTCTTAAACAAAGTATTCCTTTTCTATGCACGCTAATCCCGCGGCAAGCAGCGGAAAATGCCCCACAGGGATTCACAGCCGGAATAGCTGCGTCATCAAGTAGGGCGTTTATTACACATGTGCAGAATAATGATCGGGATTTACCAGTTCACGATATTTGAAAACAACTTGTTTAAAATCTTAATAACAAGCCTATTGCACCTACAATAAAGGCAAAAATCATATTCACTGCTTTTACTGCCACAAACCCTTTTTTTGATTCGGCAAGCATGGGCAACATGCCATGGCCGTCTTGCGATATTGAACTGGCCAGCAAAATACTAAATGGAACAGTGCCTGAAGCAAAAAGAGTGACAAAGATAAGATGGGGGCCCGATTCGGGAACAATGCCAATTAAAACAGCAATAAGTAAAACCACGAACATGTTATTGGATATCCACGATTCCACATCAATATACATCATCAAAAAATGCATGAGTAACAAGATTCCGAATACCCATAAGAAAATTCGCGGAAGATGCACTTTAACGATATGATTCCAGATATGATCTTTAAGAAAATGGTTTGGCACACTTATCACCACAAAAAGGGAGAAAGCAAACGATAACATCAGTGTGATTTTAATCCATAAATCGGCTTCCCCCGAAAGAACCCCGGTAACCACGCCCAACATGAGCGAGATAATAATGATGGCTACCGACAAACGATAAAGCGAAGGATGGAGTAAATAGGTCCAGAATTTTTCTCTTTGAAAACATTTGCATTCGGGCTCATTATGCAGAGGAAAATCGTGAGTTGCAATATCTTTCAATATTCCCTTTGGTTTATAAAATTTATCCGTTAGATAGCCTGCCAGGACACCCACCACAAAAATTATAACTGTCAGGAACATTGCTTTTTGGGGAAACATGGCGAACATTACAAAAGCTTCATCGCCGCTTGTCGCGATG
>DATKUO010000008.1:0-27962 GCA_035530515.1 Bacteroidales bacterium
CGAACATGAAAATCTTCACCGGAATCTCTCTTTTTACTACAGCCTGGACGCCTTGTCATTCCTTCAACTCAGTAAGGTGGTAGTGCTATGTCTTGTTTGGGGGTAAGGTTCAGTAACCTTGTTATAAGTTCAGCACGACACAAATTATGCTAGCTGTTGTGTTAGCATCTATGGCAGATGTGCATACCTGATTTACACCAAAGTTAAATTCTCAATCTTTATTCCTATATTAAAAACTTGAATACTAAATCGCTAATTCTTGGAGGTCATATATGCTCTTAAATCATTTAGAGTTAAGCCCATCGTTCGCAGATTATTCTTAATAATGAAGATTGGAATGGGATCGACATGTGATTGTAAAATTACTGGACGAGTAAGGTTTTTCCGAGACCATATTTCATGGCCACCATTTGTACGGATTTGTTTTAAGCCATTTTGCTTAAGGAAACCTCGAAAAGTTTCTAAAGAAACATTCTTTACTGCGAATGTCATTAAGCTAGTGCTGGGATATTGAAGGTTCTATTGGTCTTCTTAAAATCGTTATTGTTAAAAATTCTTTTGAAATCGTCGTTTGATTCAAGAAGCTTATCCATTGTTGGAGGAACAGGACACTTCCTTAATTTTGCATCTCTTATTTTCCATCCCATCTTTTTAAGATCTATAGCTAGAGTCTTCTTATGTACGGTATATCTAAAATACTCAGATAGTACTTCTTCAAATGACTTATTAGCATCCTGCTCAGTCTCTCCGTATCCACTTAGATCAAGAGCTGGACAAAATGATATAAAAGAATTGTCTTCTTTGAAAATAATCAGTGGTAAGGTACATTCAATTTTATTTTTTTCATCAACCCATTGCCCTGATATTGTTCCCTGTTTTGACATTTTTAATTTTCTATTTTAGGCCCGCCAAAATTATTTACAATTATCGTAAATATAATCATTTTTATTAAAAATATTTGATCTATCAATTTTACATCAATCTTATCAGCTACATTAATAACCAATGAATCCTATATTAATCAGCACAAAAAAAACCGCCAGATCTCTCCAGGGGTGTCTCGCTGCATGGTGGTAGTGGAAATTCCACCACGTGCCAATAGATATTGACTGATTCAAATCTAAGAACTCTCAGGGCCAAAAACAAATCTTTATTTTATTTTATTAATGGCTTTACAGTTTGGACAATTAATTGTCCCGCCAATTCTAAGAATGTTTACAGTGAAATCCTTTTCACATTTTTCACATTTAATAGTTCTTCGGTTCTCTGGTTTTCTAAGTTCAAGATCGGCAAGTACTTCAACGTATTTCATAATTTTTCTAAGGCGATAGGCAATTTAAAAAAAAATGATAACAACTAATAGGCCAAATACTCCACCTATAAGGCCTGCACCAGCTAAAGAATTATACATGATTTTATGGATATAGTTAATTATTGTATCAAATGTATTCATATGTTAGAAGCTCTTGGGCCAAAAAAATGATTATCTCAAAAAATGTTTTTAACAAACACTATTTCAAGACATCCTGCCATTGGAAGCTATTTATTCAATTATGTATTCAATTAAAAAAGCAGCTATGATTTTATTTCATAACTGCCTCATTTTCAAGTAGCGAGACGGGGAATTGAACCCCGGACCTCATGATTATGAATCATGCGCTCTAACCAACTGAGCTATCTCGCCTGCAATTTTATTCTCTTTACTCTTTTTGCGGGTGCAAATATAATCAGTTTGTCACAATTTAACAATATGATTTTTTAGTTTCAATATTTTTTCTACATTGCAGAAGAAGTAAAGTATCTAGAACACCTTTTTATCATGAAACTAAAGTTCGAATTGGAATATACTATGAATTGTTCACAAAAAGTGCTATTCTCCAGACTCAGTACGCCTGAGGGGCTTAGTGAATGGTTCGCAGAAAATGTAAATGTAGAGGGTGATAATTTTTCATTTTTCTGGAATAATTCCGAATCAAAAGCCAGATTATCTGCTTTGAAAGATAATAAACTGGTTAGATTTGAATGGCTTGATATGGACGATGATGAGGAGAATTACTTTGAATTCAAAATAGCTATAGATGAACTTACCGGCGATCTTGCTCTTATTATTACCGATTTTGCAGAAGCCGATGAAAAAGAAGATTCTATATATTTATGGGATTCACAGATTTCAGATCTGAAAAGACTATTAGGCATCTGAACTTAAATATGCTCATCTCTTATGTTCGCCCAAAAAAAACGAGCAGTATAGTAAGTTTGGGTTGAAAATCTGCACTATCTTCTCTATACTACAAACTTCTTGACCGCTCGGCTCGCACCATTTCCGGTTTGCCTACACACCATCACTTACATAGCATAGCAACGGCAAAGTGTATCTTTGGATTTCAAATGGCCTCAGAGAATTTTCTTTGGTTTCTTTATTTGTTCTAAGACAAAGAAAGTGACATTGGTTTTGCTCTTACAAAAAAATGAATAAATACTTAGCCTGCATTATTCATGCAGAAAATAAAAGACACAAGTAAAAAGATAAAAGTTAGGCATTTGTAAATTTTTTTAACTATTTTTTTGTATAAATGATTTTTATGATTGTTTTTTATAATGTTTTAAACCTTTTGTCTTTAGCCTTTTGTCTTTTGTCTTTTGTCTTTTGTCTTTTGTCTTTTGTCTTTTGTCTTTTTTGATGTTTATGAATTAATCAGATTAGGGTGATTTTTGATAAAAATCAAGTAGTTTTGCACTTCAAATGAAATCACACAGTGAAAAAGGTTGACAATTTTGTATTGAAATCATTTATAGGCCCCCTGATATTCACATTTTTCATTGTGCTTATCATACTAATCTTACAGTTCCTCTGGATGTATGTCGACGAGCTTGCAGGCAAAGGACTTGATTTTAAGATTCTTGCTGAACTACTGTATCATTTTGCTCTCACCTTTGTACCAACCGCACTTCCCCTTGCAATACTCCTTGCCTCACTCATGACATTCGGGAATATGGGAGAATTCAGTGAACTATCTGCCCTTAAATCTTCCGGAATACCGCTACAAAGGATAATGAGACCATTAATTGTACTCATTGGTTTACTTGCAATAGTATCTTTCTTTTTTTCAAATAATGTCCTTCCCTATTCAACTATGAATGCCAGAACTCTTCTCTATGATATTCGTCGTAAAAAACCTGATATAAATATTCAGGCTGGAACATTTTATAACGGAGTACCTGGCTTCAGCATTAAAATAACTTCTAAAGATCCTGAAACAAACCGACTTGACAATCTTATAATCTACGATCATCGTAACAGAAAAGGAAATACATCAGTTATTTTAGCTGACTCAGGTTATATGAGGACAACCCCTGACGGAACAAACCTGAAAATGACCCTTTTTAATGGCTATTCGTATAATGAAACAGAAGAAAAAAATGTTAACTTTTCTTCCAGAAAATATCCGTCAAGGACAGACAATTTTGAAGAACAAACCTTTATTATCTCACTTTCCGGATTTGATCTGGAACGAAGTGAAGAGGGTCTTTTTAAATCAAATGTGGCTACAAGAAATATTTCACAACTAACATATGAAATCGACTCACTTAATAATAGATATACTGAAAGGCTTAATTACAAATTCTCTGAATTCAATAAATCGAAAATATATAGCGAAAGAGATAATATTAGCCAGTATGCTTCTGAATATAACAAAACTGACACATTGAACAAACTGGAAGAATTTGATGTAAATGCTCTGCTTGACACTATCTCATTAATGGAGAGAAGAATGGCTCTGGCAAAAGCTATTGAAAACCTTAAGGAGGGAAGCAGTTACCTTTATCAGTATAATGAATCATCACATATGGAAGTCAAGAATATTAAGAGGTATGAAGTAGAATGGAATAAGAAGCTGACAATGTCTTTCGCCTGCCTGGTTTTCTTCTTTATCGGGGCTCCACTTGGTGCAATAATAAGAAAAGGAGGACTTGGCACACCCTCAGTAATTTCGATCTTTTTCTTTGTTATTTATTATGTTATATCACTATCAGGTCAAAAGATGGTGGAAGAAGATGTTATTGGCACATTTGCGGGAATGTGGGCTGCTTCATATATTTTACTGCCTATTGGTATATTTCTTACTTATAAAGCTACAACCGATTCTGTAATTATGAATATTGACACATATCTTTCGGTCTTCAAAAAGATAAAAGATTATCTATATAGGATTAGCATGAACGGTATACGTAGGGAATCTGTGTAAGACTAAAATAAAAAATAAAAATGAATACATTCAGACTGAATACCATCGAAGAAGCTATTAAAGATATTAAAAGGGGGAAACTTTTAATTGTAGTTGATGATGAGGATCGGGAAAATGAAGGTGATTTTATCTGCTCTGCTGAATTGATTACTCCTGAGATTGTCAATTTCATGGCCAAGTACGGCCGCGGGCTTATCTGTACTGCACTACCTGAAGAGAGATGCGAAGAGCTTAATCTGGATCTTATGGTCGGTATCAACACCTCATTGCATGAAACACAGTTCACAGTCTCCGTCGATTTACTAAACAAAGAAACAACAACAGGCGTATCAGCCACAGACCGGGCTTTGACAATTAAGGCGCTTGTCGATCCTGCAACAAAACCATCTGATCTGGGTCGCCCCGGGCATATCTTTCCTCTGAAAGCAAAAGCTAAAGGGGTGCTAAGGAGGGCAGGCCATACTGAGGCAGTTGTTGATCTTACCCGCATGGCAGGATTGCGGACTGGAGGCGCACTTGTTGAAATAATGAATGATGATGGATCAATGGCACGGCTAGACGATCTACAACAGATCGGTAAGAAATTTAATATTAAGATTATTACAATTAAAGACCTGATAACTTATACCCTTGAAAGAGATTCAGTTATTGAGAAAGGAGAAATGGTCAGCCTGCCAACAGACAAGGGTGAATTTGATTTTATACCTTTCCGTCAAATTAGCAATGGATTAGAGCACGCAGCTCTTGTTAAAGGAGCATGGTCAAAAGAAGAGCCTGTAATGGTCAGACTGCATTCATCATGCTTTACCGGAGACATATTCGGTTCAATGAGATGCGACTGCGGTCAGCAACTGCATAAGGCTATGGCTATGGTTGAAGCTGAAGGGAAAGGAGTGGTTATTTATCTCAGCCAGGAAGGAAGAGGGATTGGTCTTTTGAACAAAATTAAAGCATACAAACTCCAGGATGAAGGGATGGATACAGTGCAGGCAAACCTTAAACTGGGATTTGGTGAAGATGAAAGAGATTATGGTATAGGTGCCAGCATAATGAGAGAACTTGGCCTGGGAAAAGTACGCCTTATATCTAATAACCCTGTTAAGAGGGCAGGTTTGGAAGGTTATGGGATCAAAATCGTTGAGACAATCCCTCTCGAAATTGAATCTAACCCACACAATCAGTTTTACATGGAAACAAAAGCTAATAAAATGGGACATAACCTAAGTTGCTATAAACATATTACTAAGGACTGATATTTTTATTAGTTTTGTATAACAATGTTTATTAATCATTTATGAAGAATATCAGGATAATATTCATGGGGACTCCTGAGTTTGCAGTAGCCACATTAGGCTCATTGCTTATGAATGGTCTTAATGTTGTTGGTGTTGTTACTGCGCCTGATAAACCTTCAGGGAGAGGCAGGAAGATGGGCAAATCAGCTGTTAAAGAATTTGCAGAATTCAGCTACCTGCCTATCATGCAACCCGAGAACCTGAGAGATGAAGGATTTATATCTGAACTAAAAAAGTTTAATGCCGATATATTTATTGTTGTAGCTTTTAGAATGCTACCTGAAGTTATATGGAAAATACCTTCAATAGGTACAATTAATCTTCACGCATCGCTATTGCCACAATACCGCGGAGCTGCTCCAATAAACCATGCAATTATTAACGGTGAAACAACCACAGGTGTAACTACTTTCTTCATTAACGATAAAATTGATACAGGAAATATCCTTCACCATGATGAGGTACATATCTTCCCTTTCGAAAATGCAGGAGATCTTCACGACAGGCTTATGAAACATGGAGCCAGACTTGTAATAAGGACAATTGCTGATATTGCTAAAAACAAGATCAAACCAATTCCTCAGAAACAGCTGATTAATCCTGGAGAGTCACTTAAACTGGCTCCAAAAATCCATCCCAAAGACTGTATAATCGACTGGAATAATGATCCCGTTGCAATTCACAATTTTATCAGAGGACTCTCACCTTATCCATGTGCAAAATCCTTCTTCAAAAACGATTCGTCAACCTATTCATTTAAAATTTTCGAGAGCCAACCAGAAAGTGCAAGACATAGATATAAACCAGGAACGATAATATCCGATGGAAAACATTTCTTTAGAGTGGCATGCAAGGATGGATTTATTAGTATTGCCAATCTTCAACTTGAAGGTAAGAAAATGATGAATACAGTTGAATTTCTAAGAGGATTCAGAATAGCAGATTTTGCTCTTTCGATTACCTGACCGTTTTAATACTTCTTAGCCATATTTTATCTCCAGCATTGGGTTCTGAACCATCAGTCATTCGATTCATCTCATACAGACTTTTAAGTTTTATCCCATAACATTGGGATATTTCGTACATAGTATCCCCTTCAACTGTATTATGATATTCCTTACCAGGCTCAGCCTTGACTCTTTTTGGCTGAAGATATAATATCTGCCCGACGACAAGTGGAAAATTACTATCTAGTTCATTATATTTTGGAAGCTCCCATTTAAGTAATTGAAACTCCTCTTCAACTCTTTCCCTGGTATCACCCTCTTTAACAACTATATATTTAATCCTGTTATTTTCCATAACTCTCTGCACACGGGCGGGAACTGTGGTGTTTTCATCAAATATAGTTACAGGGCTCCTCTCAACATCTGAATTTTGAACAACCCCGGGGTTATTACCTGTTATGGTGTATGATGGTTGAAGGCCAGACCTTTTATTATTGCTATCGAAATATGAGAGGTTATACTCCTCAATCTTTCTTATCAGCATATTTGCATAATCAGGATTTGTAGCATATCCGGCTTTCTTCAATCCCCTGGCCCAACCTTTATAATCACTGGGGTCTAAATAAAAAAGAGAACTATAGCGAGATGCGGACTTTAAAAAATCGGAATGATCATAGTACGACTCCTCTGGGTTACGGTATTTCCTGAAACATTCATTTCTTCGGTCATCATTGTGCCTGATCGTCGGGCCTTTCCAGTCATTGTGACACTTTATACCAAAATGGTTATTCGCCTCTCGCGCCAGCCTGCTACGACCAAAGTCCGATTCAATCATCCCCTGGGCCAGTGTTATACTGGAAGGAATCCCTGTTCTTTTCATCTCACTAACAGCCAGTTCCTTATATCTGCTTATATAATCCTCTGATCCTTCTCCGGAACCCGATGTTGAAACAATCGGTTTATATGTTTTACAAGAAAACAGACCTGCTATTATGACAAACTGAAATATAATTAATAACCTTCTGACCATCTCCATTCTATTTCTGACAAATATATAAAAAAGTGCCTAAAATATTTAATGTGCCTGGAATGGCTGAACTTATATATACTTGTAACTCTAAGTACTCCCTCCCTTCGCAAAAGCTTCTGACTTCGCTCGACATAGTCAGTAGGCAACGCAAAATTCAGAATCTCCCAACTTTAAATTGTTGTTTCACCTATTTTGAATAACAAAAGCCGAAGTAATTTATCAGCAATTATTGTTAACTTTGTAATCCTTATTGAATAAGAGTGTTATGGTAAAAATTAATAATATTTCATTCTCATACAAGGAATTTGAAAATACTGAAGAGTTGGACCCGAATGACAGGGAACTTGTATTTGCAGCAAGAGAAGCAGCTTTGAATGCTTATGCTCCATATTCAAAATTCAGGGTCGGAGCAGCAATAAGGTTGGAAAGTGGTTTAATAGTACGTGGATCAAATGTTGAAAATGCTGCCTTCCCCTCGGGGATATGTGCAGAAAGGAGTGCGCTAGCCAACTCCGTATCTAATCACCATAATGATAAACCAATTGCAATGGCTATTGCTGCAATGACAGAAGATGGACTAACAGATAACCCGGTTCCTCCATGTGGAAATTGTCGTCAGGTAATTGCAGAGGAGGAGTTAAGAACAGGAAAGCAGATCAGGATCATTCTCTCAGGGAAAAACAAAATTTTAATTATCGAAAGTATAAGCAGCCTGCTTCCATTGCAATTCAATAAACAAAACCTGAAGGTCAGTCTTCCATGATAATCAGCTGAAATCCAGCTCCGTGAATATTTTTAATAACCAAAGCGGGGTCTTTAGATAAAAATTTTCTTAATTTAGTTATATAGACATCCATACTTCTGGCTGTAAAATAGTCATCAGATCCCCATATTTTTTTTAGAGCCGTCTCTCTACTGATTAATGCATTAGGGTTAATTGCAAGTAATTCAAGCAATTGTCCTTCTTTTGGAGATAGTTTCTTTTCATCATCTCCAATAACCAGTGTCCTGAGTTTAGAGTTAAAAATAAACTTTCCTATCTCATATATATCTTTGGTGCCGGATTGAAAATCACGTCTGGAAAGGATCGCCCGTATTTTTGCCAAAAGTATGTCAGTATCAAATGGCTTAGTGATATAATCATCCCCTCCTACTCCATATCCTTTTAAAACATCTTCCTTCAACTTTTTTGCAGTCAGAAAAATAATCGGGACTTCATTGTTTATCTGTCTTATCTCATTCGCAATTGTAAATCCGTCAACATGCGGAAGCATAATGTCGAGAATACAGATATTAAAGACTCCTTTTCTAAAATGATCCAGAGCATATTTGCCATCGTCGACCCACTCAACAAAGTAGTCGTTTATTTCAAGGTATGATTTCAATACAGATCCAAAACTCAAATCATCCTCAACAAGAAAAATTCTATCGGGTTTATTGATCATCATTAGTTATCCCCGTTAAATGGTAAGAAAATCTCGAACCGGCTGCCTTTACCCGGTTCGCTTATAACAGCAATAGTGCCTTTGTGGGCATCAATTATTGCTCTCGAATAGTTCAAGCCAAGACCGAATCCCTTTACGTCGTGCACGTTACCTGAACTCTGTCTGTAGAATCTCTCAAATATTTTGCTTTGAACTGCTTTGGTCATTCCGACCCCTTTATCATCAACAAGCAAAATTATTCCTTTATCATTATTTTTTGTTTCAAGAGTAATATTTGGAGATTCAGGAGAATATTTTATAGCATTATCAAGAAGGTTATTTACCAGGTTCGTCAGATGCTCACTGTCACCATAAATTATAGGTTCTGTTGCTTGAAGACTAAGATTGATCTTCCCATTTCGCTGCTGAACCTGTATTTCAATAGTTTCAACTGCGTGCTCAATAACCGTATGAAATGAGATATTTTCAAATCTGAATTCGATCTCCTTTTTATCAAGAGATGCTATCTGCAGAATTGTCTCCACCTTTTTGTTCATTCTGCTGTTCTCTTTTTTGATCATGCTTATGAAATGCCTGATGCTGATTTCATTGTTGATTACTTTCGGATTAGTAATTGTATCTGCAGCAAGCGAAATTGTGGCAATAGGGGTCTTAAACTCATGAGTCATATTGTTAATGAAATCTGATTTCATTTCTGAAATCTTCTTCTGTCTGATAATAAAAAAGAGACTAAGGGCAAATGTTGCCAGGATGAACAGGGAAAAGATCAAAGAGCCTCCAAGTATCCACACCATTGATCCAAGAACATAATTGGCCCGTTCAGGGAAAATTACTGAAAGGATAAGGTCCTGTCTAATAATATTATCAGGGAAAAGCTGTACCATATAATTGCTTTTCAGAAAATCATTTTTCCCAGATTTACTGAAGGTACCATCCTGAACTTTCCCATCTTTGATAACAGCATATTCAAATGGCGTCTGTATCCCAGCAAATGACAGTGATTGCTTAAGTGTATATTCAATCTCCTTATTATCAAGCTCAAGAGTCTTTTCCCACTGATAAATTTCAGATATCATCTGGTCACTCATATTCTGAAATTCGTTTGATCTTTTTCTTACCCAGTTAAGGAATTCATTTTGCCGCATATATACAGCCCGCGAATTTGTATTAAATTCATCACTTCTCCTTATAATATTCATTTTTCCAGATCGATCATTTGCAGCCACAATAAGAGTTACAGTATCTGAATTAATAGAAGTATCTCCTGAAAATACGAATGACTTATTCACTGTGGTAACCGTTCCTGTATCAGAATTACCGGAATATGATTGATTGGTAATGTTGACGGTAACATTATTCCCTGGTTCAGAAGAATAGCTTCCTATACTCAAGTACGCTGTTATATCTGTTGATGAATCATTAAATGAAAATGGATCTCTAAGCATAATACTATTAAAAAAATTCATCTTTCTCGAAGACTCAATTGCATTAGCAGCATTACTCAGACTGACATTCACTGCATGGTTGAAACTCTCATTTTGAATACCAACTGCATTTCTAATCCACACAATCTGAACCCATATAATGCCGATAATTGATAACAACATCATGATGATAAGACCCATAAATCTCTTCCTGTTCATAATACAAAAATAATTTATTAAGTCATTAATAATGCACTATTTAACTTTTCATTAACTCTTATTAACCTAACATTAACTGGACAATATTGGTAATAGAGTAATTTTGAAATGACAAAATACGTGATCTCCAGAGATGGAATGGTTATAACAATCGAAGGTGACGACTACGATAAAGTCAAAGAGCTAGCAAAAGAGATCGAGGGTAAAATTGATGTGAATAATGAAGTGAAAGGGAAAAAGAGTGTCAAAAAAAATAAGATGTAAACAAATTCCCACTAATAAATTCAAAAAATGAGCCTGGTTTTCCGGCTCATTTTTTTTATTCAATAGAATCCAAAAAAACAGACCAGATATCGCCTTCAGGAAAATGAGCAGTGATAGTAAATGGCTCTTTTTTAACAGGATGAATAAATTCTAACCTTCGGGCAAAAAGGCTTATTCCACCATCTTCATTCGACCGCGAATAACCGTATTTCAAATCACCTTTAATAGGACATCCGATTTTTGCCAGTTGTGCCCTTATCTGGTGATGCCTGCCGGAATGAAGTTCAATTTCAAGCAAATAGTATTTTTCAGATCTTCCTTTCAATATATAAGTCAAACTCGCCTCTTTAGACTCTTTCACTTCATTATCAAAAACATAACTTTTGTTTTGCTTCTCATTCTTCTTGAGAAAATGAGTAATTGTAGCTTCGTCCTCAGGAGGCCTTTCTTTAACTATTGCCAGGTAGGTCTTTTTGATCTGTTTTGTCCTGAACATCTCATTAAGCCTCTTAAGTGCTTTGGATGTGCGTGCAAAAAGTATTACGCCGCTTACCGGACGATCAAGCCTGTGAACAACACCCAGAAAAACTTCACCTGGCTTTTTGTATTTCGTTGCAATGTAATTTTTTATTTCTATGTCCAGTGATATATCTCCTGTTTTGTCACCCTGTACCAGATCAGAAGATCTTTTATAAACAGCAATAATATGATTATCTTCGTACAGTATCTCAGCCATTTCAAATTAATTTAATATTGCTCCTTCTCATTAGGAAAATCCTGAGATCTAACGTCGGTGATATAAGCATGAACCGCACCTTTAATTTCTGCATGCAGATTATGATATCTCCTAAGGAAGCGAGGAGAAAATTCCTGTGTTATGCCAAGCATATCATGTAGGACCAACACCTGACCATCAGTCTTTCCACCTGCTCCAATACCAATCAATGGTATTTTTAGGCTGTTTGTTACCTCTTCCGCCAGTTTTGCCGGAATTTTTTCAAGCACTATAGCAAAACAACCAGTATGTTCAAGTAATCTGGCATCTTCCATCAGTCTGCGGGCCTCTTCTTCATCCTTTGCTCTCACTATATATGTGCCGAACTTATGAATCGCCTGCGGGGTCAACCCAAGATGCCCCATAACAGGAATTCCTGCCGATAGTATTCTTTCAATAGATTCAACAACCTGGTAACCTCCCTCAAGTTTAACAGCATGTGCTCCTGTCTCCTTCATGATTCTTATCGATGAAACTAAAGCTTCTTTTGAATTACCCTGATAAGTGCCAAAAGGCAGATCTACAACAACCAGTGCTCTTTTTACAGCTCTTACAACAGATGCAGCATGGTATATCATATTATCAAGAGTAATAGGCAGAGTAGTATCATATCCGGCCATCACGTTTGATGCAGAATCTCCAACGAGTATTACATCTATTTCTGCTTCATCAATAATTTTTGCAATAGAATAGTCATAAGCTGTCAACATTGCAATCTTCTCACCCTTAAGTTTCATCTCACTCAAAACATGAGTTGTAACCCTTTTAACAGATTTATGTATTGGCATAATTATAAATGTGTTAATTCCAAATGACAAAGTTACAGATTTGATTCGTATCCTACACACTCAAATATATCTTTTTAATTTGGCAGCGCTCAACAGGAACCCTGTCGTTTTGTCACTTCAGGAGCCGTTAATGAATTCCATGCCTGCCTCCCTCCTTTCGCCCCCCAATTTGTCACACATGCCCCCTTTGTCCCCCTTGAAAGGGAGATAATAACTGCCACTATTATAGATATTTATATAATATATTGATAAGCTTCCCTTTAGGGATGGGGCGGAGTGCGAAGGGGTAATAATGAATTTAATAATTACACAACCTGATGTGCCATATTTACATAAAACGAGGTAATAATTTTAATGGCATAATCATTGCTTGTTTTTCAATGTCAAAATGAAATTTTTAAAATTATTATAAAATGGGAAAAATAATTGGTATTGATCTGGGAACAACAAACTCTTGTGTTTCAGTAATGGAAGGCAGTGAGCCTGTTGTAATTCCCAATAGTGAGGGAAAAAGGACTACCCCTTCCATAGTTGCTTTTATTGATGGTGGAGAACGCAAGGTTGGCGATCCAGCCAAACGACAGGCTATCACCAATGCAAAGCATACAATTTACTCTATTAAAAGGTTTATGGGAGAGACGTATGATAAGGTTACAAAAGAGATAAAAAGAGTAACCTATACAGTTGTTAAAGGAGAAAATAATACACCAAGGGTTAAGATAGATGACCGCATGTATTCACCACAGGAGATCTCAGCAATGGTTCTTCAGAAGATGAAGAAAACTGCCGAAGATTATCTGGGACAAGAGGTCACTGAGGCAGTTATAACAGTTCCGGCATATTTCAGCGATTCTCAACGTCAGGCTACAAAAGAAGCCGGGGAGATAGCCGGATTAGATGTTAAAAGGATTATAAATGAGCCTACTGCAGCTTCACTGGCTTATGGTCTCGATAAAAAGTCACAGGATCTGAAGATAGCAGTATTCGATCTGGGTGGTGGAACCTTTGATATTTCAATTCTTGAACTTGGGGATGGTGTGTTTGAAGTAAAATCAACTAATGGTGATACTCATCTTGGTGGTGATGACTTTGATCATATGATTATTGATTGGATGGCTGAAGAATTTCTTAAAGATGAAGGAATTGATCTGAGAAAAGACCCGATGGCATTGCAACGGTTGAAAGAAGCTGCCGAAAAAGCCAAAATCGAACTATCAAGTTCTACAACCACTGAGATAAATCTTCCTTACATAATGCCTGTTGATGGAATTCCTAAGCATCTTGTAAAGACACTTACCCGGGCTAATTTCGAAAAGATTTCCGATAAACTGATCCAGGCATGTATTGAGCCATGCAAAATAGCTCTTAAAGACTCTGGTCTTGCTGTGACAGATATCGATGAAGTTCTGCTTGTAGGTGGTTCTACCCGTATACCTGCAATTCAACAGCTTGTTGAAAAAATCTTTGGACGAGCACCTTCAAAAGGTGTTAATCCCGACGAAGTTGTAGCAGTTGGAGCAGCAATACAAGGAGGTGTACTAACCGGTGAGGTTAAAGATGTTTTACTTCTTGATGTGACACCATTGTCACTGGGTATTGAAACAATGGGTGGTGTAATGACTAAACTAATTGAGTCAAACACAACTATTCCTACCAAAAAAACAGAGGTGTTTACTACTGCAGCAGATAGCCAGCCTTCTGTGGAGATCCATGTTCTTCAAGGAGAAAGACCTATGGCTACTGGTAATAAAACTATAGGACGATTCCACCTCGATGGCATTCCGCCAGCTCCAAGAGGTGTCCCCCAAATTGAGGTATCTTTCGATATTGATGCCAACGGGATTTTACATGTAGCTGCTAAAGATCGAGGCACTGGTAAGGAACAGAGGATCAGGATAGAAGCATCTTCAGGCTTGAGCGATGACGAGATCAGAAGGATGAGAGATGAAGCTAAAGCAAATGCTGAGGCCGATAGTGTAGCAAAAGAGAAAGTTGAGAAGATCAATACAGCTGACAGCATGATATTTACAACTGAAAAACAGTTAAAGGAATTTGGCGACAAACTGCCAGCTGATAAGAAACCTGCTATAGAAGATGCCCTTGCTAAACTTAAGGAAGCCCACAAATCACAGGATATTGAGGCCATCGATAAATACCTTGCTGAATTAAATGCTGTATGGCAAACTGCTTCAGAAGAGATGTACAAAACTGCTCAGGACACAGGTCAGCCTACATCCCAACAAGGAGAAGAACAACCGGGAGAAACTAACCCCAAGTCTGGTGATGAAGAGGTAACTGATGTTGACTTTGAAGAAGTAAAATAATTTTTTGAACAATAAGATAATGAAAAGAGGTCGGATTTTTACCGACCTCTTTTTTTTGTACTTTTATGTAAAATTTTACGTTTCCTTAATATGACTCTGAAAATAATTACAATAAGCTCATTTTTAGCCTTCTCAGCGATAGCTGTATGCCAGACTGAAACAGAAATCAATATAACAGATCAGCAAGGGCTGAAACAAGGACACTGGATAAAAAAATATCCTGACAAGAGTATTTTGTATGACGGATTTTTTAAGAACGATCATCCTGTGGGTGAGTTTAAAAGATATTATAAAAACAGTACCTTAAAATCTTTTTTAATTTTCGGAGACGATGGTACAGAGGCAGTTGCTACTATCTATCATCCAAATGGCTACATCTCTTCAAAAGGAAATTACATCAACCAGATGAAAGAGGGAAAATGGCAATTCTTTTCTTCAATTCATAATGGATACCTTATCTCTGAAGAATTTTACTCCGGGAATATCAGAAATGGGCTATCGCTAAAATTCTATCCCGATAGCACTGTTGCTGAAAGAGTTACGTATGCTAATGGTATAAAACAGGGAGAATGGATTCAGTATTTTCCAAACGGCACCATCTGTCTGAAATCAAAATATATGAATGGAAAAGTTAATGGCAAATTTGAAGTCTGGTTTGAAAATGGAAATATTGAATTTTCAGGACAATATAAAGAAGATGCCAGAGATGGAGTCTGGCTTATTTATAATAACGACGGAACCATCAAATATAAAATAAAATACTTGTCAGGTGTTACAACAGACCGTCAGCCAGATATTGATGTATCTAATTATTTAGACTCCCTTGAGAGAAATAAAGGGAAAATCGTCGATCCGGAAAAAACCGGAGTTATATGGTAAAGAATGATTTCAATCTTATAGTCATGAAGTGGGTTACAATAGCAATTCCTATAATGCTTTTCTCAGCAACCAGTTGGCTGTATGGAGAGGGAACATCTTACTCATTTTTTTACAGAATTTATTTTATTGATAAAGGTGGAAATCAAACAGCAAATTTTGCACCAGAAGATCTGCTCACCTCCAGAGCACTGGAACGCAGACAAAAATCCGGGATTCTGGTACCTGATTTCAGAGATATTCCGGTATATACTGGCTACCTTAATCAGATATCTTCATTAGGATTCAAACTCCATTGTACTTCGAAATGGATGAATACTGCTCTGTTTAAGACCTATGCACAAGCTGATATTAATTTACTCCTTAACCTGCCTTTTATAAGTGAAGTCAAAATCGTTAAATCACCTGGCAAAAAGAATAATTATAATGATAAGCTCAAATTTGAAATATCACAGACAGACCTCCCTCCTTTTGACCGACCGATTACAATGGTAAATGGCTATCCTATTCATAATTCTGGTTATTATGGGAAAAATGTTCTAATAGCAATTCTTGACGAAGGGTTTTTTCTTGCTGATAAGATATCTTCATTAAACTCTCTGCGTAATAGAAACGGAATTACTGCAACCTATGATTTTATAAAAAAAAATGAATCTGTATATAATATAAGTACTCATGGTACTGCTGTTCTTTCTGTTATGGCCGGAAAGATTCCAGGGATGATAGAAGGTACAGCCCCTGAAGCCGATTATTTACTTCTCAATACAGAAGAAAAGGAATCTGAATTTCCATGCGAAGAAGACTTCTGGGCAGCTGGTGCAGAATTTGCAGATAGTCTGGGTGTAGATATTATTTCTTCATCACTTGGGTATTATAATTTTGATGATCCGGATCTAAATTATAAGTTCTCCGATTTAGATGGGAATACTTCTTTCGTAACCAGGGTGGCTGACATTGCAGCTTCAAAAGGTATTCTTGTCATCAATAGTGCCGGAAATGAGAGAAATAAAGATTGGGAACGAATCATTTGTCCGGCAGATGGTGATAGCGTTGTTGCAGTAGGAGCAGTAGACGGGTACAATCTTATTTCTGGTTTTTCTTCAGCCGGGCCCTCTGCCGACGGCCAAATTAAACCGGACAATGTAACAATGGGAGTAAGCGTTCCTGCACAAATATCTGTAGATTCCATTATTAGAGTAAACGGCACTTCCTTTTCTTGCCCTATATTAAGTGGAATGGCAGCATGTCTTATACAAGCAGTACCTCAAGCTACAAACTCCGATATTATTGATGCCTTTCACTTGAGTGCTGACAGGTATGACTCACCCGATTCACTCTATGGTTATGGGATACCTGATATGGTTTCAGCCCTGATACACCTTCAGAATATTTATATTAAAGTACCTACAGAGGAAAGTGTAGCAGGACCAAACCCAACATCAGGAAATATTGAAATAACGTTTCGCGAGCCAACCGGATCTATAACAGTTGAAATTATCTCAATGTCAGGGAAATTAATATTCAGAAAAGAATATCCGGATTTTGCCGGCAGAACACTTCTTATCAATGCATTACAAAACAAAAGACAGGGCATTTATTTCATCAGAATAATAAAAAATAGCAGCGTCAGTGTACATAAGATTATCAAGCTGATAAACTGATCATGAATGATAAACTAACATTGTCTGAATTACAGTTGGTAATAAAAGATTCTCTTTATATTGCTTTACCTGAGCTGTATTGGGTAATTGCTGAAATATCAGAGATTACAGAAAACTATGCTGGTCATTGTTACCTTGAACTCATTGAGAAAAATCCTGATGAAAAGAATGTCAAAGCACGTATAAAAGCAATTATCTGGGGTAACCGATACAGGTTCATTAAGTCGTTTTTTGAAAATATTACAGGAGAGTCGCTTAGAGAGGGGCTCAAAATCCTGGTAAAAACAAAAGTTGAATACCACGAGATATATGGATTGAGCCTTGTAATTTCCGATATCGATCCTGCATTTACAATCGGAGATATGGCTATAAAACGCCAGGTTGTAATTAAGAGACTCGAACAGGATGGTGTATTTTCAATGAATAAGGATCTGGAATTTCCTGCTATCCCTCAAAAAATTGCAATTATTTCCTCAAAGAATGCAGCAGGATTTTCCGATTTTATCAATCAGCTTACAGGAAATAATTTTGGATATACTTTTTACACTGCACTGTTCGAGAGTGCAATGCAAGGGGAAGATACTGAACAGAGCGTAATAAATGCGCTTGATATGATTGCAACAAACTCTCATCTATTCGATGTGGTTGTAATTATTAGAGGTGGAGGTTCTCAGTCTGACCTCAGCTGGTTCGACAGTTATAACATTGCTTATACAGTTACTCAGTTTCCACTTCCTGTTATATCCGGAATAGGACATGATAAAGATATGTCAGTCACAGATATGGTTGCTAATAAATCGCTCAAAACACCAACTGCAGTTGCCGATTATCTTATCGATTGTGTAGCATATGCGGAAAACAGCATCATTGAAATGAGTTCTCAGATTAAAGATATTTCACGAATTATTGTTGAAAAAAACAGGAGTAAAATTGACACATACAAGGTAAAACTAATACCTGTTGTCAGAATTACCATTTCAGACATAAAAAACAGACTTTCAGGTAAAATAATTAAAATCGCTAATTCGGGAAAAAATTATATTGTCAGAGCAGGTCTTGTTCCAACAACCCAGGAATCAAAACTGGTCTCAATAGTTAAGTCCTACTCATCAAATAAGATTATTGAAATGGAAAGAAGAAGACAAAGCCTTGTTACCTGTACATTAAATTCTCTAAGCAGGAATAGTACCAGATTGGAAGGATTGAAAAACACTCTGAATTTTCTTAACCCGGAAAATATTCTAAAAAGGGGCTTCACAATCACTTCTTTAAATGGTATGATATTAAGAATTAGTGATCAGCTCAATACAGATGACCTTATTGATACTCAATTCAGTGATGGGTCGGTAAGAAGCAGGATTATTGAAAAGAGAGGGAGAAAGGAGGAGCGGGAAAAGGGGAGAAAAGAAGATTGAAATCCGTAATATTTGAAGTAAAATAAATCACTCTTAAATTAAAGAATATGGCAAAGAAGGAATTTTCATTTAATGATGCAGCTATTGAGATCGAAAATATCCTCAGAAATATCGAAAACGGGGAGCTTGATCTTGATAAATTATCTGGTGAAGTAAAACGTGCATCGGAACTGATCAAACAATGTCAGAAAAAATTAAGATCAACCGAGGATGAGATAAATAGTATATTTAAGGATCTGGTATAAAATAAATCAGGACCGAAGTCCTGATTTACTACTTTACTACCCTAAACCTAAACCCATGAATAAAACTACTGTAGCACAATTTTACTACCTTCTGTATAGTTAAACGATGATTTGATATAAAAAGTTTCGCTTTTCTCAAAAAAATTGAAAGATTAATCACTCTTTTTGACAAACAGCCTATTTTTCTACACCAAGAACATCTTTGAATGCTTTAACAAAGGTATCTTTAGGCAAGGCACCCATTGCCATTTGTGGCTGACCCTCAGAAGGAACAAACAAAAATGAAGGGATACTTCTTATACCAAAAGCTGATGCAAGTTCCTGTTCTTCCTCGGTATTAACCTTATAAACATTAAGTTTACCATCAAAATCTTTAGACAGCTCTTCCAAAACAGGGGCAACTATCTTGCATGGGCCACACCAATCTGCATAAAAATCAATTACACAAGGCCTTTCGCCTTCAAATTTCCACTCTTTGTTCTGTTCGTAGTTGAATACTTTATTCAAAAACGTCTCTTTTGTTAAATGTTCTATCATATTACTTTTTTATATTAAACAACCTGAAACTGTGTTTGTTTAACCATATGGCAACCTTTATGCCAAAGAACTAAAACACCATAAGGTACAATACAATTAAGTATTAATTGTAACTTTGTCATGAATATTTAACAAATTGTCATATCTATATATGAATATATGTCTTAATGACAAAATTTTTGAGACTTTGCGTGATGTGGTTACATCAGAAAATGTCAAAGCCTATGTTATAGGTGGATGGGTAAGAGATTGCCTTCTTAAGAGGGATCACCCCGACAAGGATATCGATGTTGTTGTAATCGGAAATGGGATCGAAATAGCAAGAAAAGCAGCAAGAAAAATTAACCCTGGAATAAAAGTCAGCGTTTTTAAAAATTTTGGAACAGCAATGTTTAAAAACAATGAATATGAGATTGAATTTGTTGGAGCTCGCAAGGAATCATATGACAGGGAGTCCAGAAAACCGGTTGTAGAAATAGGGACGCTGGAAGAGGATCAAAAAAGACGAGATTTCACGATCAATGCTCTGGCTATTAGCCTCAATAAGGAAACATACGGTGAATTGCTTGATCCTTTTGGAGGTATACAGGACCTTAAGAAAAAAATTATCAAAACACCTCTTGATCCTGACAGTACTTTTTCAGATGATCCTCTTAGGATGATGAGAGCTATTAGGTTTGCCACTCAGCTAAATTTCACAATTGAGAAGAATACTTTTAATTCAATCAAAGTAAATGGTGAAAGGATCAATATTGTTTCTCCTGAAAGAATTATTACTGAGCTAAATAAAATAATAATGAGTGTTCATCCTTCCAAGGGATTTATTCTACTTGAAAAATCAGGCCTGCTCAGAATTATTTTTCCTGAACTTGATAGTCTGAAAGGGGTAGAAACAAAAGAGGGAAAAGCACACAAAGACAACTTTCTTCATTCAATTAAAGTTCTTGATAACATAAGTAAGAAGACTGATAATCTTTGGCTTAGATGGGCTGCCCTGGTTCACGATATTGCCAAACCTGTAACCAAGAAATATACATCAGATACCGGTTGGTCATTTCATGGGCATGAATTTATTGGTTCCAAAATGATTCCCGGCATATTCAGAAAGCTAAAACTCCCACTGAATGAGAAGATGAAATATGTTCAAAAAATGGTTGACCTTCATCTGCGACCAATTGCATTGACTCAAGAGATCGTAACCGATTCTGCAATCAGGAGGTTACTATTTGAAGCAGGCGATGATATTGATGATCTGATGATCTTATGCGAAGCTGATATTACATCAAAGAACGAAGTAAAGAAAACGAAGCATCTTGAAAATTTCAGACATGTAAGGAATAAACTGAGAGAGATTGAAGAAAAAGATGAAATTAGAAATTTTCAACCTCCCGTTGATGGTAGTGAAATTATAATGGCTTTTGGGATAAAACCGGGAAAAGAGGTTGGAATTATTAAAAACGCAATCAGGGAAGCAATACTTGATGGTATTATCCCTAACGAATATGAAGCTGCTAAAGAGCTGATGCTGATAAAAGGCAAAGAAATCGGGCTCACTCCTGTTGATCCGTCTATCTTACCTTAAGGTCGAGTAATACCGGCAAATGATCACTATATCCTCCCTGATACTTGTATCCGCGGTACGTCGAAAATGGCGTAAATCCAGGATATTTAGGATCCTTACTTAAAAGAAAATCTGGCTTGAAAACAGTGAACAAATTTACATTTGTATATAAACCCTTTTTTAATTTCAAGAGGTCACCAGATACTATTACCTGATCAATCATTTCCCATATTCCCTGGTATCGATATGTCCCCAAACCATTATCAGCAAGATTTTCTGAGAGATTTACAAGTGAATATGAAGATTCATTTCTGACAAGTATTCGCATCACCTGATCGTCAGGAGAGCAATTAAAATCACCCATTAAAATAATTCTCTCCCTTGTTTTGGTACTTGCTATTATTGAATCAATTTTAATTTTAACCATCTCAGCAACTTTTCTTCTGAGGTATTCTGCTGCAAGAGCCCCTCCTCTCCTTGAAGGCCAGTGATTTACAATTAATTGCAGAGTGTCAGCTCCAATCCTGAATTTTACATAAAGTATACTTCTCGAGGTGAAATCCTCATTTTTAATCTCAGCAGGAATCCAATACTTATATTCAATAATATCGACACAATCTCTTTCATAAATCATACAAACATCAATACCTCTGTGATCAGGAGATTCCTCATGAATTATTCGATAATTGAATTTTGACAAATAGGTACCATAAATAAGATCTTCAAGCACTTTCTTGTTTTCAACTTCGCATAATGCCACAACTGCAGGTGGATTCCATTCGCCTGCTGCTATTATTGTTTTATATAACGAGTTTAATTTCTTATTGTACCTTGTAAAATTCCATTTCCGTATACCGCCTGGCAGAAATTCATTATCATCAGTGAGCGTATCGTCATATATATCAAAAAGGTTCTCGACATTATAAAACATCAGCCTTATGGACTGTGTTCCATCCTGTGAGAATCCGTTTGTTGTAATAAGATTGAAGAACAAAAGGGCAACGATAATCACTGAAACGCAATTTTTCGACATTCTATTCCTATTTTTTATTGGCAATACCTTTTCTTTTCTAAACCAGCACTATTCACCAAAACTAAAACATTTCAGGGCCATTTTAAGAGTATATAATACAAAAAAAAGGCTGATTCAAAATCAGCCTTCAATTCTAAAAAAATATTATTAATATGCATTAATCCACCGGTATCTCCTGGCACTTTCGCCAAATTTAACTGCGAGAGTAAGTTCATGAGTACCAAAACTTTGTTTTCTTATATCTGTTAATGTAAAATCGAAGGCGTATGCGAAATAAAATCTGTCATATTTCAATCCCAGCATCATGACAATGGCGTCACTGGTTCGCCATGACAAACCGGCCCAATAATCATCTTTATAATATACTCTGCCGGTAAGATCCATCTGGAAGGATTTAAATAACATATCAGATGACTTAATTAATGCAGAAGGTTCAATAAGCCAATCTCCATTTAGAGGAAACTTAACTCCTCCTGTTAAAAAATAATGGCCAAGTTCTGTCCTTGCTGTACTGGATGTGTCTCCAAATATTAAAGAACCTCTGATTAAATTAGTCATAGCAAATCCTACATAATATTTGGATGTAGTAAAGCTTGTCCCGAAGTTAAAATCAGGAATAAAAACTGACCTGTCGTATGAATTCAACAAAGGATCATCATGATTATATAAAAGACCATCTGTATTAATTGCATACTGATAAGCTGTTAACGCCAATCCAAATGAAAGATTATTTGGAATCCCTCCTGTCTGTCCCATCGCTATATGGTATGCATAAGCAGCCTGAATTCCGGTTCTTTTCATGATCCCATTATTGTCATTGAATACATATCCACCAAGCCCAACCTTACCTCCTTTTGTCGGTCTTATCAGTTTCTTTCTAACTGAAGTCGACTTTGATATATAACTATTCTTGAGAATACGAGTCTGGAAACTGGCAGCATATGTGCTTGGAGCTCCTTCCAGTCCAACCCACTGCTCTCTAACGGTTAGGTTTACAGTGGTATAACCATCACGCCCAGCAAAAGATGGGTTTATCAGGAATCCGTTCATAATGTACTGACTGTACATTGGAACCTGCTGCGCAATAGAAGCTCCAAAAATGAAACTGAATACAATTACGGGTAATATACTTCTGAGGTGCCTCATAAATTTAATCTTCGAAATATTATAATAATTATCTAATTACACTTATTACACCTGATCTTGGTTCAGATCCATCATTAAGATGAAGAATATAATGGTATGAGTCTGTTGGTAAAATCTTCCCTTTTAACGTACCATCCCATGGATTTGCCGGAATGTTTTTAGTATGAAAGACCTGCTTACCCCATCTGCTGAATACAAAGACCTCCGCATTCGGGAACAGGTCAATATTTCTGATTATCCAGGTATCATTGTATCCATCATTATTAGGAGTTATGATCTCCGGTATTTCAATGCAATTTCCGGAACCAGTAACATCAACAACAACATCAATAGACTCTGCACAATCATGTAGGTCAGTAACAACAACACTGTATGTTCCGTCAGGAATACTCTGCCGGTCAGCAGTTGAAATGCCATCCGACCATATTGCACTATAAGGTTGTGTTCCTCCGGTGATTGTAAGTGCTATTGAACCGTCAGCTGTACCCGGGCAAGATGCATCTACCTTTGTATGTGCTATTGAAAGAACAGCTGGTTCGGTTATATTAACAGTAACAGCAATTGTGCATAGATTAGCATCGCGAACTGTAATAGTATATGTGGCTGCTGATAACCCGTTAAATATACCGCCAGCCTGGTATGTTGTCCCATCCACACTATAATCATAAGGTGAAGTTCCTCCAGCACCTGAAACAGTAACTGATCCGTCAGATGATCCGAAACATGAAACATCAGTCTGAGCAGAAATATTTCCTGTGAATGCCAATGCCGGTTGCGTAATAGTAAACGGAACATCGAAGGTGCAAAGATTTGCATCCTGTACAGTAACTGTATAACTGCCAGCTGTCAGAGCCCCGAACGTTCCTGAAACCTGATATGCTCCAGTTCCCATTTTATATTGATATGGGGCTACTCCACCCGAACCGTCTATAGTTATACTTCCCGTATTACTTCCATAACAGAGAATATTGGTCTGCGAATTTATTATTCCGCCAACAGCTGAAGAAGGCTGAGTTATTGTTACGGGTACATCAAAAGTCGAAAGAACGCCATCTCTGACAGTTACTGTATAAGTTCCTGCTGCCAGGGATCCGAAAGTACCAGAAGTCAGGTATGATCCTGCATCCAGGCTATATTCATATGCGGTTACTCCACCTGAACCCTCAACTGTCACACTTCCGGTTGAAGTACCAAAACATGCTACATCAGTTTGTGATATGATGCTTCCAGACAGTGTTTCTACAGGTTGTGTTATTGTTACCGGAATATCTATCGTACAAAGATTAATATCCTGAATAGTAACAGTATAGGATCCGGCAGTAAGTGGCCCAAATGTACCAGTCCCCTGATAAGTACCTCCATCAAGCGAATACTGATAAGGTGATGTTCCACCTGAACCGGCAACAGTAACTTCACCATCATTCCCACCAAATACTGATACATCTGTTTGAGATGTGATTGAGCCTGTGACGGCTAATGGCTGAGTGACATCAAGCGTGCCGGAGACCGGTCCGCAGCCATTGACATCGGTGACACTCCATGCATAGGCTGCCCCTGCCGGGATAGCTGCAAAGATACCGGTACCATTGGTCACTCCGTTAAAGGTATATGATAATGGTGCTGCGCCGCCGCCACCGATAAGGGTTACGGTTGCTGTGCCTCCATTACATGTTATAGGTGTGGTGACTGATGCTGAGCCTGTGACTGCTAATGGCTCTGTGACATCTAGTGTGCCGGATACCGGTCCGCAGCCATTGACATCGGTGACACTCCATGCATAGGCTGCCCCTGCAGGGATAGCTGCAAAGATACCGGTGCCATTGGTCACTCCGTTAAAGGTATATGATAATGGTGCTGTGCCGCCGCCACCGATAAGGGTTACGGTTGCTGTGCCTCCATTACATGTTATAGGTGTGGTGACTGATGCTGAGCCTGTGACGGCTGAAGCAGGTTGAGTTATATTAACTAAAACAGTAGTCGTACAAAGGTTAACATCTCTAACGGTAACAATATAACTTCCAAAAGTAAGAGAACCAAATGTACCAGATGACTGATAAAGACCCGAACCAATCTTATATTCATAAGGTGATGTGCCTCCAGCTCCTGCTACAGTAACAGCACCAGTAGATCCTCCAAAACAAAGCACATTAGTCTGACCAGAAATTGTTCCGGATAGAGCATCTGATGGTTGTGTAATATTTACAATTATATTGAAAGTGCACAGATTATTATCACGTATTGTAATCGTATGAATACCTGCATTCAAGCTATTGAAAGTACCAAGTGCCTGGTATGACCCTCCATCAATAGAGTACTGATAAGGACTAGTTCCTCCTGTACCAGCAACAGTAACGCTACCTGTAGTACCACTGAAGCAAGCTACATTAGTCTGAGAAATAATACTACCACTAAGAGCAGATACAGGTTGAATAAGCGTAATAGGGACATTGAAAGTACATAAATTTGCATCCCTCACAGTTACTGTATGATTACCAGCCAGAAGTGATGAGAAGGTCCCAGATCCCTGGTAAGCCATACCATTAAGTGAATACTGATAAGGAGATGTTCCTCCAGCTCCTGTAATCGTAATACTTCCTGTTGCTTCACCGTAACAAAGAACATTAATCTGAGTAGTAATACTGCCGGATAGGGCAGCCGCAGGTTGAGTAATTGTTACTGGGACAATAAAGGTACATGCATTTGCATCTCTTACTGTAACTGTATGAGATCCTGCAGATAACGATCCAAATGCACCAGAACCAACATAGGCAGCACCATTAAGCGAATACTGGTATGGAGATGTGCCCCCAGAGCCAATAACAGTTACAGAACCGGATGATCCACCGAAACAAAGTACATTTATTTGTGATGAAATACTACCCGAAACAGCAGTTGCAGGTTGAGTTATAGTAAGATTTACTATTGCGGTACACAGTTTATTATCTCTTACACTTACTGAATGAGTACCTCCTGATAATCCATTGAACGTACCAGATGCCTGATATGCATTTCCATCAATACTATACTGATACGGAGATGTCCCTCCAGCAGCTGATATTGTAACACTACCAGTTAAAGCGCCAAAACATAGTACATTTGTTTGAGAAGTGACTGTCCCGGCAAGAGCTGTAGGCTGAGTAATAGTAACTGGCACATTAAAGGTACAATTATTTGCATCCTTAACAGTTACAGTATAGCCTCCTGCAGTAAGTGTATTAAACGTTCCTGAAACCTGATAAGATCCTCCATTTAGACTATATTGGTATGAAAGTGTTCCTCCTGAACCATTTACAGTTACACTTCCATCAGCGTCGCCGTAACATGTTGTATTAATTTGTGATGTAATAAATCCCGATAAAGCTGATGCTGGTTGTGTAATATTAAATGGAATTGTTGTTGTGCACAAATTAGCATCTCTTACTGTAACCACATATGATGCTGCTACCAGAGAACTAAATGTTGAAGAACCCTGGAAAGAACCTGCATCTAACCTATACTGGTAAGGACCTACACCTCCTGAAGCCAGAATCGAAATACTTCCTGTAGATGCTCCAAAACAAGCAACATTAGTCTGAGAAGATACTGACAATATTATTTCAGTGGGCTGAGTAATTATGACATTTGCTGAAGTTGTAAAACTGTTTGCATCTGTAACTGTTACAGTATAATTCCCTGCTTTCAATCCTGTAGCAGTAATACCAGTTTGAATAGGTATAGTATTCCATGAATAAGTATAAGGTAATGTACCTCCGAAAACTGTTACAGTAGCACTACCTGTTGCGTCGTTAAAACAAAGAACATTTACCTGTGTAGTTGTAGCTGAAAATCCATCGTCATTTTGAATAGTATAAGTACAGGAATTAATAGCTCCAATTACCAGTCCTGATGGATTTATGAGCCCAAGAATAAGGGTTTCATCAGGTTCAACTATCAAGTCGCCGTTTATTTGAATAGCTGCCTGAGGAATTGGCAAATCAACACCGGAAATATAATTTCCAGCAGGTATTGTAATTGTAGCTAATGATTGAGTATAATCTAAGGCCTGTGCAGTACCCGGAACTATTGAAAGGTCAATGGCTGTTGTTGAAGTCGTGATTACACCTGATACTCTTAACTGTGGTACTAAAATAGCTCTTGCTATATTTCCTTCACTTTCACTTGCAGTAGAGGTTGTGAACTGTACATTTAAAATATCATCATCTACTATCGTCAAAACAATAGAATTCTGTGTGCCTATGTCGACATTAGAAGCTCCAGAAACTGTCATGTTAATTGTTTCATTTGGCTCACTAACCTGATCACCAATTATAGTAAACGCTGCTGCTGGTATTGATATAGTAAGAGGTAAAGAAGTATAATCACCAGCTGGAATTGTTATTTGATTCGAAGTTTGAGTATAATCTGTTCCAAAGGTCGCTGTTCCTGCTCCAAAGTTAAGATCAACTTTTGCAGGAGCACAAACAACTCCTCCACTTACTTTAATAACAGGTACTGATAATGGATGATCAGCATTGCTTTCATTCTCAGACAGTGTTGCTACTGTGAATTCGACTTTTGCTAGAGCTGGCTGAGTGACATCAAGGGTGCCGGAGACAGGTCCGCAGCCATTGGCATCGGTGACACTCCATGCATAGGCTGCCCCTGCAGGGATACCTGCAAAGATACCGGTGCCATTGGTCACTCCGTCAAAGGTATATGATAATGGTGCTGTGCCGCCGCCACCCAGAAGG
>DATKUO010000009.1:0-190693 GCA_035530515.1 Bacteroidales bacterium
TCAATCAGGCATAAATCATAAGATGGATACTGTAGATAGTCATCTTGTACTTGAAAACAACACCAGGATGAGAAGCGAATACGAGCGAATTGGATGCCAGGTAGTGAAGAAATTCAGGATATACCAGAAAGAGCTTTAGAGGGCTGTAAAGGCTGTAGAAGCTGTAGTATTTAAAGCCTCTAAAGCATTTAAAGCATTCTTCTCAGAATCTGAATACAAAAGAAAATCCGAGCATCTCCTTGAATTGTGGCCTGGCAGTTTTCTTTGGAGTGCCATCAGGCCTTGAAACAGGATTCTTATCTTTATCAAGCTCAACAGTTTTGGTGTCATCATCAAAAATGAAATGAGTATTGAACCTTACATCTGTAAACCAGTTCAGACTAGCCACTACAATCATTTCCCAGTCAATATCAATATTTTGCGGATTATGGACATAATTAGTAAATAGTTGCAGCCTATTGGTAATTGAGAAATTCTTGAAAGGCTCAAATTTATTTGAAATCATAAAACTTGCTCCTGGCTCATTCTTCGATTTTTTGTCTTTCAGAATACCATATTTTGTCTGATCGATATGTGCAGTATCCGGAACAAAAGTGCCTTTGTAGGAGAGAGGAGAAAAGTTTATTGAAGTTGACTTATTCGGCTTATAATCAAGACCAAACCCAATGGTAAGTATAGCAGGATTCATGAATTTAGATACAGGAATTGAATCATTTGGATAGTTAAATCCATTTGCTACTTGTGTTTTAAACAACATTATACTGCTGAATTCAAACTTACCGAAAGCTTTATGATTGAGCTTTGAGTTTGTCTCAAGAAGGTCGAGATTTTTCCTGATTCCGTAATCACCGGTTGTAAGAAATCCAAGTTTCAACCTGACAAAATTGTTCGACGATAGCTTTAATGTTTTATTATTAAAATCGGCATAACCAGTAATATCCATTGCGGTTGAGATACTGCTCTCTCCTCCTTTCACCCAATTGGTCAGTGATGCCTGACTTAAAATAAATGAGTTCTCAGTACGGTATTTCCAATATTGCCGTTTTACTACAATCTTCTGAACTTCAAGTAATTTAGAATTATCAAGCGATTGAATGTTAATTTTTGCATCAGAATAGTTACTTTTTTTGGAAGGTCGTCTGAAGTTAACTCCCTGTTCAAGATAAAGACCAAAAGTATTTTTTGAAGGAGTCCCAATCCATACAGTTATAGAATCATATAATTCGTTTTTCAACCAGTAACGCATCATTATATCATTCTTTGAGTTCATCCAAACGGAAATTTCTCTGTCATCAACACCTTTAAATTTAATCACAGAAGAATCTCTCTCCTCAAGATCCTTAAGCAAAGAGTTTACTGCTACCTGTATTGAATCACCCTGAAAAGGAGAATTTAAATATCTGAATGGAAATACTGAATTAGATATTGTTGCTTCATCCAGAGTATCAATAACCACCATGATAGTTGAATCAATAAGACCTGCAACAGGTTTTAAAGTATCAAAAGGATCCGGTATAGTTAATAGGTCTGTTCTGAGTGAATCAGAAGCATCCTCAACAATATTTGTATCAGCGATTACAACAGAGTCAGCCGGAATAGTAAATTCAGATGGCGGTAATGAAGGTACTTTTATTCTTAGAGGCTCCCATATATAAAATTTGTCCCAGGGAATATTCAGTGAATCATAAGGGAAATTCTTAAGTAAATAAGTTACGGAATCAATTGGATTATGTGAGGCTTCAAATATCAATTGTTCTAAAGCCAGACGAAGAGGATCATTCAGATCATTCCAGTATCGAGGTTGATATCTCTGTTGAAGAAACCTCACTGCCTGATTAGTCGATAGTATAATTTCTGGCCTTTTCTGGCTATATTTAAAAATTACTCCGCCGTTCTTGAGAGAATCGATTAATGCATTACCAGATATTGACACCTCGATGTTTTCTTGTGCAAAAGCTGACATATAGATACTTAAGCAGGCAATAATAAAAAACAATCGTAGTAACTTATCTCGCATAATTTAAAATTTTATTGATTTTTTTGCAATTGAATTTATCATAAAATACTGTTAATTTTACATAACCTATTTTTAAAATTGATGACACCATATTCAATAACGGTAAATATCATGGTTAATATATACAAAAATATCAAAAACAGAGATTTCTTCACTCTGTAAGGGTAATAATCTGCCATCTTTATATTTCTCATAGCCCTAATATTTTGACCGCGTGCCGCCGACTTCGTCGGACGTAGCCGAATATGTTGGCCGAAGTCCGAAGCTTCAGCAGAGGCGTAAGCCCAGTATTCTTTCTTCAATTGATATTATACATTAATTTTAAATATTTAAATATTATGAACCTGCCATTCACAGAACCATTTAAGACCAAGATGGTTGAAAATATATACAGAAGCACAAAAGATCAAAGAGAAAAATGGATAAAATTGGCCTCTCTTAATCTTTTCAATTTAAAATCTGAGCAGGTCTTCATTGATTTTCTTACAGATTCAGGAACCGGGGCTATGAGCGACAGACAATGGTCAGCCATGATGGTTGGAGACGAAAGTTATGCCGGAGCCACATCCTATTATAAGCTGAAAGAAGCAATAAAAGATATAACCGGCTTTAACTTTTTTCTCCCAACGCACCAGGGGAGAGCTGCAGAAAATGTTCTCTTTAATGTTCTTGTTAAGGAAGGAGACCTTGTTCCCGGGAACTCTCATTTTGATACCACTAAAGGCCATATTGAATTCAGACATGCAAAGGCAGTTGACTGTACAATTGAAGCTGCTAAAGATACAACTATATGGCATCCGTTTAAAGGTAATGTGGATATTGAAAAGCTTGAAAATGTTCTTAAAAGCAATCCTGTTGAAAAGATATCATGCATTATTATAACCATTACCAATAATACAGCCGGGGGCCAGCCAGTGAGTATGGCAAATCTGAGAGAAGTTGGGAAGCTGGCCAGGAAATATGGGGTGAAGTTTATTATTGATTCAGCACGTTTTGCTGAAAATGCTTATTTCATTAAGCTTAGAGAAGAGGGATATACTGACAAAAATATCCCGGATATTACCAGGGAAATGTTCTCATATACCGATGGTATGACTATGAGTTCAAAGAAAGATGCCATTGTGAATATGGGCGGTTTTATCGGTTTCAGGGATGAAGAACTCTTTCGCCAGGCCTCAACATTTAATATTATTTATGAAGGGTTTATAACCTACGGCGGCATGTCGGGAAGAGATATGAATGCCCTTGCACAGGGTCTTTATGAGGGGACTGATTTATCATATCTTGAATCGCGAATCAACCAGGTTGCTTATCTGGGAATGAAGATGAAGGAGTATGGAATACCTGTACTTGAGCCGTTTGGAGGACATGCAATATTTATTGATGCGAAGAAATTCCTTCCTGGTATTCCAAGAGAAGAGTTCCCTGCACAAACTCTTGCTATTGAGCTATTTATTGAAGGAGGAGTAAGAGGAGCCGAAATAGGTTCACTGATGGCCGACAGAGACCCGGTGACCCGTGAAAACAGGTTTCCTGATCTCGAGATGGTGAGGCTCGCAGTTCCTCGCCGAGTCTATTCAAATAATCATATGGATTATGTTGCTGCGGTGGTTAGAGGTGTTTTTGAAAGGAGAGATAAGATAAAAAGAGGTGTCAGAATAAAGAGGGAAGCACCTATTCTGAGGCATTTTACAATTGAACTGGAAAGGGTATAAACCTGGCTTTGATTAGTTCCTTTAATTGATTTCCTTTGCAGGTCTAAAATTTAAAAATGCAGGACCTCACAGTAGGAAAGGAAGGGAAACTCATCTTCCAGTTTGCAGCACCAATGCTTCTGGGAAATGTGTTCCAGCAACTTTTCAGTATCGTCGATAGCTTTGTAGTTGGGAACTTCATAGGAAAAGAGGCTCTCGCTGCTGTAGGCGCATCTTTCCCGGTGATATTTGTTACGATATCGTTAATTATTGGTATCGTAATGGGAACAACTGTGGTTATCTCACAATACTTTGGTGCCAAAGACTTTGTAAAAGTTAAGAGGGCTATCGATACAATGTATATTTACACATTTTTTGCCGGAGTTATTGCCACTTCGGCAGGATTGATATTCAGTGAACCTCTTCTTCGCCTTCTTGGTCTTCCCGAAGAAATTATGCCACAGGCAACCCAATATCTCCGGATATATTTGTCAGGTATTATAATATTTTTCGGGTACAATGGTACAAGCGCTGTCCTTAGAGGTTTAGGTGATTCAAAAACACCTTTATACTTTCTGATAATTGCAACGGTTGCCAATATTATTTTAGACCTTCTTTTTGTTGCAGTTTTCAAGATGGGAGTCGCAGGTGCAGCTTATGCAACCCTTATAGCAAACGGACTCGCATTCCTTCTTGCAATTATATGGCTTAACAAAACTCATAAGTTAATAAGGATAGCTATCCGGGGCCTCCATTTTGACAGGTATATTTTCAGGCAGAGCATTCGTATTGGTCTGCCAACTGGTATTCAGCTGACCCTTGTTGCAATGGGCGCTCTCGCTTTATTGGGTATCGTTAATACATTCGGAACAGATGTGATAGCCGGCTTTTCAGTTGCCAGCCGACTCGATGCAATCGCAATAGTCCCTGCCATGTCATTTTCTCAGGCTATTTCAACTTTCGTGGGCCAGAATATCGGAGCAAATAAAATTGAAAGGATCAGGGTAGGACTCATTTCCACATTGAAAATGTCGGGAATTGTAACAATTGTTACAACCATTTTTATCATATTTACCGGTCATTTCCTGATGAATATGTTTACTAATGATACGGAAGTAATAAGACTGGGATACCAATATCTTACAATAGTTAGTTCGTTCTATATAGTATTCACTCTGATGCTTATTTATAACGGTGTCATGCGTGGCGCCGGGGATACCCTTATCCCAATGTTCTTTTCAATCCTTTCACTCTGGCTAATCAGAATTCCAATGGCCTGGTTTTTATCGGTAAAGATCGGTGTTACAGGTATCTGGTGGGCAATTCCTGCAGGATGGATTATCGGTTTGGCATTATCATTCTCTTATTATAAATCAGGACGTTGGAAGAAGAAAGCAGTTGTTAAATACGAGGAGAATTTGTAACTTTCAACCTTAAATAATTTTCATCTAAAACCAACAATATCAGGAGATGATAAAATCTATGACTGGGTATGGCAAAGCTATAGCTGAAACTCCTCAGAAAAAAATAACTATCGAAATAAAATCACTCAATTCCAAGCAACTTGATTTAAACACTAAACTTTCCTGGCTCTACAAAGAAAAAGAGCTTGAAATCCGAAATCTAATTAGTCAGAAACTCGACAGGGGTAAGATTGACCTTTATATCTATTTTGATATGCTTGATGAAGAGGTCGCTACGATTATTAATAAATCAGCGGTCAGGAACTATTACAACCAGTTTAAAGAAATTGCAGAGGACCTCACAATAGACCTCGATGATCAGATTTTTTCCGCTATTATGAAACTACCCGACACACTTAAAACAGAGAAACCCGAAATGTCGGATACCGAATGGGAATACGTAAAAAAACAGATTCTCGAATCGATTACCATGCTTGATCTGTATAGGATCGATGAGGGCAACTCAATTATGACTGATCTGAAAAAATGTATTGGGAAGATATTATCTCTACTCGAAACTGTTGAGACATTTGAGGAAGGAAGGATTTCAAAGATCAGGGAAAAACTCATGTCAATTCTGGATGAGAACCTGGGCTCAGAAAGCATTGACAAAAACAGATTTGAGCAGGAATTAATCTTCTATCTCGAGAAGTACGACATTAATGAAGAAAAGGTCAGGTTGAAGACTCACTGTGATTATTTCCTTGAAACTATCGAAACTCCATCGCCTAATGGAAAAATACTAAACTTTATCGCACAAGAGATTGGCCGTGAGATAAATACTATCGGTTCAAAAGCAAATAATGCTTCAATTCAAAAATTGGTGGTGATGATGAAAGATGAACTGGAGAAGATCAAAGAACAGACGCTAAATGTATTATAAATGGCATAATGGCGTAATGGCATTACGGCATAACGGCTTTAGTGAATGTAGAATAAGGTTGTTTAATTACCTTTATACCGTTGCGCCTTTGAGCCGTTTAATACTTATAATAAATTATCTATTTAAGAGAATGGAAGGTAAACTGGTAATAGTGTCAGCGCCATCAGGTGCAGGAAAGACAACCATCGTCAATCACTTATTAATCAGTGGTTTAAATCTAAGTTTTTCAATATCTGCAACAACCAGACAGCTTAGGGGTACAGAAATAGATGGCAAAGACTATTTTTTTCTTCCTGTGCCTGAATTCAAGAAAAAAATTAAAAACGATGATTTCGTTGAATGGGAAGAGGTGTATAAAGATCTTTTTTACGGTACCCTTAAAAATGAGTTAGAGAGGATTTGGGCAATTGGGCATCATGTATTGTTTGATGTAGATGTAAAAGGTGGAATTAACCTGAAGAAGAAATTCGGTACCAGATCGATTGCGATATTTATAATGCCTCCTTCAATTGAGGAACTTGAGAAAAGACTTATTACCAGAGGAACTGATTGCCCTTCAAAGATCAATATGAGAATTGAAAAAGCCAGGGAGGAGTTAGAACTTGCATCACAGTTCGATAATATTATAATAAATGATGATCTGGAAAAAGCTAAGAATGAAGCATTTAACCTAATATCTGTTTTTATCAATAATTAAAGTTTGGTTCAATTAATTTAAACTTAATATTTTTCAAATCATAATGGCAAAAATTGGTTTATACTTCGGATCATTTAACCCAATTCACATTGGACATATCGCTATTGCCGGATACATGACTGAATTTACCGATTTGGATAAGGTGTGGTTTGTGGTCAGTCCCCAGAATCCGTTAAAAAAGAAAGAGACCCTGCTGGCCGATCATCAGCGCTTTCATATGGCTATGCTTGCCATTGGAGATAATTTCAGGCTGGAAGTCTCTGATATTGAATTCAAGCTTCCGATACCTTCTTATACTATTGATACACTCTCATATTTAAAAGAGAAATTCTCCAAACATGAATTCTGTCTTGTTATGGGTGGAGACAATCTCTATACGCTTCATAAATGGAAAAATATAGAGAGGATAGCCAGTAGTTATCCTATTTATGTTTATCCCCGGCCCTGTTCAGGGAAATCATTCTCTCCCCTTTTAACTAAACTACTATCAACTATTGAAATACATACTGTGAAAGCTCCGCTCATGGATATCTCAAGCACGTTTATCCGCGACGGGATTAAGAATGGAAAGAATATATCATATTTTCTCTCTCCACCTGTCTGGAAATATATTGAGGAGATGCATTTCTATGAGAAATAAGGCGACAGGCAACAGGCTAAAGAGGGTGTGATTATAACACTTTCTGAATGATCTCCATCCCCCTTGAAAGTGCCTTCTCATTCAAAGGAATAAGATTATGATATCTCTCAGGGAGTGATTTCTTCAATCCTTTTATAACATTCTCAATTTTAATGATAGGTTTAATTTTTAGGAACCCACCAAGAACAATAGTATTAAATATTTTAGGATTGTTCATTTTCGAAGCCTCTTCAGTTGCATCCACCCTAAATATTGAAATATCCTTTCTCTCCGGATGCCTGGTAATACCATTACTGTCGTAAACAAGCATGCCGCCAGGTTTGACAGAGTTCTCAAACTTATCAAGCGATTGCTGATTAAGTATTATTGCAGTATCGAATTGTTTTATTACCGGTGAACTGATCCTTTCACTACTGATAATTACGGTAACGTTTGCAGTGCCTCCGCGCATTTCCGGTCCATATGAAGGCATCCAGCTCACTTCCATGTCCTGCATTACTCCTGAATATGCCATTATTTTACCCATCGACAGAACACCCTGTCCTCCAAATCCGGCTATAATTATTTCTTCAGTCATTTTCTTACGAATTTCTTAATTAATATGTACAAACTATTCTTCCGGAGTTTTCATATCTCCCAGCGGGTAAAATGGAAACATAGTCTCCTCCATCCATTTATTCGATTGTACAGGAGTCATTTTCCAACCTGAAGGACAATTTGAGACTATTTCAATAAAACAAGTACCCTTATCAAGCTTCTGATATTGAACGGCTTTCCTTATTGCTTTCTTTGTTTTTCGAACATTGGCCGGAGTATGAACACTCTGACGAGTAACAAAATAAGTGCCAGGCAAAGTTGCAACAATATCGGTCATTTTAAGTGGATTACCCATTGTTTTAACATTTCTCCCGTATGGTGAAGTAGATGATTTCATTCCTTCAAGTGTTGTAGGGGCCATCTGGCCTCCTGTCATACCATAAATTCCGTTATTAATAAAGATTATCAGGATATTTTCGCCCCTGTTACATGCATGGATAGTCTCTGCAGTACCAATAGCCGCAAGGTCGCCATCACCCTGATATGTAAAAACAAACTTATCGGGTAAAAGTCGTTTAATAGCTGTTGCAAGAGCTGGAGCACGTCCGTGTGCTGCCTGTTGAATATCCACATCGATATAATTATATAACAGAACTGAGCATCCTACCGGTGAGACACCTATTGTTTCTGACTGAAGACCCTCTTCATCTATAATTTCTGCAAGAATGCGATGGGCAGTACCATGTCCGCAACCCGGGCAATACGAAAGGGTATTATCAGTCATAATACTTGTTTTTCTGTAAACCAGGTTTTCGGGCTTTATGATTTCTTTGATTCCTGTCGCTTCAACCATTTCTTAACCTCCTATAATTTTAAATTTCAGATTTTCGACCACCTCATCAGGTGTTGTAACTATACCTCCCATCCTTCCAAAATGCTTAACAGGCACTTTCCCATTTACAGCGAGCAGAACATCTTCAATCATCTGACCTGCACTCATCTCTACCGAAAGGATTCCTTTTACCTTTCCGGCAAGTTCATTAATACGCTTAGTTGGAAAAGGGAATAGTGTTATCGGTCTTAAAAGACCAACTTTGATTCCTTCTTCTCTGGCTAGCTGTACTGCTTTCTGACTAACCCTGGCACTGGTGCCATATGCAACCAAAAGGTATTCAGCATCTTCGCACTGAAACTCCTCATAACGAACCTCCTTTTCCTTTATCTCATTGTACTTTGCCGTCAATTTGAGATTAAAATTCTCTTGTCCATTCGGATCAAGATCAAGAGAGGTTATAATATTTCTCTCTCTGGTTGGTGGTTTGCCAGTAGTTGCCCATTCGGGAAACACTTTGAATCTCTCTTTTTGAGGACTGAGATATACCTTCTCCATCATCTGTCCGATTGCTCCATCAGAAAGCATCAAAACAGGATTACGGTACTTAAAAGCCAGTTCAAAACCAAGATCCACAAAGTCAGCCATCTCCTGTACGGAAGCTGGAGCCAATACTATCAGATGATAATCGCCATGTCCGCCTCCTTTTGTTGACTGAAAATAATCTGATTGTGCTGGTTGTATCGTACCAAGACCAGGGCCACCCCTTACGACATTAACGATAAGACAAGGTAGCTCTGCTCCTGCAATATATGAAATCCCCTCCTGTTTCAGGCTAATTCCTGGTGAAGAGGATGAGGTCATAACTTTCTTGCCACAGCCGGCACCTCCATATACCATATTGATAGCAGCCACTTCACTCTCAGCCTGTAGCACTACCATTCCTGTAGTTTCAGCCGGATTCGCTTCCATCAGGTATTCCAGTATTTCGCTCTGGGGTGTGATAGGATAACCGAAATAGCCATCGGCTCCTGCACGGATGGCAGCCTCAGCAACTGCCTCATTACCCTTCATCAATCTTAATTCCTTTTCCATTACCTGCCTATATTTTTGTTTTATAAACTGTTATTACACCATCGGGACATACCATTGCGCAGTTGGCGCAGCCAATACATAGCTCAGGATTAGCAGGATAGGCATAATTATATCCCTTTCCGTTTACCTCATTTGCCATTGCGATGGTACCTGTAGGACACGAAACCATACATACTTCGCACCCTTTACAATTATCGACATTTACAACAATACTACCTCTAATCTTTGCCATATTATATTTTTTAATTCAATTAAACCGGATGATCGTCAGAAAATTTTTTCAGACGTATCTTAAGATCACCAAACTGCTCCCTCGAAACCAGGGAAACACATGCTCTCAAACCTTCATGTCTTTCACTCCCGGAGATATCCAATGAAATGGAGCTTATTCCGTAATATAGAAGTTCTTCCAGTAATTGCGGACCTGTCATACCCGGATATGATATTGTAAAATAAAATCCATCAGCTAATGGTTCATCAATATCTCTGTCATACACAATTATAAAATTATTCGAAATAAACATTTTTTTCATTTCGTTGGCCTTTTCACCATATTCAATCACATCATCACGATACCTGTATACTCCATCATTAACTGCTTTAAGCAGAGCTGCAAAACCATACTGAACTGAATGAGTTACCCCTGCTGAAAGAGCATACAATGCGCCAAAGATAGCTGAATGTCCAAACTTTTCAGTAGAATAATATCTTAAAAGATCAGGATAAGATCTGTTAAAAAGCTGATCTGATATAGCCATCATACCTATTCTTTGACCTGCATAACTAAAAATTTTGGAACTCGAAATAAGCATTATATATTGATCCGTATAGCGGGCAACAGTTGGCTGGAACGGCGTCTTGCCAGGAATTGAATAATCCTTTCTGAAATCCATTCCGAAATAAGCAAGGTCTTCAATTACGATAACATCATATTTCCTGGAAAGTTCACCAATTATGGCGAGTTCTTCTTCTGTCATACATATCCATGATGGATTATTCGGGTTTGAGAAAAGGAGAGAAGAAATCTTGCCCGATTTCAGATATGATTCAAGTTTATCTTTAAGTTTCCTGCCTCTGTAATTGTATACATCGAATGAATAGTAATCATGCCCGAGCATTTTGACCTGTTGTTTCTGAACTGGGAAACCAGGATCAATAAAAAGAGTTCCCTCTTTAGTTTGATCGTTTCTATTGGCAACCAGAAAACTCACCATGGCCCCCATCATGGAGCCGACAGTGGGGATACAACCCTGAGGATCAATATCTATATCAAGGAAAAGCTTAATAAATCTTGAAGTTTCTGTTTTCAGAGGTGTTATACCTGCAATGTTGGGATAAATAGAGGCAACACCTTTTTTAAGGGCATCTATTTCAGCTTCGGTTCCAATTGAAGGTGAAGGAAGGCCCGGAACACCCATTTCCATCCTGATGAATTTAATTCCTGTCTTCTCTTCAATTTTATTTACCAGCTGTACAATTTCACGAATTGAAGAAGATCCGGGAGATGGATTACCAAGAGTTTTTACCAGACCATTTACTATTTCGGGAGATATAGGGATATTGCTCATAAAAAAAAGAAAGTTCGAATATAAACATAAAAGTTATTGGATTGGAAAAAAAATATGAAGATCATCTTTCAATTCTTATCCTTGCATCAACCACAGTAATATCATCAGCGCTACCGATCAGAGGATTCAGGTCGATCTCTTTTATTTCTGTTGCATACCTTAATAAGCTTGATAGTCTGACAATTATTTCAGCAAATTTTTGTTCATTTATACCTGGTTTTCCCCGTGTTCCGCTAATAATTTTATAGCTCTTAAGGCTCTTTATCATTGATTCCGCCTCATTAAAAGTTAAAGGAGCAAGCCCTGATGATACATCACCAAGCACTTCCACAAATATTCCTCCTAATCCACAAAGAATAATATGTCCAAAACGCGGTTCATATTTAGCTCCTATAAACAGCTCAATACCCGAAAGCATCTGTTGTACAAGAACAGCCTTCACATCCTTAATGCGCATCATCCTGTTAAATTCTGCAGCCAGGTGCTTTTCTGATTTAATATTAAGAGTAACTCCTCCTACATCTGATTTATGAACCGGTCCCACAACCTTTAATGCCAGAGGATATCCGGTTTTGTTAGCCAGAGATAAAAGTCCTCTTTTTGAAGAGGCCACTGCTTCTTTAACTACTGGTATACTGGCAGCATTCAGAAGCTGTTGAATAATAGCAGGCTCCAGATAACCATTTGGTGCAGTATCGATGATTTGCCTTACAAGCGGCACATTAATATTTTCAAGAAAGATCTTCTCGTCTGCAGGGTAAGGTGTATTTGATATTTTAGTAAGTGCCCGTCCCAGAACTACTTCATCAGGGAAATTGACATGTCCCTTGTCAAGAAAATATTCCAGCTCTTCGGAAGAACTTGTTACTGATGGCAAAATTGGATAAAGTGGTTTGTTGCAATCCTGAATTTTTTTATGCAACAGATCATATATCTCTGTCATATCATTTAACCCGTTGCTACCGAATATTACACTCATACCGTCAATCAAAGAAAGTTCCTTATCGACATATTCGATAACATTATCGAGCTGGTCATTTGTTGCTGTGGCAATAAGGTCGATAGGGTTATCAGCCGATGCCCCTGGATTCATCATTGCAATAAGTTTATTATGATGAACACCGGTGATTTTTGGTATATTCATGCCCCCTGCTGATAATGCATCAGTAAGCATCACTGCCGGTCCTCCGGCATGTGTAATAATAGCTATATTACTGCCTTTTAAGTGCTTGTGAAAGAATACCGATGCCACTGTTGTTAACTCTTCTCGTCCTGAGCACCTAACTATACCCGCTTTGCGGAATAATGCTTCAACGGCTAAGTCAGATGAAGCCATTGCTCCTGTATGTGATGAAGCTGCTCTGCTACCGGCTTCGGTAGTGCCGGCTTTTATTGCTGCTATCCTGCAGCCTTTACGTATTAGCGATGAGGCATGATGCAAAAGTTTATCCGGATCACGAATACTTTCGACATAAACAAGTTTAATAGGAGAGCTGACTAAATGATCGAATGTATTATCCCAGTATTCAAGAACCTCCTCCACACCTGTCTGAGCGCTGTTCCCAACAGAATAAACACTTGAAAAATTTAATCCTTTAGGCATCGCCGATTCAAAAATAAAGACTGCTGTGGCCCCCGACCCTGAAACAAAGTCGCAACCTTTGCTATTAAGCTTAGGTACCGGTGAAGTAAAAACGCCATGGTATGTTTGAGTAACTACTCCAATACAATTCGGGCCGATAAGACAGCCACCTGACTCATCTATCAGATCAACAATCTCTTTTTCAAGCTTCCTTCCCTCCTCTCCTGATTCGCTAAAACCTGCTGAGATAATAATAAAGGCTTTGGTTTTTTTATTTTTCACCAATATTTCAATAGCAGGTAAACATAACTTCGAAGAGATAGCCAAAATTGCCAAATCAGTTTGGGGAATTTCAATAATATCGCGGTAAGACTTAATGCCCTGTACTACATCCTGCTTAGGGTTAACCACCCAAAGGCCTCCTAAGAATTTCCCGTCGATAATATTTTTCAGGACTTTCCCACCAGGTTTGAAAATGTCATCAGATCCTCCAACAACAACAATGCTGCCTGGATTTATAAGTTTTTCATTAATCATAATATGCAGTAATGGTAAAGGGACGAATTAAAAAATTCAAAAATCGGGGCAGTTAGAAATTACAAGCCATCAAACCTCTTGATGAAGCCAACATTAAGGGCAACCACAAATAAATATTTCTCTGATATATAACAACTTATATCCAAAGCCAAATCTGTAATTATTAGGGCAATATAATAAAAAAAAATAGCACAAAACAAGATAATTGTCATGAGATAAAAGAGGATGATTACATGAATAATCCTTTTATTATCTTTGCAAACCGACGATCAAAAAGATGGGCATTACAATAGAAGAGATACTAACCAAGGATAATCTTTCAAAGCGTGACATTATATCACTCCTTGAATCTAAAGGAGAAGATAGAACACTCCTATTTAAGAAATCAGCTGAAATCAAGAAAGAATATGTTAGTAATAAGGTATGGTTCAGGGGATTAATTGAATTTTCGAATATCTGCGGTAAGGATTGTTTGTATTGCGGGATAAGGAAAGGTAATAAGAACCTGAAAAGATACAATCTGTCAGATGATGAGATACTTGCAGCTGCAAAGTTCGCTTATGATAATAAGTATGGATCAATAGCTCTACAGTCGGGAGAATTGGAAAATGATTTTTTTACAGAACGTGTTGAGAACCTTCTCAAAAAGATTAAAGAACTCTCTAATGGGGAACTGGGTATAACTTTGTCGGTCGGTGAACAGGAGCCGGAGATTTACAAAAGATGGTATGAAGCAGGTGCCCACCGGTATCTGCTACGTGTTGAAGCGACAAACCAGGCTCTCTACAGCAAGATACACCCGACAGACTCAAAACATAATTTCAACCGGAGACTTGAATGTCTGCAAAGCCTGCAAGATATAGGTTATCAGACAGGGACAAAGATTTGATCTCACCCTGAAAATGATCGCTTTGCTCAGGATAATTATGAAAGATATTAATATCGTTGCAGCTACTGCTCTTCAGGATCAATAAATGGCTTCATCCTCTGATCAGGGATGGATAATTTCTCAGGAGAAAATCTCATGAATTAATGAATATTAATTAACAGGTAAAGATAATGAATTTATGGCCTTCAGGAAATGATTCTTGTCAGTAAATAAGGTCAGATATCTCCTCTTTTGCCGATTTGATCTTTATTATGGAAATATTTTCATCAAGATTGAAATCACCATGGATTTTTTTATGAAATGAGACTGTTACATTTCTGCTTTTTTCAATTCCATTGTCATTAAAAATATTCACAAGTACTTCATTCTTACTAAATGCTACTTTATTAATAACTACCATTCCTTTTGAATAGAAATCTCCTTGTTCCACTGATACGGCATATATTCCGGGAGAAGGAAGAAGTTTACAATCTTCCGCTATTAATATTCTTATATAACCGTTCAGGTAAGTATACTTTTCACTTTCATACTTTTCCTGCATTCCCATTATAATATAATAATGATCCAGATATGCATTTGCCCGCTGAATGTAACCATCGCTTATTGCCTTCCGAATTTTTGTTGAGCTGACCGTTTCATTTTGGACCTCCTGCTCCGGTATCTCTTCTGCTTTAAAAGAATATTTCTTCTGCCATGACCACAACTGCTTATAATCACCCTCCTTATTGAATCCGAAATGGTGATTAAATCCTGCAACAACCACTTTCGCATTCAATATTCCATGAAGGTAATCTCTTACAAACTGTTCGCTTGTGACTCTTGAAAACTCCCTTGTGAATTCAATTATAATTACATTATTAAGGCCGGCTTTTTCAAGAAGATTCAATTTTTCTTCCTGTGAATTGATAAGTTTCAAGTCTTTTCCGGCACTGTCGGGATAGAGGACTTTTCTTGGATGAGGATCAAATGTAATAAGTACTGACTCTCCGTTATGCTTTTCAGCCAGCATCTTAAGCCGGTTTAAAATAGTTTTATGTCCAACATGAACCCCGTCGAAAGATCCGGTTGTTACAACAGGGTTTTTTATAACCTTTGCATCTTCAAAACTCGTGAAAATATTCATGTTGCATCCAACAATCTAAATTCTGTTCTCTTTCACAAAATATGCAACTTTTTCTATAGATGTTATCATATCATACTCTTCGAGATAAACTCCTGACGGAACATTTAATGGTATTGTAGTAAAATTCAGAATGCCCTTTATTCCGAACCTTACAGTCTCTTCAGCTATTTCCCTGGCGTAATCGGGAGGAACAGTAAGTATAGCTATTCTGATATCCAGTTCTTTTATCATTTTTTCAATATCACTATATGGATAACATTTCACACCGGCTATAACTTTATTTACTTTCGAAGGGTCATTGTCAAACGATGCGACAAGGTTAAGTTTTGATCTTTTGCCCTTAAAATAAGCTGCCACGGCTCTTCCGAAGTTACCAATACCAATTACAGCTACATTCATGCTTCTTTCACAATCGATTATCTGTCCAATAGTATCAATGAGTTCCCTTACATCATATCCTTTTCTAAGAACACTTGAATAACCTATCAGCATCAGGTCGCGTCTGACCTGCACAGCTGTAATGTGAAGTCTGGCGGCCAAATCGTGGGAAAAGATAAAGTTTTTCTTTTCATTAAGGCATTCCAGAAGTGTCCTTCTGTACTCGCTAAGCCTTTCTACAGTTTTTCCTGGTAATTTCATCATAGAATTTTTTAATTAATTGGTATGATGTTACTTGTCGCAATGGTTCTTGACTTTATTCATCATAAATTTCAGGTAATTGTAATTGGTTTTTTAGGTAATTTTATTTTAAATACAGTACCCACATCGGGTGTGCTATCAACGTTAATTGTGCCATGATAAAGTTCAACTACCTTCTTAACGATAGATAATCCGAGTCCGCTGCCTGAAATATTTCTTGTCTTTTCATTCTTTATCCGTACAAACTCGTCAAAAAGATTTTCTATATCATTCTTTGTAATACCAATTCCGGTATCAGCAAAGATAATAATAGCTGCGTTCTCTGAACTATCAATAGTAATGTCTGCTTTCCCTCCTATCCGGTTGTATTTAACCGCATTTGATATCAGGTTATTGAAAACGATCTCTATATCATCAGGATCAGCCATAATATAAGCATCAGATCTGATATCAAGATTAATGGCTATATCCATTTGTATTGCGAATGGCTGTACGGTAGTAATTGCTGATGCTGCAATATCTGCCAGCCTGACCTCCTGTATTTTTTCTTCTTTTCTTTCCAGCCTTATCTTTGTAAAGTCAAGAAGGTCCATTATGAGGTTTCTCATCCCCTGTATCCTCTGGAGAGATCTTTCGATTGGAGTCGCATAATCATCAATCATCTCTCCTGCCTGTTTTCCCTGCATCATCCTGAGATAACCTTCCAGTGCATTCAGAGGAGCTTTTAATTCATGAGAGAGGACAGACAGGAACTGATACCTGATCTTTTTCCCCTCCTGTTTCATCTTATGTGTTATCCTCTTCAGGTACTGTTGCTTAGTAATATTTTCAATACTTGATTTAAGTTCCTGAGGTGTAAATGGTTTTGGGATGAAATCGATAGCTCCGTCACGGGTAGCCCTGATTGCCACATCGAGTGAAGCATAAGAGGTGATCATTGCCACTACAATATCATAATTTCTCTTCCTAATGTACTCCAGAACATCCACCCCCTGTATTCCTGGTAACTTATTATCCAGTAATAGAATATCCGGCAAATCCCTATCAAGAATAGTCACTCCTTCTTCACCAGTAGCTGCTTCAGTAACTTCAAAGGTGTAATCTTCATCCATAAAAGGATAAGTTACATGAAAGTTGTTCAGTATCCGGGAGACACCTGAACGTATTCCTGGTTCATCATCAATAACTAGTACTTTTAATACAGCCATCTCAAAGCTTTAGTAATTTCATAACCTCCTGATCTAACTGTTCGGCCCTGATACCCTTTTCAAGATATCTGTCAGCTCTGATCCAGGATTTTTCCTGTTCTGAATCTATACTGAATGACAAACCTGTTTCATGTGAAACTGCTGTTGCCAGAATTACCGGTACATCCGGATACTTAAGCTTAATTTTATAGCACAATATAAACCCACTGTCATCGCTCTCCATCATCAGGTCAAATATTGCCAGGGAAGGTTTGAACCTTAATATTACCGATTCCGCTTCCGCCTGACTTTCAACAGCTATTGTTTTATATCCTGCTTTCTCAAGGTTAAATACTGTTTGAAAAAGATAATCGGGATCATCGTCAGCAATCAGTATTGTAAAATCACTCTTATTCATCTTTCTGCAAATTTCTAAAAATTCTTTAAATCAAAGAGTTATTATGATAAATATTATCAATTGTTAATTTGTTAACATTATTGCCGGTAGCAGGGATGAAATTCGATGTTTGAATATCAAATACCCAATACCAATCTACGCTTTCCTCCTGGGCAATACTATTTTAAAGCTCGTACCAGTCTGCCCTTTGGCAGGATCATTGTTCGATTCGGCAGTTATCTGTCCTTTATGCATCTTCACAATACCATAAGCAGTAGCAAGTCCAAGTCCTGTTCCCAGTCCAATAACTTTTGTAGTGAAAAATGGCTCGAAAATTTTTACTCTGTCCTCCTCTTTTATACCTTTTCCAGTATCAGAAATTATTATAATAACATCACCCAGAGTGTCTTCCAGCTTAATATAGATAAGACCTCCTACCGGCATAGCGTCAAATGCATTTTTTATCAGATTAGTGATAACCTGCATCATCTGTTCAGAGTCGAGCATTGCCTCCGGATTAGAAGTCAGATCGTCAATTTTGACTTTGACATTTTCAGGTATTATCAGGCTTTCAAGACTTTGATTAACCAGTTCTTTAACATTGACAGACTGATGATTAACCTGGTTTTTCCTGGCAAAGTTTAGTAAGCCTGCAACAATCTTTTTACATCTGGCTGCCTGCTCAACAATCAGTTTAAGGTCTTCTCTGACAGGATCACCTGCTGAAGATTCCTCGAAGAGAATATTACTGTACATAATTACAACTCCGAGAGGATTATTCAGTTCATGGGCAATACCTGCAGATAGTTGGCCCATATGAGCAAGTTTCTCGGATTGCTTCAGAGCCTGTTTCATCGAAGTAAGTTTCTCATTCGACAGGGCCAGCTCATTCACTGATTTATGTAGTTTTTCAATTGTATAAGGAAGACACATCTCAACTTCGGCAAGACCTTTATTGATTGCTATTGCATGCTCCAGACAGCTTTCATAGCCACAGGCACCACAATCAAGCTGGTCATTACGGGTCTTCTTTCCCATCTTGATCAGAATTTCGTTCACCTCATTCTCATCGGTTTCTTCAATACGATGATCTTCAGGCTTATGCTTGAAATAAAGGTCAAGGTCTGAAAACTCTTTAAATGCTTCTTCCCAGCTGGAAGTATCAATCTTCTGCATTTTGTCGTTGGCATAAGCGCTTACCAGTGCACGCCTGTTATATTGCTTTCCGTTCTTCGATAAACCGGGTCCCATTATACATCCTTCGCAACAGAGCAGCTCCATGTGCTGATTTTTTATAAGTCCTGCTTCAAACTCCTTTAAAGCACCCTGGAAATCAATTCTCCCTTCAGCTGCAATTATATTACCTGTAACTGCATCGTCGTTTATATGAGCTGTTTGAAGCAATCCACGGGTAACAGGAAATATTGCACCTCTTCCGCCGACAGGCTGATCAAAATCGACAGGGATTATTTTTTCCGGAGTAATACCTTTGTCGGATAGCATATCCCGCAATTCAGTAAATGTAATTGCCTCATCAATTTCTGTACTTTCAGCTTTCTTAGCTATACATGGTCCAATAAATACTATACCAATATCATCGCCATATTTTTTACGAATAACTCTGCTCATGGCTACCATAGGAGATACAACAGGTGCCAGCTTATCAACAAGAGCAGGATGAAAATATTTAATGTAATTAACAATCGAAGGACAATCGGATGATATGTAATAATTCTTATTCTCTGTTACCAGATTTTTATATTTTTCAGCTACCAGATCAGCACCAAAGGAGACCTCTGCAACATATTCAAAACCAATAGCTTTAATCATACCAATTAGAACGCGATGATCGGGGATATCAGAAAATTCTGCCGGAAAGCTTGGTGCAATTATTGCAGCAATTTTTTTATTATTTTCGAGCAGCTTAACAACTCTGTCGGTTGTATTCAGGAAAACCTTTGCTCCCTGGCTGCATACCTTTGTGCAATTACCGCAGGCAATACACCTTTCATCAATCACTTCGGCCTGACCTCCCACAATCCGAATAGCCTTGGCAGGGCACTCCCTGACACATGTATAACAAGTACGACAAAGCTCCTTTATTGTATAAACCAACATATCAAATGATCCTATTCATTATAATAAAACATTTCTCTTTTCGAAATGAGTATAAAATATCGATTTGTCTGAAAATTCTCCGTCTTTCTTTAAAAGTTCTTCATACAAATTTATCAGTGCCGGCGATTTACAGGGAAGATTAATGGCCTCAGTATCATCTGCCTGATATATCAGTTTTGACCTGTTTCTTATCTCATCTTTTGAATTATTGAACGCCAAACCTGCACCATGAACACATCCTCCCTGGCATACCATTACCTCAACCAGATCATATTTCTTTCCTGAATCAAGCATAGTCCTTAACTTTTCAAGACCGGTAAGCCCATCAACAACTGCTGCTTTTAACTCAATTCCCCCTATCGGAACTGCAATTTCTCTGAACGTGCCTCCTGACCTCAACTTCTTAAAGAGTTGTTTATCAACCTCTTTCCCAAGCTTAAGAAAATGGAATAGTCTAATTATTCCTTCAGCCAGTCCGCCAGACACCTCAGCCAGTAGAGCAGAGGAACTTCTTCCAGCCATTGGTTCATCAGCAGGTTCCTGATCTATGTTTGTAATGGCGATGCCATATAAACGGATAAGCCTGGCCAGCTCCCTGACAGTCAGTACGGAATCAACATCACTGATACCTTTCCTCATCATACCATCGCGCCTGGCTTCGAATTTCATTGCCATACAAGGAGTAGCTGATACAGAAAAGATATTCTCAGGTTTTACATCCATCTGTTCTGCAACAATAGTTTTAGCCAGAACACCTATAATCTGTTGTGGCGATTTGACTGTTGACAGCTGAGGGATAAGAGAGGGGAAAAACTGTTCAGCATATTTAACCCATGCCGGGCAAGCAGATATATATAAAGGATTATCTTCTTTATTTTCAATCCTTTCAGATAAATGATTTGTTATTTCAGTTATACAGATATCAGTACCGGTACCTGTTTTAAAAACCTTATCGAAGCCTATCTTACGCAGAACAGCATTGATAATCCTGTTAAATTCCCTGTTATATCTTATTCCAAGTTCTTCTGCTAACCCTACTGTCACCAAAGGGGAATACTGAATTACTTTTGTAAAATCAGGTTTATTGAGATATTCCTGAACTTCAGTTATATTATGTTTCTCATGGAGTGCTCCTGTTGGGCAGACCAGGACGCATTGTCCGCAATGAATACAACTGGAAAAATTAAAATCCCTATCCATAGCTGCACCAACATGAGTTTCCCTCCCTTTACTAATAAAATCGAGAGATGTTGAAGTTATTACCTCTTCACACACGCGTACACATCTACCGCAAAGAATACATTTAGAAAGCTCTCTTACTATAGCCGGACTTGACTGGTCGAGACGTGGTTTTATCTTTTTAGCTCGTATTCGCCTCTCTCTGATATTAAGCTCCTCAGCCAGGTTTTGAAGTTCACAGTTTAAGTTACTGTCACAATAGAGGCAATCATCGGGATGATTTGAAAGAAGAAGTTCCACGATAGTCTTTCTTGCTAAAATAACTCTTGGAGAATGGGTTTTTATTTTCATCCATTCTTCAACAGGTTGCGAGCAGGCTGTTACCAGACGATCACGCCCTTCAACTTCAACAACACACATCCGGCAGGCTCCTGTCGGAGTAAAATCCTTCATCCTGCATAATGTAGGTATAATAATCCCGTTACGGTTGAGAGCTGAAAGGATTGTTTCACCTTTTTCAGCCTTGATCTTTTTATTATTTACCTGAATTGAGAAGAGCATAAACGTTATTTAACATTAATTGCACTGAATTTACAAATATCAAAACAGATACCACAACCAATACATTTCTCCTCAACGATAAAAAATGGTTGCAGCCGGGTTCCATAAATCGCATTAACAGGACATTTGGCAGCACATGCTGTGCATCCTGTACATTTATCCACATCAATTGAAAAGGATCTTAATCCGCGGCATATATTGGCTCTGCATTTCCGGTCAAAAATATGTTCTTCAAACTCATCCCTGAAATTTCTAAGAGCGCTGATGAATGGGTTTGGAGCTGTCTGACCAAGTCCACAAAGGGATGTATCCTTCATTACCGCAGCAATTGTTTCAAGTTGCATCACTCCTTTAAACCGTTCAAGAGTAGTTCCTGATTCCTCATTCAAAGGTTTTCGTATAACATTCTCAAGTATCTCGAGCATTCTGCCTGTCCCTTCACGGCATGGTATACATTTTCCACAACTCTCATTGCGGATAAATTCCATATAATACCTTACGAGGTCAACCATGCAAGTGTTAACATCTATTATCACGAATCCACCTGCACCCATCCCAATCCCCTTTTCTTTTAGCTCATCATAATCAATGGCAATATCGAGGTTATCGCTGGTAATAAAGAAGCCAGATGCCCCTCCCAGTTGTATAGCTTTAAACTCTTTTCCCTCTTTGATACCATCAGCAATTTCTTCCAGTACTGTTCTTAATGTTGTACCCATCTCTACCTCTATCACGCCTGACATACGGCTTTTCCCTGCTACTGCAAATACTTTTGTACCCGGGCTATTTTCAGTTCCCATTGACCGGAACCATTCTGGTCCGTTCTGCATAATAAGCGGTACATTCATCAGAGTCTCAACATTGTTTATCACCGTTGGCTTACCAAATAATCCGGCTGTTGTCGGATATGGAGGTTTAAGCTGTGGCATCCCTCTTTTACCTTCCAGAGTATTAATCAGGGCGGTTTCTTCACCACACACAAAAGCTCCCGGTTCCTTGCGTATCACGATATCCAGGTTAAATCCACTCGAAAATATATTATGTCCGAAGAGACCATATTCCCTGGCTCTGTCGATAGCCTTCTGAAGCCTGTTTCTTGCATTATCAGAGTCTGACCTGATAAATACTATAGCATTTGAAGCCCCAATTGCGTATGAAGCAATTGCGATGCCTTCAATAAGTCGGTGTGGATCGCTTTCAAGGATGGTTCGGTCGGTGAAAGCACCCGGGTCGCTCTCCTTTGCATTGCATATTAAATATCTTGCACTTGCGCTTGTATTGAGAGCATGCTTCCACTTGAGACCAGTGGGGTATCCTCCTCCGCTTCTGCCTCTAAGACCACTCCTTTCAATGATATCGCAAACCTCTTCAAAAGTATAATGTCTGATTACTTTTATATAAGTTCGATATCCTCCACGAGCAATGTATTCTTCGATACTCTCAGGATCATAACATCCGCAATTGCTTAATACTACCCTTTTCTGACCTGCAAAAAAAGGCAGCTCATCCATAAACGGAATTCCAGTCCATACCTCAAAACCTTTAGTACCTGTTTGTCCTGCAAGATCATCTTCGCTAATGTCGTTATGAAAAACACCATTAAGCAGAGGTTCAACCTTCTCTTCAGCTATATTCCTGAAAAACAATTTATTTTTGCCCGGAATCTGTATACAAACCAGAGGTTCAAAATTGGCAGGACCTGTACAACCGACACCTATTACTTCCGCTAATGGTACATTTTCTTTAACATAAGCTTCTATTGCTGCAAAGGTTTTTTCCGATCCTGCTATAATACTACTTGTGCCAGACGATACAAAGATTACAGGATGATCTGGTTTTTCCCTTCTCACCTGCTGTAATCTCTTCTCTGTTTCCGGTAATAATGTATCGGATTCAAACAACAGAACCTTATCAATTAGGAATGTTTTTAAATCTTCCATCTGCGATTGATAATAAAATTAGTCGCTTTCAACGACATACTTAAGTTTTTTGATCAGTTCAGGCAATTGCTCTGGTTTAATGTGAGTATGATATTCTCCGTTCACCTTTATAACCGGACCGCTATTACAACCACCCATGCATGAGACTATCTCATAGCTGAAATTCCCATCTCTGGATACCTGCCCGGGTATCATGCCTGTCTCTTCTTTTATTTTATCGATGATTGCCTGTGACCCATTAAGAAAACATGATGTTCCATGGCAGATACTGATCTGAATTTTCCCGGCAGGGATGAACCTGAACCTGTCGTAAAATGTGGCAAGGCCATAGATCTTCGTTGTGCTTAATCCTAAAAAACTACCAACCTGAACAATAGCCTCTTCAGAGAGATAACCCAGACTTTCCTGAATTTCCTGAAGTATAGGGATAAGATCCTCTCTCCTCCCATGTTTATATTTTTTAAATATTATATCAAAATCGCTACCCATCCTTATAAACTATAAGCATTATATTTCAATACAAATATAATTTATTTTATTGTTATTAAATAAACATTGTTAATTAAATAACAATAAAAACAATAATATTATTCAATGTTAATATATAAGATATTATATTGATTATCTTTGATTTATAAAATAATATTTTAAATATTAGTATTTTCTTCATTAAAACCAGTTCAGATAAATTAGCAAACTTATTGCCAACCAAATGGATTTTAGCAAAACGAAGTTTGATGACCGCTCATAAAAATTTATTACTTTTGATGTTATTGTTTATTTATGAACAGTAAATAAAATGGCACAAAGAATAGAAATGCAAATTTGTCTTGGCAGTTCCTGTTTTTCACGAGGAAACAAAGACGTTGTGATGTTTATCAGGGAGTATCTCAGGAAGAACCATCTCGACGACAAGGTTATATTCAAAGGGGCTCGATGTATGGGACACTGTAGTAATGGACCTAATCTGAATATAAACGGAGTTACCATTGAGGACGTAACCCTTTCAAAGATAGAGGGTATATTGGAAAAAGAATTAGTTGGTATTAAATAATCAAGCCAGGCAAAAGTATGATAGACAGAAGAGCTGTTCTTTATATAAATGACGAAAAATGCAGAAATTCATATTCCTGCGTGCGTGTCTGCCCTGTCAATGCCATTGAGGTTAAACCTCAGAAGGCGCATCCTTTTATACTTCCTGACAGATGTATAGGGTGTGGATTATGTTTTGTTACCTGCACACCTCATGCCATTGAATTCCGCGATTCCAGTGACGATGTTAAGAAATTATTATCTTCCGGACGAAAGACTGTTGCTCTTGTTGCTCCAAGCATTGCTTCGGAGTTTGATGATATAACTGATTACAGGAAGTTCGTTGCAATGATCAGGTCTCTGGGTTTTGATTATGTTCATGAAGATTCCTTCGGAGTTGATCTTATTGCAGCAGCGTATGCAAACCTTTTTTCAAAGGCAGAGGGTAAATATTTAATTACTTCCAACTGCCCGTCTATCGTGAAACTCATTGAGAAGTTTCACCCTGAGTTGGTACCCAACCTTGCCCCCCTGGTCTCTCCTATGATTGCCACTGCAATGGTTGTGAGGGAGTTATATGGATCTGATGTAGCAACAGTTCAGATAGGGCCATGCATTGATGCAAAGGATGAAGCTCAACTTTATGATTCAGGCAACCTTATTGACGGGGTTCTGACTTTCATAGAATTAAGAGAGCTTTTTAATGAATTTAAGATACAGGAGAGGCTTGTAAAAATGTCTGATTTTGATCCGCCTCATGGTAACTGGGGAGCTCTATATCCTCTTCCGGCAGGTATTATCCAGGCCGGTGGCATAAAACGCGATATGGTTTCAAGCAGTGTCATAACTGCTTCAGGAAAAGAGGATATCCTTGAGGCTATTAATGATTATGATAAGTATATTGACACAATTCAGCATCATTTTAACCTCTTTTTCTGTCATGGATGCCTCCTTGGACCCGGGATGCAACATCATACCGAACGTTTTAAAAGAAGGTCACTGGTACGCCATTATGCGGAAAAGAGGGTTGCAACTCTTGATAAATCCCTCTGGCAGAAAGACATGGAAAAATGGTCGAAACTAAATTTCACAAGAACATTTAATCCTGATGATCAAAGGATAGCTGATCCTCCCGAAGAGTCAATACAGGAAGTACTTAAAATCATAGGGAAGGATAATCCTGAGGAGGAAATCAATTGTGGTGCCTGCGGATATCTCTCCTGTAGAGATTTTGCCTCAACAGTTGCAAAGGGTCTGGCAATTCCTGAAATGTGTCATACTTTTAACCTCCGCAATAAGCAGGAGTATATCGAAACACTCAGGCAAACGAACAGGAAACTGGCAGAAACAAAAAAAGCACTGAAAGAATCAGAAGAACTTGCCAGAAGGGAAAAAGAGGTTGCACAAAGTACCTCTGACATGATGAATAATATGCTTGAGAAGCTTCCGACAGGAGTAGTAATTGTTGACAATAATCTTAAAATACTTCATTCCAATCAGAGCTTTATAAATATAATTGGCGAAGATGCCCGGGCTATTTCAGAGGTAATACCCGGGCTGGCAGGTGCCGATGTTAAAACTCTCGTCCCTTTCAATGTATATAACATGTTTACTTTCGTTATTAAAGAAGATGAACCTGTTGTTAGCAAGGATATACATTTTGAAGATAAGATGCTTAATATATCCGTCTTCCCGATAAAAAAGAATAAAATGTGTGGAGCAATAATACGCGACATGTTCTCTCCTGAAGTGCAGGGCGAAGAGGTTACCAACAGGGTAAGTGAAGTTATTGATAAAAATCTTGAAATGGTTCAAAAGATAGGGTTCCTCCTGGGAGAAGGAGCATCTGAAACTGAACAGATGCTCAACTCAATAATTGAGTCATACAAAACAAATAAAGGAGGTAAGACCATTAGCCTGAAATAATCTTATATGAATAAAGACTTTTATATAGAGGTTAACAGTCAGCAGCGGAATCACGATGGAGAGAGGATATGTGGTGATGTATTCCTATACAGATATATAAAAGAAGAAGACAGGGTTATTGCCGTTTTGTCCGATGGCATGGGACATGGAGTGAAAGCAAATATTCTAGCCACACTCACCTCCACAATGGCACTTAATTTTACACAGGAACATAAAGAGGTTGACCGCATTGCAGAGATTATAATGAATACCCTTCCGGTTTGCAGTGAGCGGAAAATCAGTTATTCCACATTCACAATAATCGATATTGAAAGTAGCGGTCGTACAACAATACTTGAATATGACAACCCCTCGACAGTAGTCTTAAGGGGCAACCATGAATTTGATCCATTATGGAAAAAGGTTGTGCTTGAAAAAGGCAACCATTCAGGAAAGGTACTCAAGACCTGTACGTTTATGCCTCAAAAAGAAGACAGGATAATCTTCTGTTCAGACGGGGTATCGCAGAGTGGTATGGGCAGCGAGCCATACCCCTTCGGATGGGAAAGAGAAAACATTGCTTCTTATTCCGCTTCTCTGGTAACAAGTGAAGCATCAATTTCAGCTGTAATGCTTGCCGGGAAAATTGTTACAATGGCTCACAAAAACGACAATTATAAAGCCAGGGATGATATCAGCTGCGCAACAATTTATTTCCGTGAGCCACGAAAATTGCTTATCTGCACAGGTCCTCCATACGAAAAGGAAAAAGACAAAGAATTAGCTTCAAAAGTCAAAGGAAATAAAGGTAAAGTAATTCTTTGTGGTGGTACTACAGCAGATATAGTAGCTAGGGAATTGGACAGGAGAATTGTTGATGAACTTATTTTTGAAGATCCTGAACTCCCTCCGGAAAGCTTTCTCGAAGGAATTGACCTGGTTACTGAAGGAATTCTAACATTGCAGAAGGTAAACGAAATATTAAAAACATATAATAACAGCATAAAGCTTGGAAAGGGACCGGCTGATAAGATCGTGAGACTTATTATGGAGAGTGATGAGATTTATTTCATAATTGGTACAAGAATTAATATTGCTCACCAAGATCCGAATCTTCCCGTCGAACTGGAGATAAGACGTACAGTTGTAAAGCGAATTGCCCGCTTACTCGAAGAGAAGTGGCTTAAAAAGGTGAGTTTTGAGTATATCTGATTATCAAGTTGCTAAGCAGATCAAAATACTAAAATGTTTTTTAATCGGATAACAGTAAAAAATAGATATTTTCAAGGTTTTTGAGATAATTTTTACTAACTTACTGAAGTTAAGGATGATCCTACTTGATGTTTAATCCATCATTGGAGAATGTCCGTTTATGAAAAGAGTTCCAAAAATACTGTAGTTAAACTTTTAAATTTTTTGTGTATGAAAATCAAAGTTTTTGCTTTAGTAGCCTTGCTTTCATTTGGATTATTCGTTTTTCAATCGTGCCAAAGAAGTCAGAAGGAGATCGTAATTGGTCTTCTGATGGATGATTTTGCCACAGAGCGCTGGGCTAAGGACACTACCTTTTTTATTAATAAAGTAAATGAACTTGGAGGTAAAGTGATTTGTAGAATTGCAAACCAAGACCCCTTAAAGCAACTTGAACAAGCCAAAGAGTTGATTGATAAAAAAGTGGACATATTAGTCATTGTCCCTGCCGACCTCGAAAAAGCAGGCCAAATTGTTGAAGTAGCTGGTGCAGCTCATATTCAGGTAATATCGTACGACCGTTTAATCCTAAATTCTAATCTAGATTACTATGTATCGTTCGACAATGTTAAAGTTGGTGAATTGCAAGCCGAATACATACTGAACCGTCTTGGCAAAGGAAATGTTGCACTGATAGGAGGCCCGTTGACCGATTACAACTCATACTTCCTAAGACTTGGACAAATAGGTATTTTGCAGCCTTTTATTGAAAAGGGAGATATTAAGATTATATACGATAAGTACGCCTCCTCATGGTCCGACACTTCGGGTTACCGTTTGGCACTTTCGTGTCTGAAAGCCTACCCAAATAAAGTAGATGCTTTTATTGCTTCTAACGACATGCTTGCAAAAGGCGTTATTGAAGCTCTCGAAGAAAAATCGCTTGCAGGAAAGGTGCTGGTTACAGGTCAGGATGGCGATTCGTTAGCCTGTGAAAACATTATTATGGGCAAACAGTCCATGACTGTTTACAAACCAATTGAAGCCCTTGCTTTTGCTGCCGCCGAGGCAGCCATGGCAATTGCCGGCAACCTTAACATTAAAAACGCGAACACAACGATCAACAATGGATACAAACTGGTCCCTTCCATCCTCCTGGCTCCAATGGTTGTTAACAAAGGAAATATCGGGATGCAGATAAATACAGTAAAATACATGAAAGAACAGTTTAAATAACGTTACTTCGACATAATCTTTTAAAGCCCCGCTTGTTTTGAGTGGGGCTTTATGTTTTAATTTATCCTGTTAAAATAATATTGTCACGATTTAGTATCTCTAAGCCTAATAAATTCAACTGTCCTCTTAAAAAGATGCGGCTGTATATCAGGATGAGTAAGATTTTCAGAAAGATGATCAAGCAAAACAACTTCTGCAATTTCGGAAATGTCGGGTATTGGACCCAACTCAAAGACTTCTGCCAGATAAAGCCTTCCAAATCCGGTTTCACCATTTCTTTTTACAGAATAGGTCGCGATACAATCAATATCAAACTTTTCTGCACCTGTCTCTTCCATCAATTCCCTTCCTGCTGCCTCAAATGAAGTCTCCCCTTCTTCTATATGTCCGCCGGCAATCTCAAAAGTTGTACGCTGATGATGTCGGACAAATATCCACTTGTTTTCAAATTTTGCTGATATAACAGAATATGTCAGTACTGCATCAGGCTCAAAAAGAGGGTCATAAAATTTTACTTCAGTCATAAGAGATATCAATTATTTAACAGTTACGAATGTAAGAATAATCACAATACTTAATAAATGAGTACTTTTATAATCAAATTTTATTTTAATGGGATTACTAATAATTCTTATAATAACAGAGGTTCTTACACCTGCAGTTTTACGACAGCATTTTTACAGTGTCTCAAGGATTAAATACTTCATTGCAATCGTTATTCATGTAATACTCAGCCTATGGCTATGGATCCTTTATTTGGAGTTAGTCACATATAATGGTTTTTTTGATACGCCACAGCATATTTGGCTTAAAATGAGTATGACAGGAATGCTGTGCGCAGTTGTTGGACCAAGGGTTATATTAAGTATTCTCCATTTTTCAGGTAAATTGGTAAAGATTAAGAATGGTGGTCATAAACGGTGGTTAACCAATACAGGCATGATCTTTATGGTTTTTATGTTAACTATAATCAGTATTGGAACGCTTTATGGAAGATTTAACTTTAAAACAGAAGCTGTAACTATTAAAGTCAAAGGGCTGAATAAAGATCTTGATGGACTTAAAATCGTACAGTTATCGGATATGCATCTCGCCGGTTTTTATCATCACAGTAATGTCCTGTTAAAGATTATGGAGAAGGTTAACAGCTATAAACCTGACCTGATCCTTAATACCGGCGATTTCGTCAGCTATGGATGGAGAGAATTTGGTAGAAATGATACTATCATTTCTATTGCAAAAAGCAGGTATGGAAATTTTGCTGTTATGGGAAACCACGACTTCGGTACTTACCATCCATTTTTCACAGAGGCAGATAGAGACAATAACGTATTGAATATGCACAACTTAATAAAATCCTCAGGATATAAGCTTCTAAATGATGAATATGCCAAAGTGAATATAGGAGATGCAAAAATCGCCTTGATAGGCATAATCACCAGGGGTCGGCATCCTGATATTTATCACGGTAATCTGCATAAGGCTATCTCCGGACTTGACAGTGTTGACCTTAAGATATTTCTCAGTCACGATCCAAATCAATGGGAAAAGGAGGTAACAGGAAAAACCGATATTGATATTACTCTATCGGGGCATACTCATGGTATGCAGATGGGTATAATAACTAAAAAATTCAAATGGAGTCCTTCCAAATATTTTTATCCTCATTGGAATGGTCTTTTCACAGAAGGAGATCAATTCCAGTACGTTAACCGCGGACTTGGAGTCTTTGCGATTCCATTCAGGATTTGGATGCCGCCAGAAATAACTATAATTACTTTAAGACCTCAGTGAGGCGATTCCATATTTGCATATCAAACTGTTACCGTATAATTTATCACAATTTTATATTCCTTAATGCTAAAAGATCAAAAAAACCACAACATAAATGATATAGAATTCAAAGTAATATATTCATATAGAAGAACTTTGGGGATCAGTGTACTTCCCGACTCTTCGGTTATTGTCAGAGTGCCTTATCTGACCTCGAATAAAACTATAATCAGGCTAGTTCAGCAAAAAGCTGACTGGATAATTAAGCACCGTGACAGCTACAAAAGCAGAGAGCAGAATATACAAAACGGATTGTATGTAAATGATGCTGTTCATAGCTACCGTGGAAGAGAGTATCATTTAAAAATTGAAAGATCGGGAAGGACCTACATCAGGTTTAATGAAAGTACAATTGAGCTTGGTCTGAAAAAAACTGATAATAGCGAAGCTGTAAAAAGATTACTTTATAAGGGGTATAAAGATGAAGCATTGATTGTTCTAACTGAGATGTTTAGCAACACCCTTACAAAATTTGAGGCTCAGAAGTTTAAACCAACCGGTCTTGTTATCCGTACTATGAGAAGACGATGGGGTAGCTGTTCAAACAAAGGAATAATAACTTTGAGTACAGAGCTAATAAAACTACCTGACATCTATATCGAATACGTTATAATTCATGAGTTATGCCATCTGAAGCATCATAACCATGGTACAGGGTATTATGAATTATTATCAGAACTATTTCCGGATTGGAAACAGGTAAGGAATGACCTTCGGAAGTATATAACTTAATAACATTTGCGCATTATGGAGACATTTGGATATTTCAATCTCTAAAAGACGGTAAGTATAAAAGTCACCAGAAAAGGTACGATTATGGTTAGGACAGTACCACTGAAAACAGCAATTATGGCATATTCTGTGCCTGTAAATTTTGTTATTACCGGAAGGGTTGTATCCATGGAAGTGGCACCACCAGCAGCAATTGGAGCCAGCTTGCCAAAATACTTCAAAAACAATGGAGTCATAAGTAATGTAACAATTTCTCTCATAATATTTGACAGCAATGCAACAACTCCCTGAACACTCCCTGCTATCTTACTTATGAAGATGCTGGACAAACTATAGTACCCGAATCCGGAACCAATTGCTAATGAGTCTCTCAGACTTATATCTCTGACGAATACAGAAATTATACTTACACCGGCCAGGGTTCCGATAATTACTGATAATGGAACAAGTAATATTTTAAATTTTACCTTTTTGATAACACTCCAGCTATTTTTATCGGATCCAATGCTTACTCCGACAAAAAACATAAGTCCATATAGAACATAGCTACTTAAGTCGCTATCCTTAAGGTATTCGGGCACAAACAAGTACACCCCCCCGAGTATTCCACAGACAAAAAATCCGACAATAATCAGACTATTTTTCATTTTTTCTGAAGAATAATGTGTAGGTAAACCACGAGACGGCGACGCTTCCAGTTACAGCTCCAATTGTTATAAGCAAAGCATTAAAGCCAATTGCATCCAGATTACTTATGATTATCTCATTTGTTCCAACAGTTATCCCCAGCAAAAACAGGAGCAGGTATATTGCCCATGTTATTATTATCCCGACAGGTTTTGATATCCACTGATGATTTCTGAATAGATATCCTGCCAGTATTCCGGATGTCATAATTATTATTACTGTAAGCATGAATCAAGATTCTCAGATTTCGTATTCCATACCTTTTGCTGGTATTTCAATACCTGTGTAACCCTCTTTTTGCAGTGTATTAACATATACTTTCTGTACTTCATACTCACCATGCACAATAAATATTTTCCCTAGAGCGTCTTTATTCTGACAACCCAGAAACTCAATCATTTCCCGGTAATCGCCATGACCACTATAGGAGTCGATTTTCTTAATATCTGCATTGACCTTAAATATGTTTCCGTGTATTGATACTTCTTTATCGCCACGGAGTAATCTTGCGCCAAGGGTTGATGGAGCACAATACCCTACTGCAAGCACAGTATTCTTAGGATCAGAAATATTATTTGCCAGATGGTGCTTAACTCTTCCGGCTTCCATCATGCCTGACGCTGATATGATAACACATGGTTTTTTATGATCATTCAGCTTCTTGGAATCTTCCTGTCTCGTTATATAAAAGAGGGTATTAAATCCAAAAGGATCAGGATCTGTTTCCATAGCCTCAATAATCTCAGGGTTAAAACATTCAGGATGCATCCGGAATACGGCAGTAGCGTTAACAGAAAGCGGGCTATCAACAAATATATCAACCTTCGGAAGCCTGCCCTGGTTAAAAAACTTATTAAGAGAATAAACTACCTCTTGAGTACGTCCAACGCTGAATGAAGGTATTATCAGCTTTCCTCCCTTATTTACACATGTTTGAATTAATATTTCAAGAAGATCTTCTTCGGCTCCCTGCTTATCTTTATGAAGCCGGTCGCCATAGGTTGACTCTGTAATAAGAATATCTGCCTGAGGAAAAGGAACTGGTGACGCAAGAATACGATTAGATGGGCGTCCGATATCTCCAGTATAGGCAATTCTCTTGATCTGACCATTTTCAATTATTTGAATATTGGCGACACCACTACCCAGCATGTGCCCTGTATTTGTAAATTTCACTTTGATATTGTCATCAATCCTGAATTTCATATCATAAGGTACACCAATAAAGAGACTCATACAGGCTTTTGCATCGTTTTGTGTGTATATCGGGGTCACCATAGGAAGCCCTTTCTTTGCTCGTCGTTTATTGAATGTATGTGTATCATGCTCCTGTATAAAACCAGAATCGGAAAGCATTATAGCACATAAGTCACGTGTTGCATTTGTACAAATAACTGATCCTCTGAATCCTAACTTATACATATAAGGTATTAGTCCGGAATGATCAATATGAGCATGAGTAAGAATTATATGATCTAACATTGAAGGGTCAAAACCGAGATCCCTGTTCATACTATCAGTTTCAAGCCCTTTTCCCTGGAACATGCCACAATCAAGTAGTAATTTTTTTCCCAAATCTGTGGTAATGAGGTGCTTACTTCCAGTAACTTCTCTTGCAGCTCCTATAAATTTTATTTTCATATTACTAATTTTAATCACCAAAATTTAAAGATAGTGATTTATTTGAAGAAGGCGTCAGGCATCAGGCATCAGGCGTCAGGCGTAGTGCAACATTTCAAATTCTGAGACCAATTATTGTGATATCGTCAACCTGTTCCTCGCTACCTTTCCACTTTTCAAATTCCTTCAGGATAATTGAACGTTGATCTGACATTTGTTTGTTATGGATTTTAGTCAAAAGCTTCTTAAAATTTGAGATTTTGTACTTAGATCCATTTGGTCCGCCAAACTGATCGTTTAAACCATCTGAGAAGATATAAAGTGTATCACCCTCCTTTAAAGTTATGTCATAATTTGTGAATGACTTCTTTTCTCCGTAGTAAATTCCAATAGGCATCCTGTCAGCTTTGAATTCTATAAGCTCCTTACCCTGGAAAATAAACAATGGGTTATATGCGCCTGAATACTGGAGAGTCTTCTTTTTCTTATTCATTACGCAAAAAGCAAGATCCATTCCATCAGCAGCTTCACCCTCCTTACCTGTCTGATGAAGTGATGTCTTAATTTTCTCGCGAAGGAGATTCAGAATAGTATTTGCATGAAGATCGTCATTATTGGAAATAATTTCATTCAGGGTTGATATCCCGAGAGTACTCATAAATGCTCCCGGCACACCATGTCCTGTACAATCAGCAACAGTAAAAAACAGATTTTTTGTTGTCTCTCCAATCCAGTAAAAATCGCCGCTTACAATATCCCTTGGTTTAAAAATTATAAAATAGTCAGAGAAGTTGGTTTTAAAGTGTTCATCCATAGGTAGCATAGCCATCTGTATTCTGCTAGCATATTCAATACTTGATGTAATCTCTTCTTTCTGAGCTTCAATTTCTGCAGTCCGCTCCCTGACTTTTTCTTCAAGGATGAGGTTTTTCCTGCTAAGTTGTTGCACTCTGAAACGGGCAATAAGAAACAGGAGCATTAAGATTACAAATCCCGTAAGAACATAAAATAGGGTAGTCTCTGTAAATGGAGCTTTAATTGTGAATTTAACTGATACCGGATTACCAATATTGCCCCATAAGTCTTTTGCTCTTACCTGTAGAGTATAATCTCCAGGTACTGGCACCATTAGATTATAACGTCTCTGCACTGACCATGGGGACCAATCAGGCATAAGTTTATTAATTGTATACTGGTATTGAGTTGTATTTTGCTTTAGATAACCTGGCGCTACTATATCAAAATTAACAATGTTATCTCCCCTGTCTAAGACTATATTAGAAATATTAAAAATCTTTCCTCTTTCATCATAAATGCTCTTCACAAATACATCAATTTCAGGATTAATAGTTAACTCTCTTTTTAGATCGATCCTGAAAAGTCTGTTCTCCCCATCTACTACCCATAGATTTTCATTTTCAGAATTTATTGATATCACATCATTAAATATTTTAAGAAGCGACATCTCTTTATTCACCACTTTGTTAACTGGTTTCAGATATATCCATTCATCTCCATGTCTAATCCATGGCATATTTGAAAGAGGATATAGATATTTAGTCTTCAAACCTGACGAATTGACAGCAGTCCTTGATTCAATAAAGCTATCTGAAATATTATCATAATAAAAAATACCTGTTTCAGTATACAGGAAAATTGAATCATTCACTCTATCAAGAAAATATCGTTGTGGATAATCATTTTTAATACTTACCGGGGTGTATTTAATATTTTCCGTTCCCATGCTCAAATCAGTTATAAGGGCTTTATTATCTATGCCTAGCCATAAGGTATTCCTCCCTGTATATACTATTGAATAAACAGGATCTGTAAATCCTGCATCAGGAATTTCAACAAGCCATTTTCCATTTTGACATTTAACTGTAAAATAGCCATCTCCGCCAGCGATATAATACTTATCATCAGAAGGTTGCCAGTTAATAAAATTAATATAACGATTCCCTGAAATCAATTCTGCTTTATGATCATTTATTATAAACAAACCCTTGTTGGTAGCTGCCATTATCCCATCTTTGGTTGATACCAGCTGGCGGCATTTTTCATTCAGCCCTTCTACCTTTTTGAAAATGTAATTGATCGATTTAAGCCGGTTGATAGTCTTTCGAATGTATTGTACGCCAGATGATTTAGGAGTACTAACGGTCTCAGGTATTTCAGGAGACTCAGTTGAGACATTTTTATCTTTTGATATTTTCTTTCCAAATATCCTGGTAAATATATTTTTCCTGCTGCCTTCCTGTTCCTGTAAATCTCCAGTCTGGCTTACAGGTGATGACACAGTTTTAACAGGTTTCCTCTTTACATAAACCTGAATTTCAGAATAATTTTTAACCTCTGCCAGATAAAATACACCTTCGCTTGTTGCAACAAATAATTCATTATCGTGCCATAATGAGCTGGTAAGGTTTCCTTTAAGACCTGGATAGATGCTGAAATTCGCAATAGGCAGGTTCAGATCTGCCCTTGTCAATCCATACTGATGTGATAGCCATAAACCACCGCTATTATCCAGGCCAAGAGCAAAGGCCTCATCATCAGGCAATTCATTTTGATTATTTATAGTATACCTAATTTCCCCACTTTTTTTATCAACAACAAGGGCTCCTCCATCAAGAGTTGAAAATGCATATAAGCTATCTCCAATAACAATACCCTCTGATAGGATATTATCCTTCAGGTAGCCATCATCATTGATCGTATAATCATAGTACTTGATCCCATCAAAAAGCGAAATATTACCATTACTCAGACCCAGCAATACCTTGTCTCTATCATATGGAAGAGAGAATAAAATGTTAATCTTTTCGGTCAGATAGCCGGTTACAATTGGAAACAGAGTGTCACTTTCCAGCCTGCACAAACCCTTGTTCAACACATTAATAAATGTGTTTTTTGGTGTTACGAACATGCCGGTAAAAAGATTACCTCCATTTTCTGAGTCCAGACGGAGTTCTATTTTTTTAGTTTCAAGATTGTAACGGTTAATAGACCGTTCACCATAAAACCATACCAGAGAATCACTAAATATAATTCTTGTGATAATGCCGAGATTGGACGAATCATCAGACAGTTTCATATAATTATATGATCCATTAAGGCCCTTTTCAAGATAACCGAAGCTATTTTCCCCACCAATAAAAATCGTCCCATCATTTGGATTGCATCTCATTGAGTAAGGAATGGTCGGGATTCTTAGTAATAGCCAATCCTGTCCATCGAATGAGAGGATACCCTTCCTGTTTGCAAAAAGCATCACATGATTAACATCCTGACAAATAGCCCAGTTTTGATTCTCAATTTCCCTGCTTTCCTTAAAATGAATGAGGAGAGGTGCTCCTTCCTGTGCACAGAGTGAAAAAACTGTTAATATAAAATATACCGACGAAAATATCTTCTTCATTTCAACTGATTATCAGATTAAAGAACCTGCATTAAGAAGGCTAAATTTACAAGAAATAAAATAAAACGCGAATAATATTCTTTTCTAAACAAACAGGCTTGCCAGAAGTGCAAACACAAGCCCGCAAACTGCTATAATAGTCTCCATTATGGTCCATGATTGCAGAGTTTGCTTTTCATTCATTCCAAGATATTTACTAACGATCCAGAATCCACTGTCGTTTACATGTGAAAGAATTGTAGCTCCAGAAGCTATTGCAATTACAATTAATGCAGTATTAGGTTGATTCAGGTTAAATACAGGTAGTATTGGGGCCATGATTCCCGCAGCTGTAATCATAGCTACCGTAGCTGACCCCTGGGTAATCCTAACCACTGCAGCCAAAGACCAGGCCAGAATAATAAGAGGGAATGATGATTGTGCAATTGACTCTGCAAGTATTGTCCCGATACCACTATCAACAAGAATCTGTTTTAACACACCCCCTGCTCCTGTAACAAGAATTATTATCCCTGCCGGACCAAGAGCTTTTGTACTAAGATCAAGAATAGTCTGTCTTGACATTTTCTGCTTTATACACAAGATGATTGACATGAGCGTAGCTATAATAAGAGCAGTGAAAGGATGTCCAATGAAGGAAACAATTTCAGTAAATAAGGTCTCTTTCAGCACCCCACTTTTTATTGCCACACCGGCAAAAGTACTCATCAGAATTAAAAACAGAGGAGTCGATATTATTACTGCAATAATGCCAAAAGATGGCAGGGTCTGAGAAGAATTTATTAATTCCGGATCTGTTTCAACCAGCTCGGGAGGTGCAGCTATGTAGATCTTCTTTGCTATAAAACGACCAAAAACCGGGCCTGCAATAATAACAGTTGGAAATCCAATTATCAAACCGAACAGGATAACCCATCCCATGTCAACTTTCAATATCTCAGCAACAGCCATTGGCCCGGGAGTCGGAGGAACCATAGCATGGGTAACAGCCAAACCTGCCAGCAGAGGAATAGCATAATAAAGAATAGAGTGTTTTGTATCTCTTGTAAGTGCATAAACTATTGGTATCAAAATGATAAGTCCGACATCAAGAAAGACAGGAATACCAACAATAAAACCTGTCAACATCAATGCCCAGGAGGCTTTGCTCTTTCCAAACTTTTTTAACAGGTAATGAGCAAGTGATTTTGCTCCGCCGGAACTTTCCAGCATCTGACCAAATATTGCTCCAAGACCCACCACTGTCGCAACAAAGCCCAGGGTCCCTCCCATTCCCTGCTGTATGCTTGTGGAGATCTGAGAGAGGGGCATCCCGGCAAGAATACCAACAATCATTGATGTAATCAGGAGAGAGATGAAAGCACTAAGCTTAAACTTCAACACCATTAGCAATAACATTGAAACTGCTACTAAGACGATAAAGAGTATATAAAGTGCTGACATGTTTTCTGCTTACTGCTTACTGCTTACTGCTTACTGATTACTGATTACTGATTACTGATTACTGATTACTGCTTACTGATTACTGCTTACTGCTTACTGCTTACCCCTACCATCAAAGCCAGGTTCAGGCTTAAGAGGAAATTTAACCGGTGCATTATCGCGGGTTGAACGATAAATTGCAGTAAATAGTTCCACTGTTCTTCTACCTGCTTCGCCGGTTACAGAAGGTTCGGTTCTATTAATTAAAGCATTAATAAAATCTTCTATCTGGTACTGTATATAACTTATAGTCGGATCGCAATTAATAAAAATCTCAGTATCCTGCCTGATCCATTCTTTAAGCATGTTTTCTTCACCTGGTATAGTCCACAGATCATTAACAGGAGGTTCAGCAACACCAGTTTTCCCTGCAATAAACATTGCCCCTCCATCAGTCTGTACACCTGCTGATGCACCATTCTCACCATGCACATGGACCTTACCGTAAATGCCTGGTTTTTGTGAGTTACTTACAAGAATATTCCCGATGGCGCCGCTCTTGAATTTCACTATTGCAACTGCCGTATCATCAACCTCTATGTAAGGATGATTAAAATTCCTCCATATCCCGTAAACTTCATCTACTTCACCCATATACCACAACAGTATATCAAGCTGATGAGGTGACTGATTAACAAGTACTCCCCCTCCTTCCATCTTCCAGGAACCTCGCCATTCGTCAGAATCATAATAAGCTTTATCGCGCCAGCCAAGCATTGTGACAGTCGCCAAAACCGGTTTTCCTAACTTGCCATTGTCTATTGCATCTTTGACTCTTCTTACAGGTGCGTACCACCTTCTTTGACTAATAACTCCAAGTTTAACCTTGTTTTCACTACATATATTAATGATATCATCGCAATCCTTGAGGCCAGACGCCAGTGGTTTCTCTACCAGCACATTAGCCCCCGCTTTTGCTGCCTCTACAGCAGGTTGTATATGAAAAGGATGAGCAGTACATACTATCACAAGATCAACATTGTTATCAGTTACCATCCGGGAAATATCTGAATATGCCAGCGTATTGAAGAGTAAGGCAAAGTCAATTGCTGTCTGGTTTGTTCTGCTCCACACTCCTGTAAGTCGTGCATTTGGAATATTTTGAATAGCTTTTGCATGCAGATGAGCCACTTTGCTGCAGCCGGCAATCGAAATATTAAAAATCCTTTCAGCCATTTGTTTAATATTATGGTACAAGAATAACTTTATTAAGCTCTTCCTCTCTTTTGTAAAGTTTATTAAACCAGATAGCTCCTTCTGAAAGCGGAGCGATTGCTGAAATCTGATCATCAACGCTTATCATTCCGGATTGCAACAAATCCAGGACAACCTCATATTCACCCCGAATTGCACAGCTACCAAGTACTTTTATTTCACTGGTTACAACTTTCTGAAGCGGAAATTCAATTTTAGGAGAGACGTTTCCGACTAAAACGACCTTACCTCCTTTACTAAGAATGTCAATTGCTATATTGACCGACTCACTTTTACCAACTGCTTCAAATGAGATATCAGCACCCCTGTAACCTGTTATGACTTTTATCTTTTCATCGAGGTCTTCTTCTGTTGAAAGGAAGGTTTGGTCTGCTCCGGCATTTATAGCCTGCTCAAGGCGTTTTGAATTAATATCAATAGCTATAATCTTTGATGCACCAGAAATTCTAAGAAGTTTAATAATGAAAATACCAATCATTCCGGCACCAACAACTACACATTTATCTCCAGTCTTAAGTTCGGAAATGTTAATGGAATGCAAAGCAACTGCTACAGCTTCAACCATGGCAGCCTGCTCAAAGGATACACTATCGGGTATTTTATACAAGATATGAGAGGGAATTGCTATGTAGTCAGCGAAAGCTCCATCTCTTTTATAGGTTCCGGGAGAGACACCAAGCACCTCGCGGTTATCGCTTAAATTATACATTCCTTCAAGAGTAAACCAGTCATTCAGTGGATAAACAGTTGAATCAAAGGTAACCCTGTCTCCTGGTTTCCAGCATCTTACCTCGCTTCCGATTTTAACAATAACACCAGAAGCCTCATGGCCCATAATCATTGGAGGTATTCTTCTTCCAGTACTTCCGTCCATACCATATACATCCGAGCCACAGATACCACAAGCCATCACCTTTATAAGAACTTCGTTGTTACCAATTACAGGTTCAGGAACATCCTTATATACAAATTCATTATATTTTTCAAGTACAAGGGCTTTCATTCCGGTAAAAATATATTTATTAGAAATGCGTGAAAACAAATATAATAAAAACATGATAGCCTGTTGGCCTAATAATGAGAAAAGGTTTTGCGATATAAGGAACCCTCTTCTCAAAAGAATCTCTTTCGCCCCTACGGGGCTTGACCCAGGCTTAGAGGTCTTACCGCCGGGCTTAGCCCCGGCATTAATATCTGTAACCAAGATGTATCTCGCTGACAGATTTGATGGCTCTGTCGGAGAAGAAATCGGCTGCGGCAAAAATACGGAACAGGCCTCCATCTTCATCAAAATTACTTTTTACAAGGAGAAATTCCTGCTGATCATTTCGGTTAAAAAGTTCGGAATATGAGACAGCACATCTGTAGCCATCTGCACCTGCAATACATAATATACCCGATCTAAGATTCTCCCTGCTCATGGGATAATACTTCAGAAGAATGTCCCTGAGAACAACGCCGGTAAAAGGAGTTGTACTATGAATGCCTCTCCCTCTTCCATAAAATATTGTATTAAAAGTATCATTATTAACACTTTCAGGAAGTTTATCAATTTCCCCTAACTTCTTCGAAGTACTATAGAGATCAATTTGCTTCGAATACAACGGTGATAAATCCCTTTCAACAATAAATGAATGAGGAAAAGACTTAACGGTGATCTTCACAGGGGAGGAGATATTTCTTTCAGTAATCAGATCACATGCTGCGACAATCTTGCTTTCAACCGGGAGAGGCCATAATTCCTTTGTCTTTGAAGGTATTATCCTCGAAACACTAATTGCAATTATGATCTTATGTAGATTATTTGGGTAGTATAATTCACCCCAGCTGAAAACTACCTTTTCACCCTTATCATTCTCAATCTCTACATAAAGATCAATTATAGGGCTAAAATCAGCGCTGTTTGCCTTTTTTAAAACACTTTTATCAAGAATGTCGAAAAGGGAATAACCATCATACCTGTAAGCGCCAACAAAACTGTCGCCACCGGCATCACTAAGCAATGTCTCTTTTACAAGAACACTGTGTAAAGGAAGTGTTGAAAAATCGACCTCCCCTGGATTAGCAATCTCTCCATCTACAATCAATTCTTGAACAGGAAGAGCATAGGTTTCAGTATTATCATAGAAATTGTTGGTCATGTCTGCTGTGTCAATTAATTGGATGCCCGATTGTAACCTGCTATCTGATACCTGTTTCGAACTGGTATTACATGATATCAAACTTAAGAAAATAATCAGGATGAGAGATAATTCTTTCATAGTTAAAAATTTGGAGCCATTTGCTATGGCGTCTTGTTGTCTTGTTGTCTTGTTGTCTTATTTTCTTGTTGCCTTGTTGTCTTGTTGTCTTGTTGTCTTATTTTCTTATTTTCTCTCCAAATCTCCCATTATTAGCGCCGTTGTGCCGTTGTGCCGTTGTGCCGTTCAATCAATAGGCAATTTGAGACATTTAGGTTGCAAAAATAATTCATCTTAAGAATTTATATGTGATTTTTATCAGAATACCTCAAATTTACAAACCAATCTTAATTAAGCCACAATTACCACAAATATTATCTCTTTTCAATTTTAATTAGTCCGGTTTTATTATAAATCGCCTCAGACGTATGGATAGTTGACTTCCGTGCCTGTGCTGGTGCAGTTTTTGTCAACGGTTTTGTTGGGCTAAATATCTTTGAGTTTTAGCAACCTATCACTTTTTCTGTAAATAAACCAATAAGCCAGTGGGATAAAAAACAGACTCACAACCGTTCCCAGCGACATGCCCCCAATCAATGCCAATGCCATCGGCCGCTGAAGCTCTGATCCGATACCTGAACTAAAAAGTATCGGAACTGTTGAGATAAGGGATGCCATTGCTACCATGATAATTGGCTTTAACCTCCTTGAACCGCCTGTGTAGATTGCCTCCACCAGACCCAGGCCTTCCCTACGAAGGTTATTAATTGTATCTACCTTTAAAATAGAGTCGTTGATTATAACCCCTGACATCACAATCAATCCGATCATAGTCATCAGGTTAATGGTCCCGCCCCAGAGTTTTACCAGCAACAAAGCCCCGGCTATATCAATTGGTATCTCCAAAAGTACTATCAATGGCTGAGTGAGCGATTCAAACTGTGCTGCCAGAATGAAATAGAGAAGCAGTAGTGCAACAACCAGGACAATAGCAAGCTCGTGAAACAGCTTCTGCCCTGTAATAAGTCCACCACTGAACTTAACATCAATAGCCGGATCGGTGGTAACAAGACTTCTTATCGTGGCAGTCAGCTCTGCTGGTTTGTTTGTACTAACATTCATATTAACAGGAACATACTCGCTATAAAGCCCTCCTTTTATTGTTTTATAATCATGTACTCTCTGAACTTTTACAATTTCACTTACAGGTATCGACTTACTTGCCCTATTTGTAACAAACCCGGAAAAGACAATATCACTTATCTGCCTCTCTTTATCTGACAATACGATTGGAAACAATTCGTAGGAGGCTCTTAACTCCCCTATATTATTCTGGTTCAATGATGTTTTCAAAGTGTTATAGACATCCATGGGGTTAATATCATAAAGGAGCATCCTGTCGGGATCGAGCCTGAGCAGTATCTTATCTTCGAGTGGTGGTGATGATATGCCAGCATCTGGCCAGCCTTTTTGTAGAGTACCGACAATACTCATCATCTTATCTACCGGAGGTACCTCTTTCTCCTTCATCAGACTAACCTCCACTATAAGAGGAGATTCCGAAGCTGAAAAGATCTTCTCAAAAATATTCTGTTGAGGCGCTACATTAATTAAAGCTCCCGGGTAGTTTTTACTGATAAATTCATAAGAGTTCTTCTCTATAGCATCTTTCAACTCATAGTCTTTGGCTTTGATATAAATTCTTGTCTGGGTATAAGACTGATCATAGTCGCGGTTAAAGAGAAACTGTTGCTCTCCTACAAATGAGTTTGTCTGGAGGGTTAGGGCCTCACTGTAATTAATCAGATCATGGCTCCTTTTAAGATTCTCATTTATGTCAATATTCTCATTCCAGTCAACGGATACCACAAGTTCATCCTGACGAACTGCCGGGAATTTACCTTTTTCCATGGTCATAAATAACCATACCATTAACAGTATGATCCCAAGAAATGAAGCTATCATGGTCTTTCTGAATCTGAAAAAGAAATTCATTCCTCCTTCATATCTGTCCTCAAGTCTTTTGAGACTGATCTTCTTCACAAATCTTGTTAGCGCACCTTCTTTTCCGTTTTTATAAATAAGATAGTAAATGGTGGGCAGAAGTGTTATTCCTACCAGTAGCGAAACACCCTGTCCTATAACAATAGCGATGGCCTGATCGTAAAAGAGCGCTCCTGAGATACCACTCAGAAAGATAAGAGGGACAAATACCGCACATGTGACAAGTACCGATGAGATCAGTGGAGTTATTATCTCATTGGTTCCTTTTATGCAGGCATCTACAAGCGACAGGCCCCTGTCGATCCATTGAGTGATGTTTTCAATTACAACAATCGAATTGTCGATCATCATCCCTATTCCAAGAATAAGACCTGCAAGAGATACAATATTGATCGACAGACCCACTACATAGAAAAACAGGAGACTGATAATCAGTGTTGCAGGGATGCTGAACCCGATTATCATAGGTGATTTTGCATCTTTCAGGAAAAAGAACATCAGGAAGAAAGCCAGAATCCCTCCGGCCAGAAGACTCTGCTTAAGGTTTGAAATTGAATAATCAAGTAAAATGGTCTGGTCCTGTGATATCTCAAAATCCATCTGAGGATAGTCATTTCTGAAGATATCGATCATCTCTTTCATCTTCTCTTTTAGCGAGGCCATCTTAGCTGTAGACTCTTTGATAATGGCAAGGGAGATGGCCCTGTTGCCGTTTGAATAATATAATCCCCGGGGCCTCTCCTGACGAATACCAACTTCCGCAATATCCTTGAGTTGCATCAACCGGTTACCTGATTTGATGTAAATATCCTTAACATCGTTAAGCTCTTTCAGATATGAGCTGAACTCAAGGTTGTAGAGATATTTGCCATCCTTCACCATGATACTGCCTATATTGATATTATTCAGTCGGACTGCTTGTGTTATATCATCCTCTGTTATCCCTAAGCTCATCATCTTTTGCTTATCAGGACTTATAAAGATCTCCCGCTTTATTTGACCTGTGATATCTGCCATTCCGACCTCCGGAAGCTGCTCAATCCTCTTTTTAATTACAGTTTCGCCAAACTCACTGAGCTCAATGAACTTCTCATCACCGGCTTGCTTATCGGTGAGAGATATGTTAAGCATGAAAACCGGGATATCGGTAGCGCTCGCTTTGATGATCCTTGGGCGTTCAAGATCCCGGGGAAGGTTATTCATGGCGCCATCTACCTTTTCGTTGACCTCCATGAAAGCAAGGTTTATATCATTGCCATACTTAAATGATAATCTCAACATGGCGCTCCCGTTACGGGATTCTGATTCTATATTATCGAGACCAGGCACCTGCAGAAGGTTTCTTCTTAAAACACTTACAACAGTGTTTTCAAGCTCTCTTGCGCTGACATCAGCCCGCGACACTGCAACCGTTATCTCCGGTATATCGATATCAGGCATCAGAGATACCGGCAACCTGCCAGAGGCCACTATTCCGAGCATGATCAGTGCAAGGAAGGTCATGATGACTGCTACAGGGCGGGTTATCAGAAACTTTACCATATTTTTAAATATTGTCGTTCAAGTCATGCAAGTCATGCCTGACCTGCAAGACCTGCCTGACCTGCATTTCTAAGCATAATTGGCTGATACACAAACAACCCTATCAAACTGAACACCAGCCCCCCGATAGTACCTGCTGCAAGCGCAAACCAGAACCTTTCATCTTTACCGGTGATGAGAAAGGGAATAAGCCCGATTATTGTGGCAAGTATTGTAAGAAAGATCGGGATTATCTTTCCGTTGAAGGCCTTGAGATAAGCTATTCTTTCCGGTAGTGCGGGTTTTCGTTTGCGCAGGCTGTTATAGTCATTCAGTATGTAGAGGGTTGCATTTACAACAATACCACATAGCAATATCATTGCTGCAAAGACCCCTTCATCGGGTGTTATGTTAAAGAGTTGAAACGTGACGAAGACCCCGATGAATGAGAATGGTATCAGGCTGATAACCGTAACTGGTTGTTTGAACGATTCGAGCAGGATGGAGCAGATAAAATAAATAATAGCAATCACAAGGAAAATAAGCCAGTAGTTGGCTTTATTCTGGTTCCAGGAGTAACTATATGACTCACTCTGTGCAGTATAACCAAGAGGAAGTAGTGCATCGGTCTCATCAATGTTCCTGTTGAGGATCATCCTTCCGAGTTCATAATTACCGATGAAATCATAACCGACAGTGATAACATACTGCTGATCCTCACGGCTTATGGTATTGTCGGATATTTCACGGGTAACAGATGAGAAATCCTTCATTTTAACAAATTGCCCTGAATGTGTTTTGAGAGGGGCGTTAATAAAGCTCCAGTTGTCGTACTCGTATGATTGGAGAGATTTGATAGAAACCGGTGTCAATGTACCATTAATATAGGCTCCCTGAAAAGGTGATGACCCTCTGGAATACCTTTGAGCCTCTCCGAAGGCAAGCGCAACATCCGAACTACTCTCCGTGAGGTAATATTTATCCATCTCCAGCCGGTTCCTGTATGCTTTCTTATTTGTACCTCCGATAATATATCCGTTAGTATTACTGGCGCCCAGAAGGTAAACTTCTTTTATTCGTCCTTTACCGCTGTTAATAAGCCTTTCTCTTAGCGCTTCAGCATATCCATAAAGCTCATCATAATTGTAACCTCTCATGGCAACCCTATAGGTTGTCCTGATATAGTCGCTGTAAACCTGGTTGCTGAATGCTTTACCTACACCGTAAACGGAAGCATGATAGCTGCCGATTCCATTCATATAATCTTCAATCCTTATTTTTAAAATGAAGGGGAGTATTGAAAAATCATGTTCCGGTTTAAAAGTTATGGTCATCGTGGCATCTTCGGAACTGTAGATGCTTGTGGTAAACATATCAATCTCATTATAAGCTGCAAGCATGTTTTCGAGCCCGATACAGGTCGTATTAAGATCATCAATAGTAAGACCCTCCTCACTAAGCCCAATGGTAACAGTAAGTTTAGTCCTTTGTACCTCATCGGAACTGCCGTAATAATAGAACCGGCTGTTCTTTGCTTTGTCGTTAAAGAGCCTGAAGGTCCCTCCAAGTACCTTGTTTACTATAGGTTTGATATCCTGAATATATTTCTTATTACCGAGAGTTTTGTTGTATATCTTCTGGAATTTTGTAAGATCTGCTTCCTTAATCTGATTCCGGTTGTCCTTTGGCAATGAATCGGGAAGGTAAAAGACCGGCAGACCAAAAATAAGGACCGCCATGATGAGAAAACCAATCCTATACCGGATAATGAAATTAATGCTTTTAAGATAGAATTTTGAAAACCGGATAACTCTTTTCTTTCTTCTTATGACAAGTGCATTGAATTTAGGCGCCAGTTTGATTTTCTCAAGAAGTGAAGGAATGAAGAACAGGGCAACAGCCAGCGAGACAGAGAGATTTATTATTACAACAGCTGCAAAATCAGATAGGGTAACCTTTGAGGCTTCATCGAGAAAGAAGATGACAATAAGGGCGCCGATAGTGGTAAGTGTTGCCGCGAGCAAAGAGATACTGACCTTCCTGTTTTTGTAATACCTGATATGATCAGTCATCACAATGGTATTATTGATGATAAGGCCAAACGACACTGTTATCCCGGCAAGGGAATAGAGATGAATCTCAAGTTTAAAGAGGTAATAGAAGATGAAGGCAATGAAGATGTTGGCAATGAGACTGATGGTAATGATAAGCAGGTATTTGAATTCGCGGCTTATAAGCAATACAAAGAGAAGGAGAAGTATAACAGAAAGAACAGACCTGTAGATATTTTTCGATATCTCCTCCCTGATATAAGTAGTGTTGTCGATTGAAGTTCTTATACTGTAACCGGGTGGCAGCTCCCTCTTTATCAGCTCCATCTCCTTCTTTACTGCATCGGCAACTTTAATATTGTTTACATTTTTCCCTGCACTTACATTAATGTTTACAGTATTCAACCCATTAATACGGTAATAGCTCCGGGGCTGCTGATCTTTAAGATTTACCTTTGCCACATCGGTAAGATGAATGATCCTCCCTGATGCTTTGGTAACCGGTATATCATCCCACCTGAATATGTCTTTACTGCTGCCTGTCAGTGTCAGGTATGTTCGTTTGGTGAGATCACCTGTAAAAGTTTCAGTTGCTCCTCCAATCTCCCTCTCAAGAAGGTAATTGCTGATTGAACTACTAATAGCTGAAGAACTTACTCCTATAGCTGCAAGTTTATCCTGATCATAGATAATCTCCCATGCCCGGGGTGTGGCTCCGTAGATATTTACGCTATAGACACCTTCCAAAATAGAAATCCTTGGTTTTATCAGCTCTTCGGCAATGGTATAAATATATGATGTGCTCGCGTTACCGTTAATCTGGAAACTGAGGATTGTCGAACCTGACTGGTTCGATGGCATATTCATACTTATAAAAGGGTATGAGACCTTTTCAGGAAGCCTTTTTCGTGACTCTCTCAGTAGTGATGCAATTTCGAATCTTTTCGCTCTCAGATCAATATTTTTATCAAACTCTACTGTTATACTTCCGCTTGAATTGTTTGTTGTGGAAGATATCTTTTTGACACCTGTGACAGTTGTAAGCACTCCTTCAAGAACAGTGGTGACTTCCTGTTCAACAACACGTACGGGTGTTTCCGGCCAGCTCCAGCTTATAGTAAGCGATGGAAGGTAACGGGTAGGATTGAGCTGAAGTGAAAGCAAAGGGATCATAGCCGCACCGACAATGATCAGCATCACAAAGAGGATATTGACAGTGAATGTGGATAAGAATGAACTATATTGAGGTTCGTTCTTCATTCCTCCCTTACGATAGTTTCATGTGCAAGGTTGACATTTCCCCCTATGATCACCAGGTCTCCGGGTTCAAGTCCCTCTTTTATCGAGAGGCTGGCGCTGTTCTCGAACTCCACAGTGACATATTTCCAGATAGCCAGAGAATCCTGTCGCACGAATATCACATCTTTTCCCTGGCGGATGACAAGGGCTTCTTTAGGTACCACCAGACGGTTAGGAACAGGTTTTCTGATAACGACTTTCACGTTCATTCCGTCTATGAGCCGATTGTTGTTTCGGAATTCAGCCTTTACCTTCACCATGCCATTTTCATCAACCTGCGGATTTATCTCTGTTATCTTGCCGCTAATGAGTATGCTATCATTAATGAACGGAACAATACCAACCGGCATTCCCTTATTTATGAATGAGAATTCCGATTCAATAACAGGAAATTCAACATACATTATCTCATCGAAAACAATTGTGCAAAAGCTTTTATAGTTCTGGCTCGGGTTCCATTGCATAGCTTCGAGATTGGCAACAATTCCGCTTATGAGTGCATAAATCCGGGTATTATTGAAATTATATTCAGCAACTGACAATGATGTGATCGCATCGTTAAGCCCGCTTCTGATACGGGAGATCTTAATTTTAGCAGGTGACAGGCCTGTTGAATCGGCGGTTGTGAAATTACTTAGAAGATCATCTTTGAAGTTTATCTCAGCTTTCTCGAGACCCTGCTGAGCCTGGATAAGCTCAGTTTTATATTCAAAATCCTCGATAACGGCAAGAAGGTCGCCGGCTTTGACTTTTTGTCCGTTCTGAATGTATATTTCTTTAATTATCCCGTTCACTTTAAACTGAACGACAGCTTTTTTTGATGACCAGGCTTTGCCGTTGCTAATCAGCTCGTGATAGAATGTTGAAGGTTCTAGCTTTACCGTTTTAACAAGCACTGCTTCGGGACGTGATGATCTGCGTGCCATCTCTTCGAGGTTCTCTGTTGTTTTTGGTTTGCAGGAAAATAGCAGTGCGGTAATCAGTAGCAGGATAAGTTGATGTTTGACTTTCATCTTTACAGACTTACAAAGAGGTTTGCATTAACTGATTATAAATTTAAAGTTTTATTTCAAGATAAGATAATTTTTTTGACTAATTTTTTCGTTGACACCAGGTCGTCGGACTTTGAAAGAAGTTCTTAAAGTAGAAGCTGACACATCATTACCCGGAGTGATGACAATCCAAGTTCTGGAGCAGCTTAAACAAACCAGAGGGCTACCTCAAATGATCCGAGTTGATAATGGTCATGATTAACTATTCCTTACATTTAATTTTTTAATGCACTTCTTACCGGACTTATAAATTTGTTAATCAATCTGGTGTCTTTTGTAATAATATCAGCGGTCCCATCCATTTGATGAATGAACCTGATTTTTTCCCTGTAGGTTGATGTCATACCTCCTGTAAGTTCAATATCGGCGCTGAAGCCACCTTCTCCAGGAACTTGCGACACTGAAAATATTCTGCCTTTAAGTACACCGTATTGCATATAAGGAAATCCTGAAAGCTTAATATTAACTGTCTGCCCAATCTCAATCTTCCCGAACCCCGAAATTGGTATAATAGCCCTTGCAACAATATTCGTGGGGCCATTGGGGATTACTGTTGCAAGTGACTCTCCGGCTTTAATTACCTGGTTCTCACTCCTGAAACGGATAAATGTGATTTTGCCGGCAATGGAACTCATAATTACATACCTTTCTTCCCACTGCGAAATTGATGACCGCAATAACTGAAATGTTTCCTCCATAGTGAAAATATATTGTTTCATCTCTTTTTCATACTGAACCTGCAGATCGAGTCGGGTCTCCTTCAACCTCAGAAAATCGGCTTCGTTGTTTTTAAGCGATGCATTGAAAACACTGAAAGAGTAAAGTTTCTGAATATATCCCTGTCGTGATTTATCATATTCTTTAGCAGAGATTGAATAACTATCTTTTCGAAACAATAATGAATCGCGGTCAAAACTGCTTTTGGCGAGTGCTAGATCTTCAGTAAGATATTTTTTCTGTTGTGCCAGTTCACTATTATACTCGGTCTTTTTCTCAATCTGTTTTTCAAGAAGACTCAGTTTGGCAGGAATATATGCCTGTTCCAGATAATCCTTCATCTGCTTCCACTCTTTCTGAAACCCCGAATAATTACTTTGAATCTCACCGAGGGAGAGGTCGGGAGGCGGTTGTTGTGTTTTGACCACTTCAACCCAGTCTGATTTATCATCGCAGCCTGAAAGGAAGAGATTCAGTTTTTTCACATCCTCATAATCGCTGGTGTTACTGATAATGGCAACAACTTCGTCTTTTGAGATTTCGGAACCTTCGAGAACAAAAAGCTTTTCGATTTCACCTCCTGTCTTCGCAACAAGCATAACAGGTGGATTTTGAGTGGTTATAACAACCGGAACTGTAACTATCTCAGGGCTTTTGATGAAATAACTTCCTATTACTAAAATGAGAATAATGGCAAAAAAGATAAATAAGCCCCATTTTAGGAAACTTCCCGGTATTTCGGACATTACCTCCTGTAACTCGGGACTCTGTATCTCTTGTTTGTTAAGCTCTGCCATGTTTTTAATATTGTCGTGCAAGTCGTGCAAGTCTGGCAAGTCTTGTGATTCATTGCTCTCCGCTCACTTCTCACTTCTCACTTCTTCGCCCTATGCTCTATGCCCTCAGCCTCCTAGTTCCAACTGATCTTTTACAAGATTATAGTATGCGCCCTTCATTTTAACAAGCTCCTTATGTGTTCCGGTTTCCGCTATTTCTCCCTTTTCGAGAACAACAATCTGATCAGCATTTTTTACAGTACTCAGGCGATGAGCTACAACAACTACTGTTTTTCCCTTGAAAAAACTGCCCAGGTTCTCCATGATCTTTTTTTCATTGCTTGAATCGAGCGCATTCGTCGCTTCATCGAAAAAGATAAAATCAGGTTCTTTATATACGGCCCGTGCTATCAGAATTCTCTGCTTTTGACCTGTACTGAGACCATGTCCATCATTTCCTATCTTTGTATTATAACCAAGCGGCAAACTTTCAACAAATTCCTTTATGTTAGCTGTTTCAGTTGCCCTGTCAATCTTCTCCTTTTCTGGTATCTCATCAATAAGCCCGATGTTGCCAGCTATAGTATCCGAAAAAATATAACCCTCCTGCATGACAACACCACAGCGTTTTCTCCATTCCGACTGGCTGAAACGGGTTAACTGTGTGCCACCGAGAAGAATATCACCCTCTACAGGATTATAAAAACCCAATAGCAGTTTTATCAGAGTTGTCTTTCCGCTACCGCTTATCCCAACAATGGCAGTTATCTTTTTTGCAGGAATCACAAGAGATATATTATTCAGAACCTTTTCGGAATGTGGTCCCTCATACTGGAAAAGAAGATTCTTTATTTCTATATCCTTGTCTGGTGGAATATCTTTTATCTTATCATCTTCGGGTTTCTCCTCATCTTCTCTGTCGTGTATCTCACCAAGACGCTCAAGGCTGATACGGGCATCCTGCGCAGCCTGGGTGAAGCCGATGAATTGCTGGATCGGAGCATTCAACTGACCGATTATATATTGTACAGCCATCATCATACCGAGAGTCATCTGTCCGGTAATTACTGCCCTTGCAGAAAGAAAGGAGATAAAGATATCTTTTGCCTGGTTTATGAGAGCAGCCCCAAGCTGTTGGTTCTGGTTAAGCATCATGCTTTTAAGGCTCACCTTAAAGAGTTTTATCTGAATTCTTTCCCATTCCCAACGTTTTTGTTTTTCGCAACCGTTTAGTTTTATCTCCTGCATGCCAGTTACCAGTTGGACAATATTGCTCTGATTAGCAGCGCTTTGCTGGAATCGCTTATAATCGAGCTCACGGCGCCGTTTCAAGAAGAGGATAACCCACCCGATGTATAAGATGCTGCCAAGGAAGAAAATACTAAGAATACCAAGGTTATAGGTAGCCATTATTATGGTGTACATAACCAGGGTAACGACGGCAAAAATGATGTTTATAAGTGAATCGGTAAGGAACAATCTGATACGGTTATGGTCGCCAATACGCTGCATAATATCGCCAATGAGCTTCACATCAAAGAAAGAAATTGGGAGTTTCATCAGCTTTATGAGAAAGTCGGAGATAAGCGATATGCTTACCCTGCTTGTAACGTGCAAACTTATCCAGTTCCGGAGCAGCCCGTTGGCAGTCTGACTGAGGCTTAGTATCAGTTGGGCAACGAGGACCATTACAACAAATGCAATGTTACTGTTACCGATACCGGTATCGACAAGCGACTGGGTGAGAAAGGGAAATATGAGACTTATAATGCTGGCTGTAAGCATACCGAGCATAAGCTGTAAGATGTATTTTTTATAGGGCCTGATATAGCTTAGCAAATAGAGGAATTTAAGTTTCCCTTTCTCCTCACCCTCCTGCCTGTAGAAATCTGGTGTGGGTTCGAGCAGTAGCGCTGTACCCTCCTGAACACCTTCGTTTTTCGTGCTGTACCAGCATTTAAGAAATTCCGATTCGGTGTATTTGAGGAGGCCGGAGGCGGGATCGGCGACGGAGATAACAGTTCCTTCCCCAGCCCTTCCCCTGGTAGTTTGACCCCTTCCCCGACCCTTCCCCCAAGGGGGCAGGGCGGAAGAACGGTGCTTTTTAATGGCATATACTACAACAAAGTGGCGTTGGTTCCAGTGGACGATGCATGGGAGCGGGACCTCATCGCGGAGTTGTTCCCATGTGAGCCGGTAACCACGGGTACGGAAACCGATGCTTTCAGCAGCATCACTGATGCCCAGCATTGACACTCCCGAACGGGACATGAACGCCCGATTACGCAGCGACTGAAGTGTGTATTCTTTTCCATAATACTTCGCTATCATACGGAGGCACGTGGGACCGCAGTCCATGGTATCAAGCTGCTTGTAGACCGGAAATCTGCCCATTGTTAATCGTTACATAAAGTTTTATTAAAAATCCTGGTATTATTTTATTTTTTTACAAGTTAATAATAGTTCTTTCCTGTTTCTTCTTTCAATATCAGCATTTGCGAACCGACTATTTTTCTTTATCGGGTGACATAGGTGGAATAGAGGGCCTTTTGTATAGAAAATATTTAATTCCTTTATCTCAAGTCGTTTTACCCTCTCGACATCTTCCGGTCCCCAACCATAGAAATTTTCATTTTCACCTCCTGCTTCAATATATTTTTCCTTGTTAACAATATATGCTCCACCAACCGAATGATAAACATGCATCAGATTCATTGCAGGAAGTCGTTTTATCAGGGTATCGATATTAATATGCTTTTTAAACAGATCGCACAAAACCTTTTCGCATGAGTAAAACCTTCCATCATAAGGGAAGCTCAAGACTGCTTCGTTGCTTCGAAGCTTATTTACGGCTTCATGTATCTGTAAAGGAGGAGCTATGGCATCAGCATCCCATACTCCAATGTAAGGAGTAGAGGACATTGCAATAAGTTTGTTTATGTATTTCGTCCGGTGGAACACTTCATCCTTATCCTTCATATACTCATATCTTAATCCTTCCGGCATTATTTCTGGATAATACTTTCTTTCTGAATCAGCCTCCAGCGTTATAAAAGAAGTTTCAAAATGCATGAAGGTATATTTAATAAGGGTGTCGGCGTTCTCCTTCCGCTCCGGCGAATCGAGGCGGAGGGGAAGAAGAAAAGTGAGGTCGCTTAGGTTTATTTTACAGGCTTGTGAGTTCATAGGTGTAGGCTAAGAGCTTAGGGCGATGGGCAAATCCATCTCAGTATAATTATTAAAATCGTTCATTGATAATTGTTAATTGTTCTCTGCTCTCCGCCTTCAGCCCTCCGCTCTCCGCCAATAATCCTAGTCCCAGCCCAGCAAGTCCCGTCAATCCGATGTTATTCTTATTCAGCCCGTCCAGCCTCTTGTTCCAGTCTTCTTCATTGTCAATGATTGCGAAGACGTCTTCAAAAGACGTACGGGGATGGGTGTTTTTATTATTTGTAAAACAATATGTCCCGTAGACAACCCGTTGCCACGCGCTGCAAATAAAGCTGTTTACCAGCTCTTCCCCCGCCGCCACGGCGCCATACCCTTTGTTTAAATAATTATTGACTATTACACTAAACTTATTCTTTGTTTTTATATCATTGACATTAGGTATAACTGCTCTGGTAAATGCTACCAACTGATCTGTTAATGAACTTTTTTTTTCAACATCAAGGCACTCTTCAATATACCCCGGCAGCACTTTATACAGCTTTTCAACTTTAAATGGGAAGATGCCCAGCCTGTGCATCTCAAGAAGAAACCATATAAATGAGTTGATCGTAGAGGTGCTTAGTCTATCAATATTAAAATCGAGATACTTTTTCTGTGCGAGTATCCTTTCACAATCGTCGATAAGATATATAAGGTGTTGCTTTTTAAAAAGGGTGTTGAGGTTATCATCGTCATCTTCATGTCCTGACAGGCGTGAAATAAAATAGTGGCCATAACCAAACATATCGTTGCCGTTATCGAGCAGTAAGTGGCGCAAGAGGCTGTAGCTGTAAACTGAATTATCGATTTCGATGAGTGTATCATCTGTGTCGGCCTGTACAAATCTATTACTAATAAGGTATTCAATGCCCCAGCCTATTCCTGTGATCCCGTTATAAAAGTTTATCGGTGTTGAAGTGTTTATTTCCTCGTATATCTCATCGATAAATTCGCTTGCGTAATCTTCAAATATCTTATTGCCCATGTAACGTGAATAATTATAAAAGAATATGGCTATGCCCATCTTGCCGTCGAGTAGCCCGGGACTGTCGATGAAGCTGGCATTTAAAAACAAAACGTTAGCAATGCATTGCAGACGGTTGTCGATCTTTGTTTTAATTGATAGATCTTGTTTTGTTAAAGACATTGCTATTTTGTTTAAAAATTCTGAATAAGCATTCCAGAAATATTGTTTATTAATTGATGCTCTCCATTTGTTGAGCAGCGTTTGCATATATGTTAAGAGCCAATTTTATGGAATATTTCATTAGCTGACAATAAATCTGAGGAGTCAGGGAAATGTCTTTATTAAAGTTATAATTAATTTCATAGCAACCGCCCCCGCAGATATATCTTGCCCAGCACTTCCTGCATTTCTTTCTGTTTTCAACATTCATTTCATTTCTGATAATTTCAGACCATTTTACATTGTAAGTATCTTCAATTACATTACCTAAATAGAAGTTATTTTCACCAACAAGCCTGTGACAAAGGTATATATCGCCATTCACGTCGACAGATACATACCCCTTTCCGGCAGTGCATGAATAAAAATTTGGTTTATTTGTGCTAATTCTTTCCAGAGGTAACGGAAGAGTATCAAAATTGTAATGCTGATTAGATTTAATCTTTTTGTTAAGTTTTTTTGCAATACAGGAATACTGTTTTTTAATTTCTTCAATATCCTTTTTATTAGTAATAAACACTTTCCCTTTGGGTGCAAGGGCATTTTCAAAGTGAATCCTTTTAAATCCCAATGAAATCAAATGTGCATAATTCTCGGCAATTTTGTTTTTAGTGAATGAAGTAACCGTAGCTCTGGCTGAATAACTAATATTCCGTTGGTCTAATTTCATCAGATTATTTACAATTTTAAGATAAGAATCCCCACCTCCTGATAATGGTCTGTTTTGATTGTGAGAATGCATATCTCCGTCAATGCTGATGAGTACTTTCATTTGATGTTTATGGATGAATTCAACGATTTCATCGCTTAATAAAGTACCATTAGTCGTTAGTGAAAAATGGAAATTTTTATCATTCTTTTTCCCTTCCTCTAATGCGTAAATAACTATATTTTCCAATACCTTAAAATTAATTAATGGTTCGCCTCCGAAAAAACAGATAAACAGATCTTTTTTGTCACCTGATTTTTGAATAAGAAAGTCTATTGTTTTTTCCCCAACATCTGATTTCATTAAAGCTGATTTACCGCGATATTGGCCATTCCTGACAAAACAATATTTACAGGCTAAATTACAATCCTCCGAAATTAAAATATCGATGGAATTGATAGTCCCCGGAGTATCTATATCATAACTGGGACACTTTGCATCATCCTCTTTTTTCCCTTCTTTCTTTTTCAGGATGTCATTTCTCAATAATTCATCAATTCTTTCGGTAACAATTGGTTCTCCGTATTTTCTTAAAAGAGTATCTAATCCTTTAACTCCGGGGTATTTATTTATTACCTTAATAATATTGTTCTCAATTTCGTCAAGAATATATACTTCAAGGGTATTTACATCCATAAATATATAATCACGATTAATCTTTGTAACATAATGTTCGGAAGAACTGAGATTATTATAATTTTCATTCATATATTTCCTCTAAACTGATATAAACTGATTATATTCTTTAAGTACATCTATGCCGTAATATGGCAGAGATCAGGTTTGCCAATAGCCAGTTCGTAGTTTCCGGGCGATGGGCAGAGCCATTGGTAAACACAATCACAACATGGTTTCATATCGCGGATGCGGAACCATGTTTCCCGTTCAGTCATCTCTTTATATAACATATCATAAATCGGATCGCCAATTGAACCCAGCGGAGTATCATTAACATTTGAATATATTTTCCCGTCAGGTAGAACGGTGAGTTTTCCAAAAGAAGTAACATTCAGTGTCATATTGACAAAAACTTCCCTTCTTGATAATTCAATATCATTAAATTCATCAATCGTCATAAACACATTTTCTTCGAAAAATTCCCTGTTCATACCATTGTATATGGGAATAATATTGTAATTGTTTAAACCTGTTTCCTGCACGATTGATGTAATAGATTCAAGTTGGGCATTTGAAGTTACCGGAAACGCAAATGTCACATTATCAAAAAAATCATGATAAATTTCAGGTTGCTTTAAAAATGATAAATGATTGCTTATAATAATTGTAAAACTAACCTTGTCATTACCAAACCATTCATTTTTTTTAATGTCTTTTTCAATGTCCTCTGCGAGCAAAACGAAATGAACGAAATAATCATTGGACAAAATCCATTCCTGTAATTGTCCGGAATTATTATAGCTTATCGGGTCTCCAACAAAAGTAAAATGATTTAGCATTTTATTGTTACATTGATTTACAAATGATTCAATATGGTTAAAATCAAGCGACTTATCAGAATTTACCGGGTAGTATGTCTGTCTGAAATATTGATCTGATCCATGCGATGACCCATTAATATAAAAAACAAGTTCATAGAGGTTTTCTATGATCTTGCCTCCTATGTTTTGTTTATGTTCCCAATTAATTTGATCCATGCCATTCTGGATGCTTAAAACCGGGCAATATGAAGTTAATTTACTGTTTAGCCCGTTTTGTTCAATCAGGCAGCCGGCTTCTATGCCGGTTATTTGATCTACCCATTGTTTTACATGCTCATCGCGTAATAATAATTCTGTTAATTCAACTGAATACAAGCTATCCAGATCAGCTAAAGTATCACAAAGCTTATTTATTTCATCAGAACAACGAAAAGTGTAATGTTTAAAATTTTTGGAATTATATATTATTCCATTATTAATTTTTATCCATAAAAACGTATCAGGAAAGAGGACGAGCCAAAACTTTTTCATTTTATTATAATTAGTTTCTTATTTGGACATCTTTCATTATTTTTTTATATAAACCTGGATTTTTACCCAAAAAATCCAAATTTTCATTTATACTGTTTTGAAATGACTTATCACTGGTATAGCTGTAACATTTCGGATCGGAGCTGTTTATCTCATCAATTTGAAATACACATTGACTACATCTTCTTATATATACACAGGTGTTGCATTGTCTTATAAATCTGAAAATATAATCATTCGCAATTTCAGCAATATGATCAAAATCCATTTCAACCTTATCATCAGAAACCCGGCCCATGGCAAATTCATGGTTTATTTTCTCACACTGCAATATTTTCCCGGTTACAGTGATAAACATTTTTTTATAAAATGGAGTACAAGTGCCTGTTGGTGCAATTTCAATTTTATTTACATCACAGAACAAGGAACTGTAATTGTCAAACATATTTCCTGAGAACATATAGAAATAATTAGTTAATTGTCTGGTCCTTGGCGCTTCTAAAAACAGCTCCGCTTCCAATTTCTCACGATTGCCGCTTTTATCAATACTGCTGTCTTTGTTTTGGAACATGTTGATAAATTCATTCACTTTATCTTTTCGAATACCGGAATTATTCAATGAAGCAATCTTTGTCTCTTTTCCAAAATTGTTTTTAATATAATTATGTGCACTTTCAACACTGTTCATGTTATGCAGGACGGTATTAAAATCGACATGCTTCTTGAAATAGTCAGGAAATTTTTGTTTCAGCAGCCGTATATTTTCAACTACTTGTTTATGGGAATTCCGGCCTCTATGATCTACCCTGTACGAATGGTCTTTCTCATTCCCATCCAGGCTTATTAACAATTCAAATTCTTTTTCAGCAAGGTAGTCCATATGTTTAATCAACAATAATCCATTTGTTGTCATATTATAATAAAATCTCTTGCCTGTAATGTTCAGTGATTCCGCGTATTGAATTATTTCCTTAATTAACATCATGTTCATCAACGGTTCGCCTCCATAAAAACTCAATCTGATGGGCTGGCTTAACGAAGTCCCAATGTTTTCTTTCCATAACTCAGCCAGATAATCTAAAATATTGCAGGCTTTTTTTAACGACAAGTTTCCCCGCCCGCGGGGATCATATCCCTCATATAACTCGCCATAACCACAATATTTGCATCGAAGATTACATACATCGGTAACCTCAAAGACAATTTGTGATAAATTAACCAGGTTGCTTTTTATATCATTCCCCTTAATTTTTAAAAAATGTTCATTCATTGCAGGTTCTTTTTAATTTTAATTTTTACTAAAATCGGATTATCATCTTCCTTTATGGTTTTCATTTGATTAAGCCACGAAAGAGAAGGAACCTCTTTACTATTTTCTTTATTTTGATCCAGATATTTTAGCACATCTAAGGGTTTTTTAGTGGTAACAAGATAATCTTCCGGGTATATAGGATAAAAATACGTTAGTCTCTCATTCGATAGTTTTTGTTTGCTCACGAGATCATCATAAATGTAAGAAGTTTTAAATTTTTTTATCTCCCCTGTTTTGGTGGTATTGAGATAAATTGCTTCATATCCGGCATCAGATGCATTAATTGTATGATGAAACTGAAAAATAAAAGTCATTGAAGGGAACGGGATGAGATGTACAAAACTATAGGGGTTTGCCATCTTCTGATACCATTCAAAATCCCCTTTACTAAATTCAATTTGCTTGTCATAGGGTAATAATTTATCCTTCATATTAAGAATAAAAGCAGGTTCTTTTTTTTCACCGGTTATATTCCAGACTGTATCGCTCAAAAAACTGTTAAAAAGTAAGCCTGTTTGGGTTTTCTGCAAATAATTATAACCTTCGGATAAATATACCATATACCTATATCTTCCTATAGTTACACCATACTCTACAGTAATAGTATCAGGCGGCGCGTGGAGAGTTTTGTTATATACATATATTTTCCCAGCTCCGTGGACAAAACATGCCAATTTCTGATCATCCGTGGAGCTGAAATAAGCAGGTTCGTAATTAAGCTTAATTTCATCACAAAAAGTTCCGTCAAATGTATATCTGAGAAATCCCCTTCTTACTGTAGATGAAATGTATATAGTATCGCGGATCACATCAAAATGATAGATATTTCCATATTCCCCGGGGCCACGTCCTTTTTTGCCTATCTGTCTTTTAAACTTTCCATTTTGTTTGAACATTAATAACCCACCACCCCAGTTATTAATAAGTATAACAGAATCATTCATCCATAATTGGTAAATAGATCGAATAAATGATTCTTTAGTTGTCTCAAGAGGTATGTAAATTACAGTATCGGCAAAATAAGAGGTTTTAAGTGTATCTTCTCCTGATTTAGGGAAATGAAGCGCTTGTGAGGCAATTTTGTCATTGACCTCACTTTTAATATCCGGATGTGCTTTTTTACCAGAGCAATTAACTAATACTAATGCAATTATCATTATTGCTAAAGGGATGCTTTTTTTCATTTTGTCATTTTTTTATACCCTTTATTTATATCCTTTCCTTTTATTTTTAAAAAAATATCATTCATTACAGGTTCTTTTTAATTTTAATTTTTACAATGATAGGATTATCATCTTTATTAACGGTTTTCATTTGATTAAGCCACGAAAGAGAAGGGATTTCTTTACTATTCTCATTGTTTTTGTTCATATCTTTTAACACCTTTAAGGGGTCTGCTTCAACAACAAGATAATCTGCCGAATACATAAAAAAAACATACGATAGTTTCTGTTTGCTTACAATGTCATCATAAATGTAAGAAGTACTAAACTTTTTGATTTCCCCGGTTTTGGTGTTATTGAGATAAATCGCATCATATTTTGTATCAAGCCAATGTTTTTGAAAAACAAACATCCAGGATGAAAAAGGGATGAGATGTACAAGTTGATAAGATTTTGCCATCTTTTCCCATCCTTGAAAATCACCCTTGCAAAATTCAATATGCTTGTCCCTGGGCAGTAATTTATCCTTCATATCAAGAATAAAAGCAGGTTCTTTCTTTTCATTCCTTATTTTCCAAACCGTATCGTTCAGGTAGTCGTTAAAAAGCAAATCCGATAGGGTTTTCTGAAAGTAAGTCATAAAGGAATGATCTCCAAGTGAATAATAATATCTGCCTTTAGTCACACCATACTCAACGACAATAGTATCAGGTGCGTACAAATTTTTATTATAAACAAGTACTTTCCCCTCTTCTTGGACATAACACGTCAGTTTCTGATCAGCCGTAGTGCTGAAATAAACCGGTTCGTAATTAAGCTTAATTTCATCACAAAAAGTTCCGTCAAATGTATATCTGAGAAATCCCCTTCTTACTGTAGATGATATATATATAGTATCGCGGATCACATCAAAATGATAGATATTTCCATACTCCCCCGGCCCTTTTCCTTGCTTGCCTATTTTCCTTACAAACTTTCCATTTTGTTGAAACATTAATAAACCAGCACGAGGGCAATAAATAAGTATAATAGAATCACTTATCCATAATTGGTTAATATTATAGATGAATGATTCTTTAGTTGTTTCAAGAGGAACATAAATTAATGTATCAGCAAAATAAGAGGCTTTAAGTGTATCTTCTCCTGATTTCGGTAAATGAAGCGCTTGCAAGGCAATTTTGTCATTGTCCTCACTTTTAATATCCGGATGTGCTTTTTTACCAGAGCAATTAACTAATACTAATGCAATAATCAATAATGCAAAAGGGATTGTTTTTTTCATTATAACTTTATTTTTATATATTTTACATGTAATATTACCCGGAATAAGAGTAACATATTCCGGGTAAATCTCACTTAGCCAGCATATACACTATTGGCAGCATTATTTGAATTTGCAGCATCATTATTAGAGGTGGATGAACCTCCATAATAGCTATCACCTGAACTGCATTGTCCCCCTGCATATTGGCATCCACATGTAGAAACGCATCCACAGGTACCCCCTCTTAAATTATTCATTTCTCTGTTCTCCATTTCAGTTTTGCTGAGATTATTTAATCTCAATTTATTGATTTTTTTCATTTTAATCAAATTATAAATTTAATAATAATACTTTTGTCTCATAAATATATACTAAAGTGTCCGGTTGATGCCTTAACGGGTTATGAGACACGACCTGTTAAGGCTAAGCCAGGCCAGATTTGTTTTACATAGAAACCAGATACAACAATTATTTTGTAAACTTTGTGAAGTATTACAATTTCGATTTAAACCCATAATAAATAACTTGCATGTTTCGAACAACCGCTCAGTCTTTTCTCTGACATACCATTTCCGGAAAACCAATGGAATCCATGAATATTGACCTATATAGTGGATTAAAATCAACATTTTATTTTAATAAACTGTATATAACTGTTTGTCTGGTAGTGATTGTAATAGTTTCAGGTAACAATTCCTCATCTTTTGGCACATGATAGTGCTGGTATAGTTTTCCATGTACCGTTTACGCCCAAAACTTCCCAGTCTTTCCCTTTCTCCCGGATTTTGCAACATAAACAAAATTTTTTGAGCCATCATACCTGTATCAACTTCATTCCTGTTGTCACTTACTGCTACCTGTACTTTAAGCCCCGAAACCCCATCTTCCACAATTTCATCCAAACCGGTTGTACCTGTGACTACCACAGGTAAACCATGCATCATCATCTCCACGGCTACGTAACCGAACGGTTCAAATAACGAGGGTATTACTCCTATATCTGCAATACTGTACAATTCAAATAAATGCTCCTGATCTATCCGTCCGGTAAAACAGAGTTTGTTCCAGATACTTTCGGCTTCTTTTAACAACGGGTTGTAAGCGCCATCACCAATAATCCACAGACGACAGTCTGGTTCAAGTTCTAAAACCGATTTAAAAGCTTTGATCAGATATGAAATTCCCTTAATCTCATCCAAACGTCCTGCACATAAAATGATCTTTTCATCAGGATTGATCTTATATTTTTCCTTTAATCCCGATCTTTCTTCAATACTCAAAGTTTTTGCCTTATCTGTAAGACCATTGTTGACAACTGTGATCTTCTCAGCTTTAATGCCGTAATCCAGGCAAAGTATTTCATGGGCATAATCAGCCAGGCAAACAATATGATCAACTTTTTCCAATAACTCCCGGTCTTCTTTAAATAGTCTCAGGGCTCTTTTCTCAAAGTGATCTGTGATCGTTTCTTCAGGTTGTGATAATAACCTCCGCATCCACGAAAGATCACCTTGTAATGTATCACTCCAATCCATATAATGCACAACAAGCAATATTTTGCATATAAAAAATTCATGCAGGTAAATGGATAACTGATGATCGCGCATAAAATTCAAGTGGAATATCAGTTTCCCAGTCTCTTTTATATATAACCGCAATAGCGTAATAGCACTTTTCATATATTCATTGTAATTCAATATAGAAGTGCCTTGGTTTAGAATTGCAGGGATATACCAATTCTGAATACCGTCATGTTCTTCAATGGTAAATTCGACCTTATCAGCTTCAAAATAGACTACTGTTACATTGAATGCCTTATTTTTCAGACATGTTGTCAGCTCTTTGATATATGTACCAATACCATATTCTGCAGCGCGGCTCTTTCTATTGAAGATATAAATAGTTTCATGGGATGTCGGTTGGGTTATCGGTATATTAGAATGAGTACAGTCTTTTTTCAGAAGCGACAGGGCATAGCCAGTCAATCCGGATGGGAGGCCAGAATTATTGTTATTAACTATCTTGAATATGTTTTCCCAAACTTCTTCATATTCCAAAAATTCCAATATTCCGGTTTTATAATTAGAAACAGAATCAGTAGTATATCGAAGATTTGGAAAAACAAGCTCATATATGGCTGCCTGTCCATATAGTTCCAATTGTTCTTCAGCAGTTGATTGATCATTAAAAGTTTGAAGCCGATGGGAGGAATTAATGCCAAGATTTTGGAACAATATATCAAGGTATTGGCATTCAATAGAATTAAGTTTTCCATCCATATGTTTAGTAACAAACCCTGGTATTGCAGCAATCAATTCATCAATGCCCGAAGGACAATATGACCGTTTTTGGATTTCCTGTATAAAATAGAGAAGGGTGATGATGTATCCGGGACATAATTTTACCTCATCAGGCAAAGTTTCGTTTAGCAATACTGTAAAGTCATTCCATATTAATTGCAGGGCTTCTTCGTTCCAGACATCACTTTTTGCACGGCATAAATAGTACAATCCATAAGTATAAAAATCGTTGTAGACTCTTGGTAATTTGGGATTTTTCCGGTCCAGCTGAAAAATGACCGTATCCAATTCTTCTAAAATACTATCATCCAAAGCTTCGGCAAATCCGTTTTGTATCAAATATCCCACCCCCCAACCGATACCAGCCAAACCAGAAGAGAAATCGCCAGGCAAATAGTCATGTACCTTTTTAAATACCTGCTCAATAAGCTCACCAGCATAATCTTCAAATATCTTATTCTTTGTATACCTTGAATAATTGTAAAAGAAGATTGCTATTCCCATCTTGCCATTTAGCAGCCCCAGGTTGTCAATAAAACTGGCATTTAATAAAAGCACATTGGCAATCCGGCGAAGACGTTCATCAACCCTTTGTTTAAATAATAAATTCTGATCTTTAAGATTCTTCATAATATGACAGTTGCACTTCAGACAAAATCCTACAACTAATTTCAGAAAGTGTAGTGACATAACAATAAAAAAACATCGGCAAAAAACGGCTATGAAAGGCTAAAATCGGTCATGATGGGACAAAATCAGACACAGGACAATAAAACATAGGATTCAGGGCACGCGGGAAGAAGGACCAGGAGACTTAGTGACTTAGTGACGAAGAGATGAGCGTACTTCTTTCAAGTTTTGATCTCATTACAGGTACAAGCCCTGATCTGCCTCCTTTTGTTCCTCCGGGCGGACCATCACAAATGATAAGGCTAAATTTTAATTCAGAGATCAGGCTTTTTATGAAATTATTACTCTTTTTTGAATGATCTCCGGGAAATCTATTAGACAAAAATGTTTTTTTGAATAGTTGCAGATTACTCATACTTTCAATAAACAGAACCATTTAATAGGATTGAAATCAAACTGAAATACTATTACTTCAGTCGTGTGGTTGACCATTTGTTTCAGCTGCAATATTAATTGCATAGAATAATAGATCTGATTGATGTATACACTATTGTTTTTGTCCGTTGTTAATATTGGTTTTCAGTGTAGCGGGAATTCCCAGAGTATAATAAATGATTTTGCATGTATTCGGGAATATATGGCCAAGGGGAAGAACAACACCTTTTTTTAAAAGTCTCCTAATCAGTGTTTTTTCGGTTGTACCATACTCATCAGCAATCATCTGCCGTGTTTTGACTTTCAGTACAAGAGATTCAATTTCCGGATAATATTCGTACATTCTTAATTGGTTTTATAATAGGTTGTTTTAAAGTCAATGAAGCTCCCCGCCGCAAGCAGCGGGGTATCTTAAAACAAAACCAACTGTTTACTTTGATGCAAAACTACGTACTCCTTCTCAAGCCCTTGGTCTCGAACATATTTCGAAATACTCGTCTCATCCCCAAACTTACTGACTGTGTTAACAAAATATCCATCACTCCAAAATTCTCCTCCCCAAAGCTTTTCTTTCACCTCTGGATTCTTTCTGAAAACCTCTCGGGCTGTAATACTTTTCACAATAGTTACAATTTGTGTCGGACTCATTATCGGTATCGATTGTATCAAAAAGTGGACATGATTGTTGTCCGTCCCTATTTCAAGAAAATGAATTTCATATCTCTTTTCTATTTCAAGACATGTGTCCTTCAACGTTTTATCAACCTCTTTACTTACCACCACTCTCCTATATTTGGCCGGACAAACAAAATGATACAACAATACCGAAACATTATGCGATTTATGTATGTACTCGCTTTCGCTCATACATACAAAGATATTACTTTTACGCCGCAAGCGGCGGGGAACTAACCCCGAAAGAGATTAGACAACTTGCATACAATAAAGAAGGATAAGTCATTTAATAACAACATCATATCAGATATGTTCCAATGAGATAACACATTACATTTTTTGCAAAATATAACATGGAGGATAATTACACCTGATGTAAAAATCATCTGTTCCAAAGGCAATTTTTAGTTTAATCAGGAATGGCTCCAAATTGTTACCCTATTTTTTCTTTTTTTTTAATTATGGGTTCCCGAAGGGAGTAGTCCGCCTTCGCCAGGGCTACGGCGGATAAAAGGCAAAGTGCAGAGTGAGGGAAGAAAGCTTTAGAAGCGTTAGAGGCTTTAGAAGCAGTACTTCGTGTTTTAGGCGCGTTGGCAATCCGGAAATGGCGCGAACTTTTAACTGTATCGTAGCGCCAATAAGGCCCATGTAGCGGGCGTAGAGACAGTTAAAAGTTATCATTTGGCTTCGCCGAGCTCACCTTCGGCGATGAATTTCTTAATCTCAATAAGAAATTCTTTAACCTGATCTACCAGAGGCAAAACGATGGACTCATTAAAATCAAAAAGGTCTCCATAATCACCTTTTTGCCTGTAATCAAAAAGTTTGGAAAAGAGCTTGCCATACTTTATATCAATCTTCCCGTTTTTGATAAACTCATTACTGAATTTTATCCTGGCACCATCATGAGTATGAGTCTCAATGTCATTTTTTAGTAATAATGCAATTACAGCATAAAAACAGGAATAATATAATCTGTTAATGGAGGTGTTCCACTTTTTATTTTCAATCAGGATTAAGGCATCATCAAATGATTCTTCAGCTCTTCTGAATCTATATTTAATGTAATCATCTTGATTTTCAATATTCATAGCTGAATGCCTTCTTTTTTAATATTCTTGTAAAGTGGGGAAAATATTAAATTTTTCTGCCAATAATCTTTGGAATAGACAAAGGTTGAGATAATCTGTCCTGACTCAATTTCTATTTTATAAAGTTCATCTCTGAATTTGTCATCAATTTCATTAGTGACATTCAGGCTATCAACAAGAATAAGAATATCCCAATCTGAATCAGGCCGGAAGTCTCCCCTGGCTCTTGATCCAAACAGGAAAGCTTCTGCCCTGGGATCCTTACTATGGATTGCCTTTGTAATAATATTTAAAAATGTATCTGACTCCATTACTTTTCAATAACTAATCAAAGATACAGATTTTTGCTTTATCAGAATAAGCTGGTAATTTACTATTTGTCAATACAAGTATAACGGGCTCAGGCCGAAGAAGTGAGTAGTGATTTGGCAAAAAGCGTTCGCTCTCTGGCTGAAGTTGTTACTTGTCTGCACAAAACTTCTAAACAAAATTATATTTCTGAAAAAGAATTCAGAGAACATTACGAATTTGCATTCAATATAATGAATATGATGGTAGCATTTAAAGATAAAATAAAGTGAGTCGGTAGTCCGACACAAATACCTTTAACACTGATTAGTTACATTCTATTAAACAATTATTATTGATGTAACTTTTTATCAATACTTTAACCCTGCCAAATTAATACAACTATTATATCCATAACGTTAGTCATTGTGGGTCCGGTAAAAATATGACCCCCTGCCTTCTTAAAAAAATGATATGAATCGAACCTCCTTATGAATTTTTCAGGATTAATATTTCTTGAATGGGCAAAAATAAGGGTATCCGAATCAACAACAGCTCCTGCAGCATTTGTCGGGCCATCGGTACCATCGGTTCCGGCTGAAAGTATTGTTATTCCCGGATGATTTTGAAGCAGACCCGCACACAACAATGCCAGATGCTGGTTTCTTCCTCCAAGACCATTCCCTGTCATCTTAACAGTTGTTTCCCCACCGAATAACAGGCAGACCGGCTTAACCTCATCTTTGTCTTCCTTGAATTTTAAGGATGTCTCAACGATATATTCTGCCACCGAAGCAGTATCACCCTGTAGCTGATCGTCTATTATAACCGGATTAATGTTATACTCTAATGCTTTCAGTCTGGCTGCTTCAAGAGCGATTCGGTTTTTACCAACCAGGATGTTATGAGTTTTCTCAAAAACAGCATCCTCTGGCTTTGGTGTCTCTGGTCTGATTCCGTCTGCTCCATCCTCCAGATAATTAATGATACCTTTCGGAACAGACACTTTTAAATTAAATTTTTCCAGAACATCCATGGCTTGTTGAAAGGTAGTAGGATCGGGAGTAGTTGGTCCGGATGCAATTACATCCAAGTGGTCGCCAGGAACATCAGATAAAATAAGGCTAATAAGATTTGCGGGGCTTACTCTCCTTGCAAGCTGACCTCCTTTAACATAAGATAAATGCTTTCTCACTGCATTAATCTCGCTGATACAGGCCCCACTATTGACAAGAAGATTATTAACGCTTATCATTTCTTTAAGCGATGAACCTTCGGGATAATCGGCCAGAAGCGCCGAACCACCACCTGATAAAAGACATATTACCAGATCATTAACATTAGATTCGGATGCAATATTCAAAATTTTTCTTGTTGCTTCAATCCCTTTTGAATCAGGTATCGGATGACCAGCTTCCGATACTTTAATATATTTCAGTTTAAAGGAATGTCCATATTTAACAACAATTTGTCCATCAGTAATACGGTCACCAAGGATCTTTTCAACCTCTAAACCCATCATGGCGCTTGCTTTTCCTGCACCAATAATAAAAATATGTTCTATCAGATCCAGAGGGAAGCTCATTTGGCCAATCAGCAGGCAATTGTCTTTCAATGCCAACGATTTGTTAATAAGCCTGTCAGGCAGAACACTTTCAACCCCTGCCAGAAAAATCTGTTCAACAATTGTCCTGCTATTCATCTTTTTCCCTTTTTATCAAATGACAGAGAGCTAATATACATGAATCTTCTTACAAAAAAATAAGTGATGTAATCCATACACAGGCAAATACAACCGTTCCCATTACAACAGTTGATGATGAATATACTTTCAGATTTATTCCGGGTTCGATGTCTGAAAAATTAGAAACCACCCAGAAATATGAATCATTGGCATGTGAAACCATCATTGAACCAGCTCCCATTGAAAGCATGGCTAACAACCTGCCCCACTCTGAATCTAGTCCCAATGCTGATAACATAGGTGCAACAAACGATGCGGTTGTTATTATTGCAACAGTCGATGAGCCCTGTGCGGTTTTCATTATGGCTGCAATAAGGAATGGAACAACAAGACCCAGGTTGGTGCCGGTAAGAAGTTGACCAACAGCTTCACCGGTACCTGTTGCTTTTATCACTATTCCAAACATCCCCCCAGCTGCTGTGACAATTAATATGGGACCAGCCTTTTCAATTGCTTCATTAAAAATAAAATTCAATGATACTATCGCCTTATCCTTTAATAGAAGTAAAGACAGAAGAGCCCCAATTGATAAAGCAAAAATTGGTTCACCGGGGAAATAGAATATTTTTGAGATATGACTTTGACCTCCTTTATCTATCAGAACAAGCAGTGACCTGAACGTTATAAGCAACAGAGGAACAACGATCGGAAGAAAAGAGAGAAAAGCTGATGGAAGATTATCGTGAGTTAACTGCCTGTCAACTTCAACCTCCTTCGCTGGTGGATAATCTTTACCTTTTGTTAACCATTTGCTCCAAAAATAGGCAGAGAGAGCACCCGGTACTGCGAAGATTGTGCCAATAACTATAAGGTAGCCAATATTTACATCAAACATCCCTGCAGCAGCCAGTGCCCCCGGGTGAGGTGGAATAAGACAATGCACCGAATAAAGCGAACTGGCCAGTACAGTTGCCATGAAGGGCATAGCCAGTTTGGATTTCGAGCTCAATGACTTCGCCAATCCACTTAGAATAATAAATCCGGAATCACAATATATCGGTACCCCTGTAATAAACCCTGTGATACCCAATGCCTGAGCGCTTCTGTTTTCTCCTGTTTTGGAAAGAATATACCTGGCAATGCTTAGAGTTGCGCCGGTTTTATCAAGTGTAATGCCAATTATGGTGCCGAGTATTATTAATAAGCCGATTGAGGCCATTGTGTTTCCAAAACCCTCCTTTATGGTGCTCACTATCGTATTGGCAGGAAGAGTAGAAAATGCCAGAAAAAGGGATACCAGGAAGAGAGCAATAAATGCTTTTAACTTCAACCTGGAGGTAAGGTAAATTATAGCAATTATGCTTACGCCTACAAGAATTGAAGTTATTAATATGCTCATTAACCTGGCTTATGTAAAGAAAAGATATGCAATAAATATTGCAGCAATTACCCCCGCTAAATCAGCGAGTAATCCGCAACCAATAGCATACCTGGTTTTTTTAATCCCAACAGATCCGAAATATACTGCAATGATATAAAAAGTAGTATCGGTGGCTCCCTGCAGGGTACATGACAATCGTCCGATAAAAGAATCAGCACCATGAGTTGTCATGGCATCTATCATCATACCCCTTGCACCGCTTCCGCTAAGAGGCTTCATGAATGCAACCGGCAATGCGCCGGTAAACTGTGTATCAACACCTATCCATGCAAAGAATTGTGCAATACCTTTTATTAAAAAATCCATAGCGCCTGAAGCACGGAATATTCCAATGGCAACAAGGATCGCTACAAGAAATGGTATAATCTTTATTGCAATGGTGAAACCCTCCTTAGCTCCTTCAACAAACGCTTCATAAACATTAACCTTTTTAATAAGTGCGAGAACAATAAATAGCATTATAATGGTCAGAAGAATGAAGTTTGCTGTAAATGTTGAAATTGTTGTGATCTGGTCCTTAGGTAGTGTGCTGAAGTACAATATAATACCTGCTACGATTGCAGTAAGTCCACCCAGGTAAGCAAGAACTACTTTATCTAAAAGATTAATCTTCTGAATAATAGCTACACTTATTAATCCTACCAAAGTGGCAAAAAACGTTGCAACCATAATAGGTATAAAAATATCTGCCGGATTAACAGCTCCTAACTGTGTCCTGTAAACAATGATACTCACCGGAATAATTGTCAAACCGGAAGCATTCAAAACCAGGAACATTATTTGTGAATTTGATGCTGTGTCTTTATGAGGATTAACCTCCTGCATCTCTTTCATTGCCTTGAGTCCCATTGGAGTGGCAGCATTATCCAGGCCTAGCATATTGGCTGAAATATTTAGTATTATTGACCCATAGGCAGGATGGCCCTTTGGCAGATCAGGGAAAAGCTTAAGAAACAGTGGTCCAAAAAGTTTACCAAGAATAGCTACCATTCCCCCTTTCTCTCCTACTTTCATTAATCCAAGCCATAGAGTTAAGACACCCGTCAAACCAAGTGAAATCTCAAATCCGGTTTTTGCATTGGAAAAAATTGAGTTTACCAGTTCATTGAATATTTGCATATTACCAGTAAATATCAACTGGCCAAGAGCAACAATGAATCCGATTAGAAAGAATGCAATCCAGATGTAGTTTAGTGCCATACTAATTGAATGAGTTGCTAAGATAATTATTATGAAAGACAAAAGGCAAAAGTTGAAAGAAGAAGTTGAAGGGGTTGAAGTTTCAACATTACATTGAGATTTCCCTATTGGCTGTTAATTCAATTTTAAATACATTTGTACAAATCATAGAGAGTTATGGCACGATTTACCAGAATAGATGTTATCCTCGAGATGCGGGAAGTTGGAATTGTTCCCATATTTTATCATAAAAATCCTGATGTATGCAGGAATGTTATAAAAGCCTGCTTCGAAGGGGGTATTAAAGTTTTTGAGTTTACTAACCGTGGTGAATATGCCCATGAATTATTCAGCGACCTGAATAAATGGGCTGAAAAAGAGTTTCCGGGAATGATCATGGGCGCAGGATCTATAGTAGATGCAGGTACTGCTTCACTATATATCCAGCTTGGAGCAAATTTTATTGTCTCACCTATACTGAATGCTGAGATGGCTAAAGTTTGTAACAGGAGGAAGGTCATGTGGACTCCCGGCTGTGGATCTCTGACAGAAATTAACTATGCCGAAGAGCTTGGCGCTGAGATTGTAAAAATATTTCCCGGGTTCTCACTTGGAGGAGCTGATTTTGTAAAAGCAATAAAGGGGCCCTGTCCATGGACAAGCATAATGCCTACAGGCGGTGTGGAACCTACACTTGAAAATTTAAAGGAATGGTTTAATGCCGGTGTTACATGTGTTGGTATTGGATCAAATCTAATTACAAAAGAGTTGATTCAGAAAAAAGATTGGACTGGACTCACTAAACGAATTGCAGCAGCTGTTAAGATTGCCCGAATGTTCCAGATAGTCTGAAAATAAAGTGCAGAAGAAATATTGCACCTATTCTAATCTTCTCCACTGTGCCCTATGCTCTGTGCTCTTTGCCCTGTGCCCTGTGCCCTGTGCCCCCGCTCCCCCTTCCTTCCTCTACTCCCCCGGAGCCCTGTAAAGTTCAATATTGGAGATAACAGGGCAGGCTTTAGATTTGTTAATAGTCACTTTAATCCAAGAAGTTTTTATAAGCGGAAATTTACGGATTACCTTGTTACCAATCGTAGTACCATCTATTACGGGTAGCCATTTACCATCAGAAAATACTGATACTGTAAACTCCTGAACCCTCTGCCCAAGTTTGATATATTCCTGGATAACAATTCTATTTACTTCTGTTTTAGAACCCAGAACAATAATTATTTCACCGGTTGTTTTGGAATCCTCAGTTGTCCAATAGGTTTCCGGGTTACTATCATTTACTTTTGAACCATAAAAGTCTTTCCCTCGGCTCCCGGAGACTGAAACCTTCTTTCCGTAAGCAAGATCAGTCTCAAATTCCTTTTTCAGCAACTCTTTAAAGGCTAACAGAGACTTAACATCTTGCTCATGAAGAAGACCTCTTCTGTCGGGAGGAACATTCAGAAGGAGATTACTGTTACGTCCCACTGAAGAGTAATAGAGTTCCATCAGGTTCTCAGGTGACCGCACAAGTGAATCCTGTGATTGATGATAAAACCAGCCGGGTCGTATTGATACATCCACCTCAGCCGGAACCCAATACTTACCATTCTCATGTCCCTCACCAAGTATCCTTGCAAAATCGCCACCCGGGTACATCTCATCTTTATTAAGCAGGCACCAGTTTGTAAGACTGCCCATGCCACCTTCGTTCCCCACCCACCTTATATCGGGACCAGCATCGCTGAACATCACAGCTGATGGCTGTAACTCCCTGACAATCTTGTGAGTATTTGACCAATCATAATATGTCTTGTTATCAATTTTCCTTGTCTCCCTGGTACCTCCATAGTATCCATCACCTCCATTAGCTCCGTCGAACCATACTTCAAATACATTGCCATATTTTGTCAGAAGCTCTTTAAGCTGGTTTCGGTAGTAGATTAAGTACTCTGGTGTTCCATAAACAGCACTGTTGCGATCCCATGGTGAAAGGTAGACTCCTAACTTAAGATTGTATTCATCACATGCCTGCCGGAGTTCCTTCAGAACATCACCTGTTCCATCTTTCCAGATTGAGTTTTTAATTGAATGTTCTGTGAATTCAGATGGCCACAGGCAGAAACCGTCGTGATGTTTAGCTGTAATTATGATACCTTTCATCCCAGCCTCTTTTGCAACTTGTGCCCATTGCCTGCAATCGAGCTCTGATGGATTAAATACAGATTCCTTTTCATCACCGTACCCCCACTCCTTATCTGTGAAAGTATTAACAGTAAAGTGAACAAACATATAATATTCCATTTCGTGCCATGCCAGTTGCCGTTCTGACGGAATCGGACCGAATGGTTCGGGAGGTGCTACCTGTGAGCAAGAGCTAAGACTTATCAGGATTGAAAAAAGGAATAATATATTTTTCATTTCTATAATATTAGTCTTGTTTTGAAAGGTCTTTTATTCTGATGTTTCTGAAATTAAGTTCGGAACCATGTCCAAGAAATCCGATATGTCCGGTTTTGTTTTTTAATCCCGGATGATCATTATGATCCATAGTTCCGTTATCTCTTGCATTGGCTATATCACCATCAACAATAGCTGTACCATTGAGAATAATTTTTATCCGGGTTCCCTTTACAATTACCTCCTCATAGTTCCACTCTCCAACTGGCTTAAGATATCCTCTTAATGCAGGAATTACGCCATATACAGATCCGTGGTACTGATAAGGCTGAAGATTAGCATAAACAGGTGCTGTATTATCAAGTATCTGAAGTTCCATTCCTACATAGGCAGCATCGCCGGTGAGGGGAGCCCTTATACCAAGGCCATTATTTGCTTCTGGTGTAAGCTGAAATTCAAAACGAAAAATAAAGTCGGCATACTCTTTTTCAGTGTAAAGATTTCCACCTGAACCATCATCCGGTTTAATGACAATCATTGCATCTTCCACAACATAAGATTCTTTGTTTCCCAGCCAGTTATTAAGATTTCTCCCGTTGAAGAGAGCAACAAATCCTTCAGCTTTTTCTTCAGAGGTAAGGTTATACTCCTTTTCGCTAATCTCTCTGACATATATATCCCTAAAAGCCAGATCGGTACCATGAGCCTGCAGTTCTATTGCACCTTTTGGGAAGATTGGAATCATGCTATCCCAGTAATTTTCCATTATTACATTATCAACAACGAGTTCACCGTTTAGCCAAACTGATACCTTCTCACCTATCATTACAATTTTGAATGTATTCCAGTCTCCAACGGGATTATCAGCAACTTTAACCGGTTTTGAAAGATATTTTTGATTGTTATAGAGACCTCCTGAACCTACCTGCGCGCCAACCTCAACTCTTGATGTATCCCATATCTGAACCTGTGGCGATCCCCTCAGGTATATACCACTGTCGCCGGCTTTGGTAATTTTCCAATCTGTGATCATCTCAAAATCGCCATATTCCTTTATAGAACAGAGATTCTCTCCACTTCCATTAAACCAGATACAACCATCTTTAACACTCCAGTTTCCTGAAACCTTCTTATTCGCCTCCGCCTGTTTTTTTGCCAGATCTGCCGGTTTCATCTTTCCTCTTTCAACAGGGTTTTCAACCAGGCCCTGCCATCCGGAAAGATCCTTCCCATTAAACATAGGCTTAAATCCCTCATCAGCTGGCATCCCAGCCAAATATTTGTTTATCATCTCTTTATCGTATTCGCTTTCCTGCCCGGTAAGCTTATCCGTTGTCTTAAGAAGAAACTCCTTAACCATATCTCCATACATACCAGCTTTTGAATTTATTGAGGGAAGTGCAATTTTCATTGCAGCTTTTGCTGCTACTGCAGAGGTAGCTTGATCATCGAGATACTTAGCAATAAAATAGAGTGCCTGATATGTCTTAAGGTTTCCAATTTCGTTCAATATCTGCTTTTTACGGTCGGCGCTCAGGGCGTATGGCATAATCTTTCTGAAAAGAAGTAATTTCTGCTCGTCGGGCAATGAAGCGGTTTTAATCTGTTTGACATATCCCTCAAAAGCAGGACTTTCGTATGTTTTATTTCCTGAAGCACAAATCTCATATAATGCTGATGAAGCAGAATAATCACACCAGGTTGTAAGTGCTTTGAAACAGACTTTGCGCATCTCTGGGTTGCCATTTTCAAACTCATTTAATACATGAGCCAGTGCTTTTCTTTCACCCGTTTTTGCCAGAACAGGAATAATTTTTTCTTTTTGAATGTTACTATCCATCGCTTTCAGGATATCTGTTAATTTGTTTCCCGGATCGGATAATTTACCCGCTGTAGCTACAAGAGCTGTTTGTATGTCAGTAATATCCTCAGTATTATCGGTGACAGAAAGAAGTTGTAAAAGTTTACCCTGATCATTGGGTCCGGCAAGGTTAGCAAGTGCTTTTAAAGCAGCTTCTTTAATCATTTCATCAGTAGATGATGCTAAAGAAAGCACATCTGAAAAATATTTATTATCCCTGTTCCATGCAAGTAATTCAATGACACTCTTTCTGGCTGCAGATGATCCGTCTTTCAAAACAGGAATAAGGAGCGGCATACGATCATTTCCTGCAACCGTCATCAACGCTGATTTAGCAGCCTCCTGATCAGGGGCGCTACTAAATACAAGCATATAATTAATCAGAGAATTGATGGCTTGGCTTCCACCTATTTTAACAATTGCTTCAGAAGCTTCCCTTCTTGTATTCAAATCATTGTCTGATAGTGAAGCAGTTACAAGTGGCAGGGCCAGCTCATCTCCTCTATCCCCAAGCATTGTAATGATCTCTGGTTTTGCATCAGGAATAGCTTTTGGAAAATAATTTATCCACCTACCCGTCACTTCAGATCCAGGAATTGAAAGAGACATTCGCATGGCAGCACACCGATATTTACTGTTTGAATGAGCAGCTGCTTTTATAATAACAGGCATTGCATCAATACCATGAATGCTGACATAAGTATCCAGAGCAACAATTTTATTTTGAATAGTAATATTATCGTTGCATTTTTTTATTATTAGTTTACAGATCTTATCCATGGTTGTTTTATCGCCATTCTGACCTATTACTTTTGCATAATTCAGTAAAGAAGATGTTGCTCCTGTAAGCTCCCACCTATATAAAACTTCTTTTGCTGCTTTTAGAAGAACAGGATATGCTAATGGGCTTCCACTCTGAGCGAGTGCGTTATAAGCAGAAGCTTTTATATTAATATCATCATTTGATGCCCATATAATATATTCATTAACAGACATTTGCGATTTATTATTAGCTAAGGAATTCATTACTGCCGCGGCACAAGGAAGGTCATGATTCTTAAGAGATTCTGCCAAAATTGATTCAGATATTTTACCACCCACGGCAGTTATTACAGCCAGTGCTGGTTGACATATTTCCTTACTTCCAAGATAGATCTTCATAGCTTCAGCTGACTGATCTCCACCAATAAGCTGAAGTTGTTTCATAAAGAAATCTTTGACACCATTATCTTTTTGTCCTGTAGCATAGCTGATGCAAATTTTTTCCCACATTTCCTTTTCAGTCTCTTTTCCCTTTTGGGAAAGAAAACGTGAAAAGCTTTCAACAGCAAACCTGGGACTGGTATCGTCACCTGTTCCTGAAGGAATAATCTGATCACAAATCTGTTTAATTCCGTTCTCTCCAATTGACAACATATCTCCCATCAGCTGATTGGTAAAGTTCAGATCGTTAGCAGGAAGCCGGGCAAGGAGGTCAGCAACTTTAGTTTCAGTGGTTCTATTATCCTGTGCGTAAAATGACGAGGATAGCATCAGGAGAGATAAACCGATAATAATTATTTTATGTATCTTCATTTTTTCAACTTTTTCAACTTTTTCAACTTTTCAACACTTCAACTATTTGATATCTATCAGATTTTCCATGGGCCACGCATAGGTGGGTTAATAAGTCTGTTAGCACCCTTATCATCAATGAACTGCTGTTTTACAGGATCATATTTCAGGTTTCTACCGAGTCTGAGCGCAATTATTCCAAGGTTCACAATTGAGCATGATCTATGTCCATTAGACTCATTAAGAGCGAATTTTTTCCTTGTGAGTACTGATTCAGTGAATGTTCCTATCTGAGGTTCGGGGTCTGGCAGTGAGTTTATCAGCTTCTCAATATCAGGTATATCCGACTTGAATCCTTTAAACACCTTACCATTAGGGCCTTCAATATAGGCGGCATCTTTATCCCGGTTTTCACCATCGAGTACTATCTGGCATCCGTCGGCGTACGTATATGTTATCCTGCGCCATGATCCAACAGCATCGTAATGTTGTTGCGGTGCATCTATTTCGACAGACACAGGGCCGGTATCGTCTTTGCCGAGCATATACTGTACAGGGTCGAGATAGTGCTGACCCATATCACCTAAACCTCCTCCATCATAATCCCAATAGCCACGGAATTTTGCATGTACTCTTTCAGGGTTATAAGGTTTGTATGGTGCAGGGCCCAACCAGAAGTCATAATCCAGTTCTGACGGAACAGCCATAGGCTGGAGATTATAAAGTCCGCTCCAATAGAATTTCCAGTCGTAACCAGTTATTCCACTAACCGTTACTTTAAGCGGCCAGCCAAGAACCCCGCTATCGACAAGTTTCTTAAGCGGTTTAACAGTTGTACCCAGACCATAAAACTGATCTTTAAACCTGAACCATGTATTTAGACGGAATATACGGCCGTGCTTCTGAACCGCTTCGACAACCTTAATCCCTTCACCTATAGTTCGTGTCATTGGTTTTTCGCACCATATATCTTTTCCTGCTTCAGCAGCTGTTTTTGCAATTATACCGTGCCAGTGCGGAGGAGTTGCAATATGCACAATATCTATGTCCGTCCTTGCAATGAGTTCGCGAAAATCATGGTAACCTGTTACATCGCCACCAGCCATGGCAACCGCCTGATCGAGGTGATTTTTGTCAACATCGCATACTGCGAGTACCCTTGTTCCTTCGTAGGGGATATGACCTTTTCCCATACCACCAACACCGATGATCCCTTTGGTAAGCTGATCGCTAGGCGCAGTATAGCCCTCACCTCCAAATACATGTCGTGGGATGATTGTAAAAGCAATGGCAGCAACACCTGATTTCTTTAGAAAATCACGTCTGTCCAGATTGTCTTTTTTCATAGTGTCTATTTTAAGTAGATAATAAGTTTATATATATATTATGGCGTCGGGCATCGGGCATCGGGCGTCGGGCGTCGGGCGTCGGGCATCGGGCGTCGGGCAAAATTAATAATACTGCAATTTGCAAGTTTTATGATCAAAATACAAATGGAAAGGGTTCTGTTTTTGCAAAACCAAAATCAGGAACGAGGATAGTAAAACACAGAAACCGGTCGTTTGAAACCAATAACCAGTTACCTGTTGCAAGGAATGAAAAGACCTGGGGAGTCGCTCATTTCAGGCATAAGTCTCCTCAGAAAATTAAAATAGTAACTATTTCAACAGATCAAGTCCCTCAACAGCTGAGGTCCCATTTGGCGTATTAAGAAGCGCTTTTTGGAAGAGTACCTTTGACTCCCTTAGATTATTTAATTTAAGATATGTCCAGGCTGACATAGTTAGTGCATCATAATCAAACGGATACAGATTTAATACTTTATCAAAATATTTTCTGGCAGATTCAAAATCACCTCTCCCATAATAGATCAGACCCAAGCGATGCAGAACAATAGAATTATTGGGAGATATCTCCAGTATCTTATCATATTGTGCTAAAACTTCAGTCCAGTTACCCAGAGCCGCCAGTGGTAATACCAGACCAAACCTGGATTCCAAAGCATAGGGCATTAGAGTCACTGCCTTATTATAATAAGCTTTGGCCTCTGTGAAACTACCAGACAGATATGTAAGCCATCCAAGACGAAGGTTTATCTCATACGATTTTTCATCATAGACCTCCCTCAATGAGGCTATAGATGCAAGATATTCTCCGGTAGCCTCCTGAATATAGCTCTTTTGGAATGCATCTTTCTTTTTAACGAAATCCTGAGCTTCAGAAAGAGTTGCTGAAAAGAACAGAATAATTGCTGTGATTAATGATTTTTTTAAAAGTTCCATGATATGCCTCCTGTAAAATTATTACTATTATAATTCAATTTATTTGTTCCATAAGATATTATGCCATCCTCACTAAGTAATTCACTTGAGTATGAACTAATTCCTCCTCCGGCAAATATTGTTATACCAGCTTTATTGAAAGGAATAATTATGCGTCCTGTTAATTTGTTTTTCAGGATATCCAAGCTGTTGTAAATATACAATCCATTATTATCGGTATAATTAATTAAATCACCTGTTAATCCGGAAAATTCAAACCAGATCTTTCTTCCTATTGAAAATCCTGCTGTAAATCCTTTAACAATTTTTAAATCAGAGGAGACCATATTTAGTTCTTTCCCTGTTGAAAGCTTAGCACCGAAATAAATATTATTATTTCCAAGAGGATATGCCATAAGAGAAAAGGTACCCTGCCAATTCTTTGTTGAATTATAAACAAAGTACCCGGTTTCAGCTCCAACCCCAATAAATCCAAATGATTTGCTCACAGCCAATCCGACATGTAGTCCATTTGATCTTACATTATAGGTTCTGGCTGAATGATTCATCCCTGTTGTAGTAATTGAAATTATTGGATAACCAACTGTAAGTAAATGTAATGAAGGACTGACTACCCAACCTTTTGAAGAGAAAAAATTAAATGACCCATAATATTGATTCTGAACTACCCTCTGAGGGTCCAGATGCGCTGATACTGAGCCATCCAAATAATTAAGGTAATTTTCTTTAATAAGATTTGTATAGGAATGAAAATAGCTAGCATTCTTCCCCACCACATGAGAAGCATATAATGCATTATTCATAAAATACTTTGTAACAATCTGATTTCCTGTCTCTATATCGGAAAAATAGGATTCAGGCTCAGATATAATTTTGTCAGTTCCGGAATCATTGAAAAATGATTCAACAGTCATACTGTTTTTCTTAATTTTGCTCTCATCAAGTATGCGTTCCCTGTTTTGAGGGAAGAAAGATGATATCAGATCCCACGCCAGCGGAGTACGCCCCGAGAAATAATATGAATAAAAAAGATACTCAAGTGCTACCTGGTCCTTCTCATTAAATTCAAGAGCTTTCCTGAAATGATTGGCAGACTTATAATAATTATGTTTCTCATAATAAGCAATTCCTATCCGCATTCTCATATAATAATAGTCATGTCCATTTTTAACAGAATGATTCCCTGTTCTGATCAGATCGTTCCAGCGCTTTTCAGCATACTGATTATAAGTAAGGCTGTCAATGTACCTGAAACTCTCTGTTGACTGACCACTCAGTTTAATTGAGACAAATAATAAGGTTATTATAATTGATTTTCTGAACATGTCGCTGAAATTAGAGTTATACCATTTTTATTCACTTCAAAGCTATTTATACCTGTTTCATCAATATTAAGTGTATAATTAACACTTCCTATTTTGTGCTTTCCAATATAATTCACAGCTGATGAAACCAGCGTAATCTTTGATGTCATCACCTCATTATCAATATATTCATATTTCATGGTAAATTCAGAGCGTAAAAAGCTAAAGAAAGGTGCCACAAAGTCCTGAAGAAAGAGTAAGGGGTTTTTCAGTATAAGATTGAGAGGATACCTGTCATTAATTTCCAGATTCTTGTAAAATCCAAGTTGAACCTTAAATGTAGCTTGAAAGAAATAGTATAGGAGTGTGTTTTTGCGTCCATCATAATGCTGAAACATAAACAGACTATCGTCATTTGAAAACCATGCAATAGCTTCTGTGGATAAGCATTTAATGAATCGCTGATTATATTCATTAGTACTTATCTCCCATACCTCATTTTCCTTTATTCCATTCCTTGTTGTATCAAAACATAACTTTTTACCCGGGATCAGCTCAAATCCATTTGATAGAAGTTCATTTGTTTCAACATTTGAAATTTTCTGATCGATAATTGGAACAGAAAAGTTCTTAAGTTCAAAACCTGATTTATTATGCCCGATATAATAACTTATAGGATAAAACAAAGTTGGAGACCCTATGTATTGAGATGTCTGCATTTGAAAATGAAGATGAGGATATGGAGATCTTCCCGAGTTACCACATTTCCCTATTATATCTCCCTGTTTTAGCTTATCCCCGGGCTTTACAGTAATAGAATCCTTTTTAAGGTGACTCAATGATGAGAAAAGGTAATTATTATGCCTGATAATAACAGTATTACCCCAGTTCTCCTTAAGATTTACCTTTCCAATTATATTATCTTCAACATTATCAATAACTGATTCAACGTACCCATCGGATGGTGCCAGAACCGGTTTATTATTACAGAAATAATCCTCGGGAAGGTCACCCTTACCGGTAAATTGTTTTCCTGAATTGTCAGTTATAATAAAATCAAGAGCATGTTTCCATGCACCCTGATGTGTTTGTTCCCCGTCGTAATCCTGCGACACAGTCCATGTTCCATAAAACGGTAGCTTAACAGGTATCATGTCGTGCCTGAAGCGTTCTGTATCATTATGAAATGAATAAAGGTTTTTCTCAGGTGTATTCTGTTGAATAACTACTTCTGATAACCTTTTTGACGGATTGATCCGGAATTTCAAAGCATAAAGGAAAAGAAGAACTATAAGGTTAAAGGGTAGAGAGTATACAGGCAAAACAGCTGATGCGAAAATTGTGGAAAAACTTAAAGTAAAAAGGGCCACAATAGGCACAAGAAATATGACCCAGAGATATGACCTTATGGAAGGGATTATAAAGAAACCCCCTATGGCTATTGATGTCAGTATATAGTTAAATCCAATATAACTGTAGTTCAACTCAGATATACTTGCCCCCACAAGATCATAGAAATAAAATGCAGTAAAAAACCCGATAAGTGACAGAGTAAATGATATTCTTGAATAATATAATAATCCGGCAGCTATAATGATTCCCGATAGTACATTATACTGAAAAAGTATTGCTCCCAGTGAGATGAAATAAATTCTCAATGGTCTTAATATTCCCACATTATTCCACCATTCATACAAATTTACCATAGGGGTTCCGCCTACCGTATATAATTCATTTAATGTATAAATACCCCTTTCACTTATTCCCAGAAAAGACATATTACGAGTGGCAAGTGTAAGTATCCATGCACCTATAAGAAATGGAATACTCAGGTAAGGGAGTCCGTACTTGCCTATTACACCCTGGAGGCTGACAGCAATAAAAAGGGTTAATACAGCTGCAAGAATAATTACAATTGTAAGAACAAGGCCTGGAGAAAAATAGATACCCAGACACAGACCTACAAGGAGACTGTTAAAACCATATATCCCTTTATTTATTACACGCTTATCTAAACCCAGATACATGCCTGTAATATTTGTTATAATAACAGATATTAAACCAGCCATGCCAGCATATACGTCTGCAAAAGAGACAAGTACAAGCAAAACAGCAAACACCTTATTATCAGAAAAAAAGATCTGTGAATAGCTGTTTAAAACACATTTCAGAAATGCATTTATCTTGTCTTTCATCTGTTGCTATTTGAAAAAAAATATAATGAGTAACTGAAATTATACTTAAAAACCAATTGATTTTGATTTCGTAGAGCTCTGCTTTGCTCCGGTTCTTCGATTACCCCAACCCCAAGGGGAGCGAAGAACCGAACACCGTTTGTAGTTGAGCTCTGCGCCGCCAAAATCAATCTACTATATATCTTCATGATTGCCAATAACAATAAATAAAATTGATTACATTATGATAAATGTTCAGGGATCTCTTCAAGACCACGGATTGAATCGAGACTCTCGGAATTCCTTATAATATGCATTTTGCCATTTGTATCAATCAACACAACCTTAGGTCTGTATGTAATAAACTGCATCCATTGTGTCATGTTATATGCTCCAACCCTTTTTATAACAAAATTATCGCCTTTTTTCAGAAGGGGAAAGGAGACAGACTCTCTTATAACATCAATATTCATACATAAAGGTCCATAGATTGTTGTCTCTTCAAGATGATCGGATGTTTGTCGTGCCGGATGAACCTCCAGTTCGTACCAGAAAGATGTAAAAAGGATATTTACACCGGCATCGATAATAGTTGCACGTCTTCCATCAGACAACCTTTTATTGGCCATGACAGTGCCTATAAGATAACCGGCATCATCGATCAATGCTCTTCCTGTTTCAAGGATCAGAAGAGGTAGTTTTGCCGGATTAATTTCCGAATTAACAATTGCGCTTGTAATTGCTTCGGCATATTCATCAAAGCCCGGAACCATATCCCTGCCCTGGTAGTAAGCCCCTTTCAGTGTGTTTTTTGAAGCGAATCCACCACCGATATCAAGATATTTCAGGGATTTCTCATGTTTTTTTTCTGTTCTGTGAGCAAGGTCAGCCAGCTTAGTCATAGCTTTTCGATAAGCATCGGCTGATAGCATGAAAGTACCAATATGTGTATGGAGACCAACAAGTTCCAGATTCCCATCCATCATGATCCGGTTAATTGCATCCCATGCTTCTCCATTCTCGTAGTTGAATCCGAACCTGTCCCACATAGGATATACTCCTGTGTCCATATTTACCCTGATGGCCACATTAGCTTTCTTTTTCAACTTAGATGCAACCTCAATGATCATATATAACTCATCAAAATGGTCAATATGGACAAATGAATCGTTTTTTATTGCCAGTTCCAGATCTTCAGATGATTTATCAGGACCATTGAATATAATCTGTGAACCGGGAACATTGTTTTTTATTGCTTTCTCATATTCAAACCCCGAAACAACCTCTGCCCATGAACCCTCCTGATGAAAAACTCTGCATACTGCATCGAGGTAATTTGTTTTATATGACCAGGCAAACTGAACCTTTGGATATCTTGTCTGAAAAGCACGTTTTGCTTCAGCATATGTTTCCCTGATTGTATTTTCTGAGATAACAAAAACAGGTGAGCCATATTGTTTCACAATATCAGTTACTGATACATTCTCAATATGTGTCAGTGGTTCTGACTGTACATTCATACCAAATTTTGAAGGGATACCTGCTTTGATCTTCTTGATATAAGGTCTTTCGAATGGTTTTTTCATAATAATATATTTATAACTCTTCTGACATTGATAATTTTTCAAATTCTTTGATATCGGTAATAAGGTCAAATGAATAACGGACAAAAATAACACCCTTTTTATAATCAGTATAAGGTTTTACCTCCATTCCAAGAGCCATCTTCACAAGCGCTTCAGGCAGATTCTGACCAGCTCCCACTGCCAGGTAAACCCATGCCGGGATTCTTGGATTTATTTCGATCAGATAAAACTTTTGATCATCTGTTTTAATAAGTTCAAGCTCCAGTCCTCCCCGCCACTTTGTAGAACTGATTATATGATGTGTCAGGTCAAGCATATTGCTGTCATCCAGCGTAATACCTGACCAGGCTTTGCCCTTGTCTGTAATATATAGTTTCCTCATAGGAACTGCACCCATTGTGTTACCATATCCATCGCCCAAAGCAACAACATTAACCTCGGTTCCCCTTACAAATTCCTGAATCACCACAGGGAGACCCCATTTAGCAGATATCTTATGAAAATATATTGCCGCCTGTTCATAATTGTTGGCAATATAGGCGTCATAAAATTTACCTTTAATCACAACGGGATAGTCAAACTCCTCAATTAAATCTTTTAATTCAGATAAAGTACTTACAGGCTTACTTGCCGGCACATTGACCTTGTATTTTTCACCGAATTCAGGAAGATTAGTTTTATGCCTTTCCTCAAATTGTTTCAGTTCTGGAAGAAAAGTATGAATACCGGCAATTAAAAGAGTATCCCTTGATTTCATAAAAGCCATTAATTCGGCATCGAAATTCGGAATAAGCATATCTATCTTATCCTTAGTATTTATCTCCAGCACTCTTTTAATAAGAACATCAGACCCTTCTGACGGATAAGGAATACGATAGGTCTTATCAACAATATCATGCATATAGATGCCTGGCTCGAGGTTCTCATAAGCCAGGCCAATAATCCTGACATCAAATTCTTTGGAATCACGAAGCGCCCGGATTACAGGGATCCCCGGTCCTGGATTGTCAGTATTGTTCAGGCCTGTTACAGCTATAGTTAACCTAGTTCTGGTCATCATCTTCCAATAGTCTATATTGTTTCAGCATACCCAGAAAATCAAAATAATATTTCTCAAAATCATCTGCCTCTATATCGTAAATATCAGTCATAAATGCAGAGATTTCTTCATTTGTTTTCTTTTCCCTCAGGAGGTTAAAAATCTCGAGAGCCTGTTCATTAAGAGAATAAGATTCCCCTCCTGTGGGATCGAACAGGAAACCTGACTCGCTAATTGCAATATTTCTTTTTAATCTCATATTACTGTTATTTTTTTCACAATAAATACTGGCTTATTAATAAAGCATAGGTAGTACAAAATATCAATGTTACATTCTCAATTGGATGTTCTTTTATCAAAAAGGTTTAAAGGATTTCCAAAAAGAAATTGATATTTATTAAATATTTACATATTTTCCAGACTCCCATGTAGCCCGGCAACGGTTATTTACCTTTTCAGACTATAGACAGATACTGATAACAGGTAGATCATGCATATAATAAGAATTGACATTCCAATAGCAACATTGCTAATATCGCCTACCCATCCAATAAGCAAAGGTATAACTGCGCCTCCTGAAATTGCCATCATCATAAGTCCTGATATTTCGTTAGTTCGGGTCGGATACTTTTCCACTGTAATCGAAAAGACAAGGGGAAAAATGTTTGCAATCGCCAGTCCGATCATAAATACTAATACCCATGCCATGAAGGGTGAAGATATCAGAAGAATAGCAACAAGTGATAATATCCCGAGAACAGATGTCCACATAAAAAATTTACGGGGAGATATCTTAGTAAGCATAATAGCTCCTGCAAATGTTCCAAGCATGCGTCCGAAAAAATAGATACTTCTGCCAGATTCTGCTGCAATCTGTTCAACACCAAACTGTTTAATCAGGAACTGACCTGAATTGGAGTTAAAACCTACATCGATACCCACAACGAGGAAAATAGAGATTACCATCATTAGTATATATCCTGTTCCAAGCAATTTAAATGATGATGCAAATGTTGCTTTTACCTCTGTTTGCTTTACCTCATCTATTTTAACTGAACCCAGCCAAACAACTGTTAGTAATGAAACTACCCCGAATATAAGGAATAAAAGTTTCCAGTCACCAAACCTTGCTGCCAGTACAGCTGCCAGCGGAGCGCCTATCATTGATCCTATAGCCTTGATAAATTGAGAAAAGCTTAGGAAACTCGATGCCCTGTTTCCCGGAACAACATAAACCATAAGTGGATTGGCAGATACCTGTACAATTGTATTCCCTATTCCAATCAGAGCAAATCCAACAAGTACCATCGAAAAAGTATAAAAGAAAAAAGGCACAAATAATCCTAAAGCAGTTACTCCCATCCCAACATTAAGCATAAAACGTTTACCCAGGCGCGACTGCATCACTCCCACCGGAACAGATAGAAGAAAGAACCAGAGAAAAGCTACAGAAGGGATAAGTTGAGCAAGAGTAGCGCTCAGGTTCATATCTTTGCTTACACGATCAACCCCCAGGCCTACGAGATCGACAAAACTCATGACAAAGAAAGCCATGAGAACAGGGAGTATTTTTGTATAATTTAATTTTTGTGTGGACATAGTTATTTGTATAAAGGTTACTGGTTACTGGTTACTGGTTACTGGTTACTGGTTACTGGTTACTGATTACATTAATGGGAGAGCATGTTGCACCGATTTCCAAAAATCATCATCGAGCAGATAGGCACTTCCGAGTAGAGCTGCGTCTTCTTTAAGTTCTGAAAGGGCAACTTCACATTTACAATCCTCTTTTATTAACCTGTTTTCAAAAACATCGCCAAAAAGATTATACGCATGCGATATATTTCCTCCAATAACAAGTATTTCAGCTCTGAACCTCTTAAGCCATGGAGCAAGAAATATTCCCAGTTTATCTCCGAAATCAATAAAAAGATCTGAGACAATCGTTTCAGAGGAGATTAGTTCGGCAAGCTCTTTTACACCATCCAGATCTTTACCTGTGGCACTCTTATATCTGCCTATCAATCCTCGTGTTGAAAAATAATCATCAGCAATTCCATCCCTGTATGGCAAATGATAAATACAGCCCAGTTTAGGTACTTCAGGACCATCAACAATAGGAATCCTATTACTTATAAATGCAGATCCGAAACCGGTACCAAGTGTGATGGATAGGGAGCGATTTGCCCTGGTTGCACTACCTGCCCATGCCTCTCCTACAGCAAACGATGAAGCATCATTCATAAATCTTATTAGAAAATCTTCAGGAACTCCCAGGCTGCTCGATATAGCATGGGTAATATTAAAGCCATAAAGATTTTCGTATTTTGCAACACCCCGGATATAACTGATTCCCTTAACATAATCGAATGGTCCTGGCATTGCAAAGCCAATACCTTTAACTTTTTTAGTGTCTACTTTATCCAAAACACTTGAAAGAGCTTCTGCCCAAACAGCAATAATCACACTGGCCTGAGCCTGATTATCGACAACTCTTTCAGTTAATGTTTCCCCTATGATCTTTCCGGAAACAAGGTCAATTGCTGCACAGCTGATATGACTTCCACCTATATCAGCACCAATTGCGATTGTTTTTTTCATCTAATAATGATTAAATAAAATTTTGGCAAATAGGTTTACCAAAACTGCGTTGAAAATATCTAATTTTGTTATCAATACAAAATAATTGGTGATGATAACCTTTTTTTCAAGGTTTTCCATCCAAATCTGAATTCCTGAAAGGATATAAACATATGATTTTATTCATATTTAAATTGGTAATATTGATTTAACTTGTAAATATATTTCTTATCCAGTAATTTAAAATAGCTTATCTCAGTTAACTTATATCCTGCATTTTACTAATTAATTTAAAAATCGCACCATGCCAAAAGTTACAAAAGAAGAAGCGCTTCTCTATCATAGCAGAGGCCGTAAAGGTAAAATAGAGGTCATACCGACCAAGTCTTACAACACACAAAATGATCTAAGTCTTGCCTATACGCCGGGAGTGGCATATCCATGTCTTGAAATTGAGAAGAATCCTGAAAATGCTTACAATTATACCGCAAAAGGGAATCTTGTCGCTGTAATATCAAATGGTACTGCGGTTCTCGGACTTGGCGATATTGGGACTCTGGCAGGTAAGCCTGTTATGGAGGGCAAAGGACTTCTGTTCAAGGTATTTGCTGATGTTGATGTTTTCGATATTGAGGTTGACGAGAAAGATCCCGAAAAACTTATTGAATTTTGCAGACAGATTGCACCAACCTTTGGAGGAATAAATCTTGAAGACATTAAAGCTCCGGAATGCTTTGAGATAGAGACACGTTTAAAGGCAATGCTTGACATTCCGGTTTTCCATGATGACCAGCATGGTACAGCCATTATCTCCGGAGCAGGACTAATGAATGCCATTGAAATATCCGGTAAAAAGGTTGAAGATATTAAAGTTGTTGTGTGCGGTGCAGGAGCTGCAGCTATATCGTGTTCAAAACTCTATGTTTTTCTAGGGATAAAAAAGGAAAATATTGTAATGGCTGACAGCAAGGGTATTATCAACCGCAAAAGAAAAGACCTTCATAAATACAAGCAGGAGTTTATAACCGACAGGGATATTGATACATTAGCCCAGGCTGTAAAAGGCGCTGATCTTTTCCTTGGTCTTTCTACTGCCAATATGTTGACAAAAGAGATGCTGGCTTCCATGGCAAAAAATCCGATTGTTTTTGCAATGGCAAATCCTTTTCCGGAAATCTCTTTTGAGGATGCAATGGCTACAAGAAATGATCTGATTTTTGCTACCGGAAGATCGGATTATCCAAATCAGATTAATAATGTTCTGGGATTTCCATTCATCTTCCGGGGCGCACTTGACGTTAGAGCATCGACTATTAACGAGGAGATGAAACTTGCTGCTTCAAAAGCTCTTGCTGCATTAGCGAAAGAACCCGTACCTGATTCAGTTTTAAAGGCATATAATATTGATAAACTTACATTTGGAAAGAATTATATTATACCAACACCTCTTGATCCTCGTCTGCTTGCGAGTGTTGCTTCAGCTGTGGCAAAAGCAGCAATGGATAGTGGTGTGGCTAAATATCCGATCAAAGACTGGGATGCATATAAGAAAAGTCTCGACAAGCGGCTTAGCGATCATATAAAAAAGATTGGGGAATGTATTGGGGTATAAAAGGCAAAGGGCACGGGGCACGGGGCACGAGGCACGGAGCTCAGGAAAATGATAAGATCAGGTGAGCATTCATTTAAAAAATCCTACTGTTTTTTTTCTTTCAGCAATTTGTCTGCTTACCTTTTTCTCATACATTATTATTATCAGTTCTACTATCTCCTTAATTGTAAAGGATTTGCGATTGATTGTTGAATCAAACATGTAATCAATATTCAGAGGTTTTTTATCAAGAAATGCCCGGATCAGATTGAATCTTTTTTCATCAGTATCAACTACATACTCTTCAGCGGCTCCAATTTCCATCTCTTTCTTTTTCATCACATTCTCAACCCTCCAGTAAAATGGAGCAATAAGTCTGATATGAAGAGCATCGGCAATTTCATTAGATATTGATACTCCTCCTCTTCCTACAAGTATAACATGCCCTTCTTTACACATCGCCAGAACAACATCTTTAATAGCTTTTTTCACTCTCAGATCACTCACAAAACCACCTGAAAAAGCCATTATCATTTCCGAAATATTTGACAATTCAATCCCCTTATAGAAATTTTCAACACGTTGTGTCTCTGTATTCAAGTCCTTAGCTATGGCATAAATAATATCCTTATCAACCCATCTCCACTTTTTTGTTCCATATTTATGGTTTAGGTCATCAACCAGCAGCGCAGCTACCTGGCGGGCATCACATCCTGTTAATCGTGAAATTGTAATTACAGGACCGTCATCGGCAGGAGGTTTATTCAAGATAGACTCTCTGTACCGACCATCAAAATAATCAAAAAATTTCTCCATTTGATATATTCCCTTTCCTGGTTAATAAATTAAAATACAGTAAAACAGAGTACATTATCTATTATAAATGAATTACTTATCCCGCATAATTTACGGATGAGATGTTTACTATCTCAGAGCATTCTATGAGGAATTATTACCGATATAAATTACAAAAAATAAATGAACCAGGGAAATTTTTTTATCCTTCAATTCTTTGCAGTTGGAATAAAAATTAATACACCATAATTTTTTCCCTAAACGATGAAACATGGTCCGATTTTTGTTTGATAAGATAAGTTGGATTTTTATGATAAAGACATTGAAAAATATAGTAATAATTACTGTGATTTCCCTTTTCCTGACAGGATGTAAAAAGGATCACATTATAAGCGATAAACAGACGATCCTGTTCCAGTTTGAATATGTCAATTATGCCTGGGGTTATCAGCATAATGGAATTATAATCAATAATGCAGGCAATATTCTGACCTATAGTAATCCTGATGGATGGAATTTCCCTGACAATGATTTGATTCTTGATGAAAGCCAGGTTACTGAAAACATTAGCAAATGCATGCTTAACAGTAAAAGAATTCCAAAAGATGAGCTTCAGAAATACTCAAATTACATTAAAAATATTGCATCAAGTAAGGTAACAGCTCTTAAGAATGTAGCAGCAGATGCAGGGTCATCAGAATTTATTTGCTACCAGTTTTCGGAGAACACAAAAACATATAAAGGTTACCTTATTAAAATGGAAGGCGATTTCACCTGTGAAAACCTGAATTTCTATTCCAAGAAAGTCGTTGCGTGGATCAAAGATATTGACATCCATTTACCAGAGAATTGAAACTCCTTATTTCCCTTGAATAAATGCTTATTAAAAATATATTACAGTGCAATTTATTTTGGAGTTATCAGTAGTTTTATTGTATCTTTACTTCAATCAAAATACTTACCCCACAATTGTTTTACACTTTCAATTATGATTGAAACTATTTTTTCCCGACCTGAACTTTTTTGGTTTATAATTGGTCTTGTTCTATTTCTGCTTGAATTGGTTATTCCCGGATTCTTCATTTTTTTCTTCGGACTGGGGGCCTGGGTTACGGCATTGGTCTGCCTTATTGGAAATCCCGATTCCATTACTAATTTTCAGATATTAATTTTTGCCATAATTTCTGTTCTTTCACTCATTGCATTGAGAAGAATAATTCAGAAGAAATTGTTCTATAGTAAGGATAACCTTTCGGAAAAGATTGAAGATGAATTTACAGGAAGGGAGGCTATTGCTATCACTGATTTTAGTCCCGAGAATAAGGGTAAAGTTGAGTTTAAAGGCACTATATGGAAAGCGGAAGGTACATCCGATATAAAATCAGGACAAACAGTTATCATTATTGAAAAGAAAAATATTTCCCTATTTGTCGAACCTAAAAAATAATTAAAATGGAAGGATCAAGCTCTACTTTTATTCTTATAGGCCTAATCTTTTTAGGATTTATCCTTATTGCTTCTATGATCAAAATTGTTCCTCAGAGAACAGCAATAATCGTAGAAAGACTCGGAAAATACAAGACAACTTTTACAGCAGGTTTCCAGATACTTATCCCTTTTATTGATAAAGTAAGGTACCGGCATACACTTAAGGAACAGGCTATTGATGTCCCATCACAGATTTGTATCACACGCGATAATATTTCTGTTGAGGTTGACGGTATTCTTTACCTGCAGGTACTAGATCCCCAAAAAGCTTCTTATGGAATTGACAACTACCGGTTTGCTTCAATACAGATTGCACAAACAACAATGAGAAGTATTATTGGTAAACTTGAACTCGACAAAACATTTGAAGAACGTGAAACTATTAATGTTTCTATTGTTGAAGCAGTTGACAAGGCAAGTGAACCATGGGGCGTCAAGGTGACCAGGTATGAGGTTAAGAATATTATCCCCCCCCAGAGCATAAAAGATGCAATGGAAAAACAGATGAGAGCCGAAAGGGAAAAGAGAGCAATTATAGCTGAATCAGAGGGAGCCAAACAGGCGAAAATAAATATTGCAGAAGGAGACAAGCAGTCCCTCATCAAAAATTCAGAGGGTGAAATGCAAAAGCGTATCAACGAAGCTGCAGGACGTGCTTCAGAGATCGAACAACTTGCAAAAGCTACAGCAAACGGATTAAGGGCTATATCACTTGCAATATCTGAAGAGAACGGATTAAATGCTGTAAACCTTAGAATAGCTGAACAGTATCTTCAGGAGTTCGGAAAATTGGCCAAGATTAATAACACATTAATAATCCCGTCGAATCTTACCGACATTGCAGGTGTGGTTGCAACAGCCACCTCAGTGTTCAATGAAACAAAGGATAAGAAGAAATAAGGGAAAGCTTTAAAGGTTGTATAAGTTCTAATGGTTGTAAAAGATAGACGTAGTTTGAAACTACGCCTATCTTATTGTATATTACAAAACCGGCTTTGACTTTCTAACCATTCCTTCACTAGCCACTAGCCACTAACTACTTTTTACAATACCTCTCCATGTCCTGTCCTGTCGATGATCTCATTCTGAAGATCTTCCCCCAGGTCATTGAAATAATCACTGTACCCTGCTACCCTGACAATAAGATCACGGTATAATTCGGGGTGCTTTTGTGCTTCCTTAAGCGTATCAGCATTCACAACATTGAATTGGATATGATGTCCATCAAGACTAAAATAGCTACGAATCAACGCTGTAAGGTTATCATAACTATCTTCATCTTCAAAAAAAGAAGGAGAAAACTTCTGATTTAAAAGGGTGCCTCCTGTTCGCAGATGGTCAATCTTTGAAGCTGATTTGATAACTGATGTAGGACCATGCTTATCAACCCCCTGGCATGGTGATATACCTTCAGATAATGGTTTAAATGCTTTTCTTCCATCGGGTGTGGCTCCAATAACACTTCCAAAATAGACATGAGATGTTGTTGGCAACATATTTATCCTATGAATTCCACCTCTGGAAGTAGGTCTTCCATTCACTGCATCATAATAGATCTCAAAAACAGCAACAGCCTGCTGATCAGCATAATCATCATCATTGCCAAACTTCGGAGAATAATAGATCATCTCATGCTGAACCTGTTCATACCCTATAAAATCTGCTTCGAGAGCTTTCATTAACTCCTCCCATGTAAACTTCCTGTAATCATAAATATTATACCGTATTGAGGTAAGCATATCAGTAATACTGCCAAGACCAACACCCTGTATATATGATGTGTTATACCTGGCCCCACCACAATTATAATCTTTGCCATTAGCTATGCAATCTTCAACAAGCAATGACAAAAACGGGACAGGAAGCCAGTTGGCAAATGTCTTTTCTATAACATTATTGCCCCTGATTTTGATATTAATAAAGAAATTAACCTGTAGCCTGTAAGCCTCCATTAGATCTTCAAAATTCTTGTAATCAGGAGCATAGCCTGTTTCCAGTCCTATAAGCCTGTTTGTTCTCTTATCAAAACCGTTATTCAATGTCAGCTCCAGAACTTTTGGAAGGTTGAAATAACCGGTCAACCAATAAGCTTCTGTTCCGAAGGCACCAGCCTCAACACATCCTGATGCACCACCATTACGGGCATCCATAATATTTTTGCCTTGCCTCAACAACTCCTGTATTATAGCATCAGTATTGAAGCATGATGGTTGTCCGAAGCCGGTCTTTATTATATCAAGAGCTTTATGTATGAACCTGTCAGGACTTTTTCTGCTTACCTGTATCATCGAACCGGGTTGAAGAATACGCATCTCTTTTATTACATCAAGCAGAATATATGACATCTCATTTACTGCATCTGATCCATCTGCTTTGACGCCTCCAAGATTAATCAGGCAAAAGTCTGTATAGGTGTTGCTTTCGTTGGCTGTAACTCCAATTTTTGGTGGGGAAGGATGGTTATTAAACTTAATCCAGAAACAACCAAGAAGGTCGTACAATTCTTCCGGGGAAAGAGAATCTGCCTTAATCTCATTCTTATAGACCTTATTGAGATGCTGATCAAGCCTGCCAGGGTTGAATGAGTCCCATGGATTTAATTCTGTTATAACCCCCAGATGAATAAACCAGTAATGCTGAAGCATTTCGTGAACAGTTTCAGGAGGCTTTGCAGGGACCTTCCGGCATATATTCTCCATTTTAACAAGCTCATTCTTCCTTTCAATATTTTTTTCTAGAGAAGCAAGTCTATCCAGTTCATCAGCATGACGATTCGCGTACATCATTATTGCATCGCATGCTATATCCATTGCTTTAAGCTCCTCAAACTTTTCAAACGCTTGTGAGTCGTTAAAATAATCAAGAACTGAGATGAAATCATTTATCTCTTCCTTAAGTTTCAGAAATCCTGTACTGAACATCTTGTATCCCAATACAGTATGTCCGGGTGCACGCTGCTCCTGAAATTCAGTGAACAGACCAGCATTATATGCATTTATCCATTCAGGAGTCATCCGGCTCATAATCCTGTCGCGATTACTCTTCCCTTTCCAGAAAGGGATAATATCTTCCTTATAAATTTTCTTTACCTCTTCATCAACTCTGAAGAAGACTTTTTCTCTTGAATTAAGTATCTCAAGATCCTGCAAAGAATGAAGGCTAATCTCCGGGTAAGTCGGGGTCTCTTTTGGCGCAGGGCCCCTCTCTCCCACTACTAATTCATCTTTACCGATAAATATCTTCTTATGCTTCAGAAGATATTCAAATGCTTTCGCCCTTTTTACGGGAGCAGATAATCCCCTCGCTTCATCACTCTTATAAAACTGAGTCATTAGCAATGCTCTTTCAACACTTATTTTTTCGACTGCATTCAGACTCTGATCCCTCAATCTGTTAACTCTTTCTGAAATAATCATAAGTTTTATTTTATTGATTGTCTTACGTTTATCACTTAAATTACCCTCCTATTTTAACTTTAATTCCAACCTCAGAGAAGAACTCTTTCAGTTCATTCATTTTCTCCTTAGAAGGTGGTTCAATATTCCCCATCCTGTATGGGATATTAAATTTTTTATATTTTGATGATCCTATTTTATGATAAGGAAGAAGATTGATCTTTTTAAGAGATTCTGTCTTAGTTAATAGTAAAAAATTTCTCATGTTTTCCAGATGCTCAGGGTCATCATTAATTCCAGGAATAACCGGAATCCTTACCATAATATCTTTGCCACTTTCAAGCAGAAACCGATAATTATCAAGTATCCCCTTATTGGAAACACCTGTGAGTGCAATATGTTTTACATCATCCATATGCTTTATGTCAAATAAAAAAAGATCCGTAAAAGGAATTATTGATTTGTAGTTTTCTAGTGATGAATATCCGGAAGTATCCACAGCAGTATGAAAATAATTTGACTTACAGGCTTTTAATACTTCAAGGAGAAACTCAAATTGCATCAAAGGTTCTCCCCCGGAAAATGTGACGCCTCCCCCTGACTGATTAATAAAAATCCTTTCACTTTCAACTGTTTTAATAATATTTTCTATTGAATAGTACTCTCCAACTTCCTCACTTTTGCTGAATTTTCTTTGACCTACTTTATTGATCTTAATCACTGTTTCAGGGAGCGGATATATTCCTTCCGGATTATGACACCATAGACAGCTTAATGGGCATCCCTTCATGAAGAATGTTACCCTTATTCCAGGGCCATCATGGATTGAATATTTTCTAACGTTGAAAATAAGTCCCTTCATATAAAAGGTGTATAACTGAAATGGAAATTATTGAATGGAAAGGATTGCAAATAGTCTGAGAATTCCGAAGAAACCCAATGGTTAGTAGCTAAAAAACATCAGACAACAATAGAGCCTTCTGCCAAGGCGTTGCATCATGAAACTATATTTCAGCTTTAAAATCATTCTCTTGCAATGAAGGTGCAAGTTAAATATTTTTTTAATAGAGTTAATAAAGAATAATAAAATCAGATGTTAATCGTTAATATTTAGCGGTAAAACAGAGGTGATGTAATGAAACTACTCAGTCTTGCTCTATTATTGACTGTGCTTCTTCAAGTCCATGGACAAACTATTGAACGTCACACTATCAGCGGATACGTCAAAGAGGCCGTAAGCGGAGAGTCACTTATTGGTGTAAATATATATCTGCCCGACCGTAAGACGGGTACTGTAACAAATACTTATGGTTTCTATTCAATTACATTGCCCGCAGCCGATTCAGTAAAGCTGATAATCTCCTATGTAGGATTTACACATGAAATAGTACAAACCACTCTTAACCGGGATATTGAGCTAAATATTGACCTGAATCCCAATACTTTACTTAAAGAAGTGACTGTAACTGCCAACCGCCAGGAGAGGCAAAGTGAATCAGTTAAGATGAGTACTGTTAACCTTCAGGTAGCACAAATAAAAAATGTCCCTTCACTGCTGGGTGAAAAAGATGTTCTCAAAGTTCTGCAGCTTATGCCCGGAGTGCAAAAAGGATCGGAAGGATCGAGTGGCATATATGTCCGTGGTGGCGGACCTGATCAGAACCTGATCATTCTTGATGATGCAATTGTATATAATGCCAGCCACCTTTTCGGATTTTTCTCACTGTTTAATGGTGACGCTTTAAAGAGTGTAGAGCTTACCAAGGGTGGTTTTCCTGCCAGGTATGGCGGACGCTTATCATCTGTTCTGGAAATGAATATGAAGGAGGGAAATAAAGAGGAGTGGCATGGAGAGGGTGGTATTGGTTTGATTTCATCTAGAGCTACGGTGGAAGGGCCTTTAATAAAGGGTAGATCTTCCATTCTTCTATCCGGAAGAAGAACCTATGCAGATTTGCTCCTCAGACCTGTTTTGGCAGCGATGGAAGAAGAAAATACCGGATATTACTTTTACGATTTCAATGCCAAGATCAATTATGATTTTGGAAGAAAAAATAAACTCTGCCTAAGTGGATATTTTGGGAAAGATAAATTCTATTTAAAGAATAATACAGAATATGTTAAGGAGAACGTAGGCTTTCTCTGGGGAAACGCAACTGGTACTCTCCGATGGAATCATCTGTTTAATAATAAAGTGTTTGCCAATGCCTCAGCAATTTTTAGTAATTATACTTTTGGCATTTACGATAAGTATAAAGTTCTGCCTGATGAGAAGAACTATTACGCTGAATACTACTCAGGGATCAGAGATCTGTCGTTGAAATACGATATTGACTTTATTCCCAACCCAAAACACTGGATAAAAGCCGGAGCCATAACAATTTTTCACAGGTTCAAACCACACGCCTTTGTTGAACTGGACGTTCCAAACAATATTGATATTAAGGATATTGTATATACAGATGGTATTGAATCGGGTATATATATCGAGGATACATGGGCTCCTGTTCAAACACTTAAAATAAACGGAGGACTAAGATTCAGTCACTTTCTGGCTTCAAAAAATCAGTATAAATTCCTTGAGCCCAGGATTTCTGCTGCCTGGAGATTAAAAAACGATTTTGCCCTGAAAGCATCCTATTCATCAATGAACCAGTACATTCATATGTTGTCAGGGACAGGGATAAGCCTGCCGACTGATTTATGGGTTCCAACCACTGACAGGGTCAGACCACAGCAATCGCAACAGGTGGCAATAGGCATAGTAAAAGATATAAAGAAACCTGAACTTGCCTTTTCACTTGAAGGATATTTCAAAAACATGGATCATGTAATCGGGTATAAAGAAGGTGCTTCGTTTATTAATCTTGATGATGCAAACTCAGCTATAGGCATTAACTGGGAAGATAATGTAACTTCAGGACGCGCCTGGTCGTATGGCCTTGAGTTTCTGCTTCAGAAAAAAGAGGGCAGATTTAATGGATGGATCGGTTATACATTGTCGTGGACCCAGATGCAATTCGATTCACTCAATTTCGGAAAGAAATATTATGCACGTTATGATCGCCGGCATGATATTTCAATTGTTGGGACTTATAAGCTAAATGATCATATAACTTTGTCAGGAACATGGGTTTTCGGAACAGGAAACGCAGTCACTCTCCCACTTTCGGAATATAATGCTCCTTCGCATCAGATAAATGGTCAGAATCCACATGATCCTTATTTAATTAATGATAATGGAGTGCCTTTTTTTGGACAAATGGTAAATGATTATGGTGAAAAAAATAACTTTCGTATGAAAGCTTATAACAGGCTGGATGTTGGAATACAATTTCATAAAGAAAAAAAATGGGGAGAACGTACATGGGAAATTTCAGTATACAATCTCTATAACCGTAAAAATCCATTCTATTATTATACTCAGTATAAATTTGACAAAGATACCGGGAAAGAATATGGTCTTCTTAAACAGGTAAGTTTGTTCCCGATTATACCTTCATTTACTTATTCGTTTAAGTTTTAGAAAATGATATCATATCGAACAAAATATTTCATTGTCATATTAATAATGGTTATTGCATCGGCCTGTGAGAGTGATGTCAAAAATGTAGTTTTACCTGAGTTCAATCAGAAGCTGGTGATAACATCGTTTATATCTCCTTCCGATACTATGTCATATTTCACAGTAACATCGAATAAAAAATTATTTGGTGAATTGAACACCGAGGAGCCACTTGGCAATCTTACCGGATTTATTTCAGATGGTCTGAATGAGGTAGCACTGGACACTACAGAAACAGGCTTTAAGATAAACCATAATAAAATGCAGATACAATATGGCAAAACCTATAATCTGAGAATCTCAAGCGATAAAGGGTTATCAGCTATTGCTTCCTGCACGGTACCTGAGAAAAGAAACTTTATAATCGAAGCAGATACATTTTCAGTACTCTCTAATTATGCATGGCTTATGGAAAAGAGACTTATTGATTTAAAGCTAACCATACATGATATTCCCGGAGAAGATAATTTTTACAGAATAATCGCTAAAAGTATAAGCTATTTTTCACATCCGGATTCCCGGGAATCATATTGTAGTACAGGTATTCTTCAATTCGAGAATGAATTCTTCGATGACAATGGAATGGATGGGGGAAAAATCATCAAAAAAACAAATTATGGAATTAATTATTTCTATCAGCAAGATTCTGCATATTTCGTAATTTATCTGATGAATTTAGAAAAATCCTACTACCTGTACCATAAGTCAATAAGTGAATATAGAGATGGGGAAAATCCATTTTCAGAAGCTACTCCGGTATATTCAAATATAACCGACGGATTAGGGGTCTTTACTTCTTATACCGTTGATTCACTGATCTGTCGGTTGAAATAGCTGACTTAACTCCCGAGTTAGTATGCAACCATAATGACTATTGCCTTCGGCAATATTTCGAAAAAATAAGCTATATGCCTCATAATCTGATGTATATAATATTTTAACAAATGATTAACAAATCATTAACAGAAAATTGTGCAACATTTTGGATTTTCACACGTCTATAGATTGAATAAAGGTTAAAGGTTAAAATATTAAGACATAAAGACAATAAAACTTTCAGACCTACAGACAATTTTTTGGACAGTTCATTTTTTATTGATTCTTTTTGCAGCCATGAAAAGAATGGTTTAACAAAATTATAATTTCTCTACAATCGCCATCCGGCAGATTCTACGATCAGGTTTTAGGTAAATCATGGAAAGTCACCTCCCGGTGGCTTTCTTTTCTTTTATAAATATTGATTTATTATATTGTACAATGAAATCTATTTTTGTATTTTGTGAACTAAAACCAATAGCAAATAGAAAATATATTTATTAACTCCGGGATTTATTAATGAGAATCAGAATATTAATCTTATTGCTTTTATGCTTTGTTTTCAATTTTAATCTGAATGCAAATGGTACTTCTTCAAAAGCCATTAAAGGGGTGCTTGACCTTCGTGAAATAAGCGATCCTGAACATTTCATTGTAAACCTTAACGGAGATTGGGAGTTTTACTGGGGAAAGATGCTTCACCCCAATGACTTTAAATCCAAGACAATAAAACCTGATTACTTTGGTAAGGTTCCATCATACTGGACAGATTATTCACAGGAGTCAGTCAAAACTAATAAATTTGGATTTGCTACTTACAGGTTAACAATATTATTACCTGCTGATTTAAATAAGTCACTGGCGATTGATTTACCTGTTTTTGATTCCTCATATGATATCTATATCAGCGGAAGATATATGGGTGGAGCCGGGAATACTGGAAAATCAGCAGAAGAAACAAGACCTGAATATAAAAGAAATTTTTTTAGATTGAACCCGAAATCAGATTCACTGACAATAATAATTAATGTTTCAAATTATGACCATCGTCGCGGAGGATTTTGGCTTCCTGTTAAATTTGGTACATTTTCAGAGATTCAGAAACAACTTGCAAACAGTTGGGCTGGAGAATGGGCAGTGATCAGCCTTCTTTTAGGATTCTCCATTTTTTTCCTCTTCTTCTTTATTCTTTCTACTAAAGAGCAGGTCATGGGATTCTTTTGTATGACTACAACAGGTTTGGCCATAAGACCCCTGTTTACCTCTCATTATCTTGTTCTTAACCTGTTCAATATCGATTGGATATGGATAGTAAGGTTCGAATACATCGGATTGTTTCTGCTTATTATCGGAGGCACATGGTTTGTTTTAAATCTTTATCCTTCATTATTTTTCAGGATAACCTCCTGGACATTTACTGTATTATTTTCGCTGGCATCTGTTTTGACTCTGCTTCTACCGGTAAAAATCTTCAGTTACATTATGTTAGCTTATTATCCCTCAATATTTATAATATTAGGTTACATACTATTCAAGAGTTTTCAGGGAATATTGAAAAGAAATGCCCTTGACATTATGTATTTTCTTGCCTTTATTCTCCTGTTATTCGGTGGCTTACATGACATGAGGGTGTCGCTGGGTAAAGCTGAAAGTGGTACTGGATATTTACTCACATATATTATTGTACTGTTTGTCTTCATCCAGGCTGGCCTGTTGCTTTATAAATGGGTAAGGGTATTTCATGATAAGGAAAAGCTTCAAAATGAGCTTGAATTGGTTAACAGGAAAATGGAAATTCTTGTTAAAGAAAGAACGAAGGAGCTCCAGAACAGGAATGAAGAAATCGAGGAACAAAGCAGCAGAATAGCGTTGCAAAACAAACAGTTATCAGATACTATTCAACTTAAAAACAGAATTTTTTCTGTTATAGCACACGATTTAAGAAGTCCGGTAGTAAACATCCTGTATATGCTCAACCTTCTTAAAGAGAAAGAGTACAAAGAAAAGTATGACACTTTTGCTAATTCAAGTATCCAGTATGCACAGCTTGTAATTAGTCTTCTGGAGAATATGCTTGTTTGGGGAAGAGGCCAGGAAGACAAGATAAATTTTTCTCCTGAAAAACATGATCTTTCCAATATCATACTTACTAACCTTAGTATTTTCAAAGAGACTGCCGACAAAAAAGAGATATCAGTAAATTTCACACAAGTAGGAAGCTCAATAGCCTTCGTTGATAAAGACCTACTGGATATTATTATTAGAAACCTATTGTCAAACGCAGTCAAATATACCCCACGTGGAGGTAGAATCAGCATTCTTCTTAAGGAGAAAAAATTAAAAGGGGAAGGCATTATGCTCAAGATCTGTGATAACGGAGTAGGTATCCCTGAAAAAAAACAAAAGGATCTCTTTACCTCCACCGAAATCAAGAGTACTCAGGGTACAGAGAATGAAAAGGGAACAGGATTGGGACTTAAGCTCTGTAGTGAGCTTGTAAAAATAAATAATGGAAATATCGTTATAGAAAGCAAGGTGGATGAAGGTACTTGTTTTATTATTTCCCTGCCAGTTGAAACGGGATCTGTTGTATCATTGAATTAATCAACAGTAAGATCGCCCAATCCCTTTTTATCCAAAATCTGAATATCTTTTCTGTTTGCCAAAATATATCCATCAATAGCCAGGTCTCCAAGAGCCCTGGCTATTGATGGTCTTGCAACTCCAAAAAATTCAGCAAGATCATTCATAGCACATCTCAAACATCTAAAGGATCACAGAGAAACAGGGTATCTTCAGGAGGAGTGGGTATAACTGTTTAGCGGCGCAACGAAGTAACGGAACACAACTTCTATGACATTTATATCCTTTCCAACATTACAATAAAAAAATTGATTATATTGGCTTCCGAAAAATAATTAATAGTTTTAATATTAACACAATTGTATTAGGGGTTCTCAATGTTTTTCCCCATTTAATTCTCTGACTATGCAAAATGAACCACAAAAAGAGATTTCATCTGAAGATATTCTTTACCTGGGCCTTGATATAGGTTCGGTCTCATTAAATACGGTAGTTATTGATAACGATAATAACATTCTGGAGGATTATTATGATTATGTCCATGGGAAACCCTTTTTCGTTCTTAAAGAGCGATTATCACAAATCCTGAATAAATACTCTTCCGGAACTATTAAAGGAATTGCCATTACAGGGACAGGTGGCAAGCTGGCCACTGAACTCATTGGAGGTGTATTTGTTAATGAAATTATTGCCCAGGCAACTTCTACAGGAAGAATGTATCCTGAAGCAAGAACAGTAATTGAGATAGGGGGAGAAGATTCTAAGCTAATCATTCTTGAAAAAGATCCGGAAAACGGACACTCCAGACTGGTCGATTTTGAAATGAACAGCGTATGTGCGGCAGGAACAGGTTCATTTCTCGACCAGCAGGCAAAAAGAATAGGCGTACCTATTGAAAATGAATTTGGTTTAATGGCATTAAAATCAGTTGATCCTCCCAGGATTGCGGGCCGTTGCAGTGTCTTTGCAAAAAGCGATATGATCCATCACCAGCAGATAGCAACCCCTCTGCACGATATTGTAGCCGGATTATGTTTCGCATTAGCAAGAAACTTCCGCAGTAATGTTGCAAGAAGCAAAGAGATTTTAAAACCGGTTCTCTTTTCAGGAGGGGTGGCAGCAAATACCGGAATGATCAGGGCTTTCAGGGAGATACTGAACCTAACCGATGGGGAATTGATCATCTCTCCTCATCACGCTGCCATGGGAGCAATAGGAGCTGTTTATTATGTCCGTATTAATAATCTCATTATGAACCACTTCACCGGCATTTCAAAACTTGAAGAGTATCTCGCCAGTGCCACTGAAGATTTTATAAGCCTTCCTCAACTGAAGGAATCTGAAGCAGAATATCAAAAAGATGTGCATTTCGTTAAAAACGATAAGGAAAAATTACCGGTTTATTTGGGTCTTGATGTTGGTTCCCTTAGCACAAATGTAGTACTAATAGATAGCAAACACAGGGTTGTGGCAAGACGTTATCTGCCAACAGCCGGGAAGCCTCTCGAAGCTATTCAGGAAGGATTGACTGAGATCTTTGACGAGGTAGGCGATGATGTGGTTGTACTCGGTGCAGGCACAACCGGTTCAGGAAGATATCTGACAGGTGATTTCATAGGAGCCGACACTATCAGGAACGAAATAACTGCTCAGGCAACAGCGGCAATTGATTACGATCCGACTGTTGACACGATATTCGAGATTGGAGGTCAGGATTCAAAGTATATAAGTATTGAAAATGGCGTTATTGTTGATTTTGAGATGAATAAGGTGTGCGCAGCCGGTACCGGGTCATTTCTTGAGGAGCAGGCTGAGAAACTGGACATTAATATTGTAGAGGAGTTCGGATGTATGGCGCTTAATTCTAAATGTCCGGTAAAATTGGGAGACCGATGCACCGTTTTCATGGAATCGGATCTTAACTCATTCATGCAAAAGGGAGCCAAAAACGAAAACCTTGTCGGGGGTCTCGCTTATTCTATCGTCTATAATTACTTACAAAAGGTAGTCGGAGATCGGCGGATTGGCGATAAAATATTCTTTCAGGGTGGAGTTACTAACAATAAAGCAGTTGTTGCCGCTTTCGAACAGGTCCTTGGCAAGAAGATAATAATACCTCCCCATTTCGATGTTACCGGGGCTATAGGCGCCGCCATCCTGGCCAAAAGATCGATGGTTGAAGGTCAAAAAACCAGGTTCAAAGGCTTTGGAGTACGAAACAGCACTTATAAGGTAAGCAGGTTCACATGTCAGGGATGTACTAATCATTGTGAAATAAGCCGTATAAAAATATCAGGGGAAAAGAAATCATTGTACTATGGTGGCCGTTGCGAAAAGTATGAGACTGACGATAGGAAAAAGGTGGCAAATAATATTCCCAACCTTTTTAAGGTCAGGACCGAAATGCTTATGGAGGGCTTCGAGGAAAATAAAACAGGGGAATCAACTACTATAGGAATTCCAAGAGCTTTGATGGTATTCTACCAGCAATTCCCCTTTTGGAGGACATTTTTTGAACAACTTGGATTTACGGTGGTAATCTCTAAAGAGTCAGATAAATCGCTGGTAACAAAATCCATCGAATCGGTGAACGCGGAGACTTGCCTTCCTGTCGAACTGATGCATGGTCATGTGATAGATCTTATTGAAAAAGGTGTTGATTACATTTTCCTTCCATTTATTGTTAATGGAAAGAAAAAGGAAGGGAACAAGACTTTCAATACCAACTGTCCATGGATCCAGTCTTATCCTTTTATGGTAAAAGCGGCCCTGCGAGGAAAAGTCGATGAATCAAAACTCCTTATCCCAACCCTTCATTTCAGGTTTTTCGAAAGAGCTCTCATCCCAGAGATGACAGAATTCTTCAGTGAGAAGTTTGGGATCAGTAAAACAGAGATTAAAAAAGCAGTATATAAAGCTGATGAAATACAAGTTTCATTTGAAGAACGTCTTATTGATTACGGGAAAGATGTACTTAATTCAATTCCCGGGAACTGCCGGCCAGTAGTACTTTTAGGAAGACCCTATAACAGTACAGACCAACATCTTAATCTGGGTTTGGTTGAGAAGCTTATAGGCCAAAATGTTATGCCAATTCCTCTGGATATGCTTGATCTGTCACCTTATAATATTTTTGAGAACTACCGTAGCATGTATTGGCCAAACGGACAAAAGGTTATAGCCGCCGCACAGATGGTAGCAAAACATGATAAATTCCATGCAGTATATATCAGTAACTTTCGCTGCGGACCCGACTCATTTATATGGCATTATGTTACAGAAGAACTTAAAGGTAAGCCATTTCTTCATCTCGAAGTAGATGAACACTCTGCCGATGCCGGAATGATTACACGTATTGAAGCATTTCTTGATAGCCTCAAAGGGGCTGAGCAAAATAAGAAAAAAGATATGAAGATCTATCGACCTCGTCCGGGTCAGGCATCCCCTCAAAAAGACCGGGTGATGTATTTTCCGTATATGAATGATGGTGGCTACATGCTCGCTGCAGCTGCCCGTAGTTGTGGTATTCAGTCTGAAGTTCTGCCCATACAGACTGAAGAGGATCTTGCAATCGGAAGAAAATATACCTCATCAAAAGAGTGTTTTCCGATGATTTGTGTAACAGGAAGTTTTATAAAAAAGCTACAGGAGCGTGGTGCAGATCCTTCAAAAATGAGCTTCTTTATGCCCGATCATAATGGCCCATGCCGGTTCGGTCAGTATAACCAATTTCACAGGATACTCTTTGACAGACTTGGTTTTAGTGAAGCAGAACTTATTACGCCATCAAATGACACATCGTATGAAGATGTTGCTGGTGAACATGGACAAAAATTCAGGATCAATGCCTGGAAAGGATTTGTTGTTGCTGATTATCTCAGGAAAATTTACAGGGAAACCCGACCCTATGAGGTCAACAAAGGGGATTCAGATAAACTATATGGTGAATCATTAAAGCGACTTGAAAATTGTATAGAGAAAGGATCAAAAGGTCTGCATAAAGTCCTGACTGAAATTGTTTTAGATTTTATTGCAATTAAGGTTGATAAGAGCCAGAGAAAACCTGTGGTTGCCATCATTGGTGAAATATTCATGCGAGACAATGCAGGCTGTAACGGGAATATCGCAAACAGACTTGAAGATCTTGGCGTTGAGGTGAACATTGGTCCCTTCTCAGAATGGATTCTTTACTCTACACACCGTTTTACCCGTGACAGCAGATGGAAAAATGATACAAAAGGTATCATCAAATCAAAGATTCAGGCTTATGGTCAGGATCTTATTGCAGCATCTTTACTACGGGGTATTAATAAATTTACCGATCATGAAAAGGATGTGTCGCTGCACGATATGCTTAAGTTATGCAATAAGTATGTGAGTCAATTTTATGACGGTGATCCTCCTATTGCAATGGGTTCATCGGTAGCTCTTACAAAGAAAGGCGTTTCGGGTATGGCTGCAATATTGCCATTTACATGTGCGCCGGGTACTATTATTGCCTCAGTGAGCGACACATTCAGAAAAGACAATAATAATATCCCCTTTATTAATATTGCTTATGATGGTCAGGATACCGTCTCACTCGATACCAGGCTACAGGCATTTGTTTTCCAGGTGAAAGAATACGCTATGGCACTTGAAAAGGTTTCGGTGTAACAAAGACAAAAGACAATCAGACAATAACCCTAAATCCCAAATCCTCAAGTTTTTTATGGCTCTTTTTAGTACAGTCATGACATTTCACAGAGTAAGAAGAGAACTCCCTCCTTCCCGGGTAAACACCTCTTTGCTTTTCAAAATCGGTTGGTGAAAAACGAAATTTTAAATCATCCTGGGTAATATTGTAGGTATGAAAAACAGCTTCCCTGATTATCTCTTCCTCTGATTTACCCTTACCATCAATTTTCAGATCAGGAGTAGAAGGCTGTGGAACATTATCAGGATACCAGCTTTTTAAGGGAAGATCAAAATATTCGCATAAAGATTTCACTACAATTGCCGTTCCGTTAGCTTTTCCATCAGTAGAATACCCTGCAATATGTGGAGTTGAAATAAAAGATTTCGTCATAAGCTCAATATCAATATCCGGTTCATTTTCCCATACATCTATCACAGCCCCACCCAGCTTGCCTGAAACCAGGGCTTTCTTAAGCGAATTAGTATCCGTTACTTCACCACGTGCAGAATTGAAAAACCATGTTCCTTTTTTCATCTTATTAAAACTCTTGTCATTAAAGAGATGGTATGTTTTATCATCACCTACAAAACTTAAAGGAAGGTGTATTGTAATAATATCCGATTCATAAAGGATATTATCAAGTTTTACAAAATTCTTACCCCCTTCAATTCTTGCCCTTGGTGGATCATTCAGCAAAACATTCATCCCTAAAATCCAGGCAAGTTTTTCAACTTTGGAACCAACATTTCCTACCCCTACTATTCCGATAGTTTTATCTTTCAAAGTAAACTTGTGATCCATAGCCAGTTTAAGCAGGGTTGCTGCAATATATTGCTGAACCGACGATGAATTGCAACCAGGAGCATTAGTCCAGAAAATTTTATTTTTTTCACAAAACCGGATGTCAATATGGTCGAATCCGATTGTTGCTGTACCAATGAACCGGACATTTGTTCCTTTCAACAGGCTCTCAGTACATTTTGTCCTTGTTCTGATAAGCAGAGCATCTGCATCTATAAGTATTTCTCTGCTGATCTGCCTCCCGGGCAAATAGACTACTTCAGCAAAAGGTTCTAACGTTCCCTTCAGAAAAGGAATATTATCATCAACGACTATTTTCATCCATTCAGATATTTTATTGAAAGTTAATACTTTTTAGACCTATATAACATAAATACAACAATGAAAAACAAAATACCAAAAAAATGGAATATCAGGAAAAAGTAATGCATGCTTTCATATCGTTTTCAATTTCCCTCCTGGCCCAACCCGAAATAAAAGCTGTTTTTACTGAGACTCCTCCTGTCATTGATGGATCTATCAGGGAAGACGTATGGCGTAAAGCTTCTATGATTAATGAGTTATATCAAAGAGAACCTAAACCCGGTGATCCTGTTTCGGAGAAAACTGAATTCTACTTCTTATATGATCATAACAATATTTATATAGGAATTCACTGCTTTGATGACCCGAGTGGCATGACAGCCAAAGAGTTAGCCCGCGATGTAAGTTTAGGTGAAGATGACCGGGTTCAGATAATTCTCGATACATATCTCGATGGACGAAGTGGTTATTGGTTTCAGATTGGCCCCAGAGGAAGTATTGGTGACGCTCTTGTGAATGAAAATGGAAAAGATTATAATAAATCGTGGGATGGTCTATGGGATGGCAATCACGTTTCCAATGGATAATCAAGCCAGGGAAAGAGATTTTTCTTACATTCAACTCTCCTTTGATCGATCCTCTTGAGCGCTTCAGTACCGAAGTCTACGAGGCTCGGGTAAAAGTTAAGTATACTATCCGGTTCTGACCCCCTGCTTTGCCCACAAGTTTATTCAACAATTGTCATTTCATTTAACAGGTAACCTGCTCCTGCAAATTTGTCGATAATAAAAAGTGCATATCTTATATCCAGACTGATATTACGGCTCTGGTCAGGATTAAAAGCCAGGTCGCTGGCAACACCTTCCCATGCCCTGTCGAAGTTGACACCAATAAGATTACCATCACCGTTTATTACCGGGCTACCTGAATTACCACCTGTTGTATGGTTATTAGCAATGAAGCAAACAGGTACTTCTCCGTTCTGTGTATAACGGTCGAAATCCCTGGCGCTATACAACTCTCTCAGTTTATCTGGTACATCATAGTCATAAATATCAGGATTATCCTTTTCCATAATCCCTTTAAGTGTTGTATAATGAGTAAAATAGACAGCATCTTTTGAAAAATATCCTTTAACAGTTCCATATGTTATACGAAGAGTTGAGTTGGCATCAGGGTAGAAAACTCGTTCCTTATCAAATTCCATCTGAGCTGTCATATAATTCTTATTAAGATATTTAATTTCATCATTAATTCGATCAAGTTCAGGTTTTACTTTTTCTGCCAGGAAGTCAGTCACATTAATAGCAAGAAGGTAGAATGGATCTTTATTTAATTTATGAATATCTGATTTGTTAAATCCTTTAATAAATGCGTTGAATCTTGCCTCGTCTGAAAAAACTGAATATTCATAATATTTATCAGCTACAGAGGAAAAATTCCCTTTACATGAATTTTTAATTTTTATATACCCCGGTGCCTGCCATTTAGTTTCAAGATTTTCTCCATACATTGTCATAAGAGCTACAAATAACTTTTTATCTGTCTCCATATTATAATTTTTGAAAAAGTTTTTCCCAATCTCAATCAGACTGAGCTTCAAAGTCTGAATTTTGTCCGGATCGCCATTATTCTCAAATAGCTTAACCAATGCATTAATTCTTCTTGCAAGGCTTATGGCTTCAATGCCATTTCTTATGAAAACCTCATTGGAATAACTACTTACAATGCTATAGTCCTTCCATTCCGAGTACAGCTCCTTGTATTTTGGCAGAATATCTCCATATTTTGTTATACGATCATTATTCTCATTAATCCATACGGTAAGTCTGTTTTCAAACTCCTTCTTCTTATCAATAGTTTTCATTTTTCCCAATCCCTGACTTTCTCCTATCCATCTCTTCCATGTGTTAGCTATTCCAGCTTTCTTTGCAGAATACTGTATCCTTATTAGTGGGTCAGAATTCATTCCGTACTCCAATATCTCTATTTTTTTAGTTCTGAGATCAATCATCTTAGGATTTAAATAGTTCTTTATCATATCGATATGAAAAGATGTAACATACTCTGAAGTTGATCCAGGGTAGCCGAAAACCATTGTAAAATCTCCTTCATTTACACCTTTAATTGAAATAGGAAAATGATAAGCTGGTTTATAGGGAACATTAGCTTTAGAAAAATCAGCAGGTTTATTTTCTTTATCAGCATAGATTCTGAAAAGGGAGAAGTCACCTGTATGGCGTGGCCATACCCAGTTATCGGTCTCTCCACAAAACTTTCCAATAGCAGAAGGTGGTGCTCCAACGAGTCGTATATCTCTAAATGTTTCATTGATAAAAAGGAAGTATTGATTACCCATATAAAATGGCCTCACTACTGCAGAATAAGCGGTTCCCTCAGTGGCTAGTTTTCTTATTTCAGAACTATTTGAACTAATAATTTTTTCACGTTTGGTGGTATTCATGTCAGCAGTAACTCCTTCCAGAACTCTTTCTGTAACATCTTCCATCCTTTTAAGAAAAATTACAGAGAGACCAGGATCAGGTAACTCTTCTTCCCGCGACATTGCCCAAAACCCATTTGTAAGATAATCGTGCTCAAGAGTCGAATGTTTCTGAATCTGACTGTAGCCGCAATGGTGGTTTGTTATCAAAAGGCCATCAGATGAAATAACTTCGCCCGTACAGCCTCCGCCAAACAACACAATTGCATCTTTCATACTAGCTTTATTTACACTATAAATATCTTCAGCCGACAGTTTAAAACCTTTCTCCTGCATCAGCTTGATATTATATTTTTCAATAAGAAGGGGAATCCACATACCTTCGTCGGCTCTGCAGACTGAAACAAAAAATATTGTCAATAATAATGTGATTGTAAGTAGTTTGTTTCTCATCTCTAATAATAGGTTTTATTAATAATTCATTTTAACTTTTGCCATTTGTCTTCTTTTAACCCATCCCTTCCTTCGCTCCGACTTTTGCATTTAACTTTTATTCTAATATAAATCTTTGAAGTTCTCTATAGAGTCTCTGCACAGGTAAGCCAACAACATTCGAATATGATCCTTCAATATAGCTGCATCCTGCCAATCCGATCCACTCCTGTATTCCATAAGCGCCAGCTTTATCATAAGGTTTGAATCTTTCAACATAATAACGAATCTCCTCATCAGACAATGTATCAAATGTAACTTTTGTTGAGACAGAAAATGTTCTCTCTTTAACAGATGAAAATATGCAGACCCCAGTAATTACTTCATGTATATTGCCGGAGATTTCTTTGAGAATTCTGATAGCATCATCATGATCAAGAGGTTTGCCAAGCACCTTATGATTACACCAGACAATAGTATCTGCTGTTATAACAATTTCATTATCTGAAATTTCACCTTTAAATGAAAGTGCCTTTTCATATGCAACATAAGTGGCAATTTGCTTCCCAACAAGATTTTCCGGATAAGATTCCGGATATTCTCTAATAAGAACATCAAATTTAATACCCAGTTCCTTGAGTAATTGCTGCCTGCGGGGTGAACGAGAGGCAAGGATTATCCTATAGCTATTAAGGTTATCAATTACCATTCTCAGAATAGGTTCCAGTTAATAATTACTTTTACCACAACAGAGTAAAGAATACCTGTCAGCATCACAATCTTCATGATGCTGCTTGCTCTATGAAGCTGTTTCCTGTTTCTGCTGATTACAACCTCATATATAATAAAGATAAGTGGCAGGACTATGAGAGAAGTGAGGTAAATAAAAGTTAGGGTATCGTTAATAAATAAGTGCCAGATAAGATATAGCATAGCAATAGTAAGTATTATAAGGCTAACAGATACTATCTTGGCTGAAGTTACTCCGATAACAACAGGGACTGTGTTTCTTCCATAGGCTTGATCTCCTTCAAAGTCTTCTATATCTTTAATAATTTCGCGGGTCAGTGTAGTCATAAAAGCAAAAAGGGCAAAACCCCCTACCCAGTATAAGATCAGGTCAATTTTGGGAGGATAAATAGCATTTATATTGTAATACCTAAATAATGCTGGCCATTCATAAAAGACAACTAGCATAGGGACCATCGCTGTTAAAATAGCAACAATAATATTACCGATCAGAAACTGTCTCTTATAGCTTGCAGAATAGAAATAGAGCAACCCAGATACCATAAGAAAAAGAGTTCCCAACCATACATAACCTGCTTTCCATGAAATATAAAAGCCTGCAGCAACACCTGCAATATTAAAAATATTATGCCACATCATTGCCTGCCGTCTGGGAATTTTTGTACCCACTATAACCTTCCCTTTGTTTATCAGGTCAGTTTTAATATCAAAATAATCATTAATTACATATCCACCTGCAGTAATTAAGACAGTTGCAGCAACAAGTAAAACAAAATTATACCATGGAAACTGTAGTACCATTGGAATCTCTTCTCCGGTTCCCTTAAGAAGGATAACACCAATTTTGCTTATGATCGGTCCGATAACTGCATATCTCATAAGTACCATAGTAAGAACAACTATGATAAGATTTTTCCATCTGATCAGATTAAAAAATTCTTTCATCTATTACCATGTAAATGCATCATTATCCATCCAATTTTTATGTAGTCTCATCACTTGTTCAATAACATCTCTAACACATCCTTCCCCTCCCTTCTTATCTGAAATATAAGAAGATATATGTTTGATCTCACTATCTGCATCGGAAGGACATACTGCAACACCTACCTGTTTCATAATCTCAAAATCAGGGATATCATCACCCATAAACAGAACATCAGATTTATTCAGATTATGTTTTTTTAGAAAAGTATTAAAATGGTTCAGTTTGGTGCGGCTGTTGAGATAAACATCACTTATACCAAGCAATTTAAGTCTCTTTTTGTATTCTTTTGACCTGCTTCCTGAGATAATTCCTACATAATAACCTTTTTTAACTGCAAGTTGCAAAGCATAGCCATCACGAAGATTCACAGTCCTGTTTGGCACACCAAAAGAATTAAGACCTATTGTTTGTAATGACAACACTCCATCAATATCAAAAACAAATGCTTTTACTCTTACGAGACCTTCCTTAAAATTAGCCATTCATCGCTCTTTGTTATAGTAATTCATTATTGATCCGGTCATTTCATCATATATCCTCTGAAGTTCGGGTGAGAAAGATAATAATTCCAAATGTCTTTTAATTGTGTCATGATCATGTCTCACAGCAGGTCCTGTTTGAGAGTTTTCAGGTCCGATATCTATTGCTTTTGAAATAGTCTCATTAATTAATGGTACAAGCAGGTCAAAAGCAAAATCTGAATTTAATGCTATCTCCTTCCCCAGGGTAAGCATATGATTAGAAAAATTACAGGCAAATACAGCAGCCAGATGTAAAGCTTGTCTGTTTTTAGTATCGACAAGATACACTTTCCCTCCAACAGAATGCACAATACTTTTCAAAATTGAAGTGGACTTTTCGTCTGATGATTCAAGGAGAAAAGGAAGATTCTGAAAATTAACTTTTCTTTCCAATGAAAAGGTTTGTAGCGGGTAAAAAATGCCTTTATGTGCTAATTGATCAGGGAAAATATCTAAGCCAATACTACCTGCAGTATGAACTACCAGGGTTTCTGAACAGCAGGTTATCTTATCCAGTACAGTTTTTAGCCTGTGGTCAGGTACAGAAACAATTATTATATCCGTTGAATTGGGAAACTTAAGGTCAGAAGACCATAAGGCATTACATGAACCAGCAAGTGAAGGACCGTTTTTCTTCGATTCAGAAACAATCAACTCAATATTAAATCCAGCAGCATACATTTTCCTGCACAAAGCATCAGCTACCCTTCCTGCTCCAACAAAAGATATGTTATATTGACTCATTGCTGAATTTTTCTGAAATATACAAAATTGTCAGCACAAAATTTTTTAACTAACAGCAATCATAAAAACATATCATAAATCGCTTGAAAAACAATTATTTCTTTCCGTAAAGATCCAACGTGACATCAGTAACCTGAATCATATAAACTTTGTAAGGGCTGTACGAATAATTACTGGATTGGTACAGATAGTTGCACTCCCAGAAAACATCGCCGGACACAAGAAGAACATCTCCTGACTTATAGTCTTCAAATTTTGGAAACATCTCCTGCGGATTGCAGAAATTATATGTAGAATAGGGATCTTCTATTGTTGTAAAAGTGATACTTGTTCCTGTTTCATTATAATAAACTGTTGCCTGCCTGTTTTCAAGAGTAAACAGAACATCTTTACCGCAACCACAACGTACTTGTTTCTTACAACCTGAATATGAGAAAACGGGTGCAATAATTATTAGTACAACAAGTATTTTTCTTATGATGTGTCCTCTCATTTCAGATCTATCTTAGCATTTATTAGTACCAACGGCCAAATAAAACATTTATTTCATGCCTGGGCTGTGGGACCGCCAAAATTTAATGGCATTGCTGATCCTGACCCTTTCATTTCTTTGATTATCCCGTGAACAGCTTCATACTTGTCAATATTATCCTGAAGTGCAGCAACAAGTCTTTTTGCATGTTCAGGAGTAAGAATAATCCTCGATTTAACCTGTGCCTTAGGTATTCCTGGCATAATTCTGACAAAATCTACTACGAATTCAGAGGTTGAATGAGTTATAACTGCAAGGTTCGAATATGTTCCCTGGGCAACTTCTTCATTCAGCTCAATACTAATCTGTGTCGGGTTCTTGGGATCTGTCATAACTTATATAATTACACAATTTGAGTGGCTTCGGAATCAGCTTCCTGTTCTACACCTACAAGGTTATCATATTCTTCAAGCGAACCAACAATAATACCATTATACTGCCTCTGTCCTGTCCCTGCAGGAATAAGATGACCGACAATAACATTTTCCTTCAATCCTTCAAGCCTGTCTATCTTCCCTAATATTGCAGCTTCGTTCAGCACTTTTGTAGTCTCCTGAAATGAAGCAGCTGAGAAGAAACTATTAGTCTGTAGTGCCGCTCTTGTTATACCCTGTAACACCTGGCTTGAAGTTGCGGGGATTGCATCTCGTGCCTCTACAACTTTCATATCGCGTCGTTTCAGGACAGAATTGTCATCTCTGAGCTTTCGGGCTGAAATTATCATTCCCGGTCGTAATAATTGAGAATCACCAGCGTCAATAATAACTTTTTTCCCATAGATCCAGTCATTCTCATCCATGAAATCAAGTTTATCAACGATTTGTCTTTCAAGAAATTTAGTATCACCTGGATCAACAATCTCAACCTTGCGCATCATCTGGCGAACAATAATTTCAAAGTGTTTATCATTTATCTTCACTCCTTGCAAGCGATAAACCTCCTGAATTTCATTAACTATATATTCCTGAACCTTTGTCGGCCCTTTAATAGCCAATATATCGGCCGGAGTAATTGCCCCGTCTGAGAGAGGTATTCCAGCTTTTACATAATCGTTTTCCTGTACAAGTATCTGTTTTGAAAGTGGAACAAGGTATTTTTTTGTCTCATCAGTTTTTGACTTGATAGAAATCTCCCTGTTGCCTCTTTTTATCTTTCCGAATGTTACTTCTCCATCAATTTCTGAGACAACCGCCGGGTTAGATGGGTTACGTGCTTCAAAAAGTTCAGTAACACGTGGAAGGCCACCGGTTATATCGCCTGATTTTCCAATAGCCCGCGGTATTTTGGCAAGTACTTCACCAGCTTCAACCATCTTATCAGTATCAACAACCAGGTGAGATCCTACAGGAAGGTTATATACTCTGAGTTCTTCACCTTTCGGAGATAAAATTTTTATTGCAGGGTTCTTTGTCTTGTCCCTGCTCTCAGTAATAACTTTCTCTTTAAATCCGGTCTGCTCGTCAGACTCCTCACGGAATGTAATACCTTCTATAAGAAAATCGTATCCTATCTTTCCTGCCATTTCTGAAATAATAACAGCATTGAATGGATCCCATTCGCATATAAGTTTACCTTTTTCAATCTCCTGCCCAGGCTTTATATACAGTTTTGAGCCATAGGGAATTGTATGTGTTGTAAGAGCAATACTTGTTTTCTTATCAACTATCCTTAATTCGGCAAGACGTCCTATAACTATATCTATATCACCCTTTTCAGCATCCTTTTTAGGAACTGTTCTGATCTCTTCAATTTCAGCTATACCACCGTACCTGGCAATAATTCTTGATTCGGTAGTAATGTTCGATGCAGTACCTCCGACATGGAATGTACGAAGAGTAAGCTGAGTACCAGGCTCACCAATACTTTGAGCTGCAATAACACCAACTGCCTCACCTTTCTGAACCATAAGCCCATTAGCCAGGTTACGACCATAACATTTTGCGCATACTCCTCTTTTGGATTCGCAAGTAAGAACTGACCGTATCTCAACTTGCTCTATTGGAGAATCTTCAATTTTCCTGGCAAGATCTTCATAAAGTTCCTGTCCTGCTTCAACTATCAATTCGCCTGTAAGTGGGTGATAAACATTATGAACTGTTGTACGGCCGAGGATTCTTTCATACAGAGATTCAACAAATTCCTCATTTTTCTTGATGGCCGTAGCCACCAATCCTCTAAGTGTACCACAATCTTCTTCATTAATGATAACATCCTGTGAAACATCTACAAGACGACGAGTTAGATAACCGGCGTCTGCTGTTTTCAACGCAGTATCAGCAAGACCTTTACGTGCACCGTGGGTTGAGATAAAATATTCAAGAACGGATAAGCCTTCTTTAAAGTTCGACAGGATAGGGTTCTCTATGATCTCTGAACCTGTTGCACCTGATTTCTGAGGCTTGGCCATCAGACCCCTCATACCTGAAAGCTGACGTATTTGTTCCTTAGATCCCCTTGCACCTGAGTCGAGCATCATATAAACAGAGTTGAAACCCTGTTTGTCAGTTGAAAGCTGCTTCATCAGCGTTTGCGTAAGCTTCGCGTTAACATGTGTCCATATATCGATTATCTGATTATAACGCTCATTATTGGTTATGAAACCCATGCTGTAATTATTCAATACCTCTTCAACCTGCTCATATCCCTCTGCAACAAATTTTGTTTTTTCCTCAGGTATAATTACATCATCCAGATTAAATGATAAGCCACCTTTAAATGCAGAATAGAATCCCAGGTTCTTAATTGCATCAAGAAAATTAGCCGTTTTTGCAGTTCCTGCAAGTTTAAGAACTCGCCCGATTATATCCCTCAAAGATTTCTTTGTTAATATTTCATTAATATAGCCAACCTCCCTTGGAACATACTGATTGAAGATAACTCTTCCCACGGTTGTCTCAATAAGGTGGTTAATGAATTCCCCATCAACTATATCGTCGACTTTAACTTTTATAACTGCATGAAGGTCGACCTTTTTTTCATTATATGCTATATTAACCTCTTCCTTAGAATAAAAAATAAGACCTTCACCTTTTACCTTTTCAGTTTCGGTACTCTTTCTTCCTTTGGTTATATAGTAAAGTCCCAGGACCATATCCTGTGAAGGAACTGTGACAGGTGCTCCGTTGGCAGGGTTAAGAATATTATGCGAAGCTAGCATAAGCATCTGAGCTTCAAGGACTGCACCATTCCCAAGAGGAAGATGAACAGCCATTTGGTCACCGTCGAAGTCAGCGTTAAATGCAGTACATACCAAAGGATGGAGCTGAATTGCTTTTCCTTCAATAAGTTTTGGCTGAAAGGCCTGAATACCAAGCCTGTGAAGTGTAGGAGCACGGTTTAGAAGGACCGGGTGCCCTTTAAGCACGTTTTCAAGAATATCCCAAACAACAGGATCTTTCCTGTCAACAATTTTCTTCGCTGATTTAACTGTTTTAACTATTCCTCGTTCGATCAGTTTCCGGATAATAAATGGCTTATAAAGTTCTGCTGCCATATCCTTTGGTATACCGCATTCGTGCAGGCTAAGCTCCGGGCCAACAACAATAACTGAGCGGGCAGAATAATCAACTCGTTTACCAAGCAGGTTCTGACGAAAGCGTCCCTGCTTTCCTTTAAGACTATCGCTAAGTGACTTAAGAGGCCGGTTAGCATCTGTTTTTACTGCATTTGCTTTTCGTGAATTATCGAAAAGAGAATCAACCGCTTCCTGAAGCATACGTTTTTCATTACGAAGAATCACTTCGGGAGCTTTGATCTCAATAAGTCTTTTCAATCGGTTGTTCCTGATGATAACCCTTCTGTAAAGATCATTCAGGTCGCTGGTTGCAAATCGTCCGCCATCGAGAGGAACAAGAGGCCTCAATTCAGGTGGAATAACAGGAACAACCTTTATGATCATCCATTCAGGTTTATTAACCAGTTTGGAATCTCTGAAAGCCTCAACAACCTGAAGACGTTTAAGGGCTTCGTTTTTACGCTGTTGTGATGTTTCTGTATTCGCTCTATGACGAAGAGAATAGGACATTTCATCAAGATCAAGACGGCTGAGAAGTTGATAAAGAGCCTCAGCTCCCATATCTGCAATAAACTTATCAGGATGGTTATCTTCGAGGTATTGATTTTCTTTTGGAAGTGACTCAGTAATTTCAAGATATTCCTCCTCTGTCAGAAAATCGAGATACTTAACACCATCAACTGCCTTCACACCAGGATTGATTACGACATATCTCTCATAGTATATTATAGAATCAAGCTTTTTAGTCGGAAGTCCAAGCAGATATCCTATTTTATTAGGTAACGAACGAAAATACCAAATATGAGCAACAGGAACTACAAGAGAAATGTGTCCCATTCTTTCGCGACGAACCTTTTTCTCTGTAACCTCAACGCCGCAACGGTCGCAAACGATACCTTTATAACGGATTCTCTTGTATTTTCCGCAATGGCATTCGTAATCTTTTACAGGGCCAAAAATCCTTTCGCAAAACAATCCATCGCGTTCCGGTTTATAGGTACGGTAATTAATTGTTTCGGGTTTAAGTACTTCTCCACTTGAACGATCAAGTATCTCTTCAGGTGAAGCAAGACCTATTGAGATTTTTGAGTAACTGGTCTTTGTTTTGTTATCTCTTCTGAATGACATATGCTGTATTTTTTTTATACTAAAACTAAAAATTCAAAACCTTGCGAGATACTTAATCAAGTATTACGCTCAGTCCGAGACCTCTCAGTTCATGTAAAAGAACATTAAGTGATTCGGGTATACCTGGTAAAGGCATAGGTTCGCCTTTAACAATTGCCTCATATGCTTTGGCACGTCCAATGACATCATCAGATTTAATTGTAAGTATCTCCTGGAGAATATGGGCAGCACCAAATGCCTCGAGGGCCCAAACCTCCATCTCACCAAAACGTTGGCCTCCAAATTGAGCTTTACCACCTAATGGCTGTTGAGTAATTAACGAATAAGGTCCGATTGAACGGGCATGCATCTTATCGTCAACCATATGGCCAAGTTTAAGCATATAAATAACGCCAACAGTAGCCGGCTGGTCGAATCTTTCACCTGTACCACCATCATACAGATATGTTTTACCATACTTCGGCAGTATTGCCTCCTCAGTATAATCAGTGATCTGCTGAATAGTTGCACCATCGAAAATGGGTGTTGAGAACTGAAGTCCTAGTTTCTGACCAGCCCATCCTAAAACAGTTTCATATATCTGTCCAAGGTTCATCCTGGAAGGAACACCTAATGGGTTTAGAACTATATCGACAGGTGTACCATCTTCAAGGAAAGGCATATCCTCAGCCCTTACTATTCTGGCAACAATACCTTTATTCCCATGACGTCCGGCCATCTTATCGCCAACTTTAACCTTACGTTTTTTAGCTATGTATACTTTAGCAAGTCGAACAATACCTGCTGGCAGTTCATCACCAATTGTGATATTATATTTCTTACGCTTATAGACACCATCTATCTCCTTAAACTTAATAATATAGTTATGAAGGAGTTGTTTGATACTATCATTTTTCTTTTTATCTGTAGTCCACTTATTAGGATTAACATTCATGAAGTCAATCTCCTGAAGCTGTCTCAGAGTGAACTTACTACCTTTTGGAATGATATCAACATTAAGGTAATCCTTAACACCCTGTGATGTTTTACCATTAACCAGGATAAAAAGTTTATCAACAAGTCGTGCTTTCAGCTCATCGCTGTTTCTGCTAAATTCTGCTTCGATCTTATCGAGCAACGGTTTTTCAACTGCTTTGGTTTTTTTGTCTTTAACAGCTCGTGTGAACAGTTTTTTATTAATAACGACACCTTCGAGAGAAGGGCCTGCTTTCAAAGATGCATCTTTAACATCGCCTGCTTTATCACCGAAGATAGCACGAAGAAGTTTTTCTTCAGGCGAAGGATCTGATTCACCTTTTGGTGTAATCTTACCGATAAGAATATCGCCGGGTCTTATATGTGCTCCTATTCTGATAAGACCATTTTCGTCAAGATTTTTAGTAGCTTCCTCGCTAACATTTGGGATATCTGAAGTAAGCTCTTCCAGTCCACGTTTTGTATCACGTACTTCAAGCTGGTATTCATCAATATGTATAGATGTAAAGTAATCTTCCTGAACAACTTTTTCAGAGATTACAATAGCATCTTCAAAGTTATATCCTTTCCATGGCATGAAAGCCACTTTCAGGTTCCTTCCAAGAGCCAGTTCACCCTGCTTAGTACCATAACCTTCTGTAAGCACCTGTCCTTTAATAACTTTTTCACCTTTTTTTACAACAGGGATAAGGTTTATACATGTACTCTGGTTTGTTTTCCTGTACTTTGGAAGAGTATATCGTTTAATGTCATCATCAAAGCTTAAGAACTTCTCTTCATCGGTCCGTGTGTATCTGATAACTATTTCATCAGAATCAACGAATTCAACTACTCCATCGCCTTCTGCCACATATAGTATGCGGCTGTCTCTTATAACCTGTGCTTCAAGTCCTGTTCCAACAATAGGTGCTTCAGGATTTATAAGCGGGACTGCCTGACGCATCATGTTTGATCCCATGAGTGCTCTGTTAGCGTCATCGTGCTCGAGGAACGGAATGAGAGATGCAGCAATTGAGGCAATCTGATTTGGAGCAACGTCCATCAGGTCAACTTTACCAACTTCCTCAAACGGATAATCAGCTTCATACCTGCATTTTGCTCTTGAATTCTCGAAATGTCCGTCAGCAAGAAGCGGAGCATTTGCCTGGGCTATCATTTTTTCTTCTTCTTCTTCTGCACTCAACCACACAATACCCGTATCACTAAAATCGACCTTAGAATCGTTAACTTTAAGATATGGAGTTTCAATAAATCCCAGTTTATTAATTTTGGCATAAACACATAGTGATGATATAAGACCAATGTTTGGTCCTTCAGGTGTTTCGATGGGGCAAAGTCGTCCATAATGAGTATAGTGAACGTCCCTTACTTCAAATCCAGCTCTTTCGCGGGAAAGACCTCCTGGTCCAAGGGCTGACATACGACGCTTATGAGTCATTTCAGCAAGTGGATTAGTCTGATCCATGAACTGAGAAAGCTGGTTTGTCCCGAAGAATGAATTAATTACCGAAGAGAGTGTTTTTGAATTAATAAGGTCAACCGGTGTAAACACCTCATTATCCCTCACATTCATTCTCTCACGTATGGTACGAGCCATGCGTGCAAGACCAACTCCGAACTGAGCATGTAACTGCTCTCCAACTGTTCGAACCCTTCTGTTACTGAGGTGGTCTATATCGTCGATATCAGTTTTGGCGTTAATAAGCTCTATAAGGTACCCAATAATCTTAATTATATCCTCTCTGGTTAGAATCTTAACATTCATCTCAGTGTTAAGACCCAGTTTTGTATTTATCCTGTATCGCCCAACTTCACCAAGGTCATATCTTTTATCGGAGAAGAACAGCTTGTCAATAACATCGCGTGCTGTTGCTTCGTCGGGTGGTTCAGCGTTTCGAAGCTGACGATAAATATAGATAACTGCCTCTTTTTCAGAGTTACAGGGATCTTTCTGAAGTGTGTTATATATTATTGCGTAATCTGAAAGAGAAGCATTGTCTTTATGCAGAAGAATTGCCTTTGTACCTGAATCAACTATCATCTCGACATGTTCAGATTCGATAACCGTCTCCCTGTCGAGGATTACTTCATTTCTTTCAATTGAAACCACCTCACCTGTATCCTCGTCAACAAAGTCTTCGATCCAGGTCTTAAGTACCCTGGCTGCCAATTTACGTCCGACCAGTTTCTTAATATTTGTCTTAGATACTTTATGTTCTTCTGCAAGGTTAAAAATCTCGAGTATCTCCTTATCGCTCTCAAAACCAATAGCTCGTAGGAGTGTTGTTACCGGCAGTTTTTTCTTTCTGTCGATATAAGCATACATCACATTATTAATATCGGTAGTAAATTCGATCCAGGAACCTTTGAATGGAATTATTCTGGCCGAATAAAGCTTAGTTCCGTTAGCATGAATGCTTTGACCGAAAAAGACCCCTGGGGATCTGTGTAACTGGGAAACAACAACTCTTTCTGCACCATTAATAACGAATGTGGCACGGTCAGTCATGTATGGGACTGTTCCAAGGTATACATCCTGAATAACTGTATCAAAATCCTCATGTTCAGGGTCGGTACAGTAAAGTTTCAGTTTTGCTTTGAGAGGAACGCTGAAAGTAAGTCCGCGTTCGATACACTCTTCTATTGTATATCGTGGAGGGTCAATATAATAATCCAGAAATTCGAGAACGAAATTGTTCCTTGTATCAGTTATTGGGAAGTTTTCAGTAAAGACTTTAAAAAGTCCCTCTCTTTTCCTATTTTCGGGAGTTGTTCCAAGCTGAAAAAACTCACCGAAGGATTTTAACTGAATCTCCAGAAAATCAGGGTAATCAATCTGATTTTTTCTGGATGCGAAACTTATTCTTTCGGTATTTTTTGAGAACATTTATTAAAAGATTAAGTGAACTTATTATTTAAAGAACGAAAAGGCTTAGTCCCGCAAGACGGGACTAAACCTATAACCCATTATTCAGGTATAACTTATTTAAGTTCAACTTCAGCTCCTGCTTCAACTAATTGATTTTTAATAGCTTCCGCTTCATCTTTGGAAACACCTTCTTTAACTGGAGAGGGTGCAGCATCAACCACTGCTTTAGCCTCCTTCAGTCCAAGACCGGTTATATCCTTAACAAGTTTAACAATCTGTAATTTCTGACCGCCAGCTGCTTTGAGAATAATATCGAATGATGTTTTCTCTTCAACAACAGGTGCATCATTTCCGGCTGCAGGGCCTGCAACTGCAACAGCTGCTGCAGCAGGTTCAATACCATACTCATCTTTAAGTATTTTAGCCAGTTCGTTCACTTCTTTTACAGATAAGTTAACCAGTTCTTCTGCAAACTTCTTAAGATCTGCCATTTTTATCGATTTTTAATTTAATTATATTTTATTACTCTTCTCTTTGTGATAGTGTATCAAGAACACCATGAATTGTATTTCCACCTGATTGCAGGGCTGAAATAACGTTTTTGGCAGGTGACTGCAAAAGCATAATTATATCACCTATCAGTTCTTCTTTGGTTTTTACAGAGACAAGCTCATCAAGCATATTGTCTCCCACGTAAACTGATTCCTGAACGTATGCACCTTTAAGCACAGGTTTATCATGTTTCTTACGGAATTCCTTAATAAGTTTTGCAGGAACATTTCCCGAATGTGTAAACATGATGGACGTAGTCCCTTTCAGAACTGGATATAGTTCTTCGAAGTTTCCATTAGACTGCTCAAGCGCTCTTTGAAGGAGAGTGTTTTTTACAACAACAAGTTTAATATTGTTATTAAAACACTTTCTTCTAAGGTCACTTGTATCAGCGGCATTAAGTTGAGCAGTATCAGTCAGATAAAAGTGGCTGAACTCTTTCAATCTCTCAGCAAGGCTGTTTATAATAGCATTTTTTTCTTCCCGTCTCATTTTTTCTTTCAAGTTTTAACTTAACTAATTAATCATCAAGACCTTTAGGATCGATCTTAATGCCCTGGCTCATTGTGCTTGAGAGGAATACGCTACGAATGTAGGTTCCTTTAGCAGCAGCCGGTTTAAGCTTGTTTACAATTGAGATAAACTCTCTTGCATTCTCGACGATCTTTTGAGGCTCGAATGAGACTTTTCCAATTGAGGCATGAATGATTCCGCTTTTATCAACTTTGAAATCAATCTTCCCCTGCTTTACTTCCTTAACAGCCTTCCCAATTTCCATAGTAACTGTTCCACTTTTTGGGTTCGGCATTAGTCCACGTGGACCAAGTATCCGACCTAACTGACCGACCTTTCCCATTACAGATGGCATGGTTATTATAACATCCATATCTGTCCAACCTCCTTTGATCTTTTCAATAAAATCATCAAGACCTACGTAATCGGCTCCTGCTTCGTTTGCTTCAGCATCTTTATCGGGGGTACAGAGCACAAGTACACGTGTCTCTTTACCTGTTCCGTGGGGAAGTGAAACTACGCCGCGAACCATCTGATTGGATTTCCTTGGATCTATACCTAACCTTACATCTAAATCGATTGAAGCATCGAACTTGGTCTTGGTAATATCCTTAACCAGAGAAGAGGCTTCTTTCAATGTATAAAGTTTGTTCTTATCAAGTGTTTCAAGAGCAAACTTTTGGTTTTTGGTAAGTTTAGTCATTTTTTCTACAATTAATTATTTTACCGGGAATTCTCCTTTAACGGTAATTCCCATACTTCTGGCGGTACCAGCTACCATTCGCATAGCGGACTCAACTGTAAAACAGTTTAAGTCCTCCATCTTATCTTCAGCAATTGTTTTGACCTGGCCCCAGGAAAGGGAAGCTACTTTTTCTCTGTTAGGTTCCTGAGAACCTTTCTTAGTTTTTGCAACTTCAAGAAGCTGTACAGCAACCGGTGGTGTTTTAGTAACAAAATCAAATGATTTATCGCCATATACTGTTATAACAACCGGTATAACTTTTCCAGCTTTGTCCTGAGTCCTCGCATTAAATTGCTTACAGAAATCCATAATGTTTACACCTTTAGAACCTAAAGCAGGTCCTACAGGTGGAGATGGATTAGCTGCTCCGCCACGAATCTGTAACTTGATAATTCCAGCTACTTCTTTTGCCATAGTTTAAAATTTGCGTGTTTATTGCGAGAGCTTGATAGTTATTCAGGAAGCATTATGAATATTACAACTATCAATATCTTCTGTTAATTCTCTTTTTCTACCTGCATAAAACTAAGCTCAAGCGGGGTTTTTCTACCAAATATTTTAACCATCACTTTAAGCTTTTTCTTTTCATCATTCACCTCTTCAATTATTCCTGTAAAGCTGTTGAATGGACCATCTATCACTTTAACTGATTCTCCAACAAAGAAAGGAACATTTAATTCCTCATCGCTGGCATTTAGTTCATCAACTTTTCCGAGAATACGGTTAATTTCCGATTTTCTGAGTGGTACAGGTTCACCATCCTGAGAGCCAAGAAATCCTATAACATTTGGGATATTCCTTAACAAGTGAGGTATCTCTCCAACAAGTACAGCCTCAACAAGTATATATCCAGGAAAAAATGTTCTCTCCTTGCTTATTTTTTTGCCTGCTCTTATCTGGTAAACCTTTTCGGTCGGGATAAGAATCTGTGAGATATAGTCCTCAAGTTTAAGACGTGCAATCTCACTATCAATATACTCTTTAACTTTTTTCTCCTTTCCCCCGATAGCCCGAAGCACATACCACTTCTTAATATTCTCACTCATTGGAACCTTCTCTAGTTTAATATAACAAACTGTAAATGAATTCCATTGCTCTGCTAAATAAAAAATCCATTCCGGCAACTATAACCGCAATTATCAGCGTAGCCACCATAACTAAAACAGCACTGTTCTGAAGTTCGCTCCATGTTGGCCAGGTAACCTTGTGCACGAGTTCTGTGTATGATTCCTGAAAATATCCTTTTATATTCATATTACTAATAATTTTGCACGGGAGGAGAGACTCGAACTCCCGACACCTGGTTTTGGAGACCAGTGCTCTACCAACTGAGCTACACCCGTATATTGTATGGTACAGTCGCGACTGTACCATACAAATATATATCCAAAACTCTTATTCAACTATCTCAGTTATCTGTCCTGCGCCTACTGTTCTACCACCCTCACGGATAGCGAAACGTAAACCAACATTAATAGCAACAGGATAGATAAGTTCAACAGAAATTGTCACATTATCGCCTGGCATTACCATCTCTGTTCCTTCAGGAAGTGTAATCTCACCTGTTACATCAAGTGTTCTTACATAAAACTGAGGACGGTATTTATTATGGAATGGAGTATGACGGCCACCTTCTTCTTTCTTAAGAACATAGACCTCAGCTTTCACTTTGGTATGAGGTGTTATAGAACCTGGCTTAGCAAGAACCATTCCTCTTTTGATCTCTTTTTTATCAACGCCACGAAGCAGAAGACCTACGTTATCGCCGGCTTCTCCTCTGTCAAGAATCTTACGGAACATCTCAACACCAGTACAAACTGATTTGCGTTTATTGGCACCCAGTCCGATCAGTTCAAGTTCGTCACCTGTATTAACAATACCGGTTTCGATACGACCTGTTGCAACTGTACCACGACCTGTGATTGAAAATACGTCTTCAACAGGCATCAGGAATGGTTTCTCATTATCGCGGGGAGGTATGGGAATATATGAATCAACTGCATCCATAAGCTCCATAACCTTATCTTCCCATTTGGCTTCACCGTTCATTGCACCTAGTGCAGAACCACGAATAACGGGAGCGTTGTCACCATCAAACTTATAAAAGTTAAGCAGATCACGAACCTCCATTTCAACAAGTTCAAGAAGCTCCTCATCGTCAACCATATCAACCTTATTCATAAACACAAGCACTTGAGGAACGTTTACCTGATGTGCAAGCAGAATATGTTCACGTGTCTGTGGCATAGGGCCATCATCAGCAGCTACAACCAGAATTGCACCGTCCATCTGTGCGGCACCGGTAACCATATTTTTTATATAGTCAGCGTGGCCAGGGCAGTCAACATGTGCATAGTGACGGTTAGCTGTTTGATATTCAACATGAGCAGTGTTAATGGTAATACCCCTCTCCTTTTCTTCGGGAGCATTATCAATTGAGTCAAAATCTCTGATCGCAGAAAGACCCCTTTTGGCAAGGACCATAGTGATCGCTGCCGTCAAAGTGGTCTTACCATGGTCCACATGACCAATTGTCCCAACATTTACGTGCGGTTTTGACCTGTCAAATTTTTCTTTTGCCATAACTCCAAGCGTATTAAATTAAGTTTATCTATAGTCAATAATAAATCAAGTTTCCTGTTGAGCCGGAGAGGGGAATTGAACCCCTGACCCCTTCCTTACCAAGGAAGTGCTCTACCTCTGAGCTACTCTGGCTTCAAAAAGTGAGCGGGAGACGGTACTCGAAACCGCGACCCTCAGCTTGGAAGGCTGATGCTCTACCAACTGAGCTACTCCCGCTTTATATATAGTCCAAAGAGACCCGCTTCCTCCTCCTTTAAACAATGTGAGTACAAGCTCTACTCCTGTTTTAAGTGGGGAGAGCAGGATTCGAACCTACGAAGGCATTCGCCAGCAGATTTACAGTCTGCCCCAGTTGGCCACTTTGGTATCTCCCCATTCATACAGAGTTTTTCCTCCTAAGACACACATTTACAAATCTTTCAAGAGCCGATGAAGGGATTCGAACCCCCGACCTGCTGATTACAAATCAGCTGCTCTGACCAACTGAGCTACATCGGCAATTTAAAGAACGCCCCGCGAGAGCATAATTTACCCTCAAAAAACGGTTTGCAAATGTATGAATTTAAATTTTATTTATCAAAATAATTTAATTTATTTTTGAAAATAGAATTATCAGACGCCTCTCTTCTTCTGTTTATGTTTGGTAATCTGCTTTTTAAGTGCTTCAATAACATCGTCCGTTGCTTCCTCAAAAGTCTTACTCTGTTTCTTTGCAAATAAAGGACCACCCGGTAATTCCAGCCTGATTTCGCTAATTTTGTTCTCCCTGTCCTGATCTTTGTTAAGTCTCAGATAAACTTCGGCATTAACAATATCTTCATCATACTGGGTAAGCTTATCCAGTTTCTGATGAACAAAATCGATTAGCTTTTTGTCGGCATCAAACCGCACTGAATGAATCTGAATGTTCATAGTAGTACCTCCTGATTATTTGATTAATATTTAAGCTCTTGGATGAGCCTGTTTATATATTTTCTTTAACTTTTCAAATGTATTATGTGTATATACCTGAGTAGCAGACAAATTTGCATGTCCCAATAGCTCTTTTATAGAATTAAGGTCAGCTCCATGGTTAAGCATATGTGTTGCAAAAGTATGTCTCAAAATGTGTGGACTTTTCTTCTCAATTGTTGTAACAATACCAAGATAATTAGTTACTGTATTATAAACATATTTATCATACAACTTGTTGCCTTTGTCTGTAATAAAAAACCATCCATCATTTCCAGCATCAATAAATTCATCTCTAATCTTAATATATTCCTCTAATCGTTTCACAAATGATTTAACAAGAGGAATTATCCTTTGTTTGTTTCTCTTTCCCGTAACTTTTATTGCTTCCTCCTTCAGGTCAACATCCAAATTACGAAGGCCAATAAGTTCAGATCTCCGCATACCTGTAAAATAAAGCATTTCAATAATTGTACGATTCCTTATACCTGCTAAATCATCACCAAAATTATAATCATCGAGCAATTTATTAAGAGCTACCTCTTCAACAAAGACTGGCAGGCTCTTTTTCCGTTTTGGTAAAACAACCTTCTGCAGGGGATCATTAATAACAAACCCCTGTTTTCTTAAATAACGGTAAAATACCCTCAAACAGGAAATTTTTCTATGAACACTAACAGGTGAAATGTTATTATCAAGCATATTGACAATCCATGCTCTGATATCATGTGAGGTCGCGCTAACTGCATCGTCAGACAGGCCTTGTGATGATAAAAACGAATAAAACTGATCCAGATCAGTTAAATAAGATCTGACAGTATGCGGTGAATACCGCTTCTCGGTTTGCAGATATTGTGAGAACCATTCCTTATGGCTCATGAAGGAACCTCATTATCTGTTATATATATTAAAAAGAAGATACTCAAAAAGCGAATTACTCCTCGCTCTCATGCAACTTCTGAACGTACATAGCCTTCTTAATTTCTTCTCTTCTGCGTACTGAAGGCTTAACAAAAGCCTGACGTGAGCGCAATTCGCGAATCACTCCTGTCTTTTCAAATTTCCTTTTGAACTTTTTTAAAGCTCTTTCAATGTTTTCGCCTTCTTTTAATGGTACAATGATCATAGTTAAAAATTCAGTTTTTAAACGAGGCGCAAAGTTAGAAATAGAAAAAGTCTTTTCAAAACTTTTGTGGATTTAAATTAATCATGATACTCAATTTTTAAAAGTGAGCAAAAGAATAAGATTAATTTTTAATAGAACCAGTATTTAATAAAAATAGATAATTCCCATGTTGTTTCCAAATAAAAATGGTGAAATCGGATCAAATTATTAAAAAAGACTAATTAAGTAGAAACCTATTTCCCTCCTCTCATCATGACTATTCAAAATTCAGATACGGTGTTACCTTATCAGCCTTCTCCTTAGTTAATATTTTGTTTTCGATAAGATCAGTTATCCCATTCACATTGCCTTTTAACTCCCTGTACTTCAAAATAGCTGTTATTTCATAATTCTCAAAATATGGCAGTCGACTAAACTCCCTATAACCAGCTAAATTAACATCTATCCTTGTAATAATTGTTGTATCAATAAAAAGTCTTCCTTTAATAAGATTATATGTCTCTTCCGATAAACCATACACCTCCTTTAGCTGGTCAATTCTGGCAAATCCCCCGAGCAAATGTCTGTATTTAATGATACGTACGGATAATACCTTACCTATACCAGCAAGAGTGACCAGCGATGCCGAATCACAACGATTAAGATCAATTAAGGATTTCTGTTGCCTGCTATAAATATGTACAGATTGTTTTGTTGTTTCTCTTTGAACTTTAATAAAAGGGATCAACTCTTCAGCTCTGTTTTCCTCAATTCCATATATTTTCTTAATATCTGAAGGCTTCCTGAATTTACCTCCATTATTCCTGTAGTTAATCAATGTATTGGCTTCTCGTGCAGCAAACCCAAGTTTAATAAGAGTATCGTAAGGTACGGTATTAGGATCAAAGGAGAAAAGTGGGACATCAGGAGACATCTCCAGGTTTAGAGCTACCGTTGAATCCTGAATACGCGAAAACCTGGAAGTAATATCCTCAATGGCTATACTTTTTTCTGGTACTGTATATCTTAACGCAATAATCAGCACAATAATAATAAGCAGAATAAAAGATGAACTCCTTTCTCTACGTGTGAAGCCAAACCAGTTTCTGATTGGTTCTGAATTCAATTTCATTATAAGATTTATACAGTAAGACTAGTTGCAATTTACATAATAATATCAAATAAAACAGCAACAACATGCTGATTTTAAATGCATGAAATAATGAATTCAGGAAAATTTTGTTCATGAGTGGATAAAATAAGCAGCAGATTTGTCAGAAATCAGAACGGATAACCAATTCCTACTACCATTGTAAAGTCATTTTTGAAATTATATGGCCGATTCATGATGATCCATTTTGATCCATCCGTTATTGCTGGATCCCGCAGTTTCATACCCAGATCAACTCTTCCAATGACAAATTTAAAATCGAACCTTAAACCGGTTCCGGTACCAACAGCTATATCTTTATAAAATTTATTTAAGATGAATTTGGATCCGGATTGTGCCGGGTCATCATTATATGTCCAAATATTTCCTGCATCCAAAAAAAGTGCACCCTCAAGTATCCAGAACAACTTAAACCTGTATTCTGCATTTGCTTCCAGTTTAATATCAGCTGTTTGATTTAGAAATGTTGAATCGGGTTTATATGACCCGGGTCCAAGTGATCGTACCTGCCAAGCTCTTATTCCGTTTGCACCACCTCCAAAATATTGCTTTTCGAAAGGTATTGCTCTTGAATTACCATAAGGTATTCCAATTCCAAGAAAACCTCTATATACTACAGAACTAACATCATTTATAATAAAATTGTACCTGAGATCGAAATCGGCCCTGACATATTGGGCAAAAGGTTGTCCAAGAATATTATAGCTTCCGGTTGAGTCCGTCTTTGCTCCGACAAGCTTTTCGGCCAGGGCCAGTATATTTCCTGATGCTTCAGCATTTATTCGGAGAAACCAGTAATCTCTTGATTTCTGAATTTTTTGATTATTAAATATATATGAATAATTTCCGCCAAGAATCATAACATCCTTATAGCTATATGCCAGGTAAGAAGATGAATCTATTCTGGCTGCAAATGTTGGATCGATAGATTCAGGAGGTAGTTTTACAATGTTAAGCTGAAGCGGATTAATTATATGTTCCTGATAGTCTCCAGCTCTCCAGTTATAACCAAAAGTTGCTGTAGCCATGGTTCTTGTATAAAATGGCATGGTCTGATAGTTATAAGCTGCCAGAAGTGTGGTTGAGGGGTTGTATTTTTTAATAAAACCCTCCTTTTCAAGAAAAGGGATTAAAAATTTAGGTAATCTGAGGCTCGTTTCAACTCCATATTCCTGTGTACTGCGAAGCTTACTATTCTGCTGAGAAAGCGCCTCGTAAGCCCCTTTTAGTTTCATACTGAAAAGTTCAGCGCCATGGAAAAGATTCTTATGCTGATAAATCAGGTTCAGAGCGCCACCCAGGTTTCCTGCTGAATTGGTTCCTTCAAGTTCTATCTTAAAAGATTGTTGACTAAGTAAGGTGAGTTGAATGTTACAGTCAATCAACAATTCTGGAGACTGTGAATTTTGAGGTCTATTATAATCATTATAGAAAATATTAACAAGGCGGTAAGCCTTTAATGTTAAAAGGTGTGTCTTTGATTGCTCTGTATTTGTAACATTAAAATAAGAACCTGGCTTAAGGTAAAGCGATTGGATTATTAAGTCATACTTTATTTCTGGATTTTCATTTGATGTAATAAAATTGTACCCTCTATAATTGATTGTATCCATACTATTCAGATATGCTTCACCTCCTTCCAGCGCATTTTTGGGAATAAAATCAGGATAAATGTAAACATTTTTCACCCTGTACATTGAATGCGGAACAAGGGTGATCCTGTTAAAATCATCAATTTTCGTAAAATCCTTTACAATATAATAGATATCAACCTGCCTGTTTCCTATTGTGCTGTCAACATTGAAAGAAATATATTCGCCGGAAAATCCGTAAAAGCCATGGTCCCTGATATAACGTTCAAAACGAGATCGCTCCGCCTGCAGTAAGTCAACATCATAAGGCTTCCCTCTCTCAATTAAACAATTCACCGAATCAAAATAACACAGATTCTGAATATTACTATCAGCAATTTCATAGTGCAGATTTCTAATAGTGTAAGCTGGGAGCAAATTAATATTGTAGAAAACGTCCGTTTTCCCGTTGGTTGTGAATGTTGTATCAATAACCTGACCATCAAAATAACCTTTCGATGCAACATATGATTTAATCTGATCCTTACTCTTTATTGAAGCATACGAGTCAAAAACAACAGGTTCCTCACCAATGTTTCTTAACCAGTTGTGTGGCCATTTTTGTTTATTAATATTAGATAGGTTATACAAACCCAGGTAAAACCTTGTTCCAAAGATTCGTTTATTTGGGGTTTGTTTTATATATGGAAGAAGGTCAGATTTCTTAACTCCTTCTTCATTAATCATTATATGATTATCATTAAGAAGGGTTTCACCCTCAGGAACATATTTGGTTGGATTACAAGATGATAAAATAAATACAATAAATATAATTAGGAGATTGAATTCCAGATGAAAATGTTTAATATTGGGAGAGGATTTTTTCAAAATTTATTACAAAAATTTGACTCAAATATATCAATAATAATCTTAATTCATGGTATTAAATACCTGAAACTGATTTCGATAAAAGCGCCAAGTATATGATCAGCAAAAACAAGGCAAAATTTATCATCTCTCTTCAAAAGAAAAAGATAAGAGATAAGGAGAGGCTCTTCATTATCGAGGGAGACAAGCTTGTAAAAGAATTCCTTTATGCTAAAAATCCTATAAAGACTTTAATCGCAATACCTGAATTTCTAAACTCTCTCCCGGCTGATTTAACCCGGTTTGTTAATGAGATTGAGGATGTAAGCTATGAGGAACTTAAACATATCAGCTCTTTAATAACGCCACATAATGCCCTTGCAATAATTCCTATGCCTGACCGCGATCCAAACATCACTAATATCCTTAAAAGATTATCCGTGGCGCTAGACTTTGTTCAGGATCCAGGTAACCTTGGTACAATCATTCGAACCGCATCCTGGTTTGGTATTAAGGATATAGTGTGCTCTGAAGATTGTGTGGATGTATATAATCCAAAGGTTATTCAGGCAAGCATGGGCGCTATCTTGCATGTAAATGTATATTATTCGAACTTAAAAAATATAGTTATTAAGGCAAATGACATGAAGATACCGGTATTCGGAACTATGCTTGAAGGAGAATCAATTTATAATCACAAACTTGATAACAAAGGCATAATTTTGCTTGGGAACGAATCAAAGGGTATTTCTGATGAGTTAATGCCGTTTATAACTGAGAAAATTATGATTCCGGGGGCTAACAAAGCAATGCCAGGTATTGAATCGCTTAATGTTGGTATGGCTGCGTCAGTAATTTTTTCTGAATTCTTTCGAAGAGCCAGTCATTTTTCTTCATAATAAAAATATATTCACTAATATTCATAAGATATGCAACTGACAAAATTTAAGGTTTACGGGAGTCGTTGGATCATGCTAAGTGTTTTTATGTTAATGGTAGCCGTAAATCAGCTCCTATGGATAACTTTTGCACCGATTACAGGAGATGCAACAATATATTATGGTGTTTCTGACCTGCTTATTGGAATTCTTTCCATGAGTTTTATGATTGTATTTATTGTTGTATCAATCCCTGCCTCGTGGGTAATAGACAAATATGGTATACGTATAGGCGTTGGGATAGGGGCTGTTTTTACAGGTATTTTTGGTTTACTGCGTGGATTTGCCGGTACCGACTACAATCTGCTGCTTCTGGCTCAGATTGGAATTGCAATCGGACAGCCATTCATCCTTAATGCAATTACCAAACTGGCTGCCCGTTGGTTTCCTATTGAAGAACGGGCAACAGCAGCAGGTCTTGGTACCCTGGCAATGTATATAGGAATTTTAGCAGGGATGATAGTGACACCATACCTTACTATAGGATCTGGCATAAGTGGAATGTTATATATTTACGGGGTAATTTCCATGATCACAGCAATTATCTTTCTAGTATTAATAAAAGAGGGACCTCCTACAGCTCCATGTCGTCCTGATCAGGAGGAACGTTCCCTGGTATTTGATGGATTTAAGCAAACGCTACGTACTAAAGATTTTAACTGGCTCATGGTCATCTTTTTCATAGGATTGGGAGTATTCAACAGTGTAACCACATGGATAGCGGAGATATTAAGACCACGCGGTTTCTCAGCCACCCAGGCAGGAACTACAGGTGGAATTATGATATTGGGAGGGATCATCGGTGCACTTATTATTCCTATACTTTCGGATCGATACAAAAGAAGGACTCCATTTATCATAACAGCATTGATAGGTGCCACTATTGGGCTGACAGGCATCACATTTTCTACAAGTTACTGGCTACTACTTACTTCTGGCATGGTATTAGGTTTCTTCCTTCTGAGCTCAGGACCAATAGGATTTCAATACGGAGCTGAAATAACCTATCCGGCTTCTGAAGGTACCTCAAATGGTATGCTTTTGCTTATGGGTCAGATATCAGGGATTGCGTTTATTTTCGGAATGGATAGTCTGAAGGTTTCTTCAACCGGCTCAATGACAAAATCTTTAATCATAATGATAGGCCTTATGGTACTGAGTATCGTAATGTCTTTACGGCTTAAGGAATCCGTTATTCTGATAAGGGAAAAAGATAAATAAACAGTATCTTCTTATTAACAGGATTGTATTTTACTTTTTGTTATAAAACAGTAACCTGTTTTATCAGTTCCACTCTAACAGCCCATCCATATGAAGTAGGAGTTGAAGTGCTGATATCCTGTACTTTACTATTAATTAGATCCTATCCCGTTTTAGGCTGATTCCTCTTAACATAAATGGACAAATCTATACAATATTAGAGAACCCATTAGACTATTTATTCAAATATTAATGAACAGGTAAGCCTGACCTTTTGTTATCCGGGTTTATTAATAATAATATTACTTTTGTGTGGATTAATAAAATTGTGATTCAATTAACTAATTAATGAGATTATTCTCGTGGGGATCCTTTAATAAAGAATTTGATTTCAGATCAGCAGGCAGATGGCTTTTACTAGGTTCAATAGTGGGTGTTATAAGCGGTCTGTGTGCGATCCTGTTTCAGTCTTTTCTGGTTCTCGTTAAGGAATTTTCAATTACCCATCTTATGGGATTGAGTCCGATGGTGCCTGGTGGTGAGCACGAGGCTTTACGTTTTACACTTGGCAAATTTAATCCTTACTTTATTGTGCTTTTACCTGCTTTAGGGGGGTTAGTGGCAGGATTGCTGATCTATAAATTTGCTCCGGAAGCAGAAGGACACGGCACGGATGAAGCTATAAAAGCATTTCACCGAAAACGGGGCATCATCAGGCCATCCGTCCCAATCATTAAACTCCTGGCATCAGTAATAACAATAGGTACAGGGGGGTCTGGAGGACGAGAAGGGCCGATTGCCCAGATTGGCGCCGGCTTCGGGAGTTTTCTGGCCACACGCCTTAATTTTGATGCCAAGACCCGTAGGTGGCTATTAGCCGCCGGTATGGGTGCAGGAATAGGCAGCATATTCCGGGCGCCACTTGCCGGTGCTATTTTTGCTGCTGAAGTCCTATATTCATCTACCGAAGTTGAGGCTGAAGTGATTCTCCCTGCAGCTGTGTCATCAATCATTGCATTTTCAGTATATTCTTTCCGTTATGGTTGGGATCATATTTTTTCCAATGCAGGTCAACATGGATTTACTCAACCACTGGAACTGATTCCGTATACCATTGAAGCTTTATTGCTTGCCTTTGCAGCTCTGATATTTGTAAAATCTTTTTATGGCATCAGGAAAATATTTACAGACTGGAATATTCCAAAATACATCAAGCCTTTTATAGGAGGATTGCTGACAGGAGGTCTGGTTTTATTAATGATGCAGCTTACCGGTGACCATAAATTCACTGTCGATATCATGGGTGGTGGATATGGAATTTTACAGGAGATTATGCAGAATGGCATCACCAAAATCGGATTGGGCATACTATTGCTGGTTGCGGCTGGAAAAATTCTGGCCACTTCTTTTACAATCGGTTCAGGAGGAAGTGCAGGTGTCTTTGGCCCTTCAATGGTAATCGGCGGGACTTTAGGTGCAGCCTCAGGGTATTTACTCCAGTTCATTTTTCCTGGTTTTACACTTTATCCTTCAACATTTGCAATTGTAGGTATGGCAGGATTTTTTGCCGCTGCTGCCAATACACCTATTTCCACTATCATCATGGTAAGTGAGCTTACAGGTAATTATGAACTTCTCATGCCCAGTATGTGGGTATGTACTATTTCATTCCTTGTGGCACGTAAATGGAGTATATATCAAAGTCAGGTTCCCGGGAAAATATACTCCCAGGCCCATTTTGGAGAATATGCACATGACATCTTCAAAACTATTACTGTAAGGACTGCATTCAACAAAACTAAGAATAACATGACACTGCAGGACGATATGCCTGTAGAAAATATTATTATTACCCTCAAAAGCACTAAACAAAGAATGTTTCCGGTAATTAACAAAGAGAAACAACTTATTGGCACTTTCTATATCAAAGACATTCCTAAATTGCTTCAGAAATCTGATAACGAATTTAAAACTGTAGCTGATATCATGCAGCAACATCTACTAAAGATAAGCCTAAATGAAACTATCGACAAAGCACAAGCAATAATGCTGCACAACCATGTAGATGAACTGGTGGTAGTTGATGATTTTAATAATCCTGATAATGTGCTGGGTATTATAACTACTGCTGATATTATTAAAGCATATAACAGGGAGCTTAACCTTCTAAAATCCGGTAAAGAAAAGCCGGAGTCACTTCCTGGCGATGAGTCATTGCTTAAGCATATGAACCTGAATAAAGTACTCGAAAAAGGATTCTTAACTGTTGATCCTGAGGCAACTCTCGGAGATCTTGTAAATATTTTTACCAAGGCAAAAAGAAATATTTTCCCCGTCATAAACAAAGAAAATCAGTACTTCGGGATCATTATGCTTAATGATATCAGGAAGCTATTGTTTGATGTAGACAAATACAATTCAGTGATTATTAAAGACATAATGATTCAAACACCTGAGATTGTACATATTGAGGACCGAATGGAGCAGGTAATGAAGAAACTGGAAAAAGCTAAAACATGGAATCTTCCGGTTATTGATTCGCGAAACCGATACCTGGGAATGGTCTCCCAGTCAACTATTTTCTCTTATTACCGCCATCAGCTGCTTTATCAGACGGAAACTTAAATTCCTATAAAAAAGCACATTATTAAGTGTTCTTTTGATGTTATTAAGATCATAAATCAGGGGGAAAAAGATATTATTCCAAAGATTTTAACTTTCTTCCAACAGTATCAGCCACCCTTATACCGTCAACCGCCGATGAAACTATTCCTCCGGTATAACCTGAACCTTCACCACATGGAAATAACCCTGATTTGCAGGATCAATATCTCCGGCAACACCTCTTCCCACATCCTTGTCCATCGACCCTTTGAATAATACCTCTCCTGTTCCGGCATCATAAACTGCTACTCCCGGTCCTGATGTTCTGCTTTCGATTTCATGGATACCAAATACCTGTATACCATCCCTGTCAGAAAAATGGTGTCCTACATGAATTGCATCGCCATGACGAAATCCCGTTGAGAACAGCCCTTTACCATTATCATCCACTACCATTGAACCATAGATGATCTCATCCTTTCCATCATCATCAACATCGGTAACAGATAAGTTATGGTTACCCTGTCCTGAGTAGGGATTCTCACCGTCTTTACTGTCGAATACCCAGCGGGAAGTGAGTTTCCCATCACGCCAGTCCCATGCAGCCAGAACAGATCTGCCATAATACCCACGACACATTATAACACTTGGATGAATACTGTCGAGATATGCAACACATGCAAGCATACGATCAACACGATTTCCTGTGCTGTCTGCACCACCATTTCCTCCATGTCCATTCCACCCATTCAGAGGATATCGGTTAGATATATAATCAGTAGTTGCCAGAGCTTCACCTGTTTTTCCACTGAATATTGTAAAATATTCCGGCCCATCCAGAACTTTACCATAAAACGGCCCGCTGTTTCTGTCCAGATTACGCCAATCTTTTGTTGAATCACCTATGACTTTCCCAAGACCATCAATCGTACCGTCTGCTGTTTTACATGCAAATTCTGAAATCCCGTCTCCATCAAGATCAATGACCATAAACTGTGTATAATGAGCACCTTCACGAATATTCCTGCCCAGACTGATCTCCCAGAGAAATTTCCCATTCATCTTATAAGCCTGAAATATGGGAATACCGGAAATACCTGTTGACGGTGTATCAATACTCCTGCCAGTCTGGTGAAGTATAAGCTCATACTCCCCGTCTCCATCCAAATCACCCACCGACACATCATTTGGGGAATACCCTGTTGGTGTTTTAAGTGGAATTTCAATATATTGCTGAACAGGGGAATTGGCTTTGAGTGTATATGATTTGCTCTTTTCCTGTTCCTTACCTTTTAGTACAGCTTTAATATAATATGAATTATCCGAATTTAAATTCACGTTGGAATCTTCATAGCACGTGCTTTCAGTTAACGGAGCTTTGTTAAGCTTTACAGTCTTTCCGCTGCCTGTTTGTCGGTAGATATTGAATGCAATCTCATCCGGTTCAGTGCCTGACATCCGCCAGCCAATGAATACTGAATCATTGCCCTTATTAATCGCAATGACTCCCCTGTCGAGGTATTCCATTTGCCGTTGGGCCATAGCAGTTAGGCAAGCAAAGAGGAAGCTAAGGATTAACACTGCAAAGTTTCTGAACTTAAATAATCTGGCAGGTTTTGACATTTTCTTAATATTGGTTGTAATTCTATGTTTGGATTCTAAAATAAAAGTTTTTTTAAGTATAAGGAATATCAAAGACTTGTTTTCTCCAATTCGTTGGTATAGGGTGTTTTTGTCTTTATCATCCAATTCGATAGAGTTTGTTTTAATTCATTTACAATTTTTCCATATTTCCCTTTTTCAGGATTATTACCAATAAGGTTATTCATCTCCAGCGGATCAGATTTGAGATTGTAAAGGGCGCTAATGGAATTTTGCTTTTTATCCGGCATTTTAAGATAAACGATCATTTTCCAGTCACCCTTGCGGATCATGAAGGGACCTCCGTTATTTATTTGTCCCCAAACAGAAACTGCATAATCGACAGCATCAGCTTTTCCTTCAACCAAGTTCCGGAGACTTCTTCCATCATTCTCAGGAATTTTCATCCCGGTGTAATCCAATATCGTTGCAAAAAGATCAATATGTGAAACTGGTGCATTTACTTTTGTCCCGGCTGGTATTATCCCGGGGAGCCGCATGATTAATGGGATATGTGCCGATCCTTCGTACATCTTCATTTTGCTGTTCAGTCCGTGATCCCCATCATTTCACCATAATCACTTACGAAAACAACCAGTGTATTTTCACTGAATCCCTTCCGGTCTAACTCATCGAGCAATTTACCCACCCATTCATCAACCTGGGTAACCATTGCATAATATACCTTTTTCATCTGTTGCACCAAAGCCGGATTTTGGAAACGTAAATCGAAAGGCGTTTTATTTCTTTTATAGGGAGCATTTTGCAGATCGTCGTTAATACTTTCAGGTACTGACAATTCACTAGCATTATACATATCAGCATATTGTTTCGGAACAACAAACGGAGGATGAGGAGGACCAAATGAACAGGTTAGTGAAAATGCTTTTCCCTGCTGCATCTTTTTTAAGGCTTCCAAAGCTTCAGCACCTTCGTATGCTGCAAGGGAGCCATTGGCAGGACCATCAAATATCCCAAAATTTTGGGCTTGTGAAACTTTTTGAGCTGCATTCTCTGGTTCGATTCCATAACGTCCATCGATTGGTAAAGGGATATAGGGACGCTGACTCATATTGTCAATTAGCTCACCGGGACCGGCCGGTCTTTTAACAACACCTGTTTTATCGAGATATTGCCTGAATCCTTCAACGTTGGTTTGAACATTCGTAAATTTAGATTTATTGGTTGTTCTTACTTCATTATTATATTTTGAAGCAAACTGATATGGAACGTGCCACTTTCCGTAATATTCAGTCCGATAACCATTATCAGAAAGAATCTGATCGAAAGTTGGAACATGTGGTATATCGTCATTTTCTATATCAGTATTCCCTAGTACTTTAACATTAAAAATTGTAAGACCTGTAAGTATTGACGAACGTGCAGGCACACTTACCGGGCATGATGAATAGGCATTACGAAACTGAACGCCTCCCTTTGCCAGCCTGTCGATATTGGGTGTCTTTATTTCCAGATTCCCGGCGCAACCCAATGCATCCCACCGTTGCTGATCGGTCATAATAATAAGAACATTGGGGTGCTTATCTTGTCCATGTAAGGTAAAGGATAATAATGAACTGCAGGCTAATGCTGCTAAACCAACTGTTTTTAATTGCATCTTACTTATATTTTAAATTAACTATGAAGTCGATAAATTATTGACACTAATGAAACTGACCTGCAGCATATCTCATTTCTTCTTTTTCTCCCAATGAAATAAATCCCCTTCGACAACAAGTTTCAACTCAGTTTTTGGCGTTACTTCGGGTGCAAATACCTTAGGGGCTGATTTTTTCATGTCCTGAATAATCGGTCTGTATTTTTCATCCGCTGCCAGATTGTACCATTCATTAGGATCGTCCTTCACATTGTATAACTCTTCACCTCCATCGAAGTAAGAAATGTACCTCCAACTCGTATTTATTACCGCATAGCTTCCCTTTTCATTGCTAGGAAGGAAAACATTTCTGTCAATTGACCTTTTTGGCTTTTTCAAAGAAGATACCAGCGACACACCTTCAATGTTTTCAACTTCAGGCAGATCGCAGAGATCAATAAAAGTCGGATACATATCGATCAGACTAACCGTTGTTTCTACTTTTTCATTTTTTGGAATTCCTTTACCTGCCCAGATAAACGGAACATGCGATGTACGCTGCCAAAGAGTATGCTTGCCCCAATGCATCTTTTCTCCGTGGTGAAAGCCCTGGTCGCTCCAAAAGACAATAATAGTGTTGTCTTTATCAGGGCTGGCATCCAATGCATCCAAAACACGCCCAAGCATGGCATCTGCAAAAGATGTTGCAGCAAGGTAACCAATTACAGCATCCTTTAAAATTCCCAATTTTTCCAGTTCCTTGTGTTGTGTTGACCGGTTAATCATATTTTTACGGATTCTTTCAGGAAGATCTTCCAGGTCATCAGCCTTATAAGGAGGAAGTTGGATTGAATCCCGTTTATACATGTCAAAATATTTCTGTGGAGCATAGTTTGGATAGTGGGGTGAGTACAAACCCAGGGCAAGGAAGAAAGGTTTTTCATGTTTTTGTTGAAGAATACTACAAGCCCAATTCGTACGTATCGCATCCACCATATCATCCTCCTGTTCATTCGCGATTGGCCCCCATTCAAGATGCAATGCCGCACCACCTTCTCTGCCGGTTTTAGTGTAATAAGGACTATAGGGATACGGAGTTGGGCGTGGAGCATCTTCCATATAATAACTATTCATTTCCCAGCCCAGATCTCTCATTTCCTGACTGCGCGAGAAATATTCATCCCAGCCTCTTAAGTCAAGAAAGCCACCACGATGATGATAGATTTTACCTGCGCCATATGTACTATATCCCCCTTGCTTAAAGGCCATTTGTAATGTAACCAAATCAGGATGATCGTATTGAAAAGGGTCTTCACCATAACAACCGGTAGTTGATGCATTTAGGCCGGTCATAATAGCTGCGCGGGATGGCGCACTGAAAACACCAGGCGACTGTGCATAAGTAAAAACTACCCCCTGTCTTGCCAAACGATCCATATTCGGCGTTTTGGCCTGATTGTAACCCAGTGGAGTTACCCAGTCGTTAAGATCATCCATTGCAAAAAAGATCACATTGGGTTGATTTTCTTGTCCCAGTGAACTAAAGGGCAATAAGGAAGTAAATGCCAAAGCGGATACCCCAATTGTTTTTAATTTCATAGTAGCTACGTTTTAAACTGACGATCATATTTCTTTAATATCTGAATCTGACATCATTTCGCGTTTCTATTCCTTTTTTGTTTTAGATCACCCATCGGGGTTGCCATCTGTGACCTCCACTCGTTAAATTCGTTATGTAATTTTTCTACTATCTGTGGATTTTCTTTTGAGAGATCTGTTTTTTCACTGATATCAGCAATTAAATTATACAGTTCAATATTCCCTTCCTTGTTTTGAATGAGTTTCCACTTTCCTTCCCGAATTGCCCAGATACCATCATTGCCATCCCAGAAAAGTGATTCATGAAGTGGATTTTTTTGTTTTCCCTGTAGTATTGGCATTATATTGCGTCCATCATAAACCCTGTCTGAAGGAAGATCAATTCCCAACACGGCACAGATAGTAGGTAAAATATCGAGAGAAATTACCGGTTCATCTGACGTTCCATGATTCAGGTGGCCAGGCCAGTTAATGATAAAGGGAACCCGTATACCTCCTTCATAAACGCTGTGTTTATAATCACGAAGTGGCGTATTTATTGCTTTGGATACTTTGGCACCCCCATTATCGTTAAAATAAAAAATAAGGGTATTTTCATAGGCTCCGGTTTCCTTCAATTTATTAATAACCTGACCAATAGCCCGATCCATTCGATATATCATGGCCAGTTGAATATCTCTATCTCTATTACCGGAATTAAATTTCCGTATATCCTCTTCAGGAGCCTGTAATGGAGCATGAACCGCGTTAAACGGAAGGTACAAAAAGAAAGGAGAATCACTTTTTGCATTATTTTCAATAAACCCGCATGCTTCCCTGGCTAAGTTATCAGTCAGGTAGCCTGTATCACTTATTTTGTCCTCATTGCGATATAAACACTGATGAATATCATCAGGAGTTTCTGAACAGGTCAGATCGAAATAATCGTGAGCGCCATGCCCTAAAAAGCCATAAAAATTATCAAAGCCCCTGCTTGTGGGATAATAAGGTTTTTCCAATCCCAGATGCCATTTCCCAAAGATGCCGGAAGTATATCCTTTCTTTTTTAGTAATTCAGGTAAAAGTATTTCGCCTACTGGTAAACCCTGGCGTGAATCGGATGCTGTATAAAAACCATATCGTTGTTGGTAGCGTCCGGTAAGCAGACCTGCCCTTGTTGGGGCACTAACATATCCGCTTGCATACCCATTAGTGAATACAATTCCTGATTTTGCTAGCTGGTCAATTGCCGGAGTTGATATACCAGCCGGATGTTCATGATAACTGACATCTGCATAGCCCTGGTCATCCGCAAGGAGAACCAAAATATTTGGAAGCTTTGAATCTTTCTTAATCTCCGCTTTTTCACTACAAAGTGCGCTTGAAGGTAATATAAATGAAGGACCTGCAAGGCAAAAAATTGTTGGGTAAAAAAAATTATTTTTCATAAGACATTAATTATGAGTTCTTTATCAATCAGCTCTTTTTGGGGAAAATTTTCAGGTATCCCAATTATATTCATTGGCACACGGATAGAGCTTGTCAGTTAAAAAGTTCCATGTTTTCAGTTGCTCCCATTTCAAATACCAGTTCTCCTCCGTTCAGAATATCTTCATGAGTAAAAAATGGTTTTTCTAAAGCAAGCCCATTTAGTTTTACTGATTGGACATATTTATTTTCGGGACTGTTATTTACGGTTATAATTATGAACTCCTTTCCATTCGAAAGGTTTATCTCCACTTTGTCGAAAATTGGACGGCCAAGAGAATATACCGGCTCACCCGGGCAGAAGGAATAAAAACCCATTGCATTCAACACATACCAGGCCGACATTTGGCCACAGTCTTCGTTACCAGCCAGACCATTCGGATTGTTGAAATAAAGAGTACTCATTATCTGGTCGGTGAGTTTCTGCGTTTTCCACGACTGCCCAACATAGTTGTACATATGGGTGATGTGGTGACTAGGCTCATTTCCATGAGCATACTGCCCTATCAGTCCTGATATATCACTGGAAATTTCTTCACCTGTCAATTCAGAGCTTGTTGAAAAAAGCGTATCAAGCTTTTCAATAAACTTCTCTTTACCCCCCATCAGGTCGACAAGTCCGTTAACATCCTGAGGAACAAACCACGACCACTGGAATGCGTTTCCTTCTGTGTAATCATTTTTCTCGTGTTGCGAGTGTCGCGGATCAAAAGGTTCACGCCATTTGCCATCCGCATTTTTCCCACGCATAAAGCCAGTTTCCTTATCGTAATATTTCGCATATCTTTTCGATCGCTCCATAAACCAATTATAATCGTCAGTTTTCCCCAATTCTTTTGCCATTTGGGCAATGCACCAATCGTTATAAGCATATTCAAGAGCTTTCGATACCGATTTATTTTCAAGGTCTGACGGAATAAATCCCAATGTCTCGTTATACAATTTGGCTTTGGGCATTAAATCATTCTGAACGCTCTTTGATGGGAAAAGAATTCCGGTAGTATCGTAAATGGAGGCTTCAACAATTGCCTTGTAAGCTTTTTCCACGTCAAAATTCCTGATTCCTTTAAAGTATGCATCGACAATTACAGGTACTGAATGGTAACCAATCATGCACCCGGTATAATTACCAACCAATTCCCACATGGGAAGAGTTCCCCCTTCATCATACTTACACAGCAATGTGTGTACAAAGTCATTGGTCCTGGCAGGATCAAGAATGGTTTTCAAAGGATTATATGCCCTGAAGGTATCCCATAATGAGAATACGGTATAAATATCTTTTCCCTCTGATTGCCGGATAGTCTGATCCATGGCACGAAAACGACCGTCCACATCAGTAAAAATATAAGGACTTATCGATGTGTGATAGAGTGCAGTATAGAAAATAGCTTTTTCATCAGCACTTCCACCCTGAATATTTATTTTGCCAAGCTCTTTTGCCCATATGTTGTGAGCAGATTCTTTAACTTCATCAAAGTTCCAACCCGGGTTTTCCTTTTCAAGATTGTTTTTGGCTCCCTGATTATCGACTGCCGAGATTCCAACCCTGGCAAGCAATTCCTCATTGGCTGATAAATCAAAAGTCAGTACTGCTTTAAGATTTTTAGATTTCCTTACCTCTGTACTTTCAACCCTTACACCATTGTCGTACAAAACACATTTGAAAGGTTTGTTGAATTTTGCATAGAAAAATAAGTGTTGATCTTTTGCCCAACCACCAGAACGTTTAAGTCCTTCAATTTCCGTATCACTAATAATCCGGAATTCATGTTCCGGCGAACGGTCCCCATAAATGTTATGTGCCAAATCGATAATAATTCCTGCAGAATTGTTTTCAGGAAAAGTATAACGATGAAAACCTGTTCTGGCGGTAGCTGTCAGTTCAGCTTTAATGTTGTAGTCATTAAGTAGAACGGAATAATATCCCGGCGCTGATTTTTCATTTTCATGGCTAAATCTTGAGCGATATCCGGAATCCGGATCTTCAGGAGTACCTGCCTTCAATTTTGGTTCGCCAGTGAATGGCATAAATAAAATATCGCCTAAATCACTGATACCCGTTCCACTCAAATGTGTGTGGCTGAAGCCAATAATTGAACTGTCGGTATAGTGATAACCTCCGCATGCATCCCAACCCAAGGTTCGTGTATCGGGGCTAAGCTGCACCATTCCATATGGAGTTGTTGCCCCGGGAAAAGTATGTCCATGACCACCTGTTCCAATAAATGTATTGACAAAATTTGTGTTGTCATGAATCTGGTTTTCTGAATTAGTTGAGGTATTGCATGCACTAAGCAAAAACGTAATAATTAATCCTGTTAAAGCTGTTTTCCGAATATTCATATTTATTATATAGTTTATTTATTTTTAAAGGCTTACTGAACTCCAATTGAATCTGATCGTCGTGGTAATTTTTTCGATCCGGACATATTCCAGGTTGTCGTCCTGTTTCATGTTCTTTTTACATGAAAAAGAAGCACTATAATGCATAAAATCCGTACAAATCACCCCATGTTCTGCCAATCCATCAATATTGGGTGTTTTATAGTTTTTCTGCCCGTAACATGAAATATCACCATAACCCAAATCATCGGCCAAAATGATCAGAATATTTGGCCGGTCGGTTTTTTGTGCAAAAATTGAAGAGCAAATGGAACTCATTGCTCCCAAAATCACAAGTTTTGAATATTTATTAATTTCCATATTTAATGCTTAGACGACATGTTAAAGAACAGTATTTTCCAATTCTTTTATATAGGGTGTCTTAGTCTTAACCATCCAATCTTTCAATATTGATTTTAAATTGCTGACTTCCTTTTCGTACTTTGATTTTTCAGGATTTGAACCGATCAGGTTATTCATTTCCAGTGGATCGGTTTTTAGATTGTATAAAGCACTGGTAACTGATCTTTGCCTTTTATCATTCATCTGGAGATAGACTATCAATTTCCAGTCACCTTTTCGTATCATGAACGGACCTCCGTTATTTATCTGCCCCCATGTTGAAACTGCATAATCAACAGGATCTGCTTTCCCTTCAATTAATTTCCGGAGACTTCTTCCATCATTCTCAGGAATTTTCATCCCGGTATAATCTAAAATCGTTGCAAACAGGTCGAGGTGTGAAACCGGTGTATTTACTTTTTCCCCGGCAGGTATTCTACCGGGCAAACGCATGATTAAGGGAACATGTGCAGAACCTTCGTACATCTTCATTTTGCTGTTCAGTCCGTGATCTCCCATCATTTCGCCATGATCACTAACAAATACAACAAGAGTATTTTGGGTTAATCCTTTTTTATCTAACTCGTCGAGCAATTTACCCACCCATTCATCAACCTGTGTAACCATTGCATAATAAACCTGCTTCATGGCCTGCACCATTTCAGGATTCTCGAAACGCAAATCGAATGCCGTATTATTTCTCTGGTAAGGAGCATTTTTCAAATCATCATTAATACTCTTTGGCACTGATAATTTGTGTGGATCGTACTGATCTGCATATTGTTTTGGAACCACAAAGGGTGGATGAGGAGGCCCAAATGAACAGGTCAATGAAAATGGTTCCCCGGGATTCAGCTTTTTTAAAGCTTCCAGGGCTTCACTTCCCTCAAATGCAGCAAGTGAAGCATTTGCAGGAGCCTGGAAGATTCCAAAATTTTCAGCCTGCGAATTTGTTGCTCTTTTGGGTTTGACATTCTGATCGGTTTGTTCAACTTCCTCCTTTATACCATATCGTCCATCAATTGGTAACGGGACATAAGGACGAAGGCTCATATTGTCTATTAATTCATTGGCATTGGCAGGTCTTTTTGCATCACCTATTTTATCCAGGTATTGCCTGAAACCTTCAACAGTTGTTTGAACGGTTGTAAATTTTGATTTGTTTGTCGGTCTTACTGCATTGTTGTATTTTGCCGCAAACTGATAAGGGACATGCCATTTCCCATAATATTCAGTATGATATCCATTATCGGAAAGAATCATATCGAAAGTTGGTAAATGCGGTATATTATCATTATCTATATCCCCATTCCCAAGCACTTTCACATTGAATATTGTTCTTCCTGTGAGTATTGCTGAACGTGCCGGAACACTGACCGGGCACGCCGAATAGGTATTGTTAAATTGAACACCTCCCTTTGCCATTCTGTCAATATTGGGTGTTTTTATTTCCATATTTCCGGCACAACCCAATGCATCCCACCGTTGCTGATCGGTCATAATAATTAGAACATTCGGGTGCTTTTCCTGTCCTTGTAAAGTAAAGGTCAAAAAAGAACTGCAAGCCAATGCTGCTAAACTAACTGTTTTAAATTGCATGACATTTATGTTTTAATTTGACAATAGAATTTCTGTTTCCTGATTACAAATTTGTTTCTTTTTTAATGATTTGGGATCCTTTTCCCAGTTATCGACATTTTATAGATCATTGCTCATCACCACGGTTGATTCAGAAAGGTTGTTCGGATCGTATACCTTTGTATTCGGATCGGCTGCGGGGTTCGGTTTTGGGAAATAGGCGCCAACTGAATTCAATTTGTCTATCAACTCTTTATACATCTGTTTAGCCTTTCCGGGATTTACAGTTGAAATATTATTTTTTTCACCAGGGTCCTTACTCAAATCATACGTGAAGTATTGACCCGGATGGTCGTAGAAGTACAACAGTTTCATCTGTCCAATGACTATAGCTGAACTTGGAGCAGACTCACGATAATGAGGATAATGGAAATAAATCTCGCGATTTACATAACTCCTGGGGACAGGCTGGCCTAGCAGCAATGGCTTAAAGCTGACTCCGTCGACCGCTTTGGGCACTGAAGCGGATGCTCCGGCCAGATCTGTGAAGGTTGGAAGAAAGTCATAACCTACTACATTCACATTGCAACGTGTATGAGGTTTGATGTCTGGGCCGCGAACAATCATCGGTACACGGAGTCCACCATCCCAGTTCCACCATTTGCCACCACGCAGTGGTTCCGCCCCCTCATTCCAACTTCGGAATCCATTGTCGGAGGTAAAGATAACGTAGGTGTTGGATGCGATGCCAAGATCATCAATGGCCTTCAGTATCATTCCTATCGAAGTATCGAGATCCTCAGTCATCGCTGCCAGTGTGATGGCATTTTTTGCCACACGTTTATCAGTGATCTGTTTGAAGACAGGATTTTCTTCATATTTTTTCAATGTGGCAGGCCGGGCCTCGTATCTGGCATGGGTTGCATAGTGTGAGAGCTGGAGAAAGAAAGGTTTCCCTTCCTTATTCATACGCTCCATAAAAGATATTCCTGATTTTGTAATGCTGAAAATCTGTTTTGGATTCTCAACTTTATCATCCGGAAGAACATCATTAACACTCTTATTGTCTGTTTCTCCATTGCTTTCATCATAACCGTGTTGTTCAGGACCACCTCCATAAAGATGCCACTTGCCGAAATGAGCAGTCGCATATCCTTTTGTTCTCAGCACATCGCCGATGGAAGGGAAGCGTATGTTGCCCTGCGGCTCAGGTGTAAGTAGAGGCGGGTTTCCCCGCTCTGCAAGATATTTTACATTTCCGTCAGTCTTCGGACCAAAACCGCCGTTACCAGTATACAGGTGGTGTGCCGCTGCCATACCAGTCTGTATCGAGCAGCGTGAGGGTCCGCACATCCCCGCTGCCGCACGTGCGTTACTGAAAACCATCCCTTGCTCCGAAAGCTTCTGGACATTTGGCATAGAAAGGTAAGCCATTGCTGATGCCGGCATATCCGTATCCATCCGAACAGCAGTGCTAAACCAAGCCATGTCATCCACCAGGATGAAAACAAAATTCGGTTCCTCACCATTATTCACCGGGAGTTTTGATTGATTCTCGTTTGTTACTGCAGGGCCTGTGTTTATTGACAACATCGCCAATCCGGCAGTAAGTTTTCCAACTGAAAGGAATTTTTTCATTGTAGAATTTGTCTTGAAATCATTTTGAGATTTAATATCCTATAACATTTAATATTCCCTTTATTTTCATTACAAAGAAGATTGTTTTATAAATTCAGTTTCAGTTTTATTCCCCCTGTAGAATGATAATTGTTTTACCAATCCTTCAAATTTATAACTTGAAATCACTTTAGGATCGATCAATTCGTCGGCATCAATTCCCAGAACAATATTTCCCGCGTTTCCTTTAATTGATTGAATTGGAAGAAGCATTTGTCTTTGCTCGAGCAACTTTCCGTCAGCATACAGGCTGATAATGTTGTTATAATTTTCGATAACTGCGACAAGATGACTCCATTTCCCGGTAATTTTCGTTTTTCCATCCACAAACTGAAGATATCTTCCGTGGCTCACTACAAAACCGGGTATACCATTTTCCACAAAAATTGCCCAACCGTCTTTTTGTGATCCGGCAGAAATGATCACTCCATTTGGAGAATCTGGTTTTACAACACAATCAATAACAAAAGTTCCCAATGAAGGATCAAGGTCCGGTTTATTGGCAATAATAGCACTGGCATCTCCGGAAAAACTACCGGAAACCTCTCCGTTTTCTGTAATTCTTTTTACTCCCTGCAACCTGATTTCATTATCAGGCTTGTTATTGAAAGAGAAATCCTTAAAATCAAGCGAAAATACTTTGCCTGTTTTAACAGTAAGTACAGGTTCCGGGTCAGGTCTGGGTATCACATCATGATAACCTGTTGTTTTTTTAAGGGCTTCAAGTTCATCTGCAAGTTGCTGTTTGAGTTTGGCAAATTCTGGATTTTCAGCCAGGTTATTCAATTCTGCAGGATCATTCTGTTCATCATAAAGTTCATCAATATCATTAATGTCGGGAGTTTTTGAATATAGATATTTTTCAGTTCGGATAGCGGTTATACGAGGGATGAAATAAATAAGATCGGGCCAGTATGTAAAAAGAAACGATTTTCTCCATCCTTCATTTTGTCCATGAAGCAATGGAAGTATGCTTTTACCTTGCATCTGTGACGGTATTTTAACTCCGGCAAGATCTAAGAAAGTAGGTGCTACATCAGCATTAAGAACCATTTCGGTGACAGTCTGCCCGGCTTTTGCCACTTTAGGATAGCACATCACCATAGGAATGCGCATCGACTCGTTATAAGCCAGTCTCTTGTCGCCTTTTCCATGCTCGCCATAGAAGAAACCATTATCACCTGCAAAAACTATCACCGTATTATCCAGGATTCCTTTTTCTCTCAGTAAATCATATATTTCACCTAATCCCTTATCAACAGCTGAAAGACAACGGAGGTAGTTCTTTTGCTCACCTTTTCCTATTTTAGCCGGCCAGGGACCGAACTTACGTGTTTTTACCGGAGCAACCTTATTAAGATCTATGTCCCTAAGCCTGTAACGTTGTTCCATATTAGGCTCAATTCTTTGCCAGGCAGGTTTGCTTTCCATATTGTCGCGCCATCCTGCAGGCTCACGTACCAAATCGTTGACATATAAATCCGCATCTCTTTCAGGCGGTGTAAATGGCTGATGAACTGCCTTATGTGATAAGTACAGGCAGAATGGTTTATCAGCATTCTTCTCAATAAAATCAAGGGCATATTTATTCAATTCATCGGTTATGTAGCCATCATTTCTGATAACTTTTCCGTTGATATTTAAATCATTACCGTAATAATTTCCTTGTCCTGAAAAACTGCACCAGTAGTCGAATCCTTTTCTCGGGCTGTTACTTTCGGCCATGTGCCATTTCCCAATAAAAGCAGTTAAATAATTTTCATGCTGGAGTATCTGTGCAAAAGAGGGTGTTTTGTCAGGATTAAATTCGCGCCCTTCCTGGTTTGTACTTACCCCGTTTGCCTGCGGAAATATTCCGGTTAAAATAGTCGCACGTGATGGGGCGCTCAGCGAATGTGTGCAAAAAGCGTTTTGAAAATGAACTCCTTCCGCCCGGAGCCGATCAATATTTGGTGTTTTCAAAAAGGAGTATTGCCCGGTAAACCCCATCGCATCCCATCTTAAGTCATCGACCAGGATAAATATGATATTGGGTTTTTCAGCTTTCTGTTGACCTGAACAAATTCCCGTCTGGAACAAAGAAACTGTAACCAGTAATGGATTGATAATTTTATTATTGATTATCATCATTCAGCATTTTATTCCTCTTCTGTATTAAATCGCCCATAGGAGTTTCCATCTTTGATCTCCACTCTTTAAATTCTATGTTAAGTTTATCAACGATTTGCGGGTTTTGTTTTGATAGATCTGTCTTCTCACTGATATCGGCATTTAAATCATACAGTTCAAGATTACCGGCCTTGTTTTGAATGAGTTTCCATTTTCCCTCCCTGATTGCCCAAATACCGTCATTGCCATCCCAGAACAGAGTTTCATGAAGCGGACTTTTTTGTTTTTTCTGCAATATTGGCAAAATATTTCGACCATCATAAACCCGGTCGGAGGGAAGGTCGATTCCCAGCACGGCACAAATTGTCGGAAAAATATCAAGTGAGATAACAGGTTCGTCTGAGGTTCCCGGATTCAGATGCCCCGGCCAGTTAATTAAAAAGGGAACCCTGATACCTCCTTCGTAGACGCTGTGTTTATAATCACGGAGAGGCGTATTTATTGCTTTGGAAACTTTGGCGCCCCCATTATCGTTAAAATAAAATATTAGCGTATTATCATATTTCCCTGTTTCTTTCAGTTTTTTAATGACCTCTCCAATAGCCAGATCCATTCTATATATCATTGCCAGCTGAATATCTCTATCCTTATCACTAGAATTAAATTTATTAATATCCGCTTCCGGAGCTTCTAATGGTGCATGAACCGCATTAAACGGAAGGTACAAAAAGAATGGAGCATCACTTTTTGCATTCTCCCCGATAAAATTACAGGCTTCCCTGGCTAGGTTATCAGTAAGGTAACCTGTATCGCTTATGGGCTTATCATTGCGATAAATGCATGTTTGTTTATTACCAGGTTGACAATTTAAGTCAAAATAATCATGACCTCCATGCCCCAGGAAACCATAGAAAGTATCAAAACCCCTGCTTGTCGGATAATAAGGCCTTTCCAACCCAAGATGCCATTTTCCAAAGATCCCTGTTTTGTATCCTTTCTTTTTCAGCAACTCAGGTAAAAGAATTTCTCCTACTGGCAATCCCTGTCGTGAATCCGATGCAGTATAAAAACCATATCGTTGCTGGTATCGGCCTGTGAGAAAACCCGCCCTTGTAGGTGCAGAAACATAAGCACTTGCATAGCCATTTGTAAAAACTATTCCTGTTTTTGCCAGCTGGTCAATTGCGGGTGTTGAAATTCCTTGCGGATGCTCATGGTAGCTTACATCGGCATAACCCTGATCATCGGCAAGGATTACTAAAATATTGGGAAGCTTTGGATCTTTTTTTGCCTCAGTTTTTTCATTACCGAATGCATAGTTTGGCATTAATATCGAAGTGCCTGCCAGGTAAAAGACTGTTTGGTATAACAAATATTTTTTCATAGATATTTGAATTTCGAATCGTTATTTTCCGTGATGTAAATTTGTATTTATTAATTGGTTTTATAAGGCATATACCATCTGAATGAGTTAAATTAATTGGTACCCGTCATGTTTTCAATTAATCATCTTCCTCACTATTTTTAGGTTTTTTCCTTCTTTCTTTGTTTTTATTGTTTTTATTTCCTGAATTTGCCTGAGAGGTCCATATTTTTGAATCCTGTTTCATGGGTTTCATCATGCCATCAATCCAGTTGGAATAAAGATCTGAGATCTCTTTTACTTTATCCGGATTTTCTTTGGCGATATTGGTTGTCTCAGCAGGATCATTTTTCAAATTATATAATTCAAATATATCTTTATGTACAACCAGTTTCCAGTCGCTTGCCCGTACAGCCCATTCTCCTGAATTACCTCCTTCACTCCAAAAAAGATTATCATGAATATTGTTTGTTTTGTTTTCCAGCAATGGCAGGATACTTTTCCCGTCAAAGGGGAGGTGAGAATCTGATTGTATACCGGCCGCCTCCAATACTGTCGGTAAAATATCCAGCGAAATTATGGGGGCGTTAACAGTGCGGTTTCCTTTGAATTTTGCAGGCCAGGAAATGACAAAAGGAGTTCTGATGCCACCTTCATAATTTTGTGCTTTATGACCATGTAAAGGACTATTGTTAGCATGCATCGTAGGAGCGCCTCCATTATCCGTCAGGAAAACAAGCAAAGTATTATTCCATAATCCCTCTTCCTTTAAAGTATTTACCACTTTCCCAATACCATTATCGAGATGCAGAAGCATAGCCATAAGAGTATCGCGAACTGCATCGCCTGTATGATACTTGTCAATGTCTGTTGTAGGAGCTTCCCTGGGCCAATGCACGGCATTATATGCCAGGTATACAAAGAATGGTTTGCTTTTATTGTTTTTAATAAAAGATACCGCTTCATCAGTAAGCCGGTCTGTCAGATAACCTTTATCCTGAATTACATCAAGATTTCTGTAAATAGGAGATTCCGGGCTGCTTAACGCGAAATAATCATGTGCTCCACGACCGAGAAAACCATAAAAATAATCAAATCCCCTGGAATATGGATTGTACTCTTGAGTAAGACCCAGATGCCATTTGCCAAATGCGCCGCAAACATATCCGGCGTTTTTCAGATACTGAGGGAATATAGTCTGATTGAGAGGTAATCCTGATCCACCTTCACCTGATGTATAAATACCACAACGCTGTTGATACCGGCCGGTCATAATACCAGCTCTTGAAGGAGAACTGACATTTCCTGAAATATAAGCCTGGGTAAAAAAAATTCCTCCTCTGGCCAGGGCATCCATATTCGGGGTGTTCACCTCTTTGGGATGTTGAGGATTAAAACTGATGTCAGCGTAACCCTGATCATCAGAAAGAATAAAAACTATATTTGGTTTTTGATTTTTCTGTGGACTGGATGAACAACCTGTTCCCAAAAATGTACCCAACAAGCCTACAGGCAGAATGAACTTGCCTGATAAATTTACCAGATCATTGTTAAGTAAATTTTTTATAGATCTCATAATTGTTAATTATTTATTTTAATGAACTTTGACTACCTGAATTAATTATTTTGTAACCAGCCATTAAATGGTACTATAAATAGTTTTCATAAAATTTTAATTTTGATTGCTGGTTTCTTCGCCTGAAATATACTTAATTAATTGATCACTTCAACTTTCAAATTATTGCTAATTGGAGTAACTTTTTCTGTAGAAGGTGAGGCAAGTATTCCAGATTTATTTTGAGTCATATCAATACTGCCTGTTGGCAGATCTGGTCCCATTAAGTTCCGCGCTTTTACTCCCTCATAATGACTTGAATGACGCTCCTTTAACCATGTCAGAATATCATTCCGCAATTCATTTGCTTTTTTCTCATATTTCTTCCTGTCAGGATTACTGCCCAACAGATTGTTCATTTCATATGGATCATCCTTCAGGTTATACAACGCATTAATAACTTTTGATTCCGCAGAATATGGTATAAACAATTTCCAGTTATCTTTTATAATCATGTAGGCTGGTTGCCGGTCTTCATTGTACAACCATTCAGTAACCACAGAGGTACCCATACTTTGGTCCGTTCCTTCAATCATTCCGCGCAGACTTTTACCATCAGAAGGATATTCAGGCGTTTGCAAATAATCGTTGATTGTTGCAAACAAATTCATTGTTGACAGATATCCTTTGACTGTGGTTTCTGGTTTTATACGACCCGGGAACCGGATCATCAAGGGGACATGAGCTGATTCTTCATAAAAAACGTTTTTCTCGCGCATACCATGTGAGCCAAGCATTTCACCATGGTCGCTGGTGAAAATTACCATTGTATTATCAGATAAGCCAAGTTCATCCAGCTTGTCCAGAATTTTCCCGACCCAATCATCAATTTCCTTTACAAGCCCGTAGTAATCAGATATCATGTACTTTATTTTTTCCGGATCTGCATATTCCGTATTGCTCAAACGTCCGTTCTGACTTCTATAGGGTGAATTCGACATAGGATCAGATATACTGTAAGGAACAGGCATATCTTTAACAGGATACATTCCGGCATATGGTTTAACCGGAAGCATAGGTGCATGTGGAAAATGAAAGGAACAGGTAATGCTGAACGTATTATTTTTATTCCTTTCAAGAGCTTCAATGGTTTCTTTTGCATGAAAAGCGGTCAATGAGTTTTCTTCAGGTATTAAAAGTTCTCCATGAAGATCGCACTGTGGAAATTTCTCCTTCAGATTTGCCACCCCTTCAACTGTCATGCCGTAATGTTTGTCAAGGGGATTGGGCCTGTAAGGTCTTTTTGTAAATGTATCAAATAATTCCCCGGGCTTTTCTCTTTCCTTTGGAAATACTGAATCTAAATAATCCAGATAAATACCCATAAATCCCTCTCCTGGAACAAAAACAGATTTTCCATTTTTAGTCTTTAATACTGGGTTTTGATAAACTTCGGCATGAAAATCAGGAGTATGCCATTTCCCAAAGTACTCACAGTGATAACCCTTTTGGTTTAATAATTCATCAAAAGTTGGCATCGGCATCCTGCCTGTCTCCTTTTTTGATGTTGACAACTCATTGGTCAGTATCTGATGGTGCTCGACTGTGCAACCCGTTAAAAGAGATGCCCGTGTTGGAGCGCTGACTGCACATTGGGTATAGGCATTCTTGAACCATGCTCCCTGTCTTGCCAGGCGGTCGAGATTTGGTGTCTTGAGCACTGAATTTCCTGCAATACTCAAAGCATCGAAACGCTGCTGGTCTGTCATTATAAACAATAGGTTTGGCTTTTGTTCTTTTTGAGCAATTACTCCCTGGGATATAATTATACTCCCAAATGAAACGACCCCAATTCTTAAATACGATGTTTTTATCATTTTTATTTGTATATTTTGAGGTTTAGAATTGTTGTGCCGAATCTTACGTCCTTAATCTTTGGTAATAAAAGTATTTGGAATAAATATTCAATTCATCTCTATCAGAAACTATTGTTGTTCAATAATTGATTATTTAGAACGTACTGGCATTTCATAGCTTACCGGTATCTCTTTTCGTAACATCTTTGCACCCAGGCCTGTCAGCCACAAATAATGATCTGAAGGCATTCCGTCGTTATTCACAAAATGTGATTTGTCGCTGTTTGGGGGCGTATCTGTTATTTTGAATATTGCCGTCCCTTCATCAATTTCATCGAACATAGCAACGTAGATCATTTCAGCTCCGGCATTTATTACCGTAGTTATCTGATCCCAGAAGAATTGTCCGCCCAAGCGTGGTATTGCACCATATGCAGTGTAACGTGAAAGCTCAGCTCTACCCAGTGACAGGTTTCGCCAGCTAAATCCGGGACATATCACAGGAACATAATCGACCTTGTGTTCTTTTGACCATTTGATGTCTGCGATAATATGATCGCACAGGTGATCGACCGGTTTTTGGACGTAGGGTGTAAAGCGTTGAACCATCCAGGGCATAACTATATCAACAGATTCAATAAGCTCGTGCAGATAAGGGTCGGGTAAACAATCTTTATCCAGCTCCCTGAAATAAGTTGGAACACCCAACATAATTGAACAGCCTCCGTAAACAGGATCATTCTTCAGGAAATCAATCAACCGGTTTACTCCGATTTTTCTGATATTATATGGACGATCAGGAAAACCAACTCCCCAGATAGCAACCAGTGGTTTGCCACTATGATACAGATAGGTCTGGTTTTCTCCCTGACTGGTTACCTTCAATTCATCAACCAACATTTTCCAGTCTTCAATAACAGAGGAACAATCTTCGCCATCGGCTTTTAGACCCGACAAATCATACATTACAGCTATCGCCCGTCCATTAACTTTAGCAGCATTCAATGCATTGCGCAGGATTATATCCTGTGATTTATTGCTGTTCTTATATCCACGCGTTACGCCAAAGAATCGTTGCATAAAAACACCATCAATACCATAATCTTTCATCCATTTATAATGAAGATCTGTGGTACTTTTATCAGCCGAACTAAAAACTTCGGCAGGTTTTCCATTTGCCTGTTTAAACTCTGTTTTATAAGTTTTTTCATAGTCCGAAACATCAGGCCAGAAATCAACCGTATTGTTTTCGTTATCGAATTTCCCGTTTTTCCCGTAATGGACCCAGCCCTCGTTTGCGGCATCACCGGGGGCTCGAAACCAGCCCTGGTATCCAGCCATTACCAGTCCTTTATAACTCATGAATTTACTTACTTTCCCATGCTTATTCTGAGCATTTAAATTAGTAAATGATACAATAATGATGATTAGAAGTGTAGCTATCCTATTCATTTTAATATGTATTTTATTGTTCATTTAGTTTTAAAGGCATCTGGAACTCCAAGGGTATCGGTCCCCCATTGTTTATTCGGATACGCGCCCATAACTAATTCCAGGGTTCCTCCGTTTATTAAGTCGTCGAGTGTAAACCAGGGTGCATTTAAAACCCTGCCATTGAGTTTAGCACTTTGGATGTATTTGTTTTTTTCCGAACAATCTGGGGCAGAGACAATAAACTGTTTTTTATTTGGAAGGTTAATAGTAACTTTTGAAAACAGAGGACTTCCAATTGTATAAACCGGGATGCCTGGTGTAATAGGATAAAATCCCATCGATGAAAACACCACAAAAGCCGACATTCCACCACCGTCCTCATCGCCGGGAATACCGAAAATGTTGTCTTTAAACCAGGTATTCAACAGCATTCTGATTTTCTTTTGGGTTTTCCAGGGTGAATTTGTAAGGTTGTACAGGTAAGGAATGTGAAAACCAGGTTCGTTGCCCATCGAATATTGACCAACAATACCAGTAAAATCAGGGAAACGAGCATATAATTCATAAGTGCTTCGTCCTAAACCTTCCCTGAAAAGGTGATCGAGACGTTGTTCAAAGGCAGCTTTTCCCCCCATCAGGTTTTGAAGTTCCGGAATATTATGCTGAACACTCCATAAATAAGTCCAGCCATTATTTTCATCGTAATAATCACGGCCTCCCATACCTCCATCGAATTTTGGATCTATATCTATCCACGTACCATTCTTGTCTTTCGGCATGAAAAAGCCCTTTTCTTTCCAGTAAAGATTTTCAAAAATTTTTGCCCTTTGAGAAAAGAACTTATAATCATCGGATTTACCCAGTTCTTTAGCCATTTGAGCCAAGGCCCAATCGTCATAACTGGCAGCAAGTGTGACAGCCACAGCTTGTCGTTTTTCAAATGCATCGACTCGTTTTACCGTTTCTTTCTCACCGGGATGGAGAGCCGGGAAATATCCGTTTTTATAAAAAAAGGTATCTAATTCGCAAGCCGCTCCCATTTTCCATGGAACCATTGTTCCCTGAAGTGCATTCTTTTTCATGCCCTCGTATGCTACGTTAATGTCAAAATTTCTGATACCCTTACGCCAGGCATCCAGAATCATTATAGTGGAATGACAGCCATTCATTGGAGGAGTATCTCCTTCAAGTTGTGGAAATTGTGGTAACCACCCCGACTGTTGGTACATCCTGATATAAGATGAAATCATGTCGGACTCCAATTCAGGATTTAAAATAAAACGAAGCGGATGCAGTGCCAGATATGTGTCCCAAATCCAATCATCAACATAAAAATGACGTTTGTCGGTATGAATCTTTCCATCGTAATTGCTATAATATTGACCATCTTCTGAAATGTCTACCATTCGCTCCAGGCAGCGATAAAGTGCGGTGTAAAATGTACGTTTATATGCATCGGTGCCACCTTCGACCTGAATTTGGTTCATTACTCCTGACCATTTCGCTATTGCTGCACTTTTTACTTTTTCAAAATCAAAATCCGGAATTTCATTTTCAAGGTTTTTTTGGGCCTGTTCGACACTGATGTATGAGATTCCATATTTGAATTGAATTTTATTCCGGCTTGTTTGATTCCATGTAATCCATGAATTTTCTCCACTTTTACTAAATACACCCTGAGCATCAAAAACCCCAAAAGCAAAAGCATTCATCCCATTAAAAGATTCTGTACCTGCTATTGAACCGTCATCGTTCATCTTCCAGTTGTTACCACTTAATGCTTTAAGATATAGCTTCCTGTTGGTGTTTTCAGGAAAATTGAATCTAAAAAAGCCCGTCTTTTCCCCTGGTGAATATTCCACCGTGATATCGAAATCTTCCAGCCAGGTTGAATAATAGTAGGGTGATGCTATTTCCAGATCCTGGTCCCAGGCCGAAACAGGCTTCCGGTCTTCAGGGAAATTTCCGGAAACAGGCAAAATATTGAATATGGGATTTGAACGATGACTCTGCACTGTAAGTGGGAAAGAAGAAATCTGATCGTCGCGGTAATCTTTTCGCGCCGGATACATCCGAACCATTGAATTTGGAATATGCATCCGGGTACGGGTAGGTTGCAGGAGAGGGGCAATTCCGCCTATTTGAGGATCGACATATTTCAAGTTGTCGACCCGTTTTGTGGTCTCATTACATGAAAAAAGAAGTAATAAAATAAATAAATTCCATAGCAGGAAAATATAGTCAGATTTGAGTAGTCTTCTCATTACCTTTATTTTAATGGGGGAAGTGAAGCTTCAAATTTTTGGCAATCCCGCAATAACTCCTTAACTTTTTCAGAATTTACATTTGATAAATCATTCGACTCCTCTGGATCATTTTTAAGGTTATATAATTGAATCTCATTTTCTGTTTTTAATGGTATGATACCAGGGTACTGAGCAGGAGTTGCCTGTCCGGGAGATGCAATGATTGTTATTCCATCAGGTGCACGACGATCGAACCAGCTACTTAAATCAACTTGCTTGAAATAACCAGGATTGCGAAAAAACAATTTCCAGTCACCTTTCCGAACTGACATCAGGTTATTATTATGCATACTGAAAACAGGATCATGTTCGGCCTTATTTCCTTTTAATATTTCGGTTATATCTTTACCGTCAAGAACATTCTGTGAAGAAGGTGAAACATTCGCAAGAGATAATAATGTAGGGAATACATCGGGTGACCAACAAGGAACTTCAACCTTCGCATTTTCAGGAAAAATTTTAGGATACGAAATAATAAACGGTACTCGTATCCCTCCTTCCCAGGTTGTTGCTTTCATCCCCTTCAGGCCGCCGGTATTGCCTCCATACCATGGACCGTTATCCGACATAAATATGACAATGGTATTGTCCAGAATCTTAAGTCTTTTTAAGGTATTTATTATTTCCCCAACCGACCAGTCAAGTTCCCGAATGACATCCCAATACAGATCGTTTGGTGTTTCAGGGGTATAAAACCTGTCTGACGCAGCTAAGGGTTTATGTGGCATAGCATGGCAAAGATGAAGGAAAAATGGTCTGTCCTTATTTGTTGTGATAAATTCAATGGCCTTTTGTGTATATTTTTGAGTCAATTGTCGCTGATCCACGGGATACTCAACAGTGTCCATATTTTCGATAAGCTGGACAGGGCGCATGTCATTCGAATAAAGAATCCCATAATATTCATCAAATCCATGTTTTACAGGAAAAAACTCAGGTTTATGCCCGAGATGCCATTTCCCAATGCATTTTGTACGATAACCAGCTTCCCGGAAAACATTGCCAAGGGTAATTTCATTCGCATTAATCCCAACATCATTAATCCCTGCATCAGGTGCCGGGTTTTGAATAAGGCCATGCCGAAGCGGAAATCTTCCGGTTAGCAGGGTTGCTCTCGAAGGTGCGCTATAAGGAGTTGGAACATAAAAATCTGTACAACTAACACCATGTTCTGCCAGCCCATCAATATTGGGTGTTTTATAGTTTTTCTGTCCATAACATGAGATATCACCATACCCAAGATCATCAGCCAAAATTATAAGCACATTGGGTTTATGTTCTTTCTCTGACTTACTGTTTTTAGAAGTACAACCTGCTATTAACACTGCAGATGAAAAGAAGAGAAAAGTTTTGGCAAATACTTTTTTAGAGATATTTTGCATATTACTTAAAATAAATATAAAGATTGAAATGCAGCATAATCAATTGTAAAAGAGCTTTAAGCTGGATTCTCTTAAGATATTCCTGGAGATCTGTATAAAAAAGGGCAGGACCCGATAATACCAATCCTGCCCTTAACATTAGAACTAACTAACCGACATATTCTAACTCATTAACAGTCCAATAATAATTTACGGATTAACAACCTGAATGGAAAATGTTTCAAATTTCATATCAGTATCAACGAATACCAGGGAATCGTTAGTATGATAAGTCTTTCCTGCATCCACATAAGTATAATCCAAATATATCGTTCGATGTTTTTCGCCATTATAACCTTCAGCTTGAGGATCTGCTTTATCATAAAATGTACCCGTGCCGTTAACCACCACAGTGGCAGCACTTTTTTGTGATATAATAACACTTTTGGTACTATTATTAAAGGTTAACAACATACTGTATTTGGCATTAGCTGATTCCTTGTTTGTTCCCCCTACTGTTGACAAATAATTCTCTGTCATAGACTTAGTGGTTAATTTTGTCATGTCATTGCCTGTGACAAAACGGGAGGAATAAGTAACAACATCTTGTGCATCAGTCGTATTTGTTCTTTTTCCTCGTAACAGATAAACACCATGAGTTGCGTTGATATACTTAACTCCAAACAATACATAATTCAGGGGTGGTGTTATCCAATCGTTTGGATTTCGTGGATCAGGAGAAACGACACCTTCAACCGGTTCACCACTTAGAATGGAGTCTCCAGCTGCTGCTGTAATCCGCAGAGGAAGAATATAATGCAAATCTATTGAAAGTGCGTCCGCAAAAAATGCATCTGTTAAATTCACTCTTAACTTTCCAAAGAAACTACCGGCCGGAATGGTTATTTTATCAAATACTGCTGTATAATACTGGGCTGGCAATAGCTGAAGATCATTACCTGATCCATCCTGAATGTTTGTTGCCAGTTCAGGTGCCAGTTCAATACTAACCTCTTTGTCTTTAATATTCTCATACATTCCTCCGATGGATACTCCAACACTAAAAGCGTGTTCCAGGTCGATTGAATTATCTCCAATTACTTCATTGCCCAGCATTATTGATCTCAGAGGAGTCTGAAACGGGAAATAAACAGTCTGGTATGCGAAGTCAGGAAATTCTATATCCTGGTTTTCACAGCTATAGAGGAGGATTACGATACTTAATAAATATAATATCTTTTTCATACTTGTAATTTTTTACATTTTAAACGATTACTATTGCCATCCCATATTTTGAATCAACTTATACTTGAGGGTCTCATTATATGGAACCGGACCATAAATCTGATAATCGGAGAAATTGCGATTCTCAACTGTATGGTAATTATATGTAGTTCCGTCTGCCGATACATTCACTCCACTTACAGAAGTTTTCATCAGCGTGGTTAATTCCCAGCGACGTAAATCCCAGAAACGCTGTTCCTCAAAACACATCTCTATCCTGCGTTCATTGCGGATAAGATCTCTCATCTGGGTTTGATCTAATCCATTTGCATAAACAGTTGATGTAATTCCAGCCCTGGTACGCAGTGCATTAATAACCTGGCGGGAGCTGTAACCTCCAATAAGTGCATCAGGTCCACCGGCTTCATTGGCCGCTTCCGCAAAAATTAAAAGCGCATCGGTATAACGGGCATAGGTGTAATAATGTAATCCGCCTGAATTAACAATCGGATCTAAGTTTACATCAGCTACATCCATAAACTTTTTCAGATAGTAACCTGTTTTCGTTGCATAAATATTTGAACTACCCAGCGCATCAGTTGTTCCATCTTTTGTATTGATGGTGATTGTTTGTGCACCTATTACAAATTGCGCACCATTAAATAAAATGTATTTTGCCAGCCTGGGATCACGTCCTGAATAAGGATCGCTTGAATTAATTTTGGCATCGGGGGTTGGGGTTCCATCAGCCATCGGGAATGCATTCACCAAATCCTGAGTGGGATTGGTCAGTCCCTGTCCATACAAAGAAGGTGGGTAATTAGAAGTTTCCCAGTTAAGAGAAGAGTTAACACGGGTAGAATACCAAAGAACTTCCGGACTCAGGTCTCCTGCATTAGGCACATTTGGATTACTGTAGAACTCTATATATTGATTATTTGCAAATGTGATGTTGGTAAGTCCGTTATTATTGCCCAACAAATCAGCTGCTGCCTGAGCTGCCATCTGGTATGTATATGTGCCATCTGAATAAGCCGGACTTGCAGCATATAATAATGTTTTAGCTTTTATCAATCTGGCTACCGATCCATTTATTCTGTTAGTATTTCTGGCTCCAACGGCGATATCGACATTTCCATTACCACTATCTGTCCATCTGACCGGAAGTATTGAGATAGCACTGTCACAATCGGTAATGATGAATTTCACCAAATCATCAAAAGAAGCACGCGGGATCTGGTAATCTGAAGGATTTGCTGTTGCCAGCACGTGATCTACAATAGGTACACCCAGCAGTTCTCCATTTTTCCCGATTCCTGAATGTGCCTGAAGCAAATTGAAATAATTCCAGGTGCGCAGGGCAAATGCTTCTCCCCTGAGTTTTCTTGCAAAAAGAGTGCTGGTTTGTTGGTTTTTCCAGTACCAGTCAATATCATCCATTTGATCCATAAAAGTATTAATGTACATAATACTCTCATAAGCTGTGTTCCATGTGTCAAAAGGATTTGAACTTGATGTCCATCCTCCCTCAACAACTGACTTAACACTACTTGTGGGAACATTGTTTACGGCATCGTCAGAAGCATATGATAAATTAAAATTATTATGTACAACAGGGATATTCCGATAAGCATTTATCAGAAGTCCTTCGGCATAAGTCACTACGGACTTTACATCATTCAGATCATAGGTATTATCCTTATCTGGCATTAATTCTGAACAAGCATTGATAAAGGCAAGTAGAATAATGAAGATGAATATCAAATATTTGTGTTTTTTCATTTTATCTTGATTTAAGTTGATTTAAAATGAGGTAACCAGACCGATTGCAAAATTTCTCGTTTTTGGAGCACTACCTATATTTAGTTCGGAGTATTGCTTATTTGATGCCATAACCAGGGCATTATTTACTCTGAAATAAAGTTGAGAATCTTCCAGGAATGATAATTTATTCGAACCCGAGAAATGATACGTAAGTTGCATGGTAGGAATAACAAATGAGTTATTCTTATACAACCAATAATCGGAATTACGATTATTATTACTTGAAGAAGTTGCAGACAAACGCGGATGCAAAGCATTCACATCTTTGTTATTGGGGCCGTAGGCTTCATCTACCATTTCAGAGTATTTTACATCTCCGAAAACCCGGAAATAGTCACCTGTACGGTAATCATAATTGCCTAACTGACCAATTCCAAGAATATAAAATTCAAGTTTTTTATAATTCAGATCGAGATACAAACTGTATTGAGTCCGTAATCCATGTCCAATAATCCGCTGGTCATTGTTATCTATGATATTGTCTCCGTTTTGATCGAGGTATTTAATGTCACCTGGTTGAACAGATCCGAAGGTTGGCACCGGCAAGCCTGAAACAAGCGTACCGTCAGTATTAAAATCTGCCTCGCTGTACAGTCCGTCAGATTTCAATGCCCACATGGCATCAGTTGCAGTTCCTATTCTCATCAATGCCGCATCTGGACCTTCATAAGAAGGTTCTTCCCATTTTGTAATTTTTGGCGAAATATAGAGCAGATTGCTTCCGGCAGTTATTGAAAAATCTTTTGCAACATCAAATTTGTAATTTATGCCCAATTCCACGCCCTGGGTCTGATTACTGTTGTAGTTATTGTAAACCAGGCTTTCAAAGCCAAGAATCTGTGGATATGTGCTTGACATAAGTGTTATATTATCGAATGATTTACTGTTAAAATACTCCAATTCCAGATTCATAGCTTTGTTAAAAAATGTTGCATCCAATCCAAATGTAAAATCTCTTCTTTTCTGCAAACTTATGTCGTTGGGTACTGAGGCAAAACTTGTCTCTGCGTTTGAGGATACACCGTTTTGATAAGTAAAGGTGCTTCCTCGTGTAAATGTACTTCTGTATAAATTGTAGTTGTCCCAATTGGCATTTTTTGAAATACCCCAGGATGACCGTATTTTCAGATAATTAATAAATGGTACACCTGACATAAAATCTTCATCCGACATTACCCAGCCAATTCCGAATGTTGGGGCCATTTCCACACGGCTACCTTCTTTAAGCTTCCGGCTTCCTATACCCATTAATGACACTTCAGCTATGTATTTGTGCGAATACATATAGTTTGCCGAAACTCCCCCGTTAAACATTACATCTCTCTGCAGCGTGTCATCTTTGGTTATCATGTCATTAAAGATCAATGCAACAGCAGAAATTTCATGTTTGCCAAATGAACGATTGTAATTTAAAGTGGCATAATATGAAATATGCCTGGAAAAGTAAGAATTGGCATCATTTGTATTGTAGGCATTAGCAGCCTTATCGGTACCAATAACATAAACTGTATCTAGCAGTCCGCTGGTATTATCGAAGACGGGCTGATATACGGTAAAAGTGGGACTCTGATTGGCATACAGAGTATTAAAAAAATCCATTCCGCTATAAAGACTGGCAGATAGGCCCTGGGTAATAAAACGCATATCAATGTCAAGTTTTCCGCTGAACTGTGCGTCTCTCTGCATGAATGTCTTTTTGCCATTTTGAGTGAAACCACCATAAATATTGTTTAAGAATGAAGAATTACCGCCGAGTAACTGTCCATTTTCCAGGTGGGCTTTTGAAACAATATGATCCCTGAAATCAACATCCGGGATAATATTCGGATCCCATAATACCGGGTAGTTATTGGGCAGTTCTGTAGAAGCAGTAGCCCAAATGCTATTCGTATTGGGTTGCTTGTTAAAAGAGAGTCTTGCTGCCGTATTTACACTCATTTTCATAAACTCATTGATAATAAAATCCAGATTCCCTCTGAAGTTAAAATTATCGGTAATGTCACTCTGAGGCGTATTAAGCCATCCATTGGTTCGATCCCAGCTTGTATTCACATAGTAACGCGCATTTTTGTTACCCCCTAAAACATCTGCAAATACATTTGCTGCGGTAGTATTGTCTTTTAAATATAAATCGGAATAGAAATCATTATCCGGATAACGAGCCGGATTCACACCGCTGCGGATTCCATCGATTGTTTCCTGACTATATCGCAGAGACGCAGGATCTATACCGTCATTCAGCTGCGCTTCATTATATTTTTCCATATAATCAGCTGCATTCAGATATTTTGGCATTGCCCGGGGAGTTGCAATACCGAATTGTCCGGCAATTCTAACTTTTTGTTTACCGGTTTCCCCCCGTTTAGTTGTGATAAGGATCACACCAGGGTCTCCCTGGGCACCGTACAGCGCTTTTGACATTGCATCTTTCAGTATTACAATAGTCTCAACCTCCATTGGGTTTAAACTGCTTATATAGAAACTATTCTGCCTGATGCCATCAACCAGCAGAACCGCATTTCCTGTTCCCCATGTATTGTAAGCACCAAATATTCCGGGTACTTTTCCATTCAGAATCTCTCCGATTGTGCTGTTCTGATCCCGTTTGAGTTCTTCCTGCACATCAATAGTAATAACCGAACCAGTCGTTGTCCTTGAAGTAATATTGTCAAAGGTCAGTTTAACATTCTTATCCATCCACTGGTACTCAGGAACAGTATCAGATTTTATATTACTATCTTGTGAATAAATGATCTGTGATAATGACAACAACGCTATCAGACAGTTGATCTTTATTATTATATTCTTCATAATATTATTCATTAATCATTAATATGGTCTTCATTAACTACCATCCCGGATTTTGTTCCCATTCAGTAGTAAATCTGGTAAGGCTTGGATCGAAAGGCATCCAATAGTGCTGATCTTTAAACACATAAGCTGTCACATCTACGCGTTTAACGGTGGATTCAATAATGGCTTTCTTGTTGTCAACATCAAAAGTCAGAGCCTGTAACTGTACTCCATCCTGGAGCTTTGCTCTTTTCCATCGTCTGATATCAAACCAGTAAACCCCCTCGTAAGCAAGCTCAACAGCTCTTTCATTCCGGTAAAGCAATCTGAATGCCGGGTCGGAATCAAGTTCACAGGAACCAGGAAGCGGATTATTTTCATAGAAAGGCAATGTTGCAGCTACATTCGGTTGACCGGCACGAAGCCTTATTTTATTAACTGCTTCTTCTGCAGTCATGGTAAGTCCTGCAGGAACAGTATTGTAACTTCCGGTGCTCTCAAAAACTGCTTCGGCGTAAGTCAAATAGATGTCTGCCAACCGTAATAAAGGAGTGCAAAAGGCAGCCTGCCCGGGGTTATTTTTGGTTACACCATCACATAAGAATTTTCTTACGGCGTTACTATTCACTGCTCCGTCTGATGACAACTTAGAGGCAGAAAGATCCAACGTAATTTTATCGACTTTATCTCCATGCATATAAAAATTAAAGTCATAACGATTGTCCCTGTCGTCCCATCGTCGGGCTTTATTATTATCATATGAAATTTGGTAGCGCGAACCATCTTTCATTTCAAATTTATCCAGATAATTTTGAGAGCCCTGTGCAGCTTTTTGACCGGTTAGCTGGTTTACACCATAATTTCTGGCAGTAGATTGGCTGACAATAGGTGCCCCAAATATGTCAATGGTCCTGTGAAACAAGACTTCAGGTGTATAAGGCTGAGTACCGTCAACGGTAGCAAAAGCTGTTCTCATATCGGCCCATTTAGTAAGTCCGTCTGCATCGGCTTCAGGCATACCAGCTGGCTGAGTGCCTACCAGACTTACAGCTAAATCTATGGTCTCTTTACAGGCCAATGCACACCTGTTTAGTAAATCTTTGTTGTAATCGGCAACTCCTGTGGCCTGCTCATTAAAAAGAGGACTTGCTGAGAACTGTAATGCTTTAGCCTTGTATCCGAGACAAGTCAGTTTGCTGGGACGTCCCCAATTGATGTTTGGTGAAGGCCATACAGCTGGCAATAATGATGCAGCTTCATCCAGATCATCCACTATTCTTTCAAACACTGCCTGTACATCTTTGTAGGTTATTCCATTTTTTACGTAGGTCCAATGACGTTGCATATCTTGCTCTTCGGCTGTAAAAACCTGGTCCACATAAGGCATTGTACCGAACGACCTTACAAATTCGTAGTTATAGTATGCTCTGAAAAAAAGTGCCTGTCCTTTCAGCCAGTCTTTTTGTTCTTCAGTAGCATCTTTTAAAAGGTCTGAGTTTAACTTTTCGAGGCAAATGTTGCAAATACGCATATTCTCCCACATTGAAGTATATAAACCTGCTGAGAATTTTCCGCTTTCGGCCGCGCAATAAATACCACGGTTGGTCAGCAAATACATATAATTGCCTAGATTGCCGTTATAAACAGCTTGTGCTGAAGGCGACAAGGCCTCACCACCGACAGAATGAGTTACCCTGGCTCCATGGTTGTTAAAGTCAACCAGGTTATTAAGTAACTGATCCTGGAATCCCTGGAAGGATGCATAGGTGCCAAAAATCTGTTCTTCTGATATATCAGCCTCCTGAGGGATGTTCAGGTAATCCTTGCAACTGACCATGAATAACACCATCATCAGAAACAGGCTTATTGTTTTTATATTTCGTTTCATATTATTAAGTTTATTTGTGATTATTAAAACTGGATATTCACACCCATATTTATCTGCTTCGTGGTGGGATAATTAGAACCGGTATCATCCATACCTACACCATCGATTGGCATTTTTGTCCAGAGTAATAAGTTTCTTCCATTAACATACACCCTGAGGTTATTTATGCCGAAGGGTTCAGTCCATCTTTTTGGTAATGAATAACCTAACTCAACCGATTGCATTCTGAAAAATGAGCCATCAAACTCCGTAAACTGCCCGGTTGGATTATATGTTTTAGCGCTCAGTGCCAGCGCAGGATAAGTAGGATTACTATTATTATATTCCGGTGTCCAGGTATTAGCCCAAATTACAGTAGGAACACAAAGATTATCATAATAGAACAAAGCTGGTGAAATCTTACGGGTAGCATTATAAGCTCCTAAAAATTGTACTGAAAAACTTAATCCTTTATAGTCGGCTGCCAGATTTATTCCATAATTGTTTTGAGGATAAGATGGGTATCCGTATGGAACATTATCGTCAGTACCATAGTATTTTCCATCGGCGTTAAAATCAAGCATGATCATGTCACCAGGCATCAGGAAACTATTATTAGCTTTATTGTTAGCGCCGGTGGCACAGTATATATCGTCCCAGCTTTCGTAAAATCCGGTTGAAATCCCTGTAGTAGTCTGGCCGAGTGGCTTTCCTTCAGGTTTTTGATGGGGTAAAGTTAATTCCGTAGATTCTTTATAAACAACCTCGCTTCTTGCATACGACCAGTTAACGTTTGCTGAATAGTTAAAATCCTTACCTATAGAATTCCGATAAGATAATACCAGTTCAACTCCATGAGATTTTGCCTTTCCCACGTTAGCTGGCGGCGCCGGTTTCCCAAAAATCGGAGGTACAGTATTTGCCCTGTCATCAGCTCCAATCAACATGTGCGTTCTATATTCATTAAAAAAATCTGCTGTGAAGTTGAGGCTGTTTTTTAAAGCTGCAAATTCAAAGCCAAGATTCTGTTTTGTTGCTGTTTCCCATTGTAAATCAGGATTGCCCGGGTTTCCCTCGTTATACCTTATATAACCTGTGTATGGAGCGGGGTATCCATAATAATTTTCTTCATAGGCATCCACACTGTATGTATTCCAAATAGTTAGGTAGGGCCATACACTTCCTGTATTTAAGTTATCATTACCTACTAATCCGTAAGAATACCTCACTTTTAGTTTATCAAGCCATTTTGCCCTGTCTTTTATAAAACTCTCGTTGGATATCACCCACCCCCCTGCAACTGAAGGGAAAAAGGCGAATCGATATTCCGGTCCAAATTTTTCAGAACCATTATATGCTCCGTTAAATTCAAAAAGATAGCGCTGATCGTAATCGTAGGTCACACGTCCTACCCAGTCCTCACGCTTATGTGGCCATCTGCTACCAACTTCTGACTGGTCGCGGCTGAACATGGCCATAGCACTAACATTGTTCTTTTCAAACGACCTGGCATATTGCAACTGCACCTGATAATACAAGGCACGCTGGGCATCTCCTAATGACACACCCTCAACTCCGTATGAATTAGGTGTCTTTACCCATCCAAATCCTTCTCTTCCTGCTGTAGGCTCAGTATAGGTGGTCCAATTGTCCATATTGACCGGGCTGCCATTCAGCATATAGGTTTTTGTTTCATAGTCATAATAACCACCATCAAGATAAAAATTCTTATCTATAGTCTTAGTTGTAACACCGGCATTACCGATATTTTTCCCAGCACTCCTGAACGTATTATCAAATGCGACCTTACCAGAAGCGGACAATCCTTTTGTTATAAAATCAAGTTTCTGAGTTAAGGTATAGTCCATGTTAATCAATGTTCTCGGATATAAGCTCATTCCTGTAAAATTAAAGTCGTACCAGGGATTGGCAGCATTAAACCTGCCATCCTGTGTCCCGGGTACTCCATCTTCATATACCTGTATGGGTGTCTCTCCGGAAAGAGTTGTAAAAACGGGAAATATGCCATTCAGTGCACCGCTGTTCCTGTTAGGAGTGGTTTGGGTCCCAAACATTCCTGCAAAATTGGCAGACAGTTTAGTTGTTTTTGTAATTTCAAAATCAAAATTTGACCGAATATTCAATCTGTTGTAAGTATATCCCGGGTTATAACCCTGTCCTATATTCTCATTTTTAAAAATATCGCCAACACGATTATAAGTTACAGCTGTAAAATATTTTACCTTTGCAGTTCCTCCGCTGGCAGTAATATTTACCCTATTCGACCTTGCAAAATCATTCAGCATAATATCCTGCCAATCCTGGTTGAGATAAGCATAAGGATATTGACCGGATCTGTAATATCCTATCTCCTCGTCAGATTGATAGAGCTCAGACCATAATCCATTGTTGAAACGACGGGTACGAGTGAGGGCATAATCTCTTGCTACCGCAGCGTCAGCAGTACCTAACTTTTTGATTATTCTTGAAGGAGTTTCAAAAGACGCCTCTTCTTCAACAGTAAACTTTGCTTTTCCTTCCTTGCCTCTTTTTGTAGTAATCAGTATAACCCCATTGGCACCTCTTACTCCAAACACCGCGGTAGCTGAAGCATCCTTTAATACTGAAACATTTTCCACTTCGCTAATATCAATCTCGTTCATTTCACGTTCAATACCGTCTACCAAAATAAGAGGAGAGGAATTATTCCAGGTAGTTTTGCCGCGGATAAGAATCTCCGATGGAGAATAGATTTTCAAATTAGTTGCATAATCTCCTCCAGGCATACCAGATATGGAAAGAACTGATACGCCGGGTATTAGTCCGGTAAGTGCATCTGTCAGGTTGTTAACATTACCCTGTTTCTTAAGATCTTCCACTTTTGCAGTTCCGATAGCACCAACTATACTCTGCTTCTTTTGTACTCCGTATCCTACCACCACTGTTTCTGCCAGCATGGTAACATCTTCCTCAAGTGATACGGCAAGGACCTTTGTAGTATTTGTGATTTCTACTACCTGGGATTTCATTCCAATGAACCGAAACATTAATGTTTGCCCCACCTGTGCCTGAATACTAAACAGCCCGCCCATATCGGTAGTGGTTCCAGTGGTTGTGCCTTCAATCAAAATGTTTACACCGGGAAGAGGATTCCCATCTTTATCAATCACTTTGCCCGTTATATTAACCTGAGCAAAGATCATGGAGCAAGTAAACATGAAGATTGAAGTTAGGGCAAGAAATTTTTGCCAATTTTTCATAGTGAGAAAAGTTTTAAAAGGTTAGTAAAATTTGTTTCATGATAAATACTCTTTCTTAATTATTGATTCATTTATATATCCAAAACAATTTAATTTTAGAACCTTAATAAAGTATTAACAAAGCATTAATAATATTAATAAATGTTAAATAAATTTAAAATCAAACTGCTATAAGCTAATAATCAATCAGTTAAATATCTGATTAAAATTTATTTTTTTTATCCAAAGCGGGGGGAGGTTAATATAAACCCTTTAAATCAGAAAGAATACAAATTTCAGCATCAGGCAGGAAAGGAAATACAATACCAATTCCACACTCGCTAGACCTTCACAAAACGGATTGAATTTCCATTCATACTCAGAATATAAATTCCATATTTTAAGGAGGATATATCTATTGCCCCATCTAGTAAGTCTCCTTCCATTATTTTAATTCCTAAAATGTTAAATATTGCAAAGCGACTTCCTTGCTCAGCCCCTGCTACAATCAACTTTCTATTCGCAGGTATAGGATAAACTTTCAATATCCCTCTTAATAAGTTATCAGTTATGGTTGATGCAAGCGAAGGATTAATCGGTAAAACATTGGTCAGCGGGATTGTACCTTCCAGCATTTTTTGGATTTCTGTCCCTATTTGTAAATACCAGTCACCCGGTAAATCATAACCATCTTCGTTCAAAGGTACAAGGGAGGGATCTAGAACCGGGCACTCATCCTGGGTTTTTGCCATTTTATACATAGCAGTGCCTTCATCAATCTCATCATACATAGCCACATAAATAAATTTGTTTTTCAGTTTGCATATCTCGTAAACCTGCTTCCAGAGATATTTACCACCATTGCGGGGATTCTTATTACGTAGCGTTGGATCAAAGTTTTGATAAGCTACAGAGGCTCCGGGTGAAACAGTTGGGTTATAGTCAATTCCGCGGGCATCGCACCAGGCTTTATCTCCTGCCATTCTATCAAGCCAAACCTGATTATAAGGGTCATAAAAAATAGGCCGCCAGGGCGAAATCATATCCAATCGCTCATATACCGGCATAAATCCTTCTTTAGTATTTGTTCGCCAATCATTTGGCACACCTCCCATAACATAAACCTGATATTTCGATTCGGCAGGTTTCTGAAAAGAGTCCAGGATTTGTGTTGCCTGGGCTGGTGTCATTTGCCTGTTCGCATTGCCAAGACCCCAGAACCCAACTACCGGTTTGCCTGCTTCAATATTACTTCCTGCAGTACTGATATCTTTACCTCCCAGATAAGCTTTAATAGTCCCGCTATTGCTGTATCGGAGGCCAAAACCAGCACTGACAACCGATGAGTTTCCAATAACATCATTCCAGTCTTCATTTAAAGAATTTGTTTTGAATGACAAGATTACGCAAAAACCATCTGAGCCAGTTGATTGATCAAGCCAGATATCAGATTCAGAACTGGAAAATAATTGCATGACATTACGGTCTGTTCCAAAATCCAACCAGCTTAATGAGCCATCCTGTACTTTGTAAATGGAGCCAGTTAATGTTACAGCATTATTATTAAAAGTTGTTTGATCTTTCCACTCTGTTACTTCATTACTGCCATTGGTTACAAGGCTCCCTTCAACCGTTGCATCAAGGTGCTGGATTAGTGGCAACTGGCCGAATGTTTCCTTAGGCTACTTTTTACATAGCAACTTGAATTTTAAGGTTAGCACAAAAGTCTTAGCGAGAACGACCAACTTTCGCCTTTACCATTTTTAACGTATGAGTTGGTAATGAAATTTTATTTATCCATTCGTTTAACCGAAACATAAAGCGGGAAAATGTAATTTCCGCTACGGGTTTGATAGTAAGGTTCCAAACGATATTCCCCTTTTTGGATTTCAAGGTTTTTAAAAGTCCACCCTTCAATTGCGTCCGTATTTTCCTGCATAAAATGATGCGGGTACATCTTTAGAAAAATATTTCCCGGTTCATTAATCGGGAGAATAAAATGGCAACTAATGTCATAAATACCATCTTCCAAAGCCTTTACGTCCCAATAGTTTAAAACATTGTCCTGAGTCCAGGCAACTGGGGTTCCTTTTGCATCGTTACGATTTAATAAAACAGGATTTTCGTGAAAAGTCCCAATATATGAGGGAAAGGTTCTTCTATTATTTTTTTCTGAAATTATCTCGTTGTACCAGAAATCCATCTCGTTTTTCAAAGCAGTTGCCTTTTCAACATTTTCACTTTCAATATTCTTCTTTTCCATCGGGTCAGTTTTGATATTGAAAAGCTCAAAATTCTCAATCCCTGATTGCGAGTCTGTATTCCCAACCAATTTATAATCCCCTTTTAATGCGGCGAAATTTCTGTATTTCAAAAGAAAACCGCGCCCCCATTCAAAAAATATTGTTCGGGTATTAAAGGCTAAATTATTAGTGTTTCCAGAAGAGATAAAACTCAATCCATCAATTTTATGTCCAACCTTGCTTATACCACACAGATCAAGAATGGATGGAAATAAATCGATATGTGCAATTGTTAAATCCAGCTCTTCCTTTTCTTTAAATTTGTCGGGATAATGAATTAAACATGGAACCCGGACTCCACCTCCATAGACAGAAGATTTTCGCTCGCGAAGCCCTAACTTATATCGGTTTTGCTGAGGACCATTATCTGATAAAAATATTAGAATTGTATTGTTGTATATATTCTGGTCTTTCAACGACTGAATCAGTTTACCGATATTGTCGTCAATATTAGTCACCATTCCATACACTTTTTTAGCAGCTTCAATCTCAGCTGGAGTCATTTTATCCACGGCCTCATCAAAAACAGCAAACGAATCAGCTTTAAATTGCAGGTCCTTATATTGATTATAATATTCTTCAGGAAGCTGAAGTGGTGTATGCGGGGCGTTAAATGCCAAATATACGAAAAATGGATTTGGCGATTTCTCCTGTTGATTTTTATGGATAAAACTCATAGCTTCTTCCGTAAAAATATCAGAACAATAACCTTTTGTTTGAACCGGTTTATCGTTTTTAAACAGAACAGGATTAAAATACGAGCTATCGCCTGCGAAGTAATTTAGAATATCTCCGGGCTGACCCATTCCTCCTGCGCGGTGCACAACTGAAACATCAAATCCCTGATCGGAAGGACGATAAGGATAATTATCGCCCAAATGCCATTTCCCAAAAATACCGGTTTCATATCCGTTTTCTTTCAGGACTTCAGCAATTGTGATTTCCTCATTGCTCATAATCGCTCCACCATTGTACGTATCATAAACTCCTGTTCGTTCGGAATACCGACCGGTCATTAAACTTGCCCGGGTTGGAGCACAAACCGGTGAGACATAAAAATTGGTCAGATTAAGGCTTTGTGATGCCAATTTATCGAGATTTGGTGTTTTAACATAGGGATTCCCGGTAAATCCAAAATCGCCAATTCCCTGGTCGTCAGTCATTATTAAAATGACATTGGGCTTTTTTTTAATTTCAGTTTTTTTATTCTGGTTAAACGAAGAAAAAAGAACTGTACATAAAATAGCTGTACCCCCAAGAATAATCTGATCTGATTTCGTGATATTCATAACAAAATGATTTATTGAATTAGCTTCGACTTTTTCTTCATAACAATTTCATCCTTCCCGGTTGCAAGAGTATTTCGAACAAATTCGTCATAATAGCTTCTAAGAGTTCTTATTGCCTGCTGGTAATTATTGTCTTTTATTTTGTTATCAGTTTCCAGGGGATCGGTTTTTCTATCAAAAAACATATCACCAAAATCGCGGAAGTCCCAATTTTTATGAATCGCGGTTGGATCGAGCATAATACCCAATTTCTGATCTTTTGTAATCACCGTAGCTTGTGACCAGCTTTCGGAAACAAAATATGTCCTTTTCATAGGCTTTCCGGAAAGAAGTGTCTGCACCATGGGTTCGCCCTGTAAAGGATATTTCAACTTTGGCATCTTTAAGCCAAGCAGTTCGACTAAGGTTGGATAAATATCAACCAGGCTTACCAGTTCACCGATATGTTTACCATTTTCTTTATTACCCGGATATCGGATGATCAAAGGAATATTCAGAATATCTTCGTAAACATTTTGTCCGGCTGCCGCCTTTTCGACCATCCCGTGATCCCCGACAAAATCGCCGTGATCAGAGCAATAAATAACGATTGTTTCATTTGTCAGTCCTGCGTCATCCAGGGCTTTCAGTATTTCACCAACATGGTGATCCACTTCTGTCACCAACGCATAGTAAGCTCCTATATAATTACGCCACAGTTGCTCATCAGCGTATGCTTTATCCACATCCCAGACTTTATTATTCCCATTGCGGATCGATTGCATCATTGGAGGAATATTTTCTTTTGGTTCATAAAGGCTTTCAGGTTTCCTGATTGAACCTCCATTTATCCTACCCGGTCCCCATGCAGACACATCGTACATATCCATATATTTTTTCTGAGGTGTATAAGGTTGATGGGGATGATAAAATGTAGCCCAGCAAAAGAATGGTTTGTCACTTTTAGCCTGGTTCTTTATCATCTGAACAGTTAGCTGGGTCGTAAAGGCCTCCATAGTCATATCCTCCGGCAGGGCTGAAATCCTGGTTGCCAGGTCAGCAATCGGAAGTTTTTCGTTTGCATAGGATGAACAAGGTGACCCTTTTCCAAATTCTGCAGACCAGTCTCTGGCAAATTCTTTTCCATAACCCATCTTCTCAACCCATTCCGTATAGCTGTTACCGGGAGATTCATTGCACAAATGGCTTCGCTGAACATCCCATCCGGCATCGACAGCCTCTGAAGTATGTCGTTTCCCAAAAGCATAAGTATTGTAATTGTTTTGCTTAAATACAGTTGCCAGCGAAACCATCTCGTTCATTACTTCTGTTTTTTCACCATTCGAAAGCAATCCGAGGGTACGGGAATACAAGCCTGACATAAGCGACGACCTGGAAGGAGCACAAATTCCTGTGGTGCAATAAGCCCTGTCAAACACAACCGATTCTTTTGCCAGTTTATCCAGATTGGGTGTGATCACATCCGGGTGTCCTTCAAATCCCATCACCTTTTTATTGTGCTGGTCGGAAAAAAGAATCAGCACGTTGGGTTTCTTTTTTGCTGACTCTGATTTGCTTTTTTGTGCAAATGAAAGACTGGCTGTCGTAAGAACCAGGACCTCTATCAGAATGATTTTATTAATTGATTCGTGTATAAGCATACTTTCATAATTTATGTGTGACTAATCTTTTGATTCAGTTAAATGTTTTATTGTACAAGTTCTCATCCTTATCGAAACAGCCTGACATATAAATAATTGCCTGATTATTCTGAATACTGACAGGAGAGTCTGACTTGTAATTTCTCATTCGGCTTCCCCAGATCGAAACAGTTAATTTTTTGTCCCCTCTGACCAGCAGAAAATCCCATGACATGTTTTCAGGAACAGTTGTCAGAGCCCCGTTTCCACCTGAAAAGGCTTCAACATTGCTCAGGGAGGTATGCCCTTGTCCTTCAATGATTATCGGGTGGATATTTTCCACCTTTTCGCCGGTATTGGCAATAATTGAACCTTGGGAAATTTGCCAGTTCCGGTTTTTGGTGTTATTCCCACGTTTCAGAATACCCACAGCAACACAGTCGAAATTAAAATTAGTTAATTGCCCGTACGATTCACCATCGAGCAGAATCCCTCCATAAGTTCCAAAAGTAAAGAGATCGATAATCTGAGCATTATCGGTGTGATTTATGGTGTAGGCAAATGATTTTTTAGCAATCACAGCATCCACAACTTCGCGGCTGTATTGTCCACCAATATATCGTTGAGCTGCAGGGTTTACATGACAATGCAAAATCCGGGGAATGTCATAGCAATAGTCAATCCGGATAAATTCACCACTAAGGGGATATCCATAACAATGTTCGAAAGTCATTAATTCGCAGGCATTTTTTCTATCCGCATTAAAATCAAAAGCCAAATATTCGCCATAAAAAGTGAGACAGGAAAGATACACACCCTGTGCCCGGCTGGTTTGTGAAACCTGAATGGTTGCCTTGTAGGGAATAATTGCTACCGGATCTTTAATTGTCTGTTCAGGATACCAAAATTGTATACCTTTAATCTGGGTCCCGGATTCAACTGTAATAAAAGCATTTTCTCTGTCAGTAATTGCGAAAACACTGCCAACCGGTTGTTTTTTTGTCGGATGGGTTGTTCCCCGTGGAGTCGGGCCATGCACGCCAATCAGGGAAACATTCTTTTTCAGGATAATTCCACCATCAATATAATAGGGTTCGTCGGAGGGTTCAACAAACAGAGCCGCACCACTGGCCGAAGCCCAGTCTATAGCTTTCTGAAGATTTGTTTTGTTGATGGCTGCGCTGTTCCCGGGTTTGACATCAAATTTTTGGATACTTGTCAACTCTGAAGCTTTGGACGAGTTAATGCCAAACATCATTATTAAAACTAAAATTAAGTTGGTTCTCATTTGTTTATGCATTCTTAAGAATTAAAATATTTTACACTTTGAGATTATTTAAATTGAACCGAATCAGGTACTTCTTCCAATCCGAAATACTCATGTTCAATTCTGTCGCTATATACCTTTACTATTCGGAAGCCAGATGGAGCTTTCCCCAATGGTTTTCCCAGGGCACTTGTCGTCACCAGTTGAGTTTTTCCGTATGTTGCAAGGCTGTTATTGTGATAATGACCAGAAAAAACCGCTTCAACATTATTGTTATTAAATAAATCAAGATACTTTTCGCGGTAGCCAAGATCAATGTTTGAGTATGCTGTAGGTTCATCAACCGTTTTTATAAAAAAAGGATAATGACAAAACAAAATAATATGTTGTGCACCCTGGCTTTCTTTAAGCTTTTTTACCAGCCAATTATATTGTTCCTGCTCAGGCTTCGCCAATTTGGCTTTGATTAAACTGGAGTTAAATCCAATAAATGCAGAACCTTTGTGTATAAATGAGAATTTATCACTTCCGTAGTTTTGAATATATTTTCTTATGCTTTCCTCATCAGGATTTTGACCAAGGTCGTGATTCCCCGGGGTATAGTAAACCGGAATTTTCGGATTTATTTTTGCAGCTATCCGTTTAAATTCTTCGATCTGGGTAATGGAATTCGAATTATGTACAAAATCGCCTGTTATAACCACAAAATCCGGATTCAAATTATTTATTTTTTCAACGGCCTTTTCATATAGAATGGTTTCTTTTTCAAATCCGTTGTTGTTTTCAAACATCCCAAACTGCGGGTCGGTTATCTGTATGAAAAACCAGGGTTCATTTGGACTTTTCTTTTGTGCAAATGAAGTTCCTGCCATTAAAATTAGCAGTGTCAGGACAGATAATATTTTTTTTGAAGCCATATTTTCTGAATTTAGTAAATTAATTTGCTGCTTCAACTTTATACAAACGCTTGATTTGTACTTTTGTCATTTCCCTAAGTTCATCGATACTTTTATCCATTTTTACCTCTTTTTTAAGTTCATCAAGCCGAACTCTCAGGGCAGAACTTATACTGTCGTAATCCTGAATTCCATAGAGGTTGTGCAGTTCGTTGGGATCAGTTTTCAGGTCATATAACTCCCATTTATCCATATCGTAATAAAAATGAATCAATTTATAACGATCTGCTCGAATACCATAATGTGGCTGTACATGGTGCCAGTAAGGATATTCGTAGTAATGATAGTACACGGCATCGCGGAAGGGAACTTTGGTTTTGCCTTCCATAACCGGTAAAAAACTTTTCCCCTGAATATCTTCAGGTATTGAAATACCCGCAGCATCGAGTAATGTGGGGGCATAATCGATATTGAGCAACAATTCGTTGTTAACCATTCCGGATTTAATGTGTCCCGGATAACGTATCAAGCAGGGCATGTGAAAAGATTCTTCATACATAAACCGCTTGTCAAACCAGCCATGTTCACCAAGATAAAATCCCTGATCAGAAGTATAAACCACAATGGTATTCCCGGCCAAACCACTTTTGTCCAGATAATCAAGTACTTCACCAATAGCATCATCCGCAGCTTTTACGCACCTCAGATAATCCTTGATAAAATGCTGGTATTTCCAGTCTTTTCGTTCGGCATCAGACATTGTTGAATCCGGCGTCCAGAACTCGCCATCATTATTACCATAAGCATTCCATTTATCCAGTTCATCATCTGATAATCCTTCCGGAGCTTCAATTTTTACATCTTTTCGGTTCATGTGCCCATCAATACGCATCCATGCATACTTGGCCGCTTCTCGTCCTTCATAATTATCATCAAAAGTAGCAGGATGCGGGATGGTTACATCGGCCAGGTAATTTTCGTAACCAGGTCCCGGATCCCATGGACGGTGAGGCGCTTTAAACTGGTACATCAGCATAAAAGGCTTGTTCCTGTCCCGTCTGTTTTTCAACCAGTTTAAGGCATCTTCTTTGATCACTGTGGTAGAATATCTGCCTTTTTCTTCAATAATTTTTCCACCCGATTCTTCAAAAACAGGGTCATAATACGAGCCTTGACCTTCTTTGTTGAACAATACCTTATAATAATCGAATCCGGTTGGTGAGGTTCCTAAATGCCATTTGCCTATTACAGCCGTTTGGTAACCAGCATTTTGAAAAAGCTTAGGGAAGGTTTGCTGTGAACCATCAAAATCACCACCTCCTTCATTCTTATAGAAACCATTTATATGGCTATATTTTCCTGTAAGAATACATGCTCGTGAAGGGCCACTTATCGAATTTGTACATAACATATTATTAAACAGGACTCCTTCTTTTGCAATCCGGTCGATATTAGGGGTAGGCGCAACTTTTGCCAGGAAACCCTGATATGCGCTTATAGCGGCTAATGCATGATCATCAGTCATGATAAAAAGGATGTTTGGCTTTTTTGTTTCATTTTCTTTAAGCTTACAACCTGGCGAAATAAATGAGGCGATAAGGAGAGGTGCAATAATCTCTTTTTTCATAAATTAAGTTTCTATTTTCTATTGAATTTGGGGGATTTCTGCATCCGTCCCCCACTCTTTATTGGGTAATTCATCTAAAATTAGTTCAAGGGTTCCACCATCCATTATTTGTTTGTGTGTAATAAAAGGACTGTTAATCTCCAACCCATTTATAAAGGCTTTTTGAATGTATTTTTTTGTTCGGCTGGCTCCTTTGGCAATAATTGAAAACGTCTTACCATTTGTAAGATTAATGGTTGTTTTTTCAAATACAGGACTTGTAATATTATAAAATGGCAGGCCGGGTGTAACAGGATACAAGCCAATTGAGGTAAACACAACAAAAGCAGTCATTCCACCACCATCTTCATCGCCCGGCATTCCGAAAATATTGTCTTTATACCAAACATCCAACAAGAAACGAGTACGCTTTTGTGTTTTCCAGGGTACTCCAAAATAGTTGTATAAATACGGAATATGAAACGAAGGTTCGTTCCCCATAGAGAACTGACCAACCATCCCTGTGGAATTTGATCCATTGACATAAAACTCATTTTTTTTCATACCCAATGGTTCTCTGAATAGCTGATCCAAGCGCTCTTCTGCAGCTTTTTTACCTCCCAGCAATTGCGTTAATCCAGGAATATCCTGCTGAACATCCCAGGCGTAAGTCCAGCCATTATTTTCATCATAATATTCGCGATAACCTCTTCCTCCTGCCGATTTTGGGTCAATATTTATCCAGTTTCCCTTATCACCTTTAGGCATGAATAATCGATGTTTAGGATCCCACAGGTTTTTGTAGTCCAATCCCTTGTCTGCAAATTGTTTATAATCATCATTTTTACCTAAATCTTTAGCCAATTCAGCTAATGCCCAGAAATCATAGCTGATACCTAAAGTTACCGGAACCGGTTGGCGTTTTTCAAAATCATCTACTTGTGGTTCAGTCTCTTTTTCGCCCTGATGCAAAGCAGGGAAATAGCCATGTTCATGGAAGAAATCGTCAATTAGGCGACGTGGTGTTCCCTGACGCCATGGAATAAAAGTTCCTTCCGTAAGGTTTTTCTTAATTCCTTCATAGGCTTTTTCAACATTATAATCTTTCAATCCTTTTCGATAGCCATCAATAAAAATGGCAGCCGAATGATAAGAGTTCATACACATGTGATTGCCAAATACCTCCGGGAAAGTCGGCATCCAACCACTCTGTTCATACATCAGGGTATATGAATTCAGTATATCGTTTTCAATTTGAGGATTAAGAATGGTTCGTAAGGGATGATGGGCACGATAGGTATCCCAAGTCCAATCGTCAACGAAAAAGGGGCGATTACTTTCATGTACTTTATTATCATATCCACTGAAATATTTACCACCTTCATTGATGTTAATCATGCGCTCATAAGTGCGGTACAAAGAGGTATAAAAAGTTCTTTTCTGCGCTTCCGTCCCACCTTTTACCTGAATCTGGTTGATAACTTTTTCCCAGGCTTTTTTACCTGTTGCTGCCAATTCGTCAAAAGCGATATTCGTTAATTCTTTATCAAAATTGATTTTTGCCTGTTCCGGACTGATGAATGAAACCGCATATCTGATCATTACCGTTTTCGGGGCAGCCTTCGATAATGAAACCGTACATTCCCCTTTCTGAACATTTATTGCCGCTTCCTTAATCAGATTATTCTCGTTATCACGCAGTTCACCGTAAACATACACCGTAACGGTCATTTTAACCGGATTTAATCCTTCTGAAGTTTCGCCAACCTTCTCTTCAAAAGTAAAAGTCCCCTGCTTATCAAAGGTACTTTCCAGTTTAGCGGAGCCCCTTATTAACAGGTTTTTCGTGCCGATATCCGGAAATTCAATTTTATAAATAGCACATTTATCCCCGGGAGCAAAACTTACCAGGATATTATCATCTATTAAATAAGTACTGTAAAACCAGGGATGAATAACTTCCAGATCCTGATCAATATTCATTTTTTTATTCCACGATGATGGCGTGATTTCGCCAGTAGTTACCTTCATTTTAAGGATACTGGCCTGCCGGTGCGAAGTTACCTGGAAAGGAAAAGCTTCCACCTGGTCGGAGATGTAATCCTGTTTTACCGGGAACATCCGTAACATTTGATTGGGCAAATGAAAAGTAGGATAAGTTGGTACAAGGAACTGAGCTACATTTCCAATGGTTGGGTCAATGTATTTCGTGCAATCCTCTTGTGCAAAAGACGCTATACATGTAAAAAAAGATAGTAGAAAAGAAGTTGCTATTTTTTTGATAATTTGATTCATTATTAATATAGTTGTGTTGATTTTTATTTGCGAAAGAACCATTTGGCAATTAATTTTCAATTTATATTTGATAAAGAACATTAATAACGTTTACAAATAATATCCAAGGAATAATTAATGATTTAATTACTAACTATTTACATACTATCAACTCTTAAATAAAACTTCAGAAAAAAGCAGAACCGAATTTCAGATCAGCCTTTTTTTGACTATTTGTTTGAGCTTTTTATTAAAACATGTCCTCTTTTTTTATTAAAAAAGATATATGTTCTACTAAATTATTAATCTCCCCCTGTCAGTTGGTTTGTTGAACATAGTTTCCCATTTCCTTTTCCCAATCCTTTAGCAGGATTCTAAATTCTTTCATTTTTACTGGATTTTCATCTTTTAAATTTGTTGCTTCACCAAGGTCTTTAGCCAAATCAAAAAGATATTCCTTTTCTTTTATTTTCAGGTATTTCCAATTTCCTATGCGCACAACCCACTGATTCTGGAACCTCCAAAACAAGGGACGTTCTTTCATTTCTTTTTCAGAAAAAAGTACTTGCGAAAAATCTTCTCCATCGAACTTAATATTGTTTGAAATTCCAGCTACGCTAAGTAATGTGGGTAAAACATCCATACTTAATACCGGGTTATCAGCTATTTTGCCAGGTTTAATTTTTCCGGGATACCAGGCAATTGCAGGAACCCTGTGTCCCCCTTCCCATAGTGAACTTTTAAATCCGTTAAGCGCACCGTTGCTTCCTTGATTTGTAGCTCCATTGTCGGAACAAAAAAATATAAATGTATTTTTATCCAGGTTCAATTCCTCCAATTTCTTAAGCACACGACCAATATTTTCGTCCATAATTTCTACCATTTCTTTGTAGGCCTGTTTTTTGTCAATACGCGAACCTTGCATCTGAAAATCAACTCCCGGCATTCGATCAGCTTTGTCATGCCTTCCCTGATAAGGAAAGTGTGCTGCTTCGTGCGGAAGATACAACAGAAATGGATTTTCTTTATTCTGTTCCATAAATTTCAGTGCCCTATCAGTAATTAAATCGGTAACGTAACCTTCATCGAAACAAGTGTCGGCATTTTGCCACCAATCATACAAGCCTATTCCATCGCGATGTGAAATATAATCGACATTTCCACTTAAATAACCATAAAAATTATCGAACCCATGGTGAACAGGATTAAATTCAGGTTTATATCCCAAATGCCATTTTCCAAATATTCCGGTTTTGTAACCAGCCTCTCTAAAAATTTCAGGCATAGTTGTTTCCGATTCCGAAATTCCATAAATCCGTTTTCCTTCCTGCGCAGAAATAACACCTTCCAAACCTGCTCTTTGCTGATAGTTACCAGTCATTAGTGCCGCCCGGGTTGGAGTAGAAACGGCTCCATTGGAGTGATAATCAATAAACCGTATGCCTTGTTTTGCCAATTTATCCAATACCGGAGTTTGAATATAATCGCTGCCAAAACATCCAATATCGCCGTATCCGAGATCGTCGGCCATAATTAAAATGATATTTGGTTTTTTGGTACGTTCCTTTGCTGCGACAGAAAAAGTTAAACAACTCAAGGCAATTGAAATGGATAAGAAATTAAAAGATTTCTTCATATCTTTTTTTGTTTATTAATATTGGACGTAAACTGATTACGAACAAATAGAATATTCTAATCCTACTTTTTAGCTTTCTTTTCCCAATGAAATGAATCCCCTTCAATAACAAGGTTCAAATCATTTTTTGGTGTAACGGTTGGTGCAAATACTTTTGGGGCAGATTTTTGCATCTCGCACATAATTGGACGGTATTTTTCTTCCCCTGCCAAATTATACCATTCGTTAGGATCTTCCTTCTCATTATAGAGCTCTTCTCCTCCATCGTAATAATAGATGTACCTCCAATTTTTATTGATAACAGCATAACTTCCTCTTTCATTACTTGGAAGAAAAACATTTCTGTCTACCGTCTTGGACGGGTTTTTCAATGCAGATACAATTGATACGCCTTCAAGATTTTTGACCTGAGGAAGGTGACATAATTCTATAAAAGTTGGATACATATCGATCAAACTAACCGTTGTTTCCACTTTTTTATTTTTAGGAATCCCTTTCCCTGCCCAGATAAACGGGACATGGGAAGTACGTTGCCAAAGTGTATGTTTTCCCCAATGCATTTTTTCTCCGTGGTGAAAGCCCTGGTCGCTCCAAAAAACAATAATCGTGTTGTCTTTATAAGGGCTTGCATCCAATGCATCCAAAACACGTCCCAGCATTTCATCTGCAAAAGATGTTGCAGCAAGGTAACCGCGGACAGCATCCTTTAAAACTCCTAATGCCTCCAGTTCCTTGTGTTGTTTTGATTGGTTGATCATATTTTTACGGATTCTTTCCGGAAGATCTTCCAGGTCATCTGCCTTATAAGGAGGAAGTTGGATTGAATCCAGGTTATACATGTCAAAAAACTTCTGGGGAGCATAATTTGGATAGTGCGGTGAATACAAACCCAACGCAAGGAAGAATGGTTTGTCGTGTTTTTGTTTAAGGATACCACAGGCCCAGTTCGTGCGTATGGCATCCACCATATTATCTTCCTTTTCATTAGGTATTGGCCCCCATTCAAGATGCAATGCCGAATTACCTTCTCTTCCTCCTTTTGTGTAATAAGGACTATAAGGGAAAGGGGTTGGCCGTGGAGCATCTGCCATGTAGTAACTATTCATTTCCCAGCCCAGGTCTCTCATTTCCTGACTACGCGAGAAATATTTATCCCAGCCTCTCAAATCAAGAAAGCCACCACGATGATGATAGATTTTACCAGCTCCGTAAGTACTGTATCCCCCTTGTTTAAAGGCCATTTGCAATGTGACCAGATCAGGATGATCGAATTGAAAAGGGTCTTCTCCATAACAACCAGTGGTTGATGCATTTAAGCCGGTCATAATAGCAGCGCGTGCCGGCGCACTGAAAACTCCAGGTGAATGTGCATAAGTAAAAACTACTCCCTCTTTTGCCAAACGATCCATATTGGGTGTTTTAGCCTGATTATAACCCAGTGGAGTTACCCAATCATTCAGGTCATCCATTGCAATAAATATCACATTGGGTTGATTTTCTGATTTGTTGTTTTTTTCTCCTACGCTATCCTTTGATTGCAAAGAATTATCTGCCGATCCTAAAATGGAAATCATGCCAGGGATCAACAGAAAGTGATGTAATTGTTTCATCTCAATAAAATTGTTTACTCAAATAAAACTCATTGGAAATTCCATTTGATTTTAAAGTTTAATTCTTAGTTTTTTCTATGTTAATTAGTTAACAATTACTTATCAGGCTAGAATCCGGGATTATCTATTTACTGTTAATAGCCTGTTGTTTTAGTGCAGTTATGTTTTTGATCAAAGAATCGATCTGAAATGTTCTGGCCAGAGGATCTGCATTGGAGTACCATGTAGAAAAGATACCATGCTGTCCTTCATATAAATAGTGTTTTGCCTTAATTGCCTCAGCATTAGCCAGCTCAAGATTTTTAATTAAAATATCCCTTTTTGCCTGATTTTTGTAGGCATAAACATAGTGATATAATGTTTTACTTAAATTACTCATGTAGTAGCTGTATATCCGAAGATTGTCGTTAAAAAAAGTTCTTTTGTCGGCATCGAGTTGTAACATCATTTTTGAGCAACGCTCTGCAACAGACTCAAACTGTGGTATGGTTTTTCCCATCCCAAACAATATGGCATCTACCTGGTTTTTACTGTTATTATATTCACAATCGATGCGAAAAGTGCGGCCCGGAACACTTTCATATCCTATCTTGTGTAATGGATTCATATTTATCTTCTCTGTTGAAGAATAAAATACATTATAAATATGATCAAAGGCTCTCGCATATCTTAAATCCTGAAAAAGGAATTGACGTTCCATTCCATCAAATTCGGATGCCTTTGGCTGCCAATACGAGTTGTAATAATCTTTGTAAAGTTGGGCTATTTCTTTCGCATGTTCTGCGCCAAAATACTGAGTACAATAATCAATCATAAACTCATCTGAGTTATAACTATTGTAATCCCATAACATTTTTGCATTTGCTGATAGCTCCAAAACAAATTCTCTCATATTTCCAACATTCACTACCGAAAAAAACAGTGGTGATTTATTGTTAATGTATCGGTAATTGAACTCCATTTTCCAGGGACCTTCAGCAGGAGCAACATGGGCACCGGTGGATGCAAATCCAAAGTTCATATAGTACCCCAGTTTTACAGGTTTGCCTGAATTAAAATTTACCAGGTCGTCATAGGGATATGGATCACGTCGGGCGGCAACGTAGGTCCAGATCATATTTTCACCCTCCGGAGGTTTCAGGTATCCTTTACTCATCAGGTCAGCTATTTCATCGTAAAATGTAATCCGTGCAAAAGGTTTAGGATTCCCGGTTACTTCTTTAATAGTCTCAAATTGAATCCTGAGCATTTTGTTAATTACTTCTGCCCTTTCTTTATCACCTTTCGGTGCATCCTCAAAAACACTCCAGAAAGGTTGATCTGCTTTTCCCCGGAATGCAACAGTCCAGAGGTTTTCAATCCCATTCCTTTTGACCGTTTCAGCATTATACCTAAAGAATTCTTTAATCGCCGGTTCGTTTGCAAGCAATAATTTCGGAGCATCCATGTTTCTGACTTTTTTCCAATAATCTTCCCAGGTTCCAAAGGAAGTATTCAGTCCGCTTGTATGATGAGAAGTAATGACTAATCCATATTTATTGATCAGATAGGCGTAATCAGTTAATCTGTATCCGGGTTTAATTGTTGAATAACATTCAACAGTATTTAGCTTTAGCCTGAGCACTGTCTCTAACCAGATATTCTCATTTTCAGAAGAAAGCTTCAACCAGGGTGTCAGGAAATCCTGATCACCAGACAGTATACTGCGATACCTTACCTGTGGAGATTTAAAGAAGATATCACACCCGCCGGATACAATTACCTCATCTTTTCTCTCAGGCACCCATGAGCTCCAGTAATGCAAGGGAGGAACCCCTAGGAATCTTTCTGAGAATGTGTAGATGGCATAAATAGTTCCTCTCGTGTCATTTCCTTCAAGATATATCTTGTTGGTTACCTTATCTGCATATACACGATGTGACTCAAATCCATCAAGTTCTTTGTCTTTTCTTAAAGGAATATCAAGAGCTCCGGAAAAACGATTGACAATAACTATTTCAGGAATCAGGTTGGTTTTATCTGATATTTCAATAATAGCAGGTACTTCTCCCATTACCATTGAAAAATCTCTTTTTAAAGCTTCAAGAGCAATCTTAAGCGGCTCTGGCTCATTGTTTGAAAAAACAATTCTGAAGTTATTTTTTTTAAGTCTGATAAATCCGCTATCGTCTGGATTTGAATACAGGGGGATTGTTATTAACAAGATAAAATATAATGACAGTATTCTCGCTGGTAAAACAGTCCTTTTTATTCTAGTTGTAGAAGACATAAGAGCTATTTATTAATTAGTGTCTGTCCATAATGTCCCCATTTTGTTAATAACCGGGAGATTTTTTGTTGCGTTGGGGGATCTCTGGCAACAAAAACCATCTTTCAGTAAAAAAGAGACCAATCTCTTGTTAATATCCCGGTCCAATTTGTTAAT
>DATKUO010000010.1:0-3201 GCA_035530515.1 Bacteroidales bacterium
AGACTTATATCGTTAATTATTATGCACATGTTTTTCAACTTTTCTGTTGCATAAAATTCCTGTATCAATTCAAGAGTGTTTCTTGAGGAGTATCTTTGTCGTACAACAAAAATATTCACATCAACATACTTCGAGAGCAAAAGAGTATCTGAAACTATTGCAACAGGAGGTGTGTCGATGATTATATAATCAAATTCTTTTCTGGCTCGTTGCAGGAATTGACTCATTCTGTCACTTTCGATAAGTTCAGCCGGATTTGGAGGTACAGGACCTGATTGTCCATAATAGAGGTTCTGAATCGCAGTCTCCTTTATCACATCCTCGTATTCGCAAACACTGCTGAGATAAGTACTTAATCCTATTGTATTATCCATCCCGAGTATCCTGTGTATCCTCGGCTTGCGAAGATCCAATCCGATTAATAAGACCTTTTTGCCAAGCTGGGCTATTATGGCTGCAAGATTAACCGAAATGAATGTCTTACCTTCAGAGGTTATTGTTGAAGTAACTGCAATAACCGGATTGCCTTCATCGCGAATAAAATATTTCAAGCCAGTTCTGACAGATCTGAAAGATTCAGAGAGTGCAGATTTTGGATTATCTATTGTTGGCAGCTCCTTTTTTCCTAAATTATGACTTATAACTCCAACAACAGGAACGTTTGTTTTATCATTTATGTCGTTGTTGTCCATTATCGTGTTATTGAAATAATATAAAAGTGTAATTATTAACCCCGGAAAAAATAGTCCAAGAATAAAAGCTTTAAGGTTATTTTTGCTTTTTCTGGGTCTTATCAGAGACCAGTTGAATCCTCTCGCTTCATCAATTATTTTATTGTCAGCAACCGTTGAGGCCCTTGCAATACCTGTTTCAGCTCTTTTCTCAAGAAGATAAGTATAAATTGTATTGTTAATGTCAAATTTTCGTTGAATGCTTATCATTCGCCGTTCCATAACAGGCAGGTTTATGAGCTGGACATTTACTTCTTTAATGCGTTCTTCAACATCAGCTGTTAAGCTGTCAAGCATTTCCTGGTTACTCTTTATATTTTCAACAATTGCAGCTATTGTATTTTGAATGTTCCTGTTGGCCAATTCAATCGCCGGAAGATCGTTATTCATGTTCATTAAAAGCTCTTTCCTTTTAATCTGAATAAGTGCAAGATCTTTCACCAGACCACTGATCACATTATCTGTGACTCCCACTGTTGAAGGTGAAATTATATCACCTGAATCATTTTTGGAATCAATATATAACTTAAGGTAGTTGTAATATTGTATCTGAAGCTTCAACTGTGTTTTATCATTATCAAGTTTTTTGAGCTTTTCCTGAATATCCACTCCTTCCTTGGTAATATCGACCAGCTTATTTATGAGTCTGAAATTTTGCAGATCATCTTCAGCTTTTTTCAAAGAATCGGCAATTGTTAAAAGCTGCTTATTAATAAAATTAATTGTACTGTCAGCCGTCCTGTTTTTATCCTCCAGTCCCTGTCTGATATATACCTCCATTAATTTGTTCAGGTACTCAGCTTCCTGTGCCGGAACAAATCCGGAAACAGTAAGTGTGACAAGTGATGCATCTATATCAATTGGAGTCACTGTCAGGGAACTACGGTAATTATTGGCCAAACCTTCACCTTCAGTGAAATAGAAGAAAAACTTATTAGAATAATCTGTATCATACTTAAAATCAGGAAATCTGGGTATAATCCTAAGATCAAATCCCTCTTTGAGGATCCTCTCTCCAAATCTGTATTGTTCCTCAGGATTGATTTTATTCTCAAAATCAAGACTAAAAGTTGAATCTGACGTTATTTTTATATACACATTTTTTCGATGCGGCTGATTATCAATTGATTCTGGAATTACTTTGAATGGGGCCGACTTATAAAGCCTGGTTTCAGCAATATTTCTTCTACCTATTCCAGTATAGACTATACGAAACTCAGGAAGAGAATCCAATACTCTCTTATTGAGCCGGTATGACCTGAGAATGCCTATTTCGTTATTGAGACTTTGTTTGTTTTTGAAAGCGCTTGCACCCGGTATAAAATTATCTGAATAGGATGAGCCGCCACCGAGCATATCATCTTTGATCATAAGTGTTGATGATACAATATATACTTTTTCAGAATACCGATTTATACCATATGAAAGTGCTAATGCGAAAAACAAAGATATTGCAAACCAGTACCAATTGCTGATGAACATGGTCAGATATCGTTTTACAAATACCCTGTCATCATCAAATTGTAACCCGGTTTTCTGCGGATAAGATTGATCTGGTGTATATGCCATAAAAATAAATTTAGATTAATGTCATTCGGTACATTAGGCTCTACCTCTATTTGTTAGATTCAGACTATTAATCAATTACTTTAAATAATTTATAAGCAATAAGGTAGTTGTCAAGGCTGATGTAAAGGTTGTAAGTATAAAAGCTATAGTTGGCAGATTCAAATTAAATATCTTCTGAGGCTGAGGTTCAATAATAACAACATCATTTGGAAGAAGAAAATACGCTTCAGAATTCAGAATTGATTTATCCTGAAGGTTTAATCGATAGGTCTTGCTCCCATTATCTGCTGCTCTTATTATAAGTACATTGTCTCTTTTGCCATAATCACCTATCCCCCCGGCGCGGCCAATTGCTTCCAAAACGGTAAGGTAGTTATTATAATTGACGTATGTTCCTGGTATCTTTACCTCTCCGATAACAGTAAATTTAAAACTTAGTAGTTTACATTCAACATTGGTGTTAATAAAAACTTTATCCACTGACTCCTGAACTAGTTTTCTTATTTGTTCAAGATTCAGTCCTTCTACCTTAATATTCCCTACCATTGGTATCCTGATATATCCTTCATTATTTACATCATATCCATAAAGATAACCTCCAGCATCAGGGCCTCCGGCTATCTGATTAGTTGTAGTCCCTCCTTTTGAGGCCAGCATATCTTCAATAATCCCTTCCGGAGTCATCGCCTTTGCAGTTATATATAAAATGTCACGAGGATGAATCTTGTAATCAGGTACATCCATTGTAAAATACTCTTGTCCATCGGGTTCGGGAAGGTTGTTGAGGTAAGCGAGTTTTTTCTGACTGGTACATCCGGCGGCGAGGAGTAAGGTCAGTAGAAGGATTGGGGATAGGTGTTTCATTGGTGAGGAATTTGCGTTATGATGTTATGATGTTATG
>DATKUO010000011.1:0-3343 GCA_035530515.1 Bacteroidales bacterium
GTTTGTACTTTTTGGTACAATACTTCATCGGCATCTTGATATTTATCTCCCAATATGGCTTTAATCATCATAGGGGCCATAATCAGCTCCCAACCTTCGCGGAGGGTAGAGATTGTCCCGTCGTGGTCGAATATGGCATGCCTGATTTGGAGCTTATTTTCCCATTTATTGATAATTTCAATTTCTGTACCTGCCAGGTAGTTGGCATGTCGGGCATCTTCAGCTAATTCAGAAGAAAAGATATAATCAGGATCCTGACCAATTCCGAGTATTTCTCCGGGTGTTGCTGTACCTGTCTGAAATAATTTTTGAACAGTAACACCAGCGACAAAAGATCCAACTTGTGCAGCTTCAACCATGCTATACCCGGCAGCCAGCGTTGATGCGACTCCGGCCAGGTAACTATCGCCGGCGCCAACGGTATCGACTTTCGATAGGATCATCAGTCCGGGTATTTCTGAAATCCCTATCTCATTAATAGTAAGAGATCCCTTGTTGCCTCTGGTAATAAAAAGTGGCTTATGGTAACGCTTATACAATTCTTTAGCAGATGAAACAATTTCAGAAAAGAGGACTACTTCATTCGGTTTCTTATCTAATCCACACAGTCTGGCGGCTTCCGTATCATTCATTTTACGAATTGCCCCCTGATAATAGTCATTGAAGGAACGGCTATCGACAATAAAGGTTTGTTGAGAGAATTGTTGCATCACTTCCACCAATCTCTTCTTAAAATATTCGGTATGAATACCGGAAGGTACTTGTTGATTGATTATGACAATATCTACTTCAGGAGTTTCCCTAATCAGATTATCAATCAAACGATCGGCAGTCTCTTTTGACAAATGATTGTAATTCCCAAAGTCAATCCGGTTCAGCTCTCTGTCATCAATGTATGGTTTGGCATAAGTATGAGTCTCCCACTGCTCTTCCTGAATTAGTAGATTTTCTGATTGAATTCCTGACTCCTTCATAATCCGGACCATTTCTGCTGCGAAAGGATCAGTACCGATCACTCCAAATGCTCTAATATCTTTGATCTTCATAGAGGCAAGATTGTTAGTTACATTACCTGCCCCTCCCAGAGAGTACCTCTGTTTTGCTACAGGCCTGGTTGCCTGGTTGGTCTCAACAGAAATTTCACTCATGGTTTCATCAATGAACCAATATGCGTCCAAACAAAAGTCACCCACAACAGCAATCTTTACATTACTTATATCATCCAAAATTTTCTGTAATTTCTCTTTCTTCATGTGCTAATAGTTTGAATTTTCGTAATTATTTAGCTGGCTATAAAATTAGTTAACTTCATTAATAATCCAACTATTGATTGAAAATCTCAAAATCTTGGTGTTGTTAACAATTCTGCATCCCGGATGTTAATAATATTCAGGTTTTCAGTGATTTTATGTGCCTGACATTTTAATATTCCCGCAAACTGCAAAACGGATTTTCAAATATACCCTTCAGGCAGGGATAAAATTCCAAAATGCGCGAATATCAACAATTTGAACCATTTGCATTGTATAACTTTAGCTGTAAAAACTTGTTTTTTAAGATATGCCCGGACTATCTTTGATAAAAAAGTTGTGGTCAAAGATTTAGCCATACAAATTTTAATCAAGAAGGTCGAAGAACTGACCAGGCGATTAGAGAAATTTGGGAAAGAGAATAAAATTCTGCACCATGAAAATGCTTTGCTGAAGGCTAAAAATGCTGAGCTAAAAGCCGAGCTAGAAGAGTTAAAGGCACGTTTAGACAGCAACAGCCATAATAGCAACAAGCCACCATCAAGTGATGGTTATAAAAAGAAAACGGTGAAACCTGCTTTGCCAAGAAGCAAGGGCAGCAGGCAAGGAGGCCAGGAAGGACATAAGGGGCACACCTTAAAACAAGTTGAAGCTCCCGATAAGATAGTAATCTGCACCCCCGGTGTTTGCACCTGTGGCCACGAGTTTGAAAAAGAAGAGTTGATGCTGGCAGAAAAACGCCAGGTTTTCGATCTTCCGCAACCTAAGTTGGAAATTACCGAATACCAAATATTTAAAGCTTCTTGTCCCGAGTGCGGGCAAGAACAAAAAGGGGTTGCCCCGGAAGGGGTAAATGCACCGGCACAATACGGCAACAAGGTAAAAGCTTTTGTTGTATTGCTCAACGTGCACTACACAATTCCATATAAAAAGATACAACTATTATTCAGCGATTTATTTGGTTATCCGATAAACGAATCAACCATTAGTTCAGCCGATGAGAAATGTTACGAAAAACTTGAAGAGAGTGAAAATATAATCAAGTCTAAAATAATTGGCAACAATGTGGTGCATGCTGATGAAACAGGCCTTCGGACAGCAGAAAAACTGCACTGGTTACACACGGCAACTACCCTTTTATATACCTATCTGTTTGTACACGAAAAACGGGGGTCGGGGGCAATACAAAGCAATAAATCCATATTGATGGATTATATCGGCTGGCTTGTCCATGATTGCTGGGGCAGTTATTTTAACCTGAAAAATCTGAAACATGCTATTTGCGGCGCTCACATTTTAAGGGAACTCCAAGGACTGATAGATGGCGGGGAAACCAAATGGGCAAAGGTTTTTAAGTCGTTTTTACTTTCTATTTACATGATGCCCTTTGAAGAGAGGATCAAGCGACGAAACCACATAGAATCAAGATATGACCGCATCTGTGGGTTTGGTGAAAAAACAGAACCACCACCCGTGAAAACGGCAGGCAGAAAAGGCAGGTACAAACGAACCCAGGGAAGGAACCTTGTCGAACGCCTCATCAGGGGAAAAGATGCCGTACTTGCATTTGCTTTCAACAAGGAAGTCCCATTTACAAATAACCTTGCCGAAAGGGACATAAGACCTGCCAAGGTCAAACAGAAAATATCAAATATTTTTCGCACTTTCAAAGGAGCTGAGATATATGCCAGAATTGAAGGCTTTATTTCCACTGCGAGAAAGAATCAGCGGTGCGTCTTTACAGAATTATGCACTACCTTTGAGGGACATAATTTTATTACCTAATAAATACAGCTAACCTGAATTATTCATAAAAAAACTGAAATTACTACACCCGAAATTAACCTTTTTCCGATACAAAGTAAAAATATTGAACTTAGTTTTAACGGCGATCGCATTAGCAGCGATGGTGGATTATTACTTCTTCGTGAGCTTGATAGCCAGCTAAATCGCTTATCCTCAGCGAGTAACTGCATACACGACGAAAGAGATCAGCGTTATATTGATCATTCTGTTAAAGAACTATTGACACAACGAGTTTTTCAGATAGCTGCCGGTTATGAAGATTGCAATGACTGCAATGATCTGCGTGA
>DATKUO010000012.1:0-3356 GCA_035530515.1 Bacteroidales bacterium
GATTTACAGGGTGCGAATTTGCAACGTGCGGATTTGGAAGGTGCGGATTTGCAGGATGCGAATTTACTGGGTGCGAATTTGCAGGGTGCGAATTTACTGGGTGCGAATTTGCAGGATGCGGATTTACAGGGTGCGAATTTGCAACGTGCGGATTTACGATATGCGAATTTACTGGGTGCGGATTTGGACTTTTCCTGTTGGCCGTTATGGTGTGGCTCTATTAATGCAAAAGTTGATGTAAAAATAGCCACACAATTAGCATATCATTTTTGTGCCCTGGATTGCGGCGATGCGGAGTTTATTGAAGCCAGAAAAGCTCTGTTGTCGTTTGCAAATAAGTTTCATCGTATACCGGAAGTACCTAAACTGGAGGACTGAAAAAAGAATCATTTAATAGAACTGGTAATATAGGCGGCATAATAGTCGCCTGCCATTGAGATCGTGCCTTGTAGGGCGTCTCAGAGAATGAAAGGATAAGAAAATGAGTAAAAGTAAACATACACCGGGGCCGTGGAAACTTAATCCGCAGCCAAACCCAAATCGGCCAACATATTACGCGATTTATTCTAAAACAGGTGGGCCAGATACAGTGGATCATATTTGTCAAGTAACAAAACAAATGTCTGAGAATTGGCAAGCCAATGCCCAGCTAATCGCCGCCGCTCCCGTTATGCTGGATGCGTTGAAACGGGCTTTAACAGGTATTGATGACTACAGAATTCGTATAATAGTCAAATCCGCCATAGTTCAGGCGGAGAAAGAAGGTGGATTATGAGTGATACATGTAGGAACTGTGGAGCCAGTTACGGCTTACATCATTACAAAACTATGCAATGTCCAACTTTCGGAAAAGAATCTCCAATTGGCACAAAACAACAATACCAAACCAGTGTATTTGAACCGGGCATAACCTACGACGAGCTATTAAAGCAACGCGACGCCCTGCTGGAAGCGTGTAAAATAATTAAACACCTGACCGCCAAGAACACCAGATTGAAAGGAGAAAAAATGGAAGACAATTTAGCTAAAGCAATTCAGGATAATCCGAGTCCATGTTTAACTTGTACGGAACGTCATTGGTGTCAAAAAGTAGTATGGACTGGTAATCCCAGGGAATGTTCCAAAAATGAAAAAACAAACTGAAGAAGAAATCCGCTTTCAAGTGGATAAGTACTATGTAATATTAATAGCTACATTTGGATTGAAAGATGCGTTGGAAATATGCAGTGGGATTAAGAAGAGATTGATGAATGAGAAAAAGAGGAGATTAGAAAAGTGAGCAGAAAGAATAAAAAATACATACCACCAGGTGAATATATAGGACGTTGTGTACACTTTCCAAATCAGGCAAAAATGTTTTTACATTTATTATCGTTGAAACTGAAGATGAAAAATTAATTGGTAAAGGTATTTCTCAAATAATTCATGCTATGGATATAAAAGAACACGGAAGTGTATTTGGAGACAATTAGCAGATGTCTGAACGCAGCAAAAAGTTGGTCGAATTGTCTAAGTTTTGTGATTTGGAATCCAGCAATTTTAAGAACGATGCTTTTAACGACTTGGAATTATTATATGAAAAAGGCAAACGACATCATCGTTTATGTAAAAATATCATAGAATGTAACAAATGTCCTGGTATGAATATAAAAAGAGTCACCGAAGCCTGTGTAGGATGGGGCAACTTAAATGCAGGCATATTTTTTGTTGGACAAAGTTGTCACGAATACGGTGTTTATAGTGGTATTCCTTTCATCTTAGGTTCTGGATTAATAATAGATGCCGTATTAAAACTAAATAGGCTAAACAGAAGAGATTGTTTCATATCAAATTCGGTTCATTGCCATCCTGAGAGAAATAGACCGAGCACGGATGAGGAGAAGGAGAATTGCCTGTTATATTTGTTTGAAGAATTAGATATTGTCCAGCCAAAAGTTGTTATAACATTGGGAAAAGATGCCGAGCAAAGTGTTAAGCGATATATGGATGAAAGGGAATATGGATGGAAGTATTTGCACTATGTTCATCCTGCATCGCTTATATATAGTAGTCCTGAAGCAAGGCCGAATTATATTGTTAAAATGAGTTTGGATTTAGATAAGATTTTAGGAAAGGCATAAATATGTATAAAGAAAATCCAAAAACAAAAGGTAGTGGTATATTATGTGCTATTCCACAAACAGGAACATGTCCGAATAAATGTGAGGATTGCTTTTTTCAATCAGGACGATCATACCTTGAACCATTACAAAATAATCTACCAAACATGCCAGAAGATATATTAGGTTATCATGTTGTGCGTGTTAATGATGGTAATGATTCTAACAATGATAAAGACACAGTTTTTTGTGGGACGGCTGGTTATTTACATAAATTTTATAACACGGCAATTCCAAATCTTGATTTTGACGCCCCTGTTGTGCTGACTGCCAATCCTGGTAAAATGACAGACAGTGATTTCCACAAAATTGATTGCCCTCCTGATAATTTAATGTTTGTTCGCTTTAGAGCCAACACATGGAATACGGAACTACAACGTCAGTGTATTAGATATTATTGTCAAAAAGAAATTCCAATTGTACTAACATTCATGGCATACTTTAATGCAGTAAATAAAATTCCCAAAGCCTATGAAGATGATTATGTTTTCCGCAAGAGGACACTAAATTCATATTATGCAATCACAACGAAAGCTTGGCATGCGGTTATGAAAATGTATGAAGATAATAAGTGGGTGTATAGTTGTGGTAAGATTGAGGGAGAGAAGGGTGATACTCATTGTCGCTTTTGTGGTAATTGTTTACGTGAGTATTTTGCTGCACTTGTAAAAATGAATAAGGAGTAGATATGGTTAAGATAAAATCGGGTTTCTACTATTTTACACATCCTTATTCCGCTCAGACGGTAGAGGGTAGAGTAGCAAATTACGAGCTTTGTTGCCGCCGATCCGCTAAACTACTGCTGGCTGGATATAACATATTCAGCCCGATTACTCATTCACATTCGATTGAAATGGCTTGTCTTGAGATGTTGAAATGGTCATTGGAAGAAAGATATGAATTTTGGCTTTACACTATTGATATGGCCGTCCTTGAATACGTTGGATTTACAGGGGTGATACTTGCACTGGGATGGGGAAAATCAAAAGGGTGTAAAAGAGAATACGAATGGTTTATATTACACAAACAACCGAATGGTAAACCACATGAGATTTTACAATACAGTAAGATTATAGGAGATTAAGAAATGACTGAAAAAGAATTTGTAGAAATAATGAGTGACGATAGTATTAAAACTAATTTTGGAGATGGCTGTAATGCTTGTGCTGGATTGGATATAATTCGGAAATATTGTCC
>DATKUO010000013.1:0-2127 GCA_035530515.1 Bacteroidales bacterium
TATAATCTAAAGCGTATTGGTAATATTTTGACCAGAGATCGGCTGATTGAGTATCTGAGGATGCTTATTTCACTTTTTTTAAGCATAAAAGACCTTGTCAGACCAGGAATCGATCATTCTAAGACACTTTTCCCCCGGCTAACAGTCTGGAATAACAAATTCCCAGGTTTGCTGATACCTGCCTGAATCAGAAGAATATTTAACTCCCTGGAAAGGTTAATAGACAAACTCCCGTTATATTTAAGCCATTAATCACCTGCGAGAGAGACACTTCGATTTCAATGGCCTAAATATAACACATAGGTCTGGTAATAATTATATATCTTAGTAATGGGTCATTATAAATCGACAACAACTCATTGAGAATATTAATTTGAAATAATAGAAAAATGAAAGCAATTGTATGTACAAAATACGGACCACCTGAAGTTCTTCAACTCAAAGAAGTTGAAAAACCAATTCCCAAAGACAATGAAGTACTGATAAAAATACATGCAGCTTCAGCTACAGTATCGGACTGTATCATTAGAAGTGGTAAAGTAAATATCTTATTATGGCTCCCCTTGCGGATATTCGTTGGTTTTGGAAGACCAAGAAAACCAATATTGGGATTAGAGCTCGCTGGAGAAGTTGAAGAGATAGGCAAAGATATAAAACGATTTAAGAAAGGTGACCAAGTTTATGCATTTACAGGGAAGCGTGTTGGTGCTTATGCCGAGTATACTTGTCTGCCAGAAGACGGATTGTGTATGCCTGCAGACTGCATTATGGCATTAAAACCATCCAATATGACCTATGAAGAAGCTGCAGCTTCTCCTACCAGGGGAACTTTAGCTTTGTATTTTCTTAAAAATGGAAATATCCAGAACGGACAAAAAGTTCTTATCTATGGTGCTTCAGGAGGAGTTGGTACTTTTGCGGTACAGATTGCCAAGCACTTTGGAGCAAAAGTTACCGGGATTTGCAGTACTACAAATTTAGAATTAGTAAAATCTCTGGGAGCCGATGAGGTAATTGATTACACAAAAGAGGAATTTACGAAAAAAGGGGAGCTTTATGATTTTATCTTTGATGCTGTAGGAAAAAGAAAAAGTTCAAAATTGAAATTAGTGTGCAAGAAGGCACTAACTCCAAATGGTAAATACATTTCAGTGGATGATGGAACTCCAAAGATAAATATTGAATATTTAATATTACTCAAAGAGCTTATTGAAACAGGAAAGATAAAGCCTGTCATTGATAGATGTTACCCGTTAGAGCAGATTGTCGAGGCTCATAGATATGTAGACAAAGGGCACAAAAAGGGCAATATAGTTATAACAGTAAGGTAAAAAAATAAAAAGAATAACGAACGCATAATACGGACAATAAAATTAGTAAGTTCGTCACGCTTTTTGAGTGACTCGGAGCCATCTACCGAGACCTGTAACCTGAGACAAACCAGTACCGTACCGGTACTATTAATAAATTAACACTACCATGACAATTTATCTACGTAAGAAAACTTTAAACCTGGCCTAAATATAACACGGATGGTATGGGTAATTGCCTTCGGCAGCCCGGACAACTTGGTAATCAGCTCCATAAGTCTATGCGATCAAATTTAAACTCACTTATCAAACGTTCGGTACCATGACTACTCCTGTAGCCGAGACAAAGTCAATAGGGCTGCCGGCCGACGCGCAGTTGTCATGGTTTTTGCAGAGCCACTTAGACAGTTTTATCGTGACGGGACACTTCCTGCCCATCTACCGGGACTACCCCTTCTGGACAGTTCCATCTGGACGAGAAAACCCCCGTCCATCTACCGGGACTTTGCAAAAACGCATTCCAACCCCGACACGGACGGCAACTTCCCATACCACCGGGCCGTTGAACTAAACCGCCAAACGGCGGTAGATGTTTTCTGAAAATAAATATCTTGTATGATTATTCACTTAATAATCATGCTATCATGAAAAAAAATCTTTAGAACAACAGGTTATACGGGAGATGCAGACCCGTAATTACAGTCCAGGGAGCATCGAAACTTATGTTCATATGCTCCATTCTCTTGAAGAGTATCATAATATTTCTGTTGATGAAATTTCCATTGATCAGGTTAAGGATTTTCTTCAACACTCAATT
>DATKUO010000014.1:0-8298 GCA_035530515.1 Bacteroidales bacterium
TAAATGAGGAATCAGGAGAAGCAACAAAAGCAGTATTGTGTTATCATTATGAAAATGGAAGTATTGAAGATATAAAAAAAGAACTTATCCAAACCGCTGCTATGTGTATGAGAATGTTAGAGAATTTAACAGATAAATTTCAAGAAGACGTTAATATCGATTATTCAAGAGAGGACGGAAAATGAAAGGGTTAACCGTAGAGCAAATGATGGTCATATTAAAAATGACTGAAGAAATTAAAGACAAGGCCGCAATAGAAAATGTATTATTTGACTACAACGCAGCCACATCAAGATTTGATTTTGTGGCATTTTGGTCTTACCGCGGCTACCTGCCATTGATATTCAGATCAGAAATACTGTCAGATGAGAAAAATATGTATGATATAATTGTTAAATTCTTAAATCAATATTATGAAAGAACCGAAATTCACTCTAACACCGGAAATTAAAATTACTGCTGATGAAATGGCAGATGGTATTTCCAATAGCCCCGTATCTGATATTATGGAACTTATCAGATTGATTGATTCTTATTGTGCCGAATGGGACTTTACTGTTGCCTTTTTTCTCCTCGCGGCAGAGATGATAGAATCAGAAGATGTCTTGAGGGATATCCTATACCTGACAGAGAGGGGGGATACCCGTATTGAGGAATCTATTGAGAAGGTGATGACAGCCATTGAAAAAGTAAGGAGCAATCTATTTTTAATTAAAAATGGCAGGAATAATGGATAATCCGATTATAATTTGTATAGTTGGCCAGTCCGGCTCCGGGAAATCACTTATGGCCGATTATCTGGCAGCAAAGCATGGAATTCCAATGATACAGTCCCGCACCACCCGGGAGCCGAGATATAAAGGAGAGCCCGGCCATTTATATGTCAGCAATGAAGAATTTGACACTTATAAAAAGGAGGATATGCTGGCATTTACCGTGTTCGGTGAAAATCGTTATTGTTGTCTCAAACAAGATGTGACAGCACCGATGATGAGTTATGTAATTGATGAGACCGGAATCACATATCTGTATAATATGTTCGCATGTAGTTATCATATCCGGTCTATTCGCATTCATAGATCAACAAGGGAAAGGATCAAGGCTGTCGGCCAGGAACGTGTTGACCGTGACCGGGGGATGTTTAATCTCCCAGATGAGTGGTATGATTTTGTCATTGATAATAATAACGGAAAGGATGATATGTTTCGTCAAGTTAATATGATTGTTAAATTAATTAAAACCAAAATGTTATGAGTAAAACAAAAGTGATTTACCATGCCATTGATCTCGATGGATGGTGTAGTGCTGCAATTGCAGCTAAGTATTACCGTGAAACAGGTGAGGAATTCACCATGATCGGGTATAATTATGGGGATTCTGTCCCTAAATTTAAGAAGGATGATAAGATCGTAATGCTGGATATCTCCTTCCAGATCGAAACAATGATTAAGTTCCAGAAGCAAATAGTCTGGATAGATCATCACAAGTCAGCTATTATTGCCGCGGCAGAGTCTGGGGTGGAGTTCGAGGGAAAATTACCTGTGAAGACATATTCAGAGGACGGACAGTTGACTAATATTCAAACTATTGCTGCCTGTGAACTTGCCTGGGAGTACTTCTATCCCGAAATTCCCATACCTCAAGCCGTAAGGCTGCTTGGGAAGTATGATTCATTCCGCTTTGATCGCAAAACAGAGATGTATGTGCTGTATTTTCAGTTTGCCGCTAGGACTTATATTGATTCCCCGTGCGGGTGTAATCAGTTGTTTGGGAGATTTTATAACACGGCGCCATGGATACGACAGGGAGAGCTGATTTATAAATATCTCTGCATGGAGGCCAAGGCTGCTGTTGATGAAATTGGTTTTGCCCTGGAGATAGCGGGGTATAATTTTCTTGCCATAAATAAATCCAGATTTAATCTGGCTTCATTCGGGATAGATTATCATTCCATGGGATATGATGGGGTTGCCTGTTTCCATTATAGTGGTCGCAGCTGGGTGTTCTCTTTTTATAATGAAAACGGAGAAGTGGATTGCAGTGAGATTGCCAAGGAATTTGGAGGAGGGGGCCACGCTGGGGCAGCTGGCTGTCGTATGAATCATAATCAGTTCGTGACTCTCCTGCAGGGGATTGATACATGGCTTACCACCAATGGTGATGTTGAAGCCGAGGACCCTGCTCTATTAGGAGAACAAGAGGCTACTCCTGCTGTAACTCCTACTGTAACTCCTGCTGTAGATGGCGAGGAAATAATCGAGGGGACAACAGAAGAAATTACCCCCGAGGAACCAGCCAATCCAACAGATTAATAAATTATACTTAACAACCGAGAGGGAGGTAATGCTCCCTCTTTTTTACCTGATATCATGGGAAAACTTAAAAAACAAAAAGAAGATCTTGTGAAATGGGAAAAAGAATTAACAGAGATTAATTCCAGGATACCTGTTTTAAAGGGCAATATTGCGGAATCCCAAAAAGAATTATCTGCTCTTTATAAAAGAGAGGAAGTATTAAAAGAAAGAATCCGGCTTGGGTTCTTAGTGTTCCCCGAAGTTACGGATCATGCTATTGTAAGATACCTGGAAAGGGTACACAATATTGATATAGGGTCTGTTAAAGATCAGATCCTTAGTCCTGATGTGCTTACGCAGATAGAGATACTTGGTCCAAACGGTAAGTTTGTCAATAAAGACCTGCATGTAATAATGAGAAATAATAAAGTGTTAACCATTTATGATCCTACCGATGGACATTCAGGAAATAACCAACAGACCTCTTTATGAGCCTTTTCACGCAGACGAGATGCGTGAAGTTGTTCAACATTATACCAAGAGAAGGAAGGATATAGATGTGGAAATTAATATTTATAAACTTAATAATCAAATGTTTGTAATGCTCCAGGTTAACATGCTTCAGCGCGCATTTGATATTGCCAGTGCCTGGTTAAAGGAAAACGATGATGGAAAAGATACTAAAGACGATAAATGATTGGGCTGATAGGTATGTTGAGGGACTTGAAGGAAACGGCAGTCAAAACCCGGTAATAACCAAACATGTTAAGGATGCTATAGTCTATACATGCCGCCGATTATTGAAGGTGGAAGATCCGAAAGAAAAAACCCTGCCCGGTGACCTTATTTCATACGATACTATCATTAAAATGATTTCTGATATGACGGAGATACCCGTGGAGGTTATTAAGGGCGGAAGGCGCAAGAAGGAGATAATGAAGGCTAAAAATTACGCCATGTACCTGGGGAGGGAATATACATCACTTACATTTCTTAGATTGGCTCAGGGTGTTGGGCTGATTAATCATTCTACCGCGCTGGCAGCCTGGAGAAACATGAAGGGGTATCTGGAAAACAATCAAGATGTTCGGTTCGAGATAAATAACCTTAAGGTGGAAATTCTTTCTGTAATAACCCTGAAGCAAAAAGCAATTCATTCTTCGTAATTGCTCTGCTCATGCATAATTGCAAAGCTAGTGCAATCGTGCAAATATAGAGCAATTATATTGTTATTCAATGGGTTAATATTCTGGTAGTTTGTATTCTGTATCAATCTGTGTCATCACAGGGCTCCACGAATTAAAGAACTGACCATTCTCATTAATATCAAAATACACTAATCCGAAATCAACATTCCCCTCACATTCCCTGACCCCGTATTCGGTTATCCCCTGAAGGGCAGGGGTGGTTATGGCGAGATGATTTTGGGAAAATGCCAGCATCGTGAAATAATGTACATGGCTGCGGATTAATATATTGGACTGAGCGCTTCCCGAATCCCTTTTCAGGCTGTCCCACATCAGTTGCCTGGCCGTAGGTGTAAATTTACCATGGGGGATAGAACTTCGCCCAACCTTGTGGCGTGCATCGATTACACAACCATTGACAGATACGCGCAGGTGATTTCGCAGTTCGTCCGCACCCACCGCTTCGGCAATATATTCTTCGTAGTTTTCCTGTTTTCCAACGTGGTAGGGAGTCCCTTTAACCATCAGGATGTTCCCGGCATCTGCCTCTTCGATAACCTCTATGGCTATTTTGGATTGTTTAAACCGGTCTGTTGTTATTAGTTCCCTGCCACCATTAAGTTCTCCGCGACCGTCTATAGCGTCTCCATTAACAATAAGGATATCTATTGGTTTTAATTTCTCCAAAGCATTCTTATACCAAATCCAGCTTTTATAGCTGTATTCCATAGCATCCTTATACACTTCATGCTCTGCCTCTAATTGCCATGATGGTGGAGTAAGTCCATATATCTGCCCGCAGTGCATGTCTGAGATCACTACCATTCTTTTTTTCCTGGCATCTTTGTATCTATCAGAGAATTCCCTGCCACAATGTTTGCATCTATATTTCTGAACTTTTCTTGTTGTTGTTTCAAAGAGGCCATTTTTTTTGACTTGCGGGGATCCGCATTCCGGACATATCATAAGATAGCGTATTGATTTAAGCCGCTAAATTACAATAATCAAATGACATATGCAAATATTTTCCCAGAATAGATATAAATAATGGAAAAATTTGTTTGGTAATGTTATTTGAAGTATATTTGTGAAATAAACTACTCCACAGCAAGGATAACGGTTTGGCTATGCTTAGTGCCATTAAACTAAGCTAATAAATAAACTAAAAGTAATGAGTAATAAAACAGAATTATTTAATAAAGACGGAAAGGCATTAAGTATAGTTGATGTTATGGCTATGTTGCCATCTGTAACTTTCTTAGAAAAAGTAAACCGAGTTGAAGTAATTGACCAAAGAGGTAGAAGTTATGTAAATTGGAAACTAACTAATAAAACAAAAATTAGCTTACAAGATGGTGGCAAAACATTAAAGGTGTTTATCAGCAATTAGCCATAACAATATATATATGCACCTAATGTAATAAATTAACCAGATCAAATTATACCTCATATTCTAATGGTTAAAAGCAGCAGGAAGGGAATAGGTGAACGAAAAATCAATACTATAATTATTGTTGATGGAGATTATCAGGAAGATGATATTTTATTTTGTAGCAGCGAACTTGAATATCTTGAGTACAAAATCAAATATAAAAATATGGTATATTCTCTGGGCAGAAATACCTTCCTTGACCGCATGAAGCAAGAACTTAAAGGACATATGCCGGAAGTTATTCATCTGAAAATAATAAAAAAATTAGGCGTTATACTAAAATAAATTTGGATATTAATAAAACATAAACTATTTTTGCCATATGGAAAACATTAATGAAATTATGATCGCTATCGGGAAATTCCAGGATGAATGTCCCAAGATAGACCTTGACGAGACAGTAATAGTTAAAACCAGCCAGGGACAGTATAACTTTAAGTTTGCGTCAATGAAGAAAATTGTTGCCGTAACCAAGGAACCCTTGCACAGGAACGAACTTGTCTATACTTTTACGGTGAATGAAGATGGTGCTGTTACCTGTCTCCTCTGTCACACCAAGTCAAAACAAGTGCTTACAAGCTCGCTGAAAGCCACCAAGGAGGGGATGAAAGCACAGGAGATAGGCAGTGCTATCACATATTCAAAAAGATATCTGTTGTCTGCTATTTTGGGGATAATAACAGATCAGGATGACGATGGCAACAGTGCTGATGGCAATGCAATGGTCAGGAAGGATTCACCGGCAGAGACACCGGACCCGGAAAAGAAAGGTGCGGAGCTTTTTAAAAAAGATGAAATAGAGGCTCCGGCCAGGGCTATTAAGAAAGTCGTTGGAGCCAATGAGGCCAAACAGCACTGGGACGGGAATATCCTTGAAGGAAAATATATTAAACTGCAGGGAGTTTTAATTGAACCGGCAGCAGGACAGTTGGAGAGATTGAAAAAATTACCACAATATAAATCATAATCATGGAAAACGCATTAAGTTATTTGACAGCATTGCCCTCCAATATAGAGGAGAGGCAGCAGTTCTTCAGGAAGGTCAAGGATGAAATTCTGGACGAGGCAGGTGATCCGCTAATTATTCTCCGGCAAATAAAAAGCGCCACCAAACTATTCGAATCAATTCTTGAAGACAAGGATATTGATTATCTGTTTCTTACCGAAGCTGAGAAATACGGGAAAAGCTTTGATCATGCAGGGGCCAGGTTCTCTATACAGGAGACTGGTACTCAATATGAATATAAGGCATGTGGCGATCCTGAATGGGATGCCCTGTCGGAGCAGATAAAAGAACTGACCGAAGAAAAGAAAAAGAGGCAGAATTTTCTAAAGGCTATACCATTTGAAGGAACTTTTGACCAGGCAACAGGAACACACATTTCACGCGCACCAAAAACATCAAAGACATCTGTTGTTGTTACAGTGTGAGTGAAAATTTATAGTTAGAATATGTTTATAGAAACCCTGAGTGGAAAAAAATTCTACTTCAATAATCCACAACCGGATCAAATTTGGATAGTGGATATTGCATCTGGGATGGCGAAGATTTGTCGTTATGCCGGTCAGATACCACGATACTACTCTGTTGCCGAACATGTGGTGCTTGGTCTTAATTATCTGCAATCAGGCGACCTTAACACGAGGCGGGCATGGTTTCTGCATGATGCCTCGGAGGCTTACCTGGCTGATGTTCCGGGCCCTGTAAAAGAAATGCTGCCGGAGTATCAAAGGATTGAATCCCTGGTGATGAGCGTAATTTTCAATAAGTACGGGGTTAATTATGATGAAGCCATCCATAAAACAATCAGGTTTCTTGACAGGATGATGCTCCGTAACGAGGCCGAGGTAATGGGTAAGCATATTCAGGATTGGGAATGGGCAAAAGATTATCCCAAAATAGAGGGATTCTCCCCTAACTATTGGGGTTATGAAGAGGCAGAGAGACAATTTATAATTGCATTTGAAGAATTATTCAATTATGGATCAACTAGATAAAATACGTAGGAAGGTAGAGGAATACGAGCGTTGTTACCAAACGGCTACCATAGAGGCACTTCTGGCTTATGCCGACTGGTTTGCTATCTATGGTTTTTATATTGCAGAACAACTCAGTTCACATAAAAGCAAGTATAATACTTATTACTTTATCCGTAAGTCCACTATAAGTCTTAAGAAACAGGCTTTGGTAAATGAGATGAGTGCGGCTAAGGCAGAGGCGATAGCAGATGCGGAAGGGCTCATGGCTCTAAGGAATGAGATAGATGCTCAATCCGAGGCTTATTCTTTTGAGTTGATCTGGAAACAGATACAGGTAATGGTGGGAACTATCCAACAGAGAATTTCTCACCTTAAGAAAGAAAAGGGATATCATCAAAATATAACGTAATATGGGGCTCAATATTGCTAAAGGCCAAATGTATAAGAATCTTTTAGGTCGTGATTTAACTCATACCTGGAATGCAACCAAGGGCAAATGTCCATTTGATTGCAGTTTCTGCTATATGAAGAAATGGGGCAATCTTAAAGAGCCACGACTTGATGAATCGGAGTTTAAAACTGATTTGGGTTCTGGTAATTTTATCTTTGTTGGTAGTTCGATTGATATGTGGCATGAAAATTTCCCCGTTGAATGGATAAGAAAAATATTACACCATATTGCAAGGTATCCGGATAACAAATATTTATTTCAGTCAAAAAACCCATCATTGTTTGAAAGAATAATTATTATTATGCCGGAATATTTCAATCCTGATAGTATGATTCTTGCAACCACAATAGAAAGCAATCGGTATTATCCAGACATATCTAAAGCACCACATCCGGCAACCAGAATGGATGGGATAAGAAGATTATATCTGCAAGGTTTCAAAACAATGGTTACGGTAGAACCCGTTCTTGATTTTGATTTGGGTGAATTTATAGGGATGTTAAAATACACCCTTGCCGATCAGATAAATATCGGAGCTGTAACCGGAGGTCATAAGTTACCCGAACCATCAAAGGAGAAATTGCAAGTTCTTATTGAGGCTTTAAAACCTCATTTGAAAAGTAATATTAAAAGATTATTATAGATTGACATGAAAAGAGAAGAATTGATAAAGTTTTTTAAATGGTTAAATGATTTTGAAGAACTTCTTTATACAGATAAGGGGATTAATTTTTATATTGACGAATATCTCTCCACTCTTCCTGATGATAATGAAAATAAACTAAAAGATTGCACAACTTGTCAATTTCTTGAAGTTGACGGGGGCTGGGAATGTAATAAATGTGATGAATATTATTCTAATTGGACTAAAAAGGCTTACGAAAACAGGCCTATTGGTGATGCAATTACTCTGCCTGATGAAAAGGAATACTGTAAATGTAAAGATCTAAATGC
>DATKUO010000015.1:0-4311 GCA_035530515.1 Bacteroidales bacterium
ATCAAGCAGGGCATGATGCAGGAATTACTCACAGGCAAGACGAGGTTGGTATGACAGAAAACCAGAATGTCGAATGGAAAGAGAACTGGCGGGATGACTATATCAAATGGATATGCGGTTTTGCTAATGCACATGGAGGAAAACTCATCATTGGCGTAAACGATAAGGGGGTTGTTACAGGTGTTCCAAATGTGCGTAAATTATTAGAAGAGATTCCCAATAAAGTACGAGATATTCTCGGAATTATTGTAGATGTGAATTTAACAATGGACAAAGATGTTGAGTATCTGGAGATTGTAGTAGAGCCATATCCGTATCCGGTCAGCTACAAAGGACAATACCATTATCGCAGTGGCAGCACCAAACAGGAATTAAAAGGGGCAGCACTCGATAAATTCTTGCTGCAAAAGCAAGGAAAACGCTGGGATGGCGTTCCTGTACCCAACGTTTCAATTAAGGATCTGGATAATAATACGTTTGAACTGTTTAGAAAAAAAGCAACCAAAAGTGGGCGTTTAAGCGAAGAGATATTGGGTGAAAGCAATGAAATACTCATTGAGAATTTACGACTTAAAGAAGGCGATTATCTCAAACGGGCAGCTATTCTGCTTTTCCATCCCGACCCTGAAAAGTATGTAACCGGAGCTTACATAAAAATTGGTTTTTTCAGAACAGATGATGATCTGCTGTACCATGACGAAATTCACGGTAATCTGTTAGAACAGGTTGACAAAACACTCGATTTGCTGCTTACAAAATACATGAGGGCAAATATAAGTTATGAAGCAATGACCAGAATTGAAAAATATCCTTTCCCCAGATCAGCTTTGCGTGAAGCTCTGTTAAATGCGATTGTACATAAAGATTATAGCAATGGTATCCCCATCCAGATAAGTGTTTATGAAGATAAAATGATTTTATGGAATGATGGTCAATTACCTGAAGGCTGGACAATTGAAAAGTTAAATCAAAAACACCCTTCAAACCCATACAATCCTGACATTGCGAATGCATTTTTCCGTGCAGGCTTAATTGAAGCCTGGGGGCGTGGCATTCAGAAAATCACCAGAGAATGTCAAATAGCTGGTTTGCCGGTACCTGAATATAGGTGTGATTTCTCAGGGTTTATTTTAGAGTTTAATGTAAGCAGCCATAATCTTCCTGAAGAAACGTCGGTGAAAACGTCGGTGAAAACGTCGGTGAAAATATTAGAGGCAATTAAATCAAATGACCAGATAACCATACCTGAACTTGCAGAAATAATAGGCGTAACCACACGTTCAATCGAAAGAAACATACAAAACTTGCAGCAAGAGGATAAACTTGTAAGAATCGGCTCGGCTAAAGGCGGACATTGGGAAATTATAGAGGATAAGTTATGACAGAAGTAGGACAAATAGAACGCCTCACACAAAACCGTGTGGTAGAACTATTCAAAAAAAAACTGGACTATAACTCTCTTGGAAACTGGATCGATCGTGAGGACAACAGCAATATTGAAGAAGACATTTTACGCCAACACCTGACCGATAAAGGCTACAGCCAGACGCTTATTGGCAAAGCCATTTACGAACTAACCCAGACAGCTACCAACCAGAGCAAGAGCCTCTACGACATCAACAAAGAAGTATATACCCTGTTGCGTTATGGGGTGAACGTAAAGGAAGACATAGGGGAAAACACTCAGACCGTTAAGCTGATTGACTGGGAACATCCCTTTGAAAATGATTTTGCCATAGCCGAAGAAGTCACCGTAAGGGGCGAAAATAAAAAACGCCCTGATGTGGTGCTGTACGTCAATGGCATTGCTTTAGGTGTGTTGGAACTTAAACGCAGCACCATATCAGTATCCGAAGGTATCCGCCAGAACCTTGACAACCAGAAGGATGTATTTATCAAACCATTTTTTGCCACCATTCAATTGATAATGGCAGGTAATGATACCGAAGGTGTCCGGTATGGTGTTATAGAGACCCCGGAAAAATACCACCTCAGATGGAAAGAAGAAAGCGAGATCAAAAACACTCTTGATAAGCATATTGTCCAGCTATGCAATAAAGTTCGGTTTTTAGAGCTGTTACACAACTTTATTGTCTTTGACCGTGGCATCAAAAAGATTTGCCGCCACAATCAATATTTTGCAGTCAAGGCATCCCAGGAAAGCCTGCTCAGACGTGAAGGCGGTATTCTCTGGCATGCTCAGGGTAGCGGCAAAAGCCTGATAATGGTCTGGATCGCCAAATGGATAAGCGAGAATATCAATGATACCAGGGTACTCATCATTACAGATCGTGATGAGCTGGATAAGCAGATAGAAAAAACATTTTTAGGTATCAGTGAAAAGATTGTCCGTACCAAAAGCGGAAAAGATCTGATCAACAAATTAAATGCAACAACTCCACGGCTGATCTGTTCGCTAATCCATAAATTCACTCACAAAGAAGAAGCCGATTATGATAGCTATATTGAAGAACTTATGCGAAGTCTGCCCAAAGATTTCAGAGCCAAAGGCGATATTTACGTATTTGTAGACGAGTGTCACCGTACACAGTCTGGTAGGTTGCACGAAGCTATGAACCTCATTTTACCCAATGCCATATTTATTGGTTTTACCGGCACGCCCCTGCTCAAGAAAGATAAAAAGAAAAGCATTGAGATATTTGGCAAATACATCCACACATACAAATTCAATGAAGCAGTGAAAGACAAGGTGGTGCTTGATCTGCGATACGAAGCACGAAACGTTGACCAGAATATCACCTCCCAGGCAAAGATCGACCAGTGGTTTGATGCAAAAACTAAAGGGTTGACCGACTACGCTAAAATAGAACTCAAAAAAAAATGGGGAACCATGAAACGTGTCCTCAGTTCCCAATCCAGGTTAGAAAAAATAGTAGCTGATATTCTACTGGACATGGCAACAAAAGACCGGCTGCAAAGCGGGGCTGGTAATGCCATGCTGGTATCAGGTAGTATATACCAGGCATGTAAATATTATGAACTGTTCCAGAACAATGGCCTAAAAAAATGCGCCATCGTTACCTCATACATCCCCACAATAAATGATATAAAAGGCGAAAGCACAGGCGAGGATTCACTTACAGATAAACTGAAACAATACGAAGTTTATCAGCAGATGCTGGATGGTAAGGATCCGGAGAAGTTTGAAGATGAAGTAAAACAGAAGTTTGTTGATGAGCCTGCCCGGATGAAACTGCTCATTGTGGTAGATAAATTGCTCACAGGCTTCGATGCTCCTTCAGCCACTTATCTCTATATTGATAAAAGTATGAGAGATCACGGATTGTTCCAGGCCATTTGCCGGGTAAATCGTTTGGATGGCGATGATAAAGAATATGGGTACATTATAGATTACAAAGACCTCTTCAAAAGCCTTGAAGGATCTATTCATGATTATACCTCTGAAGCATTTGATGAATATGAAAAAAATGATGTAGAAGGGTTATTGACAGACAGATTGGCATTAGGCAAAAAGCGATTAGATGAGGCACTGGAAAAGATCAAAGCATTATGCGAACCGATAGCCCCGCCAAAAGATAGTCTGGCTTATATCCGTTATTTCTGTGGCAACCCGGAAAATAAGGACGATCTAAAAGGAACTGAACAACAACGCATCGCATTATACAAGCATACAATTGCATTGATCAGAGCTTATGCCGACATTGCAAACGAAATGAGGGAAGCAGGTTATTTCCCTGAAGAAGTTGAACATATAAAAAAAGATGTAAGGCATTACGAAGATGTAAGGAGTGAAATAAAACAGGCGAGTGGTGATGCTATTGACTTAAAGGCATACGAGCCTGACATGCGTCACCTGATAGATACCTATATCAGTGCCGAAGAAAGCGTTACAATTTCTGCATTTGATGACATGACGCTCATAGAGTTGATTGTCGAACGAGGGGAAGATGCTATAAAAGCATTACCAAAAGGCATAACAAGAAATAAAGAAGCCGTAGCGGAAACGATAGAAAACAATATTCGCAGGCTGATCATTGATGAAATGCCCACTAATCCGAAGTATTACGAAAATATGTCTACTCTTCTGGATGAATTAATAAAAGAACGAAAACAAGAAGCAAAAAGCTATAAAGAATACTTAGCCAGAATTGTCGAATTAAGCAAAAAAGTAAAGAATCCTGCCCAATCAACTACCTATCCTAAAAGCTTAAATTCCAATGCCAAAAGAGCCCTTTATGATAATTTGAGTCAGGATGAAGAACTCACGACTGCTTTAGATGCTGAAATTTATCATACGAAAAAAGACGGATGGCGAGGAAATATAATAAA
>DATKUO010000016.1:0-55222 GCA_035530515.1 Bacteroidales bacterium
TAATTAACAGGGTTACAATATTATAGCACCAAACTGTTAACAACCATCCAAAAACTATTTTTTATCTAAGAAGGCTGTTAATAACCCTTATAAATTTGTTAATAGTCTGTTAGTTTTTTATTTCTTCGTGCGTTGACCCTGCAAGGAACCCACAACCCAACTTTGCCGGCGGTGATCATTACCGCAATTTCAGGATCTATATGGGGAAGGGTGGAATCCGGTTTTTTACTAAGGCAGCTGGAGTAATCGTTAGATCGGAGGTAATCAGGGGAAATGGGGTTTTTGTGGTAATGACTGGTGAGTGATGGAATAATCACCCACTTTTTTTGTATTTTTGAGTCTTATTAAAGAGTTAGTATATGAATTATCGAAAATTAGGAAAGACCGGTTTTGAAATTTCTGAAATTTCGCTTGGAACATGGCAGTTAGGTGGGAAATGGGGCTCTGTTTTTAATAATAAGAGTGCAGATGAAATTGTAAATACCGCTATTGATCGGGGAGTAAATTTTATAGATACTGCCGATGTCTATAGCGATGGTTTGAGCGAAAGAGCAGTAGGCAGGGTGGTGCGCTCACGTTCTGAGAAGGTATACGTAGCTACTAAATGCGGCCGCCAGATAACTCCTCATGTTAATGAAAATTATCAACCTGATGTCTTGATAAAATATATTGAAGATAGTCTAAAGCGGACAGACCTTGAAGCACTTGATCTGGTCCAGCTGCATTGCCCTCCGGTTGAAGTTTATTATCGTCCCGAGATCTTTGAAACCTTTGACCGTCTGAAAGAGCAGGGTAAAATACTGAACCTGGGCGTAAGCGTGGAAAAAGTAGAGGAGGCTCTGAAAGCTATCGAATACCCTAATGTTAATACTGTTCAGATCATCTTTAATATGTTCCGTCAGCGTCCGACAGAGCTCTTTTTCAAGGAAGCCAGGAGACGTAATGTCGGTATTATTGCAAGAGTACCCCTCGCCAGTGGTCTTCTGACCGGGTTATACCATTCCGGAACCCTCTTTGAACCAAAGGACCACAGAAATTTTAACCGGCAAGGGGCGGCATTTGATAAAGGTGAAACATTCTCTGGTATAGATTACGACCTGGGACTGAAAGCAGTAGATAAATTAAAATTATTATTCCCCGGTGTGAAGAACCTTGCTCCGGTAGCCCTGCAATGGATATTGAGCTTTAATGAGGTAAGTTGTATTATTCCCGGTGCATCGAAAATTGATCATGTGCTTTCTAATTTATCAGTTTACGATCGGCCACCCTTATCTGCTCAGCAGATATCAGCTATGAACAATATTTATAATAAGTATATTAAACAAGAAGTGCATCATTTATGGTAAATGTAACGGCACAACAACGTAACGAAGCATGATACTCATCGTCGCCGGATGCGATCATTATATTTGAATAATAAATTGCAAATCGCTTGAAAATCAATGGACTTTATTCATGATTGCCGATAGTCAATTATGGTTTAATTTATTTTACTTGCTTAGAAAAATCAACATATAAAGATACTGGATACATATCAAAAGTAAATAATAACCAGGAATCCTTTTACAAATAGTATTTTTTTTGAATTAGTGTTAATTGATTGAAGCAATTAACTCTCATTAACAGTCTATTGTCGGAAAGATGGGTGCTCTTTTTGCTAAACTCCAGATGTTAATAGTTGTTAAATATTTATTAATGAACTAATTCAGACTTTTATTTTTAATATTTTTGTATCGAAAACGGTTTATTAATGATGAGTTTAGATTAAGCTGAAGAAGATGAAGAGAACATTTATTTTTACAGGGATTGGAGTTGTTTGTGCATTTTTATTTTTATATGTATTCAATAAAGTTACGTCAAAAACGAACGCTACTGATTTTTATACCGAAGTTAAAAACGGAGAATTCGAGATAGCCCTGACCGAGGTAGGAGAATTAATTGCTGAAAAATCGGTAGACATATCCGGACCTGATTTTTCACAGCGAAGATATGTCAGGTCCAGGAATATCAAGATACAAGATCTTATCCCGGAAGGAACTGTTGTTAAAAAGGGAGACTATATTGCATCACTTGATAGAACAGAGCTGGAAAATAGTCTGAAGGATCAGCTTGAAAGACTTATTACACTCCATACTGAACTTGAGATGAAAAAGCTCGATACAGCAGTTGTTCTTAATGCCTTAAGGGATGAGGTTAGAAATCAGAGTTTTCTTGTTGATGAGGCAGCCATAACTTTACGAAATTCAAAATATGAACCTCCAACCTCAATCCGGCAGGCAGAAATTCACCTTGATAAAGCACAAAGAGTACTCGAACAAAGACGAAGAAGTTATAAGCGTAAAGTTGCTCAGAGTAAGACGGATATAATTAATCAGAAATATAATATTTCAAGAATTGACAGAAGAGCGAAAGATCTGGAGGAGATACTTGCAGGATTTACCATAACAGCTCCTTCATCCGGAATGGTTATTTATAAAAGAGAGTGGGGAGAGACCAAAAGGAAAGTTGGTTCGACAATTAATCCGTTTGACAGGGTAATTGCTACACTGCCTGATCTCACATCAATGCTTTCCAAAACCTTTGTAAACGAAATTGATGTAAGTAAAATAAAGGAAGGACAGATTGTTAACATCACAATAGATGCTTTTCCGGAGAAATCATTTACAGGTTTTGTCTCCTCAATTGCCAATATCGGCGAAAAACTGCTAAATACAAACGATAAGGTATTTGAAGTGCAAATTAAAATTGATGGCTCTGATCCTTTGCTAAGACCTTCGATGACGACAGGAAACAAAATTATTATTAAAACAGTAAATGATGCTGTTTATGTTCCTATTGAATGTGTACATGCCGGAGTTGACAGTATCCCATTTGTTTATACAAAAAATGGTAATAAACAGATTGTCCTGCTTGGCTATAATAATGAAAAGAACATAATTATTGAAGAGGGACTTGATCCTGGAGTAATGATTTATTTGAATAACCCAGAAACACCTGAAAGATTCAAGATAGTTGGCGAAGATATAATTCCGGTTCTGAAAGAGCGTGAAAACACCAAAAGAGCTGAAAATGAGAGCTATATCAGGCAAGTCGAAATTACTCCCTAGCTGGGTTCTACATGAATTGTCACAGTAAGATTTTCATATTTACTGGTGAGCTCATTCTCTATTTTATCACAATATTTATGGGCATTTCCTACTGACACATCTGCAGGGATCTCTATATGCAGGTCAATAAACCTGTAGTTCCCTGCTAAGCGTGTACGTAAATCGTGGTAACTAACCTCCAAAATATTTAAAGTCTTCTCCAGTTTCACGATATCGTCTTCATCCCAGGCTGTATCGATAAGTGGCGTGAATGCCTTATTTAAAAGATGAATTGACTCACGTATAATAAAGAGAGCTACAAGTATAGCAACAACAGGATCTAACCAATTAATTCCGGTAACCATTATTAGTGCCAGGCCCACGGCTACTCCCAGCGAGGTATAAACATCAGTTTTAAGATGGAGAGCATCTGCTTCCAGAGCAACTGAATTGGTCTCTCGTGCTACTTTATATAATCTTCTTGAGACAAGAGTATTGACAATAGCTGAAATAAGCATAACAACTGAGCCAATTGCTATAGAATTCAGTTCGATCTCTCCTCCAAACAGTTTCTTAACAGCTTCAATAATAATCCATATGGCGGCAACAAAAATCAGCAAGCCTTCAATAACTCCGGAAATATTCTCTATCTTTCCGTGTCCGTAGGGATGCCTCGAATCGGGAGGATTATCAGATACTTTGACAGCAAGGAATGCAATGATGGCAGCCAACAGATCCATAGAAGAATGTATGGCCTCGGAAATGATACTGACAGACCCGCTGATAAGCCCAACAACTAACTTCATAATTATGAGCAATGTGTTGGATGCAATAGAAAGACGGGCTATGCTGACTTTAGCATTCATTAAGCTAAAAGGTATTTTTATATATTAATCAGTTCACAATCTCTGTTTCCCAATCCTGTTTTTACGCCATGGTCAAGCCCTGCCTGCCATGAGGTATCAGGATGAGCGATCCTGAAAGACTTTTGATGCAACCATATCCTGTGATTTATTAAATCGATAATATTTTTGCTAATTCCAAAAGACTATGGTTAATTTCTTTATTAAGTTTAACAGCTCTGCGAAATGGTACCAGCGTGATCTCGCCATCCATTATTCCAACCATCACACTTTTCTGATCATCGATGAGAGCTTCAACGGCAGCTTGTCCAAGACGGCTTGCATTAACCCTGTCGATTGCTGAAGGAGAACCTCCTCGTTGCATATGGCCAAGCACAGAAACTCTGATGTCATAGTCCTTAAAATCATCTTTCATCTTTTCAGCTATTGCAAAAGCGCCTCCTTCTTCATCACCTTCTGCAACAATAATAATATTGCTTGATTTTTTGCGGGTATTGCCTGCCTGAATCATCGTTTTCAGATTTCGGAATTCCCCTCTTATTTCGGGAATGATAATTGCTTCGGCACCTGTAGCTATCCCGCTGTAAAGGGCTATGAAACCGGCCTCTGCACCCATCACTTCAACAAAAAACATCCTGTTATGAGCACTTGCCGTATCTCTTATCTTATCAACGGCCTCAATAACAGTATTAAGGGCTGTATCATAACCAATTGTATAATCAGTACCGAAGATGTCATTATCAATTGTTCCTGGGATACCTACGAATGGGATTTCATACTCTTCATTGAAGAGTCTTGCACCTGTAAATGATCCGTCTCCTCCGATTACAACAACACCGTCAATATGAGCTTCCTTAAGATTATTATAAGCTTTTTGTCTTCCTTCTGGTGTTCTGAACTCTTCACACCTGGCAGTCTTCAGTATTGTTCCGCCTCTCTGAATTATATCGCTAACACTATTTGACAGCATAGGTTGGAAGTCGGAATTTATCATCCCCTTGTAACCTTGATGTATTCCTATTACTTCAAGCCCATTATAAATCGCAGTTCTGGTTACAGCACGTATAGCTGCATTCATGCCGGGGGCATCTCCTCCTGATGTCAGCACCCCGATTTTTTTGATTTTCCCCATATTATTTAGTGTGAAATAAGGGCACAAAGATAATATTATTTTTCTGCCTTACAAATGACGGAACTTTCCTATAGGCGGATGTTTGAAATGATATCTCTAATGTTTTCAATAAGCCATTTGGGTGTTGAGGTAGCTCCACATATCCCGACTGATTTTTTCCCTTTGAACCACGATTTATCAATCTCTTCTTGTGATGAAACAAAATGGGTCTCCGGATTAATTTTTTTGCAAACAGAATAGAGCATTTTCCCATTGGAGCTCTCCCGGCCGCTCACAAAAATCAAGGTATCGTGTTTTTGTGCAAATGCCTTAAGATGAGGTTCTCTGTTTGAGACCTGACCACAAATAGTTTTATAGATAATAAGTATCTTATCCGGGTCAGATATCCCCTTTTCCTTCATCTTCAGACGCAGATTGTCTTTAAAATTACTATACTCTTTAATGCTCATTGTTGTTTGAGAAAAAAGATAAACAGGTTTTGTAACATCAATCTTCTGAAAATCATCTTGCCCTGTAACCAGAATACCTTCATTATTTGTCTGACCTAGTAACCCTATCACTTCTGCGTGGCCCGGTTTACCAAATATAACAACCTGTCCATTGCCTTCTTTCGTTTTAAGCCATGTATCTTTTATTTTTGATTGTAACCTTTTTACTATCGGACAGGTAGCCTCAATTATAGTTATATTGTTTTTCTCAGCTGTTAAATATGTTTCAGGAGGTTCTCCATGAGCCCTGATAAGGACTTTGCAATCCTTGAGCTTCATGAAATCATCATAATTGATAGAGACTAGTCCCAGGGCTGACAGACGTTCCACTTCTTTGTCGTTATGTACGATGGATCCGAGCGAGAAAACCTTTTCACCCCTCAAAAGTGCTTTTTCAGCGATCTCAACGGCATTTTGTACTCCAAAACAGAAACCTGATTCTTTATCAACTTCAACTACCATCTCTCTTCATTTCAATAATCTGTTTTACCCACGACATCTGCTCTTCAACAGTCATTCGGCTATTATCCAGTATAATGGCATCATCAGCCCTTCTTAATGGACTAATATCTCTGTTCTCATCAGTAATATCGCGTGCAATAATAGCTCTTTTAATCTCATCCAATTCAGTAGTAATACCTCTCTCTTTAAGCTCATTATGCCTTCTTCTGGCTCTTATATCCACAGAAGCTGTCATGAAGATCTTAAGATCTGCATCAGGGAATACTACCGTACCAATATCCCTTCCATCCATTACAATTCCCTTATGCATACCTATCTGCCTTTGCAGCTCAACCATACGGGTTCGTACCTCTTGTATCTGACTTATCCTGCTAACATAAGCTGTAACCTCAATACTCCTTATCTCCTTTTCAACATTTTCTGAGTTAAGGAATGTCTCATATTCGTCTATATCGGGATTATATATAAAATCAATATTGATACCTTTAAGCTCTGATAAAACACCTTCAATATTAACTCCTCCTTTTCCAATAAAATTTCTTCTCATACAATACAGGGTAACAGCTCGGTACATTGCTCCACTATCAATAAATATATAACTTAGTTCTTTTGCTATTGCTCTTGCAAAGGTGCTTTTACCACATGATGAATATCCGTCAATTGCGATTATAAGTCTTTTCTCCATATATTATTAATTACGATATTTTTTATAAATATTATCTGGTCTTAAAATCAGAGAAATATGACTCGAAGAGCCGGCAAGATGAAATGTAGCCCTTCCAAATTCAATATCCATCCATGAGGTGTTAATACCGAATCCCCATGAAAATCCAACTGTTGACACTTTTGAATCTACCTGCAGCTCGCTTCTTCTCTGGTAGTTGTATCCACCACTGAAATAGAAATTTTTATGTGGAATTAATTCAGCTCCTATAACAATATGTCTCATAAGATTCTCAAAAAAATCTGATGATATAGGATCGGCATTCCCTGATAAAACAGTCTCATTGTATTGATGAGTAAGATCAAATTTTTCCAGGTGTCTCAATGTTAAGGAGAAACGAAAGGGAGCATGGGCAAGCCTCTGAGTCAAACCTGCCTGAATTTCAAAAGGCAGGTTTTGACGGGGTTCTCCTGCATAAGTAGTGACTTGATAGCCAATATTTTTAATCACAACACCTGCTGATAATAGCTTACTAAGGTTGTGCCACGCAGCTCCAATATCAAGTGCAAATCCGAATGAAGTGTATTTTTCAAGATGAGATAAGACAGGTTTGAAAGTTGCACCAACTGTAAAAAGTGAATCAATTTCACGTGAGTATATAATTGGAAATGCATATTCAGCAGCACTGAAGCTACCCATAATTATCCCGGAAGCATCAGTCTCTGTAAAGGAACCATAATTGAGGTAGGTCAAACCGGCAGCGAAATTTCCCGTAGTGGCAAACGATTTTGAGTACATAACCAGTCCATAATTAATACCAGCAAAGTAGTTTACATAATTAAGTGCCAGAGTTTTATTCATCCCGGAATTAAGCAATGCCGGATTATGATACGCAAGGTTCTGATTATTCCCGTTTAATGAAACGTTAGAACCACCCAGGGAAGAGACCAGCCCCGAATGAGTAAGGTTCAGAAATTCATAGATATTATCACCTCCGGTTTGTGAAAATAAAGGTGTTATTATTATGCTTAAGAAAAGAATATTAAGAATCTTTTTGCCCATAATTGTCAATCCATATCAAAGATAAGATGATTTAATTAAACGGTCACCTATATAAATTAGTATTAATGAACCGGATATACCCAGCATCCATAAATCATGCGGTTTTCCCGGTAAGGATAAGTGCTTCATCAATACTTCTTTTACTTCCACTCATTTGCGACATAAAAAGACCGGCAATAACAATAACCATCCCTATAATGTTCTGAATAGTTAGCTTATCGCCCAGCAGAATAAACGAAAAAAGAGCAGTGAAAACAGGAATACAGTTTGAAAAAACATTTGCCTTTGTTATTCCCATATTTTTTACTGAATAGGCGAAGAGAATAAAAGCGCCACATGATGCAAATACAGCAAGCTCAATTATAGGTTTAAACATATTAAAGGTTAAAGGGGTATTTATTAAATTTTTGAAATCGAGAATCAGAAAGAGAGGAAGAAAAAGAACCGCACCTATGATGTTCTGAACGTTTACAATGTAAACGGGACTGTATGTTCCTACCAGACGGCTGAGAGTAAGGTTATATCCGACAGCTGAGAGAACTGCGAATAAGAGTAGTCCCAACCCTTTGATATTAAAGGATATACTTCCATCTTTATTGAGTATGAATATAAGAACCCCGATAAATGATAAGATTATTCCTGCATAATTTATTACCTTTAGTCTCTCTTTGAAAATCAACCAGGCCCCGATAGTTGCAAAAACTGGAATTGTTGATATCAGTACCGAACATACTGTTGCCGAGACATATGTAAGCCCGAAACTCTCTCCCAGAAAATAAAAGAATGGTTCAAATAAAGCCAGTATCAGAAAAAGCTTCCAGTCTCTCCTTTTTATCTTCATATAATTCTTTGTAATGATCAGATATACTGTAAGAATTATAACCGAAAACAGAAGCCTGAAAAAGACTATAGTTACAGGATGGAAGGTTTTGTTGGCAATCTTGAACCAGATGAATGAAAATGACCAGAAGATCATCGCCAACACTACTGCACCATATGTCTTAACATTGTTATTCAATATTTTAGCTTTTAGAAGAGTTCTTATTTCTGGAGTCACGAATTTAATTCTAATATTTATATTTTTTAGAACGACAGGAAAAAAATCTATTTTGATTCATATTATCTATTCAGGGGTAATTCGACCAGCTTATTGCTTTTCATTATATGATACGAATTAATGCCAGATAAACAGTTAGTTAGTAGAAAAAATGGTTTCGAATATCAACAATAACTGATATATTGCAGGTTTGATTGTGAAGCATAAATTATTATATTTGCCGCCTTAAAGGTTATAAAACACAATTCTGATTTACTTAATATATTTAGAATAAATTATATAACTAATATAAAAATTTAGATGAAAATTCTGGTTTGTATAAGTAATGTCCCCGACACAACGACAAAAATTAAATTTGCCGAAGGAAATACTTCAATTGACACTTCCGGCATTCAGTGGGTTATTAACCCATGGGATGAATTGTCACTTACCCGCGCCCTTGAACTAAAGGATGATGCAGCGAGTGGAATAACATCAGTTACTGTTGTGCATGTTGGCCCCGTAACCTCTGAACCAACAATCCGTAAAGCACTTGCTATTGGTGCCGATGATGCTATACGGGTAAATGCTGAATCGTCTGATGCATGGTTTGTTGCAGCTCAGATTGCAGAAGTGGTTAAAAATGAGCAGTTTGATATTATCATGTGTGGAATTGAATCCAGCGATTATAACGGATCTGTTGTAGGAGGTATGATTTCTGAATTTCTGGGGTTTCCTTCAGTTTCTGCCGTATCAGATCTAAATATTGAAAACGGGCAACCAGTTCTGACCCGTGAAATAGATGGAGGGAAAGAGGTTGTAACAGTCCCAACACCATTCGTGGCAATTGTTCAGAAAGGTATTGCAAAAGAGCCACGAATTGCTGCAATGCGTGGTATCATGATGGCAAGGTCAAAACCTGTCAAGCTGGTCGAACCGGCTGCAGTCGAGTCACTTACCGAGATTGTGGTGTTTGAAAAACCAGCACCCCGTGCAGCATGCAAGTATATTGATGCAGATAACCCTGCTCAGCTTATTGATCTTTTACAGAACGAAGCAAAAGTCATCTGATAATTATTTTTTAAAACAGTAAATCACTACGATATGTCAGTATTAGTATATACAGAGAACTGGGATGGGAAATTCAAGAAGCTCTCTTTTGAGCTGGTCTCTTATGCAACGGAAGTTGCTAAAATGGTTAATACAACTGTTACTGCAGTCTCATTAGGGAAGGTGGATGATAGTGAATTGACAAAACTGGGAAATTATGGAGCTTCGAAAATAGTCAATGTAAAGAACGAGGGCCTGAATGTACTCGACAGCCAGGCATATACATCTGTAATAGCCGAGGTTGCGCAAAAAGAAGGTGCCACGGTACTGGTGATTGCCAATAATAATATTGGTAAATCACTTGCTCCAAGGTTGTCTGTCAGACTCAAAGCTGGTGTTGGTGCCTGTGTGAGCAGATTGCCATTAAACCTTGAGCCTTTCACTGTTATTAAGAAAGTTTTTTCAGGGAATGCATTTGCCAAGGTGGTTATTAAGTCGGATGTTAAAATTCTTACCCTTGCCCAGAATTCATTCAAACTTGTTGAGACAACCAATGATGCAGTTATTGAGAATGCTAATATAGCCTTGGATAATAGTCTTGTTAAAACTGAAATCAAAGATGTTCAAAAACAAACCGGACAAATACTGCTCATTGATGCAGAAATAGTTGTATCTGGCGGCAGAGGGATGAAATCACCAGATAACTGGGGCCCAATTGAAGAACTTGCCGGCCTGCTTGGTGCCGCAACCGCATGTTCACGTCCTGTATCTGATGAAGGCTGGAGACCTCCCAACGAGCATACAGGTCAGACAGGTAAGATCATAGCACCGAACCTTTATATAGCTGTTGGAATTTCGGGTGCAACACAACATCTGGCTGGTGTCAGTTCCTCGAAGTATATTGTTGCAATCAATACTGATAAGGATGCTCCTATTTTTGAAGCTGCAAGTTATGGGATTGTGGGTGATGCTCTTAAAATACTCCCTAAACTAATTGAGGCAGTTAAGGAAGCTAAATCCTGAGCAATAACTGGTAAAGGGGATACTATAAACGCATTATCTTGATCATATGATTCCGAATATAATTTTTGTACTAGTCTTGTTTGTTGCTGTATTCCTGTTTTATAGAAAAGTAAGGTCAATTTCACAGGAAATTAAATTAGGAAAACCTCTTGAAATAAAGGATCATAAAGCTAAGAGGTGGAAATTAGTTGCAAAAGTGGCCATAGGTCAGTCAAAAATGGTTTCAAGACCTGTAGCTGCCATTATGCACCTGTTTGTTTACGTTGGTTTTATCATTGTGAATATTGAGATGCTGGAGATCCTTATTGACGGGGTTTTTGGTACTCACAGGGTATTTTCTTTTGCAGGAGGTATTTACCCGGTTTTGATCTCCTCTTTCGAGGTCTTCGGTCTTTTAGTAATGTTTGGCTGCCTGATTTTCCTTATCCGCAGGAATGTGATAAGGGTAAATAGATTCTGGAGCAAGGAAATGAGACTATGGCCGCGTTCCGATGCAAATATCATATTGATAACAGAGCTCTTTCTTATGAGTGCAATACTTATAATGAATGCAACAGATGGGATTTTGCAGATGAGGAACGATCCGCATTACCTAGACGTTGGCTCCTTCCTTTTTAGTGGGCTCATTCAGCCATTATTTGCAGGAATGTCTGACAGCAGGTTAATATTTATTGAAAGATTTTGCTGGTGGTTCCATATAGTAGGGGTCTTAGCTTTTCTAAATTATATACCGTACTCGAAACACTTCCATATGTTTCTGGCCTTTCCAAATGTATATTATTCGAAACTTGGCCCGCAGTCCAAGATTGCCAATATGCCGTCAATCACAAGTGAGATAAAAATGATGCTTTCGGGTAATATGGATATGCCTGCTGAGGGACAAGCTGAGGAAATTGGAAAATTCGGATCTAATGATGTTAGAGATTTTACATGGAAACACCTGATGGATGCATATACATGTTCAGAGTGCGGACGTTGTACCTCCAGGTGCCCTGCAAATATTACTGGAAAGAAGCTTTCACCACGTAAGGTAGTTATGGATGTGCGCGACAGGCTTGAAGTGCTTGGAAAGAATATCCGGAAGAGTGGTACTGAGTTTAGTGACGATAAATCATTGTTTGATAAGATTACATCTGAAGAGTTATGGGCCTGCACAACTTGCAACGCCTGCGCTCTTGAGTGTCCGGTTAATATTGATCCCGTAGCAATAATAATGGAGATGCGCAGGTACCTCGTGATGGAAAAGGCAGCTGCTCCTGCCGAACTGAATGCCATTTTTTCGAATATTGAGAATAATGGCGCTCCATGGCAGTATTCTGCAGAAGACAGGCTGCTTTGGGCTAAAGATTTGGAAATTAATGTTAGTTAACCTCTGTGGCCCTCGTGTGTAACAAAAAACATTGACTAAAAAATGGAAACCCGTAAAATAGAAGTCCCTGTGATGGCAGATCTTTTTGCAAAAGGAGAAAGACCGGAATACCTGTTCTGGGTAGGCTGCGCGGGAGCTTTTGATGACAGATATAAAAAAGTTGTCAGGGCATTTGCAAAAATTCTGAGCTATCTGAATGTTAGCTATGCTGTTCTGGGCAAAGAAGAGACATGCACAGGCGATCCTGCCAGACGAGCAGGTAATGAGATGCTTTATCAGATGCAGGCTCTGCAGATAATAGAGATATTTAATATGTATGAAGTGAAGAAGATCATAACAATCTGCCCACATTGTTTCAACATATTCAAAAATGAATACCCTGATCTTGGAGGTAATTACAAAGTTATCAACTACCTTCAGTTTTTGAACAGGAATATCGAATCAGGTAAATTAAAGATTGATTCAGCATCGTTGAAAAATGTTTCAATTACATATCATGATCCTTGTTATCTTGGAAGGGCAAATGACATATATAATGAACCTCGAAGTATTTTGAAGAAGCTAACTGGTAATCTGGTTGAGATGCACCGTAATAAAAGCTTTGCGTTATGTTGTGGTGCCGGTGGAGCACAGATGTTTAAAGAGGCCGAGAAAGGCGAGAAAGAGATTTTTATTGAAAGAACGGAAGATGCGCTTAAAACTGAAGCAAAAGTGATTGCCACAGCTTGTCCATTTTGCATGACCATGCTTACCGATGGCCTGAAATACAAAAACAAAGAGGAGGAGATTAAAAACCTTGATGTTGCAGAACTTATTGCACTATCACTTGAATTATAGATTAATCCAAATAATTAACTGACAACAATGGAAAACAGTAAACTCTTAAAAAGCGGTGAATTTCTTGTTAATGAGGTTGAATCGAAAGATATTTTCATTCCTGAGGAGTTCGATGAGGAACAGAGGATGATAGCTCAGACATGCAGTGACTTTCTGGATGCTGAAGTTTATCCCAACACCGAACAAGTTGAAACAGGCGACAGGGAGTTAATGAAAAGCATGCTTAAGAAATCAGGGGAATTAGGATTAATGGGTATCTCGATCCCTGAAGAATTTGGTGGATTCGGACAATCATTTGTTTCACAAATGCTGGCAGCCGAAACAACAGGAGCAGGTTATTCCTTTTCAGTGGCATATATGGCACATTGTGGTATAGGGACCTTACCAATTATGTATTATGGCAATAAAGATCAAAGGGAGCGTTATGTAACAAGACTGGCTACCGGTGAAATTATTGGAGCCTACTGTCTGACCGAGCCTGGAGCAGGGAGTGATGCAAACTCAGGAAAGACCAATGCAATATTAAGCGATGACGGTAAACATTATATACTTAACGGACAAAAAATGTGGATCACTAATGCCGGTTTTGCGGACACATTGGTAGTATTTGCAAAAATTGACAGCGACAGAGTACTCAGTGCCTTTATTGTTGAGAGTAAATACCCGGGTGTTGTTATCGGCCCCGATGAGCACAAAATGGGGATTAAAGGATCTTCTACCGCTCAGATCTACTTCAATGATGTTGAAGTTCCTGTAGAAAATCTTCTTGGCAAAAGAGGACAAGGTTTCAGGATTGCTCTTAGTATCCTTCACATGGGACGTCTTAAGCTCGGTGCAAGCGTAATTGGTGCAGCAAAAAAAACAGTTACCGATTCGGTGAAGTATGCCAATGAGAGGAAACAGTTCGGTGTTGTTATCTCAACCTTTGGAGCTATTAAACATAAAATGGCTGAACAGGTCATTCGTCTTTTTGCTTTAGAATCAGCAGTATACAGGGTAAGTAATGATGTTGATACCTTGATGAAGAAGCTAACAGTTGACTGTGGTGATTATGGAAGAGCTTCTATTGAAGCAATAAGTCATTATGCTGTGGAGGCTGCCATTCTGAAAGTAGTAGGTTCCGAAATGCTTGATTTTGTTGCCGATGAGGCTGTACAGATACACGGAGGTATGGGTTATTCAGCTGAGATGGCTGTTGAAAGAGGTTATCGCGATTCAAGAATCAACAGAATCTTTGAAGGCACAAATGAGATAAACCGGCTCCTTGTTGTTGATACGGTAATGAAACGCGCTATGAAAGGCGACTTTGATCTCTTTGGGGAGGCAGAAAAACTCTATTCAGGTCTTAAAGACATAACTGATAACAAAACATCAGGTGAAAGCTATTATCAGGGAAAAATGAGATATATCAAAAATCTTAAAAAAGTTATCTTGATCTCTATTCATGGAGCAATAAAACGGTTCGAGAAGGGCCTCATTCATGAACAGGAAGTTCTTAATAATATTGCCGAAATGATGATGGAGACTTATATTTCTGAATCTCTGGCATTAAGAGTCGAAAAAATGGAAACTATCAAAGGTAATGTATCTCTTTACAAAGATATGTTAGATGTTAATCTCTCAGATGCCGCAAGTATAGTCAGAAAATCAGCATGGGAGGCAATAGGTTCATTCTCTTCACCCGAATCTTACCCTGCTCTTATTAAGGCAATAGAAAACCTGACAAGGGTTGAATGCCTAAATGTTAAAGATGCCAGGCGGCGGATAGCTGATAAACTGATCGATGATAATGTATATAAATTCTGATAAAATCAATATTGACTTTAGTGAAAAGAAACCATCTGAATTTATGAGCACCCACCATTTAGATGCAACAAGAATAATCAAGATCGGGTAGGTGATACACCTGGAGGTAATGAAATTTTCAAGTTTCCGGTTATTGTTTCTGTTTTTCTTAATCTCTGTTAATTTAACTGTTTTTGCAAATGGATTCAGGTTTAACAGGGAAGATTTGACAGTGCAGGATACAATCTCTTTTGTATCTCCTTTTATGGAAGATAATGAGCGTTGTTTTAAATGCCATGGGCAGGATAGATATGAATATCTAAACCTTTTAAGCCTGCTTATATTTTTTAGCGTAGTAGGAATAATAGCTGTTCATATATTATTCAGAATAAGCAAGATAAATAAAACAAATCTAAAAATAAATTGATATGTACCTTTACCCAAAATGGATAAGAATATGGCATCTTTTTAATGCGATATTATTTCTTGTACTTATTGTTACTGGTTTAAGTATGCAATACACCGATAAAGAAAATTCGGTATTCGTTGTAGGATTTGCCAAGGCAGTCAGGTTGCATAATTTTGCTGCAATGCTCTTGACTATAAACTATATAGTATACGTTACAGGAAATTTTCTGACAAAAAATGGAAGGTATTATAAAATAGAAAGAAAGAATTTTCTGGCAGATCTTGGAAAACAGATGAAGTATTATTCATGGGGAATGTTCAAAGGTGAAAAACATCCGTTTCCAGTTACTGAAGAGAGTAAATTTAATCCTTTGCAAAAACTGTTATATATTTTGGCGATGTATGTTGCTATCCCTCTGCTTATTATATCAGGTTTTGGTTTGCTCTTTCCTGAAATTACAATAAACAGATTTTTTGGAATTAGTGGTCTTATACTTACAGATATTTTACATATAACCATGGGTTTCTTCCTTTCAATATTTATGATTATTCACATTTATACCTGTACACTTGGAGCCAAACCTACTTCTCTTTTCTGGAGTATGATTTCGGGATATCATCGGTCTGAGTAGAACAGGTGTTAACCAAAAACAGAATGAAAGAGACAGAGGAGAAGGACAATGAAAGATCATCGTGGCACAATTTCCTTAAAAAAGTTGGTATTGGTGTTGGTGCTGTATCCATCGCCGCAGTATTGGGGCATTATCTGTTTGTTATAATAAGCCTTATAACGATAAAAAGAAGGACTGACAGTCAGGAGTTAATAACTGATTAAAATATATCTAATTTACTTTTATTCAATAATTGTATCATAATCATTAATGAAAACTATATAATCATGAAAACTTTGAAACTTTTATTCCTCAGCGCTGTAGTTTTAGTAGTATGCGGATCATTAGCAGCCCAAACAAAACCATGGGAAGTGCCGCCTAATTTTAAATCAATGAAAAATCCGATTGCAAAAGGTGATGTAAGTAATAAGGCAGGAATGGTACTCTATAACAAGAACTGCGCACCTTGTCATGGGAAAGCTGGTCTTGGTGATGGTGTAAAATCCAGAGCGCTGAAGACTTTTTCGGGCGATTTTTCGAAGGCTGAATATCAGGATCAGACAGATGGAGAGCATTTCTACAAGACAAAATTCGGAAGAGGTGAAATGCCAAAATATGAAGGAAAACTATCTGACGATGATATCTGGAATGTTGTCAACTATATGAGAACATTCAAGAAATAGGTTTTCAAATACCTTTAACACTGATTAGTTACCTTATTTTTAACTTTAGGCACTCTAAACTTTAATTCACTTTAAGTACTGATTAGTTAGTAATTATGAAGATTGTAAAATTTCTTTTTTCTCCGGTTCTGATGGGGATCTTGTTTGTTCTATTTGCTGTTGCCATGGCAGTTGCAACATTTGTCGAGAATGACTTTGGCGCATCATTTGCATATAGCATGGTTTATAATTCAAAATGGTTCGAGTTGATTTTATTACTTCTGGCTACCAACCTGATTGGACAGTTAATTATTTTGAAACTCTATAAAAGAAGGAAACTTCCTGTATTTCTTTTTCATCTTGCATTTATCTTAATGATTCTTGGCGCTGGAATAACCAGGTATTTTGGATGGGAAGGGACTCTACATATTCGTGAAGGGGAAGAACAAAACAGATGTTTATCAAATGAGAAATATATAGGGTATTCTGTTAAAGATAGCAATGGTAAGATAATCGACAGTCACTCAGAAAATTATTCAATGACATCGGTCTCTGCCGATAATTATAAAAAGAGATTAACTATTGATAACAAAGATTATGAACTGGTACTGGCAAAGATCATCCCTAATGCCACTGAGATAGTCTCTGATAGCCCTGAAGGAGAACCTGTAGTTTCCCTGTTCGTAACAAAAGATATGATGGACAGAGAAACCATTATCCTGAAACAAGGGGATACAAAATCTGCATATGGGATTGCCATTGGCTTTGCTCCTGCTGATCCGGCCGAAGTAAATATTTCCTTCGAATCAGGAAATTTTTTAATAAGCTCAAAATATGACCTTGGTGAGATGAGTATGAAGACTAAGGAGGTCACTTTATCAGGTATAGATACGCTCATACCATTAAAACTGATGCAGATATTAACTGTAAAAGATATTAAAATAGTGCCACAGGAAATATCCATGGCTGGTATTATTAAAGCAGTAGCCGCTAATCCTGAAGAACAGAATACAGGACAAAATGCTTTTATATTTCATCTTTCTGACGGAAAAGAATCAGAAACAGTTTATCTGTGGGACAGGAATACTGAAAAAGTTGCCACAGGTTCCTGCTCAATAGGCGGGAACATAGTTGAGCTCAATTACGGATCACAGTCAACGATCCTGCCTTTCAGTATAAAACTTAACGATTTTATCCTGGACAGATATCCCGGTTCGAACAGCCCTTCGGGATATAAGAGTGATGTAGTCCTTTTGGATCAGAAAGAAAATGTTGAAAAGCCCTTTATGATATTTATGAATAATATACTTAAATATAAAGGTTATCGTTTTTACCAATCGTCATACGACCATGATGAAAAAGGTACAATTCTCTCTGTTAACCACGATATGGCAGGTATGTTTGTTACATATTCAGGCTATGCACTGTTGTTTGTATTTATTATTTTGTCGTTATTAAATAAAAATTCAGTATTTCATAATATTGATGCAAGATACTGGCAATCAAGTATAAGGAAAACAATTCCTCTCATAATATTTTTTCTGTTTATTTCAGGACTAACGAGTGCAAATGGACAGAAGCTGGTTCCTGATAATTCCGTATCTGAGGAGTTTGGTAGAGTGCTGGTACAGGATCAGAAGGGTAGAACCAAACCTCTCTTTACTCTTAGTAATGATATCATGAGAAAGGTGACCAGAGAGAATAAATTTGAGGGATTCACCTCAATGCAGGTTTTCCTTGGACTCTACCTCGATTTTAATAACTGGAAGGAAGTTCCTATGATTAAGGTTTCTAATAAAGACTTGCAGAGTAGATTGGGCATCAGGGGAAAATATGCTTCATTTTCCGATCTTGTTAATCTCGATGGGAAAGGAGGCTATAAGATCTCAAAAGAGGTTAATGATGCTTATTCTAAAGCTCCCGGTGAGAGAAGCAAGGAAGAGAAGGAGGTAATAAAAGTTGATGAAAGGGTGAATATTGTCTATATGATATATAAAGGAGATTTTCTTAAGTTATTCCCTTTGAAGAATGGGACACATGACTGGGGATCACCTGAAGATGCACTTCAAAAAGCAGTTAGTAAAGACGATTCACTATACCTAAATAATATAATACCTGTTTTAGCAGATGCACTGCAGACAAATAATATTACTACTACCAGGCAGGTTACCGAATCAATAAGCAGTTACCAGTCAAGGTTTTCTGAGTATGATCTTCCATCAGAAACAAAGACCAATGCGGAACTATTTTATTATAAACTCAGCATATTCGAACGGCTCTTCCCCTTTTATGCAACTGTTGGATTAATCATGTTAATAAGTTTGATTGTCATGGTGATCAGGGGAAGAATAGTGGTATCATTATTTGTTAGGATTTTTAGCTGGTTGCTTTTTACAGGATTCCTGTTACATACTTTTGGACTCGGACTAAGATGGTATATAGCGGGCCATTCACCGATGAGTAATGGGTACGAATCGATGATTTTTATATCATGGGTGACACTCCTGGCAGGATTTATTTTCAGTCGTAAATCAGCTTTTGCGCTTTCTGCTACCGCTGTTCTGGCTTCAATGACTCTTATGGTTGCTCATCTCAGTTTTATGGATCCTGAGATAACCAACCTCGTGCCTGTTCTTCAGTCATATTGGTTGACACTACATGTGTCGGTCATAACTGGTAGCTATGGTTTCCTTGGTCTTGGTGCAATACTTGGACTTATCACAATGATGCTTCTCTTATTTTCGAACAAAAAGAACCAGGAGAGGATATCAAATACTATTGATGATCTTACTGTTATCAATTTTAAAACACTTACTCTTGGTCTCTATTTTCTGACAATAGGAACCTTTCTCGGAGCGGTATGGGCGAACGAATCCTGGGGCCGTTATTGGGGTTGGGATCCAAAAGAGACATGGTCGCTTATTACTATTGTCATTTATAGTATAGCTATACATTCACGTATGATTCCAGGCATGAAAGATATCTTCATCTTTAATCTGATATCACTGTTTGCCTTCTCATCAGTTCTTATGACCTATTTTGGAGTTAATTATTACCTGTCGGGACTTCATTCCTACGCAGCAGGAGATCCTGTTCCGATACCATCGTTTGTTTATATTACAGTATTCCTTCTAACTACAATCTCATTTGTTGCATACTTTAAATATACAAAATGGAATAAAGGGGTAGAAAAACAAGAATAAAATATAATACAAGCTTCATCTGCTCAAAAAACAAGGCCGCCACTTCGTGACAGCCTTTTCTTTTTGGGTGGAAGACCGGATTCGAACCGGCGACCTTCGGAACCACAATCCGACGTTCTAACCTACTGAACTACATCCACCGTTTCCGGAGTGCAAAATAAGGTCAAAAATTTCTATTTCACAAAAATATAAAATTATTTTCTCATACTGCAGTCAATTACTATCTTTGGACGGTTCAAAAAAAAATGAACCTGCCGGAGCAATTTTTAAACACAAAGGTAGTTATCAGGTAGAATTTATTTGGTATTCAGACTGATTTGAAAAAATTACAACTTATAGACAATATATCGGGACTTCAACTTTTTCAGTTGATGAAGCCTGTTGTCTTCCTTATCATCAGTATTGTATTTACAAAAAGTCATCTTTCGCGTGCCGAGATAGGGCAATGGGAGATGTTCATGTTCATTGCGGGGTTGATGACCTTTTTCTGGGTAACTGGTATCATTCAGTCGCTACTCCCACTTTACCACAGGAATAAAACCTATCATAAAATTGGTGATAACGGATCTGCAAAATCACCGGAGATATTCAATGCATTCCTTTTGATGTGCTTTTTTAGTCTGCTTTTTTTTGTTCTTGGGCATTCATTGAAAAATAATTTTTCAGTTTTTCATTTTTCAGGCAATGTGCCATTTATTAACCTGTTACTATTATATATACTCCTTAGCAGTCCGGTATGTCTTATTGAATATATATATCTCCTTAATAACAGGTCATATCGTATTTTTCAGTATGGCCTGATAACCTTTACAGCACAGATGATTCTGATTGTTGTACCTATTCTTTTTGGTAAAGATATTATCTGGTCAATCTGGGGATTATTGGGAATAACGGCAATAAGATGGATATGGCTTCTGGTTCTGCTCAGACGATATACGGAAATGAAGATATCAGTTGAGTTCATGAAAGAACACCTCTATCTGGGTGCACCGTTAATCTTAACATCCCTCATCAGTGGTTCGGCTCAATATTCCGATGGTGTAATTATTTCCTCCGTTTATCGCGATCCGGCAATGTTTGCCTGGTTCCGCTATGGAGCTAAAGAATTTCCACTGGTGCTGATGCTGGCAAACGGACTCAGCAATGCAATGCTTCCGGAATTTTACACTCGTGAAAGAATGAGAGAGTCTCTTGCAAAGATAAGGGTCAAGTCTAAGCGTCTTATGCACATTCTGTTCCCTTCAGCGATGCTTATGATGCTCTTTACAAGATGGATATACCCCCGGATGTTCAACTCCGATTTTCAGAAAAGTGCTGACATATTCCTTATCTATTCTTTACTTATTATTCCCCGGCTTATTTTTCCGCAAACAGTTATAATAGGCAGGAAAAAGACTCATATTACACTTATTGCAGCAATTCTGGAACTGGCATTAAACATTCCTTTAAGCCTGCTGATGATAAAATGGGGCTATGGGCTTGTTGGAGTAGCCCTTTCAACATTTATTGTCTACACATTTGAAAAGATATTCCTTGCAGGATACTTGTGGGTCAAAATGAATATTAAACCATTTGAATATATTCCTGTCAGGATATATGTTTTTTATTCTATCCTGATCGCTATTCTTTTCGTTCTTATCGACCACAGAATAATTGATATACACTAATTGGGCATCAGGCTACTGGTAGCCTACTACAAACTTCCGACTTCCGACTTCTGACTTCCGACTTCTGACTTCTGACTTTATTTAATTAAAATCTGACTATATTTGTATCGGATAACTAATATGCTGATTATGGGGATCAGCAGATAGCTGTATATCAGAAAATTAATGTCATGCAGGTAATTGAGGTCATAACAAAAGAGGATAAAAGGGAATTTATTACACTACCCAAACGGTTATATAAAGAAGATCCATTTTGGGTATGCCAAATTGATTCTGTTTTGGAATCTGTTTTTGATCCCATTACAAACAATACATTTAGACATGGCGAAGCAACCCGCTGGGTTCTTAAAGATAATCGTAATATTGCAATCGGAAGAGTAGCAGCGTTTATCGACCAGGTAAGGTCTGCAGCTAATACCCAACCTACCGGAGGCATCGGTTTTTTTGAGGTGATAGAGAACAGAGAAGCTGCTTTTACCCTCTTTGATACAGCCAGGAAATGGCTCTCAGAAAAAGGGATGGAAGCCATGGACGGCCCTATTAATTTTGGTGAGAATGATAATAACTGGGGATTGCTGGTTGAAGGATTCATGCAGCAGGGATTCGGAATGCCATATCATAAAAAGTACTACAGGGCCTTCTTTGAAGAGTATGGATTTAATAATTATTTTGAACAGTACTCATATCATAGAGATATTCGTGGGAAAGATAATGAGATAGTGCAATTTCCAGAAAGGATAATGAAAATTGCCGATTGGCTCTCTAAAAGGCCAGGCTACTCACTTCAGCATTTTGAGATCAGAAACAAAGGAAAGTATATTAAGGATATTGTGGCAATCTATAATTCGACATGGTCGGTGTTTAAAGAAGATTTTACGCCTCTGAACGCCGAATTTCTTAATGAATCGATTGAGAAGGCAAAGTTTATCATCGATGAAGAACTAATATGGTTTGCCTATTTTAACGAAAAACCTATTGCATTCTTTATCCTTTTTCCTGATCTGAACCAGATTCTTAAATATATGAACGGGAACCTTAATCTTTGGAATATGCTCCGGTTTGGATATTATAAGATAACACATAAGATGAGCAGAATGAGAGCAGTCGTTGGAGGAGTTCATCCATCATATCAAAATAGTGGAGTTGAATCTGCTATATTCTTTCAACTATACAAAGTATTTAAAAAGAAGCCATGGTTTAAGGAACTTGAGCTCTCATGGGTGGGTGACTTTAATCCCAAAATGATTGCAATTTATGAAGCTCTTGGCGCACATAAAGTGAAAACACACATTACATATCGGTACTTCATCAATTTAAGCTTGCCATTTGTAAGGTATAAGGATGAAATGTCTGATAAACAAAGATATAAGCAAGATTGACTATAACAAATTCAATAATTCTGTAATTCGTTTTGTATTTTGAATAATGTTAATTAATTTTGCAAACCCTAAATGGGAAGAATTTATTTAGATTACAAAGGATAAAAAATATAGAGCAATGAAAAATGGAATTCATCCGGACAATTACAGGTTTGTGGTTTTTAAGGATATGTCAAATGGATTTTCTTTTATGAGTAAGTCTACTGCACCCTCAAAAGAGAATATTAAATGGGAAGATGGGATTGAATATCCACTTATCAAGCTTGAGATTTCTAACACATCTCATCCTTTTTATACCGGTAAAATGAAGCTTGTTGATACTGCAGGCAGGGTTGATAAATTTATGAACCGTTACAAGGATCGCGTCGTAAAAAAGAAATAATAACTATTGATATTGTGACTAGAGGGTCGTGCCATGGCATGACCCTCTTTATTTTTTATTGTGGCACAATCATTGCATAACCCTCTTTCTGGTCATTTGTAAAAATATTATGTAATTTTGACACTCCCGGTAAAGAGAAAAGACAAAAGACAAAAGTCGAAGCGCAGCGGAGATCCCGCTTCGGCGGGGACAAAAGCAAGGAGTAAGAGATTAGATGGAAAAGAAATATATGAAATCGATAGGAGAGATATTGCTTCCGGATATGCTTGATGGAGAAGGAGATATTATTCCTATTATTGCTGATGGGGATGATGGCGATCTTGAGAATGTTAATGTTCCGGATACTATTCCAATACTTTCGCTTAGAAATACAGTCCTTCTCCCAGGTGTGGTTCTTCCAATTTCTATCGGTCGTCCCAAGTCAATTCAACTTATAAAAGATGCATACCGTAACGATAAAATTGTAGGTACCGTTGCTCAAAAGGATCCTGATGTTGAAAACCCAAATTTTCAGGACCTGCACACAGTTGGTACAATTGGCCAGATAGTGAAGCTTCTTGAAATGCCTGATGGCTCAACAACAGCTATCATACAGGGGAGGAAAAGAATGGTTTTGCATGAACTTGTTTCCGATGATCCTTACTTTATTGCAAGGGTCAGAGTAATTCCTGAAATAAAACCGGAGACTTTAAGTAAGGACTTTGATGCAATCGTAGGTTCTCTTAAAGATCTTTCACTAAAGATTATTAAAATCAATTCGAATATTAGCCCCGAAGCTTCATTTGCAATTAAAAATATTGAGAATAATACATACCTGATAAACTTTATTTGTTCGAATACTGATATTAAGGTTCAGGATAAACAAAAACTGCTTGAAACGAGTAGCTTGCGCGACAGAGGATTTATGCTGCTCGAGTTTCTGGTACAGGAGATTCAGGTTCTGGAGCTGAAGAATGAATTGCAATCAAAGGTTAAAAGTGACCTCGATCAGCAACAACGGGAATTTCTCCTCCATCAGCAGATGAAAACTATACAGAATGAGCTGGGAGGCAACCCTATTGAAAAAGAGATTGAGGAGTACAGAAAAAAGGCTGATAATAAAAATTGGAAGGATGATGTCAAAAAGGTATTTGATAAGGAGCTCGATAAACTGCATCGGCTCAACCCTGCTGCTGCTGAGTATTCTGTACAGGTAAACTATATTCAAACCCTTCTGGATCTTCCCTGGAATGTATATACACAGGACAATCTCGATCTTTATAATGCACGACGGGTTCTCGATTGGGATCATTTTGGTCTGGATGAGGTTAAAGAAAGGATTCTTGAACACCTTGCTGTTCTAAAACTTAAGGGCGATCTTAAATCTCCAATACTTTGTCTTTACGGCCCACCTGGAGTAGGGAAAACATCGCTTGGCAGATCTGTCGCCAAAGCACTCAACAGAAAGTATGTCAGAATGTCACTTGGAGGATTGCATGATGAGGCGGAAATCAGAGGTCATCGAAAAACATATATAGGAGCGATGCCTGGACGTATAATCCAGAATATTAAAAGAGCCGGCTCCTCAAATCCCGTTTTTATTCTTGATGAGATAGACAAAGTTGGACAGGATTTCAGAGGTGACCCTTCTTCTGCTCTATTGGAGGTCCTTGATCCGGAACAGAACAGTACATTTTTTGATAATTTCCTTGAGATGGAATATGATCTCTCGAAAGTATTGTTTATTGCTACAGCTAATAATCTTGGTACAATTAGTCCTGCTCTCCGCGATAGAATGGAGATGATCGAAATAACAGGTTATCTGGTCGAGGAGAAACTTGAGATTGCCAAACGTCACTTATTGCCAAAACAGCTTGAAAATCACGGTGTTAATAAGGGCCAGGTCACCATACACAAGAAGGTGATGGAATTACTTATAGAAAAATATACCAGAGAATCCGGTGTCAGAGAACTGGATAAGCGTCTGGCAAAAATTGTAAGGGCTACAGCAAAGAACATTGCTTATGAATCAGATTATGAAACAGCTCTTTCACAAACGGCTCTTATTGAGATGTTAGGGCCACCAAAATATTCCCGGGATCTTTATTCCGGAAATGATCAGGCAGGTGTAGTAACCGGATTGGCATGGACTACATCAGGTGGGGAGATATTATTTGTGGAAACCAGTCTAAGCAAGGGTTCCGGTAAGCTGACTCTTACAGGTAACCTTGGTGAGGTTATGAAAGAATCGGCTATAATAGCCCTTGAATATCTGAAATCAAATGCAGAAATATTAGAATTACCTGATAATTTTTCTGAAAAATGGAATATACATATTCATGTTCCGGAAGGTGCAATCCCAAAAGACGGACCTTCCGCTGGAATAACAATGGCAACCTCTATCGCCTCTGCATTTTCTCAAAGGAAAGTGAAGAAATATATCGCGATGACCGGTGAAATAACACTGAGAGGAAAAGTTTTACCTGTTGGTGGTATTAAGGAGAAAATCCTGGCAGCCAAACGTGCCAGTATAAAGGAGATTATTATATCAGAAGAGAACAGAAAAGATGTTGAGAGTATTAAGGAGATATATATCAGGGGATTGAAATTCTATTATGTTAAAACAATTATGGAGGTTCTCGACCTCTCATTGCTTAAACAAAAGGTCAGAAATCCTAAAATAATATCATTCGAATGAAGAAAATTGCAGTTTTCCCAGGTTCTTTCGATCCATTCACAATAGGGCATGAAGCAATAGTCAGAAGAGCTTTAAACCTTTTTGATGAGATTATTATTGCAGTTGGTGCCAATGCTTTGAAAAGAAATTTCTATTCCCTCGGGACAAGAAAAGAGATGATTACAGAAGTCTTTAAGAATGAACCAAGAATAAGAGTTGACCATTACGAGGGACTTACTGTTGATTATTGTAAAAGAAATGGTGCCGGTTATCTGGTCAGGGGACTAAGGACAGCAGCTGATTTCGAATTTGAGCGAGCTATTGCCCAGGTAAACAAGATGCTGGCTTCAGAGGTCGAATCGGTTTTTTTGCTTACTGTCCCTGAGCATTCTCATATTAATTCATCTATTGTACGAGATATCATAAGAAGTGGTGGAGATGCCTCAATATTTGTTCCTGAATCAATTAATCTAATAAATTACAGAGGCGAAGAGAATTAATTAATCAGGTACTGAGAACACAAGAGTTGATGAGATCCATCAGTGATAGCCATGCGCCTCGCTTAATTCTATTTAATTCATCAGGGAAAAGCCATTCAACAAGAGTAATACCTTCATCAAGTAGAGGTTCAGTTATCATATTTCCATCATATTGCATCAGAAACCAACTTGTTTTTTTAAGATATGATATGCCTTCCCAGCTATATGTATGATAGCTCGGACATAATGGCTTGACGATTGAGTGGCCGGTTATACCACACTCTTCACGTACCTCCCTTAAAGCACAGGCTTCAGGCTCTTCGCCTTTATCAATATGACCTTTTGGTAGATCGAGTTTTCCTTTTTTTTCAATAAAGAGGTATCTTCCCGATATATGTTTTACTAAGCCCCCTGCAGCACCCACTTCTGTAAAATATATCCGGAAGATCTTCCATAAATGCTTGATGTTGGATCCATAAATATTTATGGCTGAGATACTCTTATCTGACTGAAAATCTGATATAATTTTATAAAGTTCACTCGTATCGTAGAATTTATGGAATAAGCCGTATTTTTGTAACCTGTCAGGTTCCGGGCTTATCATTATGAATCTGTCTTCAAAATGAACTTTATACATTTATTTATGGAAAAAAGTGCAAAAAAAACCGCTGAATATCTTTTACAAATTAAAGCAATAAAATTGCAACCGTCAAATCCATTTATATGGGCATCAGGATGGAAATCCCCAATTTATTGTGATAATCGCAAAACTCTCTCTTTTCCCGTGGTTAGGTCATATATAAGCGATTCTTTTGCTGCTCTTATCTGGAAACTGTATCCTCAGGCTGAATTGATAGCAGGAGTTGCAACAGGGGCGATTGCTCATGGTGCTCTTACAGCCGATAAACTCGGGTTGCCATTTATTTATGTCAGGTCAGGTGCAAAAGAACATGGTTTGGGTAACCAGATTGAAGGCTATTATGAACCAGGGCAGAAAGTGGTCGTAATTGAGGACCTGATATCTACCGGAGGCAGTAGCCTGAAAGCAGTCAGAGCTCTCAGGGAAGCCGGCTGCGATGTTCTCGGTATGGTTGCAATTTTTACATATGAATTTAAAAAAGCATCAGATGGATTTGCAGCTGAGAAATGTTCTTTGAATACACTATGCAATTACTCAGTCCTTGTTGATACTGCTGTTGAAACAGGATATATTGGTCAGACGGAGGTTGAAGCATTGAAAGAATGGAGAATTGACCCTTCAGTTTGGGGTACTAAATAGTTATTTATTATGAGTGATTTAACATATTACGAAAGCAGGGTCGGTAAGGTAACATCCTCGGCACAGGGGGTATTTAATTTTGTAACAGATATGAGGAATTTTGATCAGTTCATTCCTCATGGGACAATCAATAACTGGAAGGCTGAAATAGATTCTTGTAGTTTCAATGTAGCGATGCTTGGAACAGTGAGCTTCTTGCTTGCTGAAAAAGAAATGTATAATAAAGTAGTTTATACAGGTGATGCACTGAAAAAAAATGACTCTACACTTGTATTGGATATAACAGAAAAGAGTAAAAATTCTGCTGAAGTAAAGGTTTCACTTAAAGCAGATATTAATCCGATGTTGAAGGTGATGGCTGCTAAACCAATAGAGCAATTTCTTGAAATACTGATAAATGAAATGGAAAGGTTCAGAGGCTGGGAAGATATTAAAGGATAAAATCAACTTCCTTAAATGAATACTCAATAAGCTTGCCTTCGCGCTTTTCAATCTGTAACCTGCCAAAATCAGTTACTGATCTTATGCGTCCGGTAAAATTACCATTCAAATCCCGGAAAGCATGCCATTCATTTAAACGAAAGAGTTTAGTAATATACTCCTGCTTAATCTGCGTAAAATTTTCAGAAATGAGCTGTTTATATCTTCTATCGAGACAAAAAGATAAATTATTAAGACACGTTGGAAGATCATGACATTTTCCTGTTATCAACTTAAGAGAAACTGGATTTGGTGCATCGCTTAAAAATTTTTCCTGATTAATATTAAGACCAATTCCTGCAATTGAATTTTCAATTTGATCACCAAGCAGGCAGTTCTCAATCAAGATACCTGCTATTTTGTCATTACCAATATAGATGTCATTCGGCCATTTTATTGAACAATTTGTAGTATATTTCTTAAGAAAATCACAAATTCCAAGCGAAATTGTCATGGAAATAAGGAACTGATCTGCAGCATTTATCATATATGGATAAAGCAGTACGCTGATTAATAGATTCTTACCTTCTTCGCTTTCCCATCTGTTACCAGTTTGTCCCCTGCCCGCTGATTGATAGTTTGTATAGATGATTGTCCCCTCTGAAAGCTCACCGGTCTTCAGAAGGTGAACGGTATGTGTATTTGTTGATGGCAGGGTTTTTACAAAAAATAGTTTTGAGCCTATTATCATAATTAGCAGGTAGTTAGTCTCGTCAATGTCATTTTCTTTCCCCTATTCTTCTTTCCGGTTGAGATTGGCATTGAAATTGCAAAAAGCAGGTTACAGGAGCAAAAATACAGATAAAAGTGGTACTTTTGCGACTTAATATCAAACTGATAAAAATTGATGAAGAAAAAATCTGACGGAGCTGATGTCCTTTTAGGAAGTGTTATAAAGGGAATTTTTGAAAAGAAAGGACAGAATGTTCTGAAAATTGATTTGAGAAAACTTGAAAACAGAATTGCAGATTACTTTGTTATTTGTCATGCCACTTCTGGCACTCAGGTAAGTTCAATTTGCGATTCAGTTGATGACACAGTAAGAAAAGAAACAGGTGAGAAACCTTTGCATATTGAAGGACTTGACAATTGTTTCTGGGTACTTCTGGATTATGGAAATGTGATTGTTCATGTTTTTCTTGATGAGTATAGGAATTTTTATAGTCTGGAGTCACTCTGGGCTGATGCATCTATTGAAGCCATGGAAGATAAAATACAGTAAGTTAAATATTTATGACAGAAAAAAGTAAAAATAATAGTCAAGGGAAGGATAAAAAACCAGATAAAAGTATTAAACCACATTTTAATACCAACTGGATATTTGCCATTCTTGCTGTATCAGTAATTCTTTTTCAGCTTCTTTATGGAGGAAAAACTATACAGAAAACAACAACAAGTGAGATCAAGGATATGATCTCTAATCGCGATATTGTAAAAATAATTGTGGTTAATAAAGATAAGGCTGAGATATACCTTTCACAGGTAGCACTTGAATCAGGAAGATATTCTAAACTGCCACAACCCGGAACCGGTTTTGGAATGTCAGTACCAAAACCAAATTATACATATAATATTGGTGATATCAGTAATTTTGAACCGTTTATCCTGGATGCTCAAAGGAGTGCCGGATATTCTGAAAAAGATCTTATCTATCCGGAATATATTACACGTAAAAACTATGTTGGAGATATACTCTCATGGCTTCTTTTTCCTGCTTTATTAGTCGTTTTGTGGCTCTTCCTTATGAAGAGGATGTCAGGAGGCGGAGCAGGTGGAGCAGGTGGCATTTTCAGTGTAGGCAAATCGCGCGCACAGATTTTTGATAAGGATAACAATGTCAAATTAAACTTTAATGATGTTGCCGGTCTTGAAGAGGCAAAGACTGAAGTAATGGAGATTGTCGATTTTCTAAAGAATCCTAAGAAATATACTCAGCTTGGAGGAAAAATTCCAAAAGGCGCACTATTGATTGGTCCTCCCGGAACAGGTAAAACTATGCTTGCTAAAGCTGTTGCCGGTGAAGCAAATGTACCCTTCTTTTCAATATCAGGTTCCGATTTCGTTGAAATGTTTGTTGGTGTTGGAGCTTCACGGGTACGGGATCTGTTCAAGCAGGCTAAAGAGAAAGCTCCCTGTATTGTATTTATTGATGAGATAGATGCTGTGGGCCGTGCAAGGGGACGTAATGCAAATTTTGGATCAAACGACGAAAGGGAAAATACTCTTAATCAGCTCCTTACAGAGATGGATGGTTTTGGAACTAATATGGGTGTAATTATTCTTGCTGCTACTAACAGAGCTGATATTCTCGACAGGGCACTTATGCGTGCCGGACGGTTTGATCGTCAGATACATGTTGAACTACCTGATATCACTGAAAGAGAAGCTATTTTTAAAGTTCATCTACGGCCGATAAAACTTGAAAAAAAGTTTAATGTTGGCTTCATGGCTAAGCAGACACCAGGCTTTTCGGGTGCTGATATTGCTAATGTTTGTAACGAAGCGGCCCTTATTGCAGCCAGAAAAAACAAAACTGTGGTTGAGAAGCAAGACTTTATGGATGCTGTCGACCGTATTGTTGGTGGCTTGGAAAGGAAAACGAAGATTATTTCACCTGTTGAGAAAAAAACAATTGCTTATCATGAAGCCGGGCATGCCACAGTAAGCTGGCACCTGGAACATGCAAGCCCTCTTTTTAAGGTGACAATTATCCCACGAGGGAGGGCTCTTGGAGCTGCATGGTATCTGCCGGAAGAACGACAACTTACTACTCGTGAACAGATTCTTGATGAGATGGCTTATGCCCTTGGTGGACGAGCATCTGAGGATCTTGTATTCGGGAAGATATCAACAGGAGCACTCAGCGACCTGGAGAAAATAACCAAACAGGCTTATGCTATGGTCTCATTTTTCGGAATGAGCGATAAGGTTGGTAATATTAGCTTTTATGATTCATCTGGACAATCAGATTATGGATTTACAAAACCTTATAGTGAAAAAACAGCTGAGCTTATCGACGAGGAGGTTAATCTGATAATTGCAGAGTCGTATATAAGGGCAAGAGAAGTTCTTATAAATCATATGGAAGGACTGACTGAACTTGCAGAGCTTCTCCTTGACAAAGAGGTAATTTTCAGCGAAGATCTTGAAAGGATTTTTGGCAAGAGAAAAGCAGATATATTGAAGGAAGAGAAAGAAGCTGAGGACAAACTCAAAGCAGAAACTACTCCCGGCAAGGTTGTGAAAAAGACAAGAACAAAAAGTAAAGAATAATAGATTGAAATTTTGAATGATTTTTTCAGACGTACTCTTACCGGGGCATGGATAGTGATATTCGTAATGGGAGGGTTTTGGCTTCATCCCATTACATTTTTCCTGACCGGATTGATAATACTCGCCGGAACACAGTATGAGTATTACCATATGATCAGGAATACCGGTGTTAGACCACAAATGGTAACGGGCATTATTACCGGAACATCAGCATATATTATCTCAACTCTTATAGCTACAGATATAATTCCAAAGTCCTGCTTCTTATTCCTGATCCCAATGATCCTGATAATTATGGTGGTGGAGCTATACAGGAAAGAGGAGAAACCATTTGACTCCCTTGCTCACACCTTCTTCTCCATGCTTTATACTGCAGTGCCATTTTCAATGTTTCCCTTTTCTGCATTCTCTCGTACAGGACTCGATTCATTGCTGCCACATGCTAGTATCTCATTTTCACCTGGGATTATTATTGGGTTCTTTATACTCATATGGGCGAACGATACAGGAGCCTATCTGATAGGTGTATCTTTTGGCCGGCACAAACTAATGGAGCGAATCTCTCCTAAGAAATCCTGGGAGGGATTTTTAGGGGGTGTTATTATAGCTCTGTTTATTGCCTGGCTGATTTCAGATTGGTTGGGTGTTGTTGATAAATTTCATTGGATGGTTATTTCTGTAATTATCTCTATAGCAGGAACGTATGGAGATCTTGTTGAATCAATGTTAAAAAGAAGCATTGGAGTTAAAGATTCCGGAACAATAATGCCTGGGCACGGAGGATTTCTCGATCGTTTCGATAGCGCAATAATATCTTTCCCTCTTGTATATCTTTTTATATCACTTTTTGGATGATTGACAAGACTTGATTAGTTTTGTGCAAATTTTGTAAAAATGCGTATACATATTCATAAAGAAGGATATAAGATATTAGCTCTCGCTTTAATGGCATTGCTGATATTGAATATCATTGTTAATATATTCTGGGCTGATCTGGTGCTTTTTAAATGGGCATTCATTATCGGCTCTTTTATGTTCTATATTTTTATCCTCTTTTTCTTCAGGCTCCCGGTAAGACCCTTGGAATCTGATCCAGGCCTTATATATGCACCTGCTGATGGTAAAGTTGTTGTAATAGAGGAGACTATGGAAAATGAATATTTCAAGGATTTGCGGCTTCAGGTTTCTATTTTTATGTCTCCTTTCAATATGCATAGCAATAGGTATCCTGTGTCAGGACGTATTAATTATGTTGCATATCATGCCGGACAGAATATGGTTGCATGGCATCCGAAATCATCTGAGCTGAATGAAAGGAGTACGATCGTAATTGAGACAAGTGATGGAACAGAAATACTTATTCGGCAAATAGCTGGAGCCATTGCACGTAGGATTGTAACTTATTCAAAAGAGAATCAGGATATTTTGCAGGGAGATGAACTGGGGTTTATTAAATTCGGGTCGAGGGTTGATATATTTTTACCTTTAGGGACCGACGTTGAGATTCCAATACTTCAACATGTGAAAGCAAATAAAACTATATTAGCCAAAATTTGATACTTGTTATAATATGAGCAAGAGAGATGACTCCGTAATAGATGTTACCCGGGATGTTAAGTGGATAGGTGTTCTTGATTATGATATCAAAACTTTTGATATCGTGATGCAGACAAATTACGGGACAACTTATAACTCATATTTCATTAATGCAGAGAAGAAAGCTATAGTCGAGGTTGCAAAAGAGAAATTCAGTGAAACATATCTTGCTAAGCTGAGATCAGTAATTAACCCCGGGGAAATACAATATATCATTCTGAATCACACTGAGCCTGATCATTCTGGTAGTCTGAGGATCCTGCTCGATCTGGCTCCTTCTGCAACTGTAGTTGGTAGTGGCAATGCAATCAGGTACCTGGAAGATATTGTTAATGTGCCATTTAAATCGCTGGTTGTAAAAGATGGCGATACATTGGATCTTGGAAATAAAACTCTCAGATTTATCTCAGCACCGAATTTACACTGGCCGGATTCAATATATACTCTACTGGTTGAAGACAAAGTATTATTCTCATGCGATTCCTTTGGAGCTCATTACTGCTCATCTCAAATGTTTAGTGATTTTACTGAGACTTATACCGAGACATTTAAATATTACTTTGATGTTATACTGAAACCATTCAGCAGGTTCATGTTAAGAGCTATAGAAAAGGTAAAACCACTTGAGTTGGATTTTATCTGTCCCGGACATGGCCCAATTCATAGTGACAATCTAAGAAAAGCAATCGATTTGTCTGAGTATTATGCCAACTCTTATTTGAAACTGGTATTGGAAAGGAGCCATCGAAATGTACTTATTGCTTATGTTTCCGCGTATGGATATACAATGGATGCTGCTGAAATAATTGGTGAAGGAATTAGTGAGACAAAGGATATTGACGTAAAAATAGTGGATATAGAGAATATCTCCTTAGAAGAATTAGAAGCACATATTGCCCTTGCTGACGGAATACTTGTTGGGTCTCCTACTATTAACCAGAATACACTAATGCAGGTATATAAATTATTTGCTTTAATAAATCCTATCCGTGATAAAGGTAAGCTTGGTGGGGCCTTTGGATCTTATGGCTGGAGTGGAGAGGCACCAAAAATAATACTAGAAAATCTTCGTCTTCTTAAACTTAAAATATTTGAAGAGACTGCATCTTTTAAATTTTCTCCGGGAGGGTCCAAGCAGGATCGCTTAAAAGAATTTGGAAGAAATTTTGCTGAAGAATTTATGAAGAATTGTGGATAAAAAAAGAGGGTTTCTAAAAAACCCTCTTTTTTGTGAATAATTACGAAATTGTAACTTGTCTCGAAATCTTGGTTTTGTCCTCTTCCTGTTTTGGAAGTTCGACCAACAGAATGCCATCTTTGTAATTTGCTGCAATTTGTTCTCTGGTTACATTTTCAGGAATGAAGAAACTTCTGCAGAAAGATGAATAACTGAATTCTTTTCTCTTATACCCATTGTTGTCCTCTTCAGATTCATTCTTGATTTCAGATGAGACTGTTATAACATCCTCATTTATGTCAATTTTCAGATCTTTTTTATCATTTCCCGGGATTGCAAGTTCAAGAAAATAGTTTTTTTCATCTTCTCTTATGTTTACAGCCGGAGAAGAGCTGGTTCTGCTTGATACTGCAGGAAAAAAATCATTATCAAAAAAATTTGACATGTAGAATGGCCTGAAATTTCTCTTTGTAATTGTTGGTAACATGATTGTGTCCTCCTATTATTTAAAGTTTAACATTTTTTACTTACATCTTCATATTTTCAAATTCCATTCCAAACCAACAAGGATGACAAAATGACATGATATAATTGCCGCATGCTGTCAATATGGCAGTATGTTGATAGATAAGTCATGTTACCTGCTACAAAATTAAAGCAAAATCAAAAAAAATAAATTAGGTTTGTAGAGCGAAACACTGTTTAAATGAAAGAAACCTTAAGAAACATACTTGTAATCCTTGGAGTAATATTGCTTTTGGCTTGTGCATGGTACTTCAGAAGTATTGTAGTATATATTCTGGTTGCAGGAGTTTTTTCCATCATGGGGAGACCTCTTGTGGATCTGTTATGCAGAATAAGAATAAGGAATTGGTCTTTTCCGCGGCCGCTTGGTGCCCTCATTACTCTGGTAATAATATGGGGAATAATAATACTATTCTTTGTTATTTTTGTTCCGCTCGTGACCAAACAGATAAATTATTTCTCGACCATCGACAGCGATAAGATTGTACAGCTTGTTGAAGATCCGATAAATAAAGTAGAGAATCTGTTCAAAACCTTTAATAAGGATCTCACAGATGAAATCTCAATTCAGAGTTATATTGCTACCAAGGTTACAGGAGTATTAAATATTAACATGATACAGAATTTTTTGGGATCACTTATTAGTATTCTGGGAAATGTTCTGGTTGCAGTATTCTCAATTACTTTTATAACCTTTTTCTTCCTTAAGGATCAACGACTTTTTTTTGAATCTATCCTGATGTGGGTACCTGATAAATATGTTGATAATGTAACCCGGGCTTTATATTCGATAAAAAGACTCCTTACACGGTATTTCATTGGAATTGTGATTCAAAGTACTTGCATTATGATACTTATTACTATCGGAATGACTATTGCAGGTATCGATTTTCAACAGGCCCTGGTTATGGGACTTATTTTGGGAATTTTAAATGTAATTCCATATGTTGGACCATGGCTGGGATTGTTTATTGCAATTATTATGGGGGTTGCTTCTCATATGAATCAGGATTTTGCTACAGTGGTTGTACCTCTTGTTACATATATGATATTGGTTGAGGCGATTACACAATTAATAGATAATATAGTATTTCAACCTGTTATCTTTTCCAATAGTGTTAAGGCCCACCCTCTCGAGATTTTTGTTGTTGTTCTGGCATCCGGATTTGCAGCCGGGATTCCGGGAATGATCTTTGGGATACCTGCTTATACTGTTCTCAGGGTTTTTGCAAGGGAGTTTTTCTATAACTTTAAAGCAGTACAAAAGATCACCTCAAGCCTGTCGCCTGATAACGTGGATAGAAAAACTAAGATGCCGGTCAGGGATAATGATGGGTCAGGTAATGAGACCTCTTCAATACTATAATTTTGTTTCTAACACCTAAAGGGTTTGGTCTTTTAAGCAAAAACATCTGAATAAATGACTGGTTTTTTCCAATTATTAACCCGACTGTTCCGATTTTATTATGATGGGTTCGGAAATATGCCTGTGTGGGGAAGAAAGGTCTGGATAATAATCATTATTAAGCTTTTTATTATGTTTGCAATACTTAAACTCTTCTTCTTTCCTGATTTTCTTAAGAAAAATTATGATAATGATAAACAGAGAAGTGAATATGTACTGGATCAATTAATTAATTCACCTGACAACCATGATTGATAATATTGATTTGACTCTTGTTGACTGGTCGAGAGCCCAATTTGCATTAACTGCCATTTATCATTGGCTTTTTGTGCCTCTGACACTTGGACTATCTTTCATCCTTGCTATAATGGAGACTATTTATTATAAAACCGGAAAAGAGGAGTGGAAACGTATTACCAGATTCTGGATGACTCTTTTTGGGATAAACTTCGCTATAGGTGTTGCAACAGGAATTATTCTTGAATTTGAGTTTGGGACTAACTGGTCAAACTACTCATGGTTTGTGGGTGATATCTTCGGGGCACCTCTTGCGATTGAAGGTATTCTGGCTTTTTTCCTCGAATCAACATTTGTTGCAGTGATGTTTTTTGGATGGAATAAAGTAAGTAAGAAATTTCACCTGATTTCAACATGGCTGGTAGCAATAGGAGGCAGTCTTTCAGCTGTCTGGATTCTTGTAGCCAATGCATGGATGCAAAACCCTGTTGGAATGATATTTAACCCTGAAACTGCCCGAAATGAAATGGTTGACTTCTGGGCAATTCTATTTAATCAGGTAGCAGTCGATAAGTTTCTCCATACTATATCATCAAGTTTCCTGTTGGCATCAATGTTTGTGCTGAGTATAAGCTCATGGTTCCTGATCAGGAAAAGAGAAATGTTCCTGGCAAAGAGGAGTATATTGATCGCGGGGGTGTTCGGACTTTTATCTTCATTGATGGCTGCATACACAGGTGATGAATCTGCCAGGACGATATCAGAAGTTCAGCCTGTTAAGTTTGCAGCGATGGAGGCCCTCTACGATGGCAAAAGTAATGCCGGGTTGGTAGCAATAGGATTATTGAAAGATTCTGAGAAAATGATAGGAGAAAAGAGTGTTAAGGATTTTATTTTTAAAATTGAGATCCCTGATTTACTCTCAGTGCTTACAGCTGGTGATAAAGATGGATACGTTCAGGGGATTAATGATCATGTATCAGGGAATGAGAATAAAGGGATTATGTCAGTGTCTGACAAAAAGCTGAGAGGTCAGTATGCCAGTGATATTCTCCTTGATTTTAAAAATGGGAAAATGAATTATAGTTCTGAGCAATTGGATAGTATTAATAGTATCTTCAGAGATAAAAATTTCCAGAAGGACTATTTTAGATATTTCGGTTATTCTTCAATCAATAATCCTGAAGATGTAATCCCTAATGTACCAATTACTTTTTATTCTTTTCATCTGATGGTAATGCTCGGATTTCTGTTCATTCTTATTTTTGCAATGGCTCTCTACTTTCTCTTCAAAGGGAAAATTTCAGAAAACAAATGGTTTTTATGGATAGCACTTTTGTCAATGCCGCTACCCTATATTGCCAGTGAGCTGGGGTGGATACTAACTGAAGTGGGACGCCAGCCCTGGATAATTCAGGATTTGATGCCAGTATCAAAAGCTGTCTCAAATATCAGTTCCGGGTCGGTGATTACAACATTCATTCTATTTGCAGTTCTATTTACTGTATTGCTTATTTCAGAAGTATCTATTATGGTCAGACAGATCAAAACAGGACCCAAACATTAGGAGGACTACATTATGACAACAATGATATCACATCTATTCCTGCAACACTACTGGTGGATTATAGTGTCACTGCTGGCAGGGTTCCTTGTTTTTCTGATGTTTGTGCAGGGAGGACAATCAATGATTTTTTCACTGCCCGGGAATAATCTTCATAAGACAATGATTGTTAATGCTATGGGACGAAAATGGGAATTTACTTTTACTACTCTTGTTACCTTTGGCGGAGCTTTTTTTGCCTCATTTCCACTTTTCTATTCAACAAGTTTTGGTGGTGCCTACTGGGTATGGATAGCAATATTATTCAGTTTTACAATTCAGGCTATAGCATATGAATTCAGATCAAAGCCAAATAATGTTTTCGGTAAGAATACTTTCGATCTGTTTCTTTTCGTCAATGGCTCTCTGGGACCATTTCTTTTAGGAACAGCAGTTGCAACATTCTTTACAGGTTCCCGGTTCAATATCAGTATTATGAACCAGGTACAATGGCAGACTCCATGGTATGGTCTTGAAGCTTTGTTGAGTATCCGAAACCTTGCTCTTGGTTTCGCAGTATTATTCCTTGCCAGAGTAAACGGGCTGCTCTATATTATCAATACCATTGATAATGAAGAACTTACTAAAAGAGCAGGTAGCAGAATGATATTGAATACTATACTGTTCCTGATCTTCTTTTTGTTTTTTACTGTTTCTCTTCTGCTTTCAAAAGGCTTTGCTGCCGATCATGCAACCGGTATTATTACATTGGAAAAGTTTAAATATCTCCATAATTTTATCCAGATGCCTGTTGTTCTGATAATTTTCCTTGCCGGGGTAGTTGGAGTTTTGTTTGGTATAGGTATTTCTGTAATAAAGAAAAGTGTGAATGGTATCTGGTATTCAGGAGCGGGCACAGTTCTGGCAGTATTCTCATTATTACTGGTAGCCGGTTTTAACGGGACGTCATTTTATCCCTCTGTTTACAATTTGCAAAGTTCTCTAACAATATGGAATTCATCATCAAGTCTGTTTACACTGAAAACCATGATGTATGTCTCATTCCTTATACCTTTCATCATGGCTTATATTTGGTATGCATGGAAATCAATCAATAATAAAAAAATTACTGAAGAGGAGATGAAATCAGATGAGCATATATACTAAGGCTACAGGCTACTGGCAAACACCTGACGCCTTTTTTAAGACAACAAGACAACAAGACAACAAAATATGTATACAAGTGAAATTCTTCAATATCTAATCTGGCCCGGCTTTATTATTTTAAGTTGGTTTGCAATAAAATTTGCTTTATCTGTTTACGAAAAGAAATTTCCTGATAAGGAAGAATCAGCTGAATAGCAGAAAAGCTGATAAACTGAAAGAATTCTTTCTGTATCGAGATTACTGGTCAGATGATCAGTGAAATCAAGGATGCTAAGATATAAATTGGTATTATAAAAGTAGCAGCGCCGATACCAAAAATCGCAAACGAGATTATTACCAAAACAGCAAGAATATATCTTCCCTCATTTCCCTTTATTTTTAAGTCGGAAACCTTTAAAGACAGTAATGGTATCCTGCTGACCATCAGTAAGGAGAATATTAATGTAAAAGCAATCAAAAATAATGTTGATCCGGTAAGTGAATTGAATATTATTGATTGTGAGTAATGGCTGGCTAAGACTAACGTAATTACAGCAATGGCATTGGCCGGAGTAGGTAATCCTTTAAAAGAGGTAGCCTGAGTTGTGTCAATATTGAATTTTGCCAGTCGCAGAGCTGCACAAACCGACATAATTGCCGGAATTATCAGAATAAGCGAAACTTTTACACCACCTGAATTTACTATCATTGGAGCATATAATGAGAGTGAATCATTTAGCATCTGATATATAATTAGTCCGGGTGCAACGCCAAAGCTTACAACATCTGCAAGGCTGTCAAGTTCTTTACCCATCGCGCTATATGCTTTAAGAAGTCTGGCCGAAAAACCATCAAGAAAGTCAAAGATCATAGCTGCTAGTATAAGCCATGAAGCAGTTACCAGGTCTCCATTAGATGCAAAAATAATTGCAATAAATCCTGATGTCAGGTTTAACGAAGTAATTAAGTTTGGAATATATTTCATAATGAAAGAGATATTATGATTCAGAAGGGGAGTAAAATTAAGAAAATCTTCGCTCTTTTATTATTAGATTTGTATCAATAAACATAATTCGAATGGTTGACTTCACTGAAATAACGATCGCAGTCGATTTTGATGGAACAATAGTTGAACATGAGTATCCTAAAATCGGTAAAGAGAAGCTGTTTGCTTTTCGTACCTTACAGCAACTTGAAAAATTGGGTGCAAGGCTGATTCTATGGACTTTCCGCTCTGGTAAGGAACTGGATGAGGCTGTGGAGTTCTGCAAAAATAACGGCATCGAGTTTTATGCAGTTAACAAAAACTATCCTGAAGAGATCTTTGATGATTCAATTAGCCGTAAGATAAATGTGGATATTTATATTGATGATAAAAATATTGGAGGCTTTCCGGGTTGGAGTGAAGTGTGGCAAATACTATACCCTTTTGAACTTCAAGAGAAAGAGGCTGAAAGGAGAATTGCTTCAGCAAGAAAAAATCTTTTACAGCGATTATTTATGAGAAAGAACAAGACAAATGAAAACAGATTATCCTAAATATATTATTTCCCTTTTTGTACTTATCCTAATAACCTGGACTCTTTCATGTTCAGGAAGGTCAGGAAAAAATATTGAAGCAGACTCTAAGCCCGTATCGGTAGCTAACGGAGAAGTTGCTATTAAACTTATTAAGATAATTTCGCCGGAAGAAAATACCGGATTTAAACTAAACGATCCTGTTAAGGTAATTTTGGCCATCGAAAATTCGAAAAAATTACCCGACTCAGTAATAATATCATTTAATGGGAAAGTTGTAACAACTCTTAAATCAGAACCATGGGAGTACTCTGTTCCTCCGGTTTTTACAGTTACTACCGGACGAAAATCATTAAAAGTCACTGCCTATAAAGGTGGCAAACCACATACTACTATAACCCGGTTTATGATCATATACTCTGATATAATTCCCAAAAGAAACGGATATAAAGTTGTTAATTCATATCCGCATGATAGTCAGGCGTTTACGGAAGGACTTGTTTATGATAATGGATTATTGTTTGAAAGTACCGGACAGGAGACATCCTCTTCCTTACGGGAAGTAGAACTTGAAACAGGCAAAATTATCAGACAGCTTAACCTTGATGCATCCTTGTTTGGGGAAGGTATTGCACTTTACCAGGATCGTATTTATCAGGTTACCTATACCAGCAAAGTGGGTTTTATTTATGAAAAATCAACATTTAACATAATAAATAAGATCTATTATCCTACACAAGGATGGGGAATAACAACAATTGATAACAATATTATTATGAGCGATGGAACAAATGTTCTCTATTTTTTTGAACCTGAGATGTTCACTGTTGTTTCAAGAATTGAAGTTTATGATAATGAAATGAAGATTGATTCACTGAATGAACTTGAGTATATTAATGGTGAGATTTGGGCTAATATCTGGATGACGGATCTTATAGTACGCATTGATCCGGTTAGCGGGAAAGTTATTGCCTATATTGATCTGAAAGGATTACTCTCCAACTCAGAACGGAAAGCTGATACTGATGTATTAAATGGAATTGCTTATGATCCTGTAGGCAAAAGAATATTTGTTACAGGAAAGAATTGGCCTAATCTTTTTGAGATCAGGATCACTGAATAATTTTAGTTCCGTAAATTATTTTTATGCTGGCAGGTATTATGCTGAATTCCACCGGAGTATGACCCAGTGATTCTCCATCGGCTTCTGCATACAGAACTGAGGCTGAATCTACCTTCAGATTATCGCTCCTGTACCCATCAACTTTGGGGTGACCTAAGATGGTTCCATCATACAATATTTTCAGATTTCTAATTATTTCAATCCTGCCCATACTATTAATTACGGTTATGTCAAGCAGACCATCATCAGGCAGTGCTTCCGGTGTTTGTCTCATTCCCCCGCCACAGTATCTTCCGTTACCAACATTGATGGAGAAAACGTCACAAGTCTGTTTTTTACTGTCAATGGTAATTTCTGCTCTTGTATTTCTGTATGCAATAAGGCTGCTGAGCAGATTTAAAAAATAAATCGCCTTATTACTTCTTCCCTTATCTTTCTGTGCATTTGTCTTCTTAACAACAACAGCCTCAAATCCAAGTCCTGCAATATTTAAGAAGTACCTTTTCTCCTTTTCTGTTCCATTATGATAACTGATTACACCAACATCGTGGAGCATCAGCTTATAATCGAGGATTACCTTTATACTTCCTTCATAGACAAGCGGAATTCCAAACATCCTTCCCCAGTCATTACCTGTACCAACAGGTATCATTCCAATAACAATCTCCGTAGTAGGACACATGTCCTGCGTAAACACCCCATTTACAATCTCATTCAATGTGCCATCTCCTCCTACAGATATTATCTTTCTAAAACCTGCCTTTATACTATCCCTGACAAATTCTATAGCATCGCCTTTCCTTTCGGTGAACATTGGAAATATGGAGATATTGTTTTTTTCAAATAGATCGGAAATTCTTTTCCAATCCTTCTTCCCTTTTCCGTTACCGGCATTTGGGTTTACTATGACCAGCCATTCTTTCTGATTTGAATTTTGATTCATCTAACGGTTTGGTTTAATGATAACAAAGATGGGAATAAAATAGATAATATCTTTTAGACCGATTTAATATCATATCAATGAACTGTTTGTGAAACCATCTACAACAGGGGAATTAATATCAATAAGATTTGCAATGGAGTCAAGTTGGAACTAAAATGCATAGAATCAACTAGATATATTGTTAAGTGAAAAAAGTCGATGTTAACAAAGTGTTGAAAACCCCGAAGGAAATGTTTACAATTACATCTTTCACTATCAGCAACGATTGTTCTTAAATAGTAAATTTGAATCTCAAAATATAACTTAAATAATAAAGATAAAAAATGGGAAGGATTATATCAATAGCGAATCAGAAGGGTGGTGTCGGGAAGACGACAACAGCGATTAACCTGGCGGCAAGTCTGGCTGCTCTTGAGAAGAAGGTATTGATTGTTGATAGTGATCCTCAGGCAAATGCAACTTCAGGTATAGGTGTCGACAACCGAAAGATTGAATGCACAATTTATGATTGTTTGATCGATGGCAAAGAGCCGGGAGATGCCCTGATCAGTTGTGAAGTTGAAAATCTTTCAATAATTCCTTCGAATATCGACCTGGTAGGAGCGGAAATTGAGATGCTTGACAGGACTGAAAGAGAAAAAATTCTTAAAAAGGTTCTTACCAAGATCGAAGCTGACTACGATTTCATACTTATTGACTGCTCTCCGTCACTTGGTCTGCTTACTGTTAATGCACTTACAGCATCTCATTCCGTGATAATCCCTGTTCAATGTGAATATTTTGCTTTGGAAGGTCTCGGTAAACTACTTAATACAATTAAAATTATTCAGAATAATCTTAATCCGGATCTTGAGATTGAAGGATTCCTGCTAACAATGTTTGATTCCCGGCTCAGGTTGTCGAATCAGGTCGCAGATGAGGTTAACAAACATTTTCAGCAGATGGTTTTTAAAACCGTTATTCAAAGAAATGTTAAGCTCTCTGAAGCACCAAGTTTTGGGCAACCTGCAATTCTTTATGATGCTGATTCAAGAGGCACAGTCAATTATCTTAGTCTTGCCAAAGAACTGATAGAGAAACAGGAATGAATATGACAAAAAAAAATGCGTTAGGAAGAGGTCTTGGTGCATTGATTGATGGTGTGGAGAAAGAGGTCCTTGAAAAAAAAGTTGAAGCAAACCTCAATATTTCTGTCGATTCAATAGATGCTAATCCATTTCAGCCACGGACGAGTTTTGATAAACAATCACTTGAGGAACTTGCAAGCTCAATTAAAAAACTAGGTATCGTTCAACCACTGACGGTACGTGAGGCTGGTAGTGGAAGATATCAGCTTATTGCAGGAGAGAGAAGACTTAGGGCAGCACGGCTGGCAGGCCTGTCGTATGTACCAGCTTATGTCAGAACAGCCGATGATCAGGCAATGCTCGAATTAGCCCTGGTTGAAAATATTCAGCGCGAAGACCTCGATGCGGTGGAGGTAGCAATAAGTTTTCAACGTCTTATTGAAGAGTGCAAGCTTACACAGGAGCAGTTAAGTGACAGAGTTGGAAAACAACGCTCAACAGTTGCAAATTATCTTCGTCTTCTCAAACTACCGGCCGAAATACAACTTGGAATAAAAAATAAGCATCTGATGATGGGTCATGCCCGTACACTTGTCAATATTGATGATCCTAAAAGACAAATCAATATTTACTATAAGATCATTGATGGAGAGCTGTCAGTACGTCAGGCAGAAGAGCTGGTCAGACAGCTTCAATCTGAAAGGATCAAAGACCCCGGAAAGATTGAAAAGAAAAGAAAACTTAATGATGATTTTAATCAACTTTCAGACCATCTTAACAAGATATTTGCAGCAAAAGTGAACTTCAGAATAAACGAAAAGGGGAAGGGCAAGATAGTCATCTCTTTTGAAACGCCGGAAGAGATGGAGCGCATTTTAGGAATATTTGACCGCCTGAACTCCTGAAAATAATTATCTTTGTCGCGCCGTTTTATTTCTTCGGAAGATAGATAACGGTTCGTTTTATTTTGAAGACATATCAGAAAATACTAATTATACTAATCCCGCTACTGTTTTGTATTCAGCAGTACAGTTTTGCGCAGGATTCATTATCTGTCACCAAACCTGTAACCCATAAATTTATGGCAGAACCACTGAAGGCAACTATGCTGGCTGTTGCATTCCCTGGTCTTGGACAGATATATAACAGAAAATACTGGAAAATTCCTTTGGTATATGCAGGTTTTGGAGGACTAATATATAGTGTTGGAGTTAATTCTTCGAACTATACAAAGTATATGAAAGCGTATCAGGATTTTAAAGATGATATTCGTGAAACAGATAGCTACCTGACACTCATTACAGCTGACGCATCAACCTACGATCCTGTTTTGTATCCCGATACTTATGATAAATCAAATGCTGAATATTATAAGGATGGAATGCTTCGACTCATTGACTATTATAAAAGATACCAAGATCTTTCGTATATTGGCATCGCAGGATGGTATCTGATATCGATTCTGGATGCTAATGTTGATGCCAGCCTTTTTAATTATGATATTAGTAATAATCTTGATATTACGCTCTATCCTGTGCAGGTACCCCTGCCGGGTGGTTTTGTGGGAGCAGGTCTCAGTGTGAGAATGGTAATAAATTTTTAACCTATATATTTAATTATGAGATATACTCTTTTACTGATAACAATCTTTTTAGCAACTCTGAATGCAAATGCTTTATCAGTTTCAGATACAATAATTATTAATTCGGATAATACTACAGAAAGAATTACGCGCGATCTCGATAGCCTGATCAATATCTGGTACGTAAAAATGGCTATTAATGATGTCCCCGGAGGTTTTCAGGGCGATACAACTGTGCTGCAATTTCCGGATTCTGTTTATTCTGACAGACTGAGCAAAATAAATTCGATCATAAGTCTGCCCTATAATAATATAATCAGGAACCATATTCACGTCTATACAATAAAAAAAAGAGATCAATTCAGTGCTATACTTGGGTTGACGGATTATTATTTTGCAATGATAGAAGATATTTTTGACTCTTATGGACTCCCGGCAGAACTTAAGTATATGGCAGTTATAGAATCTGCGCTTAACCCTAATGCAGTATCAAGAATGGGAGCTACCGGTTTATGGCAGTTCATGTATAGCACCGGCCGGTCTTACGGATTAACGATTAATTCTGTGGTTGATGATCGCAGAGATCCTGTCAAATCAACTCATGCTGCAGCAAGATATATCAAGGATCTTTACGGTATGTATAACGACTGGATTCTTGTTATAGCTGCCTACAATTGTGGCCCCGGGAATGTAAATAAGGCAATCAGAAGATCAGGTAATAAGAAAGATTATTGGCAGATATTTTATAGACTTCCCAGGGAGACAAGAGGATATATTCCGCAATATGTTGCAGCAACGTATGCAGTTAACTATTATGCAGAGCATAATATTAAACCATTACCTTTGAATATTCCAGTTGCTACTGATACCATTATGATTAATAAGGATATTCATCTTTCCCAGATTTCAGAGGTGATGGGAATACCATTGAAAGAACTTCGTGCATTGAATCCACAATATCGTACCGGCCTGGTTCCCGGGGCCTCAAAACCCCTTTCAATAATGCTCCCTATGAATCATCTTGGCGACTTTATTGATTTGGCTGATACGATAATGGACTATAAGTCAGATATATACCTTAATAAATCAAACCTTATAGCTAACCCTACCCGATCTTCTTACTTGCCAGCAGACATTAAGGGCAAAACAAAAATTATTTATACTGTTAAGGAAGGTGATAATCTTGGGTATATTTCAGAATGGTACAAAGTGGGATTATCGGAACTCAGATATTGGAATAATGTATACCGGAATACTATCCGGATAGGCCAGAAGCTTGTTATTTATGTTTCTCCGGCCAGATCTGAGTACTTTTCAAAGATAAATTCTATGACGTTTGCAGAAAAGCAAAATATGATTGGGAAAATGGTTCCCTTTAATGCAAACCCGATAGAATCAAGTGCACCGAGTGAATCAGAAGGAGAATTTGTTATTTATACTGTCCGTTATGGAGATACGATTTGGGATATTGTTAAGATGTATGACAACGTAACTACGAGCCAGGTACTTTCGTTGAATAATATTTCCGATCCGGGGAAGATAAAGGTTGGGCAGAGGCTTAAGATCAAGAAGAAGAGCTGATTTTTTTCTAATATATGCGCCCTTTAAGATCATTTTTATTATTGCTGATCTTTCTGGCCTGTTTTACTGGTCTTCATTATCTTATTCCGGAAAATCAATTATTCCCGTCTGTTTATGAATTTGTATCCGCTGATCTGATAAATGATTTATTTTCAGAGGATAAGAGTTATGACGCACAGCGCGTTGAACAGGTAGAAGATACAATAAAACCTGTTGCAGCTCATTCAATTACTATTATTGATACAACTCACCTCACCCCTGAAAAGTCAGATGATGACCCATTTAATCTATTTGTTGATTCACTCCGAAATTACAGTGGACAACTGAGGATAATGTATTATGGCGATTCACAGATTGAAGGTGACAGAATTACATCATATCTCCGACGAACGTTGAGAGAGGGGCATGGTGGTACAGGGCCGGGTCTGTTTCTGCCGCTGATGCCGGTAATGTATACTAATACAATTTGGCTCCGGTCATCAACAAACTGGGAAAAGTATAATTATCTTTCTTACAAAAATGGGGAGATATCACATAGTAAGTTGGGTCCCTTCATGGCTATATGCCGCTATTTGCCAGAGGATGTAAAAGCCTCTGTTTCTCAAAAAGCTTTTGTCAGGATAAAACCCACAAAGCTAGCAGATAGTGCTTCTTCAGAATATGATCTATTAAGAGTGTTTTATGGAAACACGGATGGAATTGTAACCATTGTTATTAAAACAGATAATATTGAAGTATTAAGTGATACACTGAAGAGGGGGAAAGGTGTTAATGAGATAGGCTGCCCATTAAACAAAGCCAGGGAGATACTGATCGAATTTACAGGGAAGGTGAGCCCTGATATATACGGGATAAGCATTGAAAGTAAAGATGGTATAATATTAGACAATATCCCTCAACGTGGAAGTGCCGGACTTGAATTTACAATGGTTGACAGGGATAACCTCGCGGAGTTGTATAAAAGACTATCTCCTGACCTCTTCGTTCTGCATTATGGTCTGAATGTTGTAAAAAATGCAAGTTCCGATTATTCATATTATCAGAAAGGGCTGGAACGGCAGATTTTGCTCCTTAAAAAGATTTCACCATTCACCCCGATATTGGTAATCAGCCTTACAGATATGGCTGAAAAAGAAGGTGATAGCATAATGTCATATCGGAATATCCCTGCAATAATTGATGCTCAGAGGCAAGCCGCTCTGCAGGAAAGGGTTACATTCTGGGACTCCTACAGTGCGATGGGAGGAGAGGAATCAATTATTAAATGGGCGGAGAAGAAACCACCACTTGCACAGAAAGACTTTGTCCACTTTACATACCAGGGAGCAGATACTCTTGCTAAAATGCTTTCAAAAGCACTGTTTCCTAAGATAGAAAGCGACACGATCCAACTTAATAATGAAGATCTTCAGGCAGATACGCTAATCAGGATTATAGATTCGTATGTGGCAGAACCGGCAGATGACTCCGGAAAGGAAAGTTTATTTAGCTCTTCTATATCATCATTATTCAGGTATAATCCGGATAAACCATTCATTTTCTCAACCCCAGCCTTCTGGCTCTTCTTTCTATTTGTACTTCTTGGATATAGTCTGTTCTATAAGAAGCTGTTATTGAGGAATACCTATCTCTTTCTTGTAAGTCTTTTCTTCTATTTTAAAACAGGAGGGTTGCTCTTATTTCTTCTGATCTTTGTTACTCTCATTGATTTTTCCTGCGGGTTACTGATCCATCATTCCAGGACAAGATTCATGAGACGGCTTTATATATTAATAAGTGTCATATCCAATCTTGGAATATTAGCTTATTTCAAATATTCAGGGTTCCTGGTGAGTACTTTGAATGATCTGTTAGGCACTGATTACCAGGTGTATGATTTTCTTGCTGTATTTTCGAATTCACATCTTGGTACATCATTTGATATCAGTAATATAATTCTTCCTGTTGGGATTTCTTTCTTTACGTTTCAATCGCTTAGTTATACATTTGATGTATATAGAAGGAAAATGGAACCAGTCAGGAATATTATTGATTTTGGTTTTTATGTCTCTTTCTTTCCCCAGCTTGTAGCCGGTCCAATTGTAAGGGCCTCCGAATTTATTCCTCAGTTATATAGTGAATTTCACCTGACAAAGAGGGAATTCAGCCATTCTTTATTCCTGATTTCAAAAGGATTGATAAAAAAGATAATCATCTCAGATTTTATTGCTGTTAACTTTATCGACAGGGTCTTTGATGCACCTGCAGTCTATTCGGGTTTCGAAAACCTGATGGCAGTATATGGTTATGGTCTCCAGATATACTGTGATTTTTCCGGTTATACTGACATTGCTATTGGGATAGGCCTGATTCTGGGATTCAGATTTCCGATTAATTTTAATTCCCCATATAAGGCAGCTGGTATTGCTGATTTTTGGAAACGCTGGCATATTTCTCTTTCGCGATGGTTAAAAGATTATCTCTATATCCCGTTAGGAGGGAACAGAAAAGGTAAAGTCAGAACGAGTATTAATTTGATAATCACAATGTTACTTGGAGGGTTGTGGCATGGGGCAGCTATCAGGTTTGTAATATGGGGAGGATTACACGGTATTGGTCTGGTGATAAACAGAATATGGAATTATTTTTTTGGTGATAGACTTAAAAAAAGTTTTATTGGTCGGGCATTGGCAGTTTTTATCACATTCCAGTTTGTGAGTTTTTGCTGGATTTTTTTCAGAGCTCCTGATATGGACAATGTGAAAATAATGCTTCACCAGATAGTTGAGAATTTCTCACCAGGTTCCTATTTGACTGTTATCCCAGCATATAGCAGCGTCTTTTTGTTAATGTTGGTAGGTTATGTAATTCATTTTCTTCCTGAAAAGATAAAAGAATCATATAGAGGGCTGTTTATCAGAATTCCGCTGATTGCACAACTGGTTGTTATAATGCTCATAGCTATATTGCTGTATCAGATGCGGACAACCGAGGTAATGCCGTTTATTTATTTCAGGTTTTGAAAAATGGTTGCTTGCCCTGTGAAATATGGCCAGGGCATTGGCATCACGCTATTTCACAGGGCAGGTTGCTGGTTACTTGTTTCTCGTTATTACAGGTATAGATACGTATTTTTCTCCCCCTTTATAAATGGTGCAATAGCTCTATTGTAAATGCCTTGCACATAGGCTATTGCCATGCCATAATTAGTTACTGGTACTCCGGCTTTAATTGCTGGCTGAAGCCTGTTATAAAGTTGTTTCCTGGTTATCATACAACCCCCACACTGCACAACCAGCGAGTAGTCAGTTATTGGCCCTGGTAGAATATCTAATCCTGATACAACATCATATTCAATTTTTTTACCGGGTCGGTGGTGGTACCTGCATGGTCGGATACAATTGCAATATCCTGACCTGCCAGGCAGTTAATAAGACTGCTTTTACCATTATTACGCCGGCCATAAATACCAATATGTGGCTTTGACTCTCTTCCTTTTATCATTTTTCGACCAGTTTGATACAAAATTAGCAAATAATGAAGTCAGAGCTATTCTAGTAACAATCCTTTTTGCATCAGCATATGATTGTTTGAATAAAAAGGCACATCAGTATTTCCTAAGACAGAAGCCGGAACATTCGTGAGTTCATTCAGGTTATCCATCGGTACTATTACAGTCCTGGCTCCATTTTCTGACAGCATGGTAACTTTATCCGCAAAATTAATTACTCTCTCAACTGCACCACCCACCGAAATGTTTCCGAGTACAGCTAACCCTGGTTTGAGGTTCTTTTTATATAGCGAAGAGATAAATGCCATATAAACTGCTGAACCTATTCCGGAGGATATGTTTGATCCGAGCACATTGGTAATCTGCACCGATATATCAAAGTTTTTTAACGAATGTTGCTCACTGAGTATGGACTTTTCATTGGCTTTTATATACTGATAGGTGTTTTTGATATTCTCTTTCACAAGATTATTATTGACCCCGGTAATATTCAATTTCCCGGATCCCTGTGTAGTAGCAACCTCTACCCGAACCAAAGCAAGATTATCCCCATCACTTGTTCCGGTATAGCAAACCCCTGGTTGAAGAGGTGTACTCTCAATCAAATGAGATCCTTTCTCTTCAGGTAATCCAACAAAATGTTCTTCCTGGGTTTCTTTATCGATGTATGAGAAATTAGTATCCCAAAACTCCATTCCTCCAATTCGTTTTAACTGCTCTTTTACTCTCCTCCTCATTTCCAGAGCCAACTCAACGTATTCTTTAATGTCCTCTTTAGTAAACTTGCCATCCGGATGGAGTAATTTTATAAATCCGGATACCGTTTTTTTAACTGGCTTTGTATCTCTTTGTTTTAAATGAGCCCCCAGGGTAAAATATTCTTCAAGTGCATCTGTATAAGTGATTTTACGAAAAGACTTTAAACATTCTGAAAAATAGTCTGTACTAAAACCAAAATTATTGGTGAAGTTCTTAGGAGAAAATTTGATCATTTCCCAGCCTGGAAGGTAAAAGTGAATCCTGTCTAAGAATGCGGTATCTCTATTTACTTCATCGGACAATGGACTAAACAAATGGCTTGTTTGTAATACTGTTTCTATTGGTTGGTTAATGTTCCCATTGAATATGATTGAGGCAACTCCTGTAATCTCTCCACCGGCTCCCGCACGTGAAAATGATCCGGACTCCAGATAATCTTTCATCAACGGAATAGCATCTCTTTCCTTGAATATTTTATCCGTTGCTTCATCAAAGCATATAGCATCCCATTGGCCTACAGCGCCAACCTTGCCTGTAGATCCATGAACAAATAATTTTGCCACGGTACCCTGACCACCGGAAACTAAAACTGCATAAGGGGTCAGCTCTTTATAAACAAATGACTTACCCGTTGATCTTGGACCTAATTCAATGAAATTGAAATTTGATTCTACCATGGGTATTAACCTTGATAAGAGTAACATCTTTATCCTATGGGTCATTCCTTCTGATTCTGGTTCATAACCACAGCTTCTTAACAGTACATTTAGCCATTCCTTTTTATCAAACTCTTTACGTTTATTAATAATTTTTGAGTTATCAAATGAAGAAAGCTGTATTGGTTTGATGTTCTTTATCAGGAATGGATGTAATGTACTCCCCTCTTTACTGTATGCATCATATTCAACATCAATAATGGCCCATATACCGCCCATTAACATCTTCTCATGATCACTTACCATGGCATCAGATATTATACCATCTTTGATATTACTGTTTTGTAACTGGGCCCAGTAAACATCCTTCTTAGTATCTAATTTGACTGATATTTTGTCTATAATCTTATAATTTCCTTTTTCCCTTATCCTTGACTGAATCAGATTACTTTCCTCAGGATTTACATAATGTTCAGCAAGTATCTTCTTTACATTGTCCATACCTTGCTTAATCTTTTCTTCATCATCTGTTGAGCAAGAGTTTGCTATCAAATATTCCAGTACAAATACAGGTACATTTGCTCCAACTTTTAGAGAGAGAACTAAATCTTTCTTTACAACAAAACCTCTGAAGTTGTCTAACAGCTTATTATCCAGATTATCCAATACTATCATTGACTTGATATTTTTTGATTTAAAATCTTATTATAATAAATTTCCTATATCTCTGGCAGAACTTTGATTTATGGTTGCCTTATCCAATTGCTCTTTGGTTACAGCATCTATTATCTTCAGTTCAATAGTTGTTTGGGACCCAAAACAATATTCTTTTTTTATTTCTTTATCTCTTTCGATCGTGATAACCTCGCTTCCATTGGATTTTTTGTTATCAACAAAAAACAGAAGAACAATCTTCCTTTCGGTGGTAAACAGGTCGTGTGTTGTTGATCTTGCTTTTAGTTTAATGGCATATAAATCGCCGGTAACTTCCTTAAGATCAATTTTATTAGAGATGAGAACCTCAAGAGCTTCAATTTTTGAAAGAGTATGTGACCATCTTAAAAAAGGGATAATTGTTTCCTGAGGTGAAAGACCTCCGTGACTGTAGCCATATACACCCGGGGTTTTAAATGGACCTAACCTCTTCGCAAAATAACAATAGTTATATTCTTTATACTTGATCTTCTTTTCAATCAGTAGATTTTTGTCAATTGTCTGTCCGTTTTCAGTTCTGATAAAACGTTCATTTTTCTCTACTTTACCTGTGAAATCAACCTCAATTTTGTCAGAATTATCAAGCAATCCCGTTAATACATATCCATGGTCGGTAAGCAAATAAACATTTTGATATCCATTTCTTAAAAGCAGTTCAATTTTCCGGGCGTATAATTCAGCGACTTCATTAAAATACTTTAGTGCTTTTTGCTGGTATGTTTCACCAAGTTTATCTGGATCTTTATGACTGCAAATCAAATAATTCGTACTATCAGTCATTTCATTGACAGTTTCAAGCTCTTTAAAGCCAACGTCTTTATACGAGTTATTAACTGCTATAAATGACTCTCTTTCCTTTTTTGTTGATACAACGTCTCCTGAAGTTAAATATAGCTGACTCATATTATGTTCTGTCTCTGAAGGGAGACCTGCAAACATATATTGAAAATCTAATGATAGTTTATATTCCTTTGAGACACTCTCAATAATATCTTGTGCAAACTCATAAGATATCCCATCGCCAATAATAATGGCTGTTTTTTGTTCATTATCATCTATTATCTTTTGTATTGTGCCAGATTGATCAGATTGATATTTATCATTAAATCTAAACCATTTATCCAAAAATATTATTACCAGATTTTTATAATAATTCTGGATTGGCTGCAGCAATTTTTCGTTGTTTAAATATTGAGAGTAAAGGATCCTTATGGCCCTGTCAAGTTTGTAAAAATGTCTGGTATAAAAAGATACACATTCGTCAAATGAAGCTAACTGGTTGATGTTCTTTTCATCAAATTCAAGCAGTGTTTTTACATGTATCCAAAAATTAATGCCGAGGTTTTGAGCTGTTTTATTAACTATTCGCTGATTAATCTTCAGGATAAAACCGGCAATAAACCCTTTGTCGGATATATTTTTCCCTAACTCTTCGAGCCAGCTATCATCAATTTCAACGAAAGGATGTGAAGGATGAATGGCAAAAACATCCGATTTAGCTGCTAATTTGTACTTCTTCAAATATCCCTCAAATGATTTCTGGCAAGACTTGCTGTCTAACCATTTTTTATACACCTCCAGCAATGTTTTGTCTGGATTGTTGCCGGCTAAACCATCCAGAAGGTAATTTACAACTTCTGAAGCCAAAGTTGAGGGAGGCTTATCAATATATGCCTGGTCAATTAATTCGTTGACCTTTTTAAAAAATATCTCCTGTACCTTTTTGTCATATTTCCTGAGATAATTTTTAGGATCATCGAGGAATGGAAGCAACTCTTTTTCTAAATCAAATATCTCGGAAGCTCCTTTATGACTCAAGTCGAGCCAGTAGGTCTGGTCTTTTCCAATGCTTACTTTAGCGGCAGAGATAAGCTCCTCTTTTTCAAGGTGTAAATTAAGATTAAGATGCTTATGTACTTTTTCCTTCACATAATTTTGCAAATAGCGTATTTCAATGCAACCGTCTGTCTCGCAATATTCTCTGATATATCTTAGGTTATCCTTCGGTGTAGTAGTGTAAATTAAATAGTTAGTGCCTTTCCCCCGATTTTTTTCAATTTCATACCTGGCCTTTAGTTCTTCAAATTCTGTTTCAGATTTGATTAATTGGTACTCCTTTTTTATAGTACCAAGGAGAAATTCACCATCTTTTGATTCATCAATAAATACAGCTATTTGATGAACAACATAAATTTTTTCCAGATCTTTATTAAACCAGGCGTCTATCATTTTTTTAAATTTTCAATCTTGGTTTAGGCTACGGAAATTTAACATCCATTTCCCATTCTAATACGTTTATTTTACTCACAATAGCTTTTATTCCTTTCAGCATTTCATCAAATGGTGGAGAATCACCATAGATCATCTGTTCTTGCATTTTTTTATAATCTTCTTTCCAGACATCTATTTTATCTGGTATCGGAATCGGATCTATAGTTTGAGGTTGATGTAGGTTATAATCAACACCCCCTATTCGAGTGAAAGTATACCGATGCTTTACAATGGACTCGTATAGTTCTTTGTTGTTTATGGCTTTCAAGGCAAAATCAGTTTTTGATAGCTGGTACACGTCATACAAATGTCGGCTTAATCTTTCAACTCTTATTTTCTCATGCGGTCTGTGGAATTCTTCATGCAGTAAAAAAATCTTTTCCAGAAAAGTCCGTTCCGGAATAGCTGTCGGAATCGAGTAGACTGCCCCGCCAGTTGAACTGACGGGGAGAGCCTCTCACACCACCGTACGTACGGTTCTCGTATACGGCGGTTCGTCAAGTATCGGCATTTCGCTCTTTTCACCGAAACACTTTCTGTCTTTATTTAAGAT
>DATKUO010000017.1:0-19996 GCA_035530515.1 Bacteroidales bacterium
TCCTTGTTCATCTCTAAATTCCTTAAATTTGATCCTGCATGAGGATTCATCCGGAAATAACTCAATAAATTTGATTAGATTCATGGCAAAATTTTTCCTATAATGTAATCATTTTATTATTCATTTCCGATACTCATATAAATTTATATCGAACTCATGTTAATTAATTCTAATCTAACATGATTTTCCCAGGTTTTTTATTTATAAAACAGGCACTCTGCCCGGAGTCCACGGTGCTTTAACAGCATCAAGCTGCTTATCAACTTTCTGCAAATCCTCACCAGCCTTTTTAACTCTTTCCAGAATAGGTGGAAACTCAACTTTGAGAATATCCAACTGTTCTTTTGCAATAATTGTTATATCGCCACTTGTTCCATAGCTGGCAGATGCCATTTCGCTAAGTCGCTGTGAGAGCGGCATGTTAATTGGAGGAAGCTCTTCCCAGCTTGCTTTAGCCTGGGGCCCATTAAATATGAATGTAATATTTTCAAGCTCATTATTTATCCTTTTTGCTTCTTTCATAAGGTCTGCTGGAGCGCCCGGTGTTTGATGGATAGCCTGCATTACAGCATTGACCTTATTTTTAAGTTCGCTGGAGTAACTCATTGTACCATACATGGTCCTGGAAAAATCAGATGCTTCCTTAATCCATGCATATTTTGCATTCTGGTCACTTGCCGGGAATGTGGCAAGGCCAAGTGGTTTACACTCAAAAGGTACAGGGCCCGCTAAATCTCTGGTTTTATCTTTTGCAAATAATGAGAGTGAAACTTTATATGTTCCCGGCATAGCCTGTATGCCTCTTCTGCGGCCACTGCTTCCTGGGATAGGATTATATTTATTTGTAGTGATTGGGGAGAAACCCTCGTATGTGTAGTTCCAGGCTATCCTGTTTACCCCTTTAGAGGGTGACTTATACAACTTTTTTACTATGTTGTTACTTTCGTCTGTAATGGTGAAAATCAGGTATGGCTTAATCTCCTTTTCCTCAGCATCCAGATCGGTAATTGTAGGTTGAGGTATAGGCTCTCCCTTTTCAAATAACTCTTTCTCTTTTTTCTGCCTGATTGCTTTGGCTGTTTTTGGGACCTCATTAACAAAATATGTTATAGTGGCACCAAAATCTGGATTCGGTGACTTGAAATATGTTGAGCCCTGGTTGCTAAAACCGCTTGGCTGAACGTACATCTTTGAATCTTTAACTGGGAAAATATAACCTTCTTTATCAAGAATCTCTTTTTTAAAGTTACGTAAGGGGGAATAATCGTCGAGGATATAAAAGCCTCTGCCAAAAGTTGCAATTACAACATCACTCTCGCGTTCCTGAATTGTTATATCTTTGACGGCTATTGTCGGAAGCCCCGATTTGAATTCGATCCATTCATTACCTCCGTCAATTGAAAAGTAGAATCCGAACTCGGAGCCGGCAAAAAGCAGATCCGGATTGATATTATCCTGTTCTATTGTGTGAATTGTACCATTTTCAGGAAGTTTGTTGGTTATTGATTTCCATGATTTACCCTTGTCGGTACTTTTAAGAATATAAGGTTTGAAATCGTCATTCAGCATATTATTAAATGTGGCATATACCACATTTTCATTGAATTTATCAGGTAGAATGTCGCTCACATATGTATATTCCGGTACTCCGGGGAAGGTTGTGATCCTGGTCCAATCCTTTCCTCCGTCTTCCGTAACAGCAATAACTCCGTCATCGGTTCCTGCATACAACAGATTTTTCTTCACCTTCGATTCTGCAAGAGATACAATTAATCCCCACTGTGATGTTGATACATCCTTAGCAACAGCATCAATACTCCAGAACTTGCCCATAACTTTGAATTGGTTTCGATCCTCGTTTCTAGTAATATCTTCAGAGATTACCTCCCAGCTTTTTCCACGGTTATCACTTCGGAATACTTTGTTAGCTGCCATATATATCCTTTCTCTCTGATGAGGACTTATTATAATCGGTGTATCCCAATACCATCGGTAGGTTTTTTCACCTTTACGTGGAACAGGTCTGATATCTACAGATTCTTTGCTTTTTTTATCCCAAAGAGATGCATTCCCATACTGAGATTCTGTGAATACAATATTATCGTCCTCAGGATCAACAGCAAGCCAGAAACCGTCACCACCTACTGTCACTTTCCAGTCATCATTTACAACTCCATCCCTGTTAATATTTTGTGAAGGGCCTACCATTGAATTATTATCCTGGGTTCCTCCATAAACATTGTAAAAGGGTAAAGCATTATCGACAAATACCCTGTAAAATTGTGTTACCGGCAGATTCGGTTTAAAATTGTAATTATTCCCTCCGTCGAATGTCTCGTAAACACCACCATCGCCTCCAATATAAAAATGATTTGTATTATCCGGGTCAATCCAGAGAGCATGATCGTCAACATGTCTCTGGTTATTTCCTATTGCTCTCCACGTTTTGCCGCCATCAAGTGTGACTTGTGATACTGTTTCCAGGCTATATATTTTGTCAATATCTTTCGGGTCGCAGTAAATTTCATTAAAATACTGGCCGCTTGAAGCGTATGAACTCATTTTTTCCCATGATGCACCTCTGTTTACTGATCTGTAAAAACCTCCCGATTCACCCGCAGCTTCCATAATTAGATAAAGTACATCCGGATTTGCAGGAGATATATCCAACCCCATCCCTCCTATATGTGCTGATGGAAGGCCTTCCATTATTTTGTTCCAGGTTTTACCTGCATCCTTCGATTTGTAAACTGCAGACTCAGGTCCACCGCCTATTTTTGTATATACATGTCTTCTTCTTTGTTCGGAGGTGGCGTATAAAACATCAGGATTACGCGGATCGAGCAGGATATTATTAATACCGGTGTTTTCACTGATATCCAGAACTTTATTCCAGGTATTTCCCCCGTCGGTTGTTTTAAAAAGACCCCTGTCGCCTCCAGGTCCCCATATTGATCCCTCTGCAGCCACATATACCACATCGGTATTGCGGGGATCAATCGCGATCATGCCAATTTGCCTTGATTCCTTAAGGCCCATATTCTTCCAGGTTGAACCACCGTCTTCCGATTTATAAATACCATCGCCATAACCAAGCTGGCGCTGGTGATTATTTTCACCAGTACCTGCCCATATAACATATGGGTTATCTGGATCCATCTTTAGACATCCTATAGCATAAGCTCCATATTTCTCAAATACAGGAGCCCATGTTGTTCCATTATTTTTTGTTTTCCAGATATTGCCTGCTGAAACAGCTACATAAATCTCTGAATGATTTTGAGGATTAACGGCAAAATCAGAAATCCTTCCGGAACACCATGCCGGACCTATACTTCTAAATTTTAATCCGCCGAATGTTGAAGAAGTTAGTCCTTCTTCTTTCTTCTCTGGCTCCTTAGAAGCCTCTTTTTTCTTTTGAGCTATTCCAGGATTGGTGCAGATAACAAATCCAAGAAGAAATGAGATGAAAAGACCTTTTTTCATAATAAGATGGTTAAACAGATTAGGTTTTTAGATTCATGCTAAGATAATAAAATCCTTCTCAAACAAACTTCAAGTTATACCTTAATTTGTTTACTTTGCAGGATATTCTACAACATAAAAAAATGGCAGATTTTTCAGATATTTTATCGAATCGAAGAACAATAAGAAAATATTCCTCAGAACCTGTTGATGATATGCTTCTAAAAGATCTGATAACAGTGGGTTGTCGGACTTCAACAACCGGAAACATGCAGGTTTATAGCATTATTATTTCAAAAGATGAAGAGAAAAAGAGAGAACTTGCTCCGTTTCATTTTAATCAGGAGATGATTACAGAAGCTCCTGTTGTTCTGACATTCTGTGCTGATTTCAACAGGTTCAATAAGTGGTGTCTGTTGAGAAATGCCGAGCCGGGTTATGACAATTTTCTTTCATTTATGACTGCTGCTATTGACGCATTGCTGCTTGCACAAACTGTGTGCATTGCTGCTGAATCAAAGGGGCTTGGTATTTGTTATCTGGGTACTACCACATATATGGCACACAAAATTATAGAAGTTCTGAAGCTTCCTAAAGGTGTGGTTCCAGTAACGACAGTAACCCTTGGCTGGCCGGCTGAGGAACCTGAACAGGTTGACAGACTTCCCCTTGAAGCAATTATTCATAAAGAGACATATAGTGATTATACCGATTTTAATATTGAAATGTATTACACAGAGAAGGAGCGGAGAAAAGATTCTATGCAGTTTGTAGAGGAAAACAATAAAGAAACTCTGGCACAGGTGTTTACAGATGTCAGGTATAAAAAAGCTGATAACATTGAATTTTCAAAAATACTCCTGCAGGTATTGAAAGATCAGGGGTTTATGGAACAATAGATGTAGGGCGTCGGGCATCACCGCCTACACAAAAGTTTCGGCGGTCGAAGGGCGTCAGGCGAGAGGAAGAAGTGCAATTAATTTAATGACTGCAAGACCGCAAGACATTCTCTTGCAAGAAAAAAATGGAGTTCATATCATAAAAAATCAATACCCAGTTCACCTGCAATTTCAACAAGGTCATTTTTAATTGCTGGTACAAGACTGATTCCTTCCTTCCTTATTCTTTCCTCAGCCTCTCTTTCAGGGTCACCAGGGATAAGAATACTCTTTTGATCTTTAGCCGGCTTTGCTAACCGGAAAGTCTCGATCCATTCATCCATTTTTGCTTTGAAGTCACCAGCGGGTTGAAAAGCATCGATTCTCATTGCTCCGAAGAAATGTCCGGTTCCCTCACCAACTTTTTTATCGAGGACCGGAAGATATGCAACACTTGGCGGCACGAATGGTCCGAAATTAGCGCCGCTGAAAACAGCAGAGAATATGTCAACAATAGAAGATAGACAAAATCCTTTATGACTGCCATGTACCCTGTCTCCGCCAAGGGTAACCATTGAGCCTCCCTGTTTAAGTATTGCAGGATCATCAGAGGGTAGGCCATCTTTGTCCTGTACATATCCAAATGGAACTTTTTCACCTTTTTTTTCCGCCACGGCAAGTTTGCCCCTGGCTACAGGAGTAGTTGCAAAATCAGCAACAAATGGAGGATATTTCAGAGCAGGTATGGCAACTGCAATAGGGTTGGTTCCCATCATCCTGCTAATTGAGAAAGTTGGAGCAACAAGAGGGTTTGCATTTGTCAGACAGATACCTATCATATCGTGTTTAAGGGCCATCATCGAATAATATCCTGCAATACCAAAATGGTTTGAATTTCTTGTAGCAACCCACCCTGTACCGGCATTCTTTGCCTTTTCAATAGCTATTTCCATTGATCGGCGGGCAGCTACCATTCCAACAGCATTATCTCCATCAACAACCGCCGTGCTTGGTGACTCATGCACTATTTTAACATTCGGATCAGTATTTATCCGTTTAGCCTTCCACAATTGGAAATAGTCTTTTATCCTTATCATCCCGTGAGATGCATGACCCCTTAATTCAGCCGCAAGAAATACCTCTGCAATAATCGCAGAGTTATGCTCACTACATCCCATCTTCAGGAAGACATTCTTAGTAAAATCGAACAGATAGTCGTATTTGTACATAAAATAAATTATTAATTGTTATTTGTTGGTGTTGAAGGCGGCAGGCTACAGGCTATAGGCAACAGGGTTTATAATGTTAACCTTTTTAAACCTATATCAACCTTCTTCAACTTTTATCTTTTTCTTTAAACCTTCCTGTAATTGTGGTTTACCCCTGCCTGCTGAGTAGGTGTAATAACCAGATCATTAATACAGACATGTGCCGGCAATGTGGCACAATAATAGATTGCATCTGCGATATCATCGCTGGTGAGAGCATCAAATCCTTTATACACAGAATCTGCCTTTTCAGAATCTCCTTTAAAACGCACAAGCGAAAACTCTGTTTCAGCCATCCCCGGTGCAATATGTGTTACTTTTATATTATTCTTTAACAGGTCAATGCGCATAGATTTTGAAAGAGCATCAACCGCAAATTTACTTGCACAATATACATTGCCATTTTCATATGGCTCTTTTCCTGCAATCGAACCTATATTAATTATGTGTCCCTTTCCGCGATCGACCATCAAGGGAGCTACAGCTTTTGTCACATATAATAGCCCTTTTACATTGGTATCGATCATTCTATCCCAGTCATCAATATCTCCTTTGTCTATATGGCCAAGACCAACAGCAAGACCGGCATTATTAACAAGTATGTCGATCTTTTTCCATTCTGCCGGAAGATTTCCGATCACTGAAGCAACTTCATCCTTTTGTCTGACATCGAAATTTAGCGCGATAACTTTGATCTTCCCATGCGAAAGAAGTTCATTCTCAAGTATATTCAGTCTCTCTTTTCTTCTTCCGGTTATTATAATATTATATCCGTTTTTAGCAAATCGCACAGCAGTTGCTTTCCCGAAACCTGATGTAGCTCCGGTTATCATAATCGTTTTATTCATTTTAGGCTTTCTGATTTTCGTTTGCGTAAAAGTAGGAAATTATTTAACATGAACTTATCTGCAAAAGACAATGTTTTTGCCCCCTCGCCCTTCGGGGGGTATAACTCGCAAAGGTAAAAATCAATAAGCAAGTTTGACACTTTGAAGTTGGCAATGGTTAATTAATCCTATCTTTGTTTTTTTAATTTTTTATGGGAAATATTCCACAACCACATATAGAAAACAAAAGAGCCAAAGTTGAATCTATGTTCGATTCTATTGCCTGGAGGTATGATTTCCTTAACCATTTTTTGTCATTTGGTATTGATCATCTATGGAGAAGAAGGGCGATCAGAATAATCTCAGAATCGTATAAGAATCCTCATATTCTGGATGTTGCCACGGGAACTGGTGACCTGGCAATAGCCGCAATGAGGCTTAATCCCTCTAAGATAGATGGTATTGATATTTCTCAGAAGATGATGAAGATTGGTAAAGATAAGATTGACAGAAAAGGTTTTAATTGTAAGATTGTACTAACACCAGGCGATTCGGAAAACATCCCCTTTGGTGATACTGTTTTTGATGTGGCAATGGTGGCATTTGGTGTAAGAAATTTTTCAGATCCACTGAAGGGCCTTTCAGAAATGAATAGGGTGATCCGTGATAAAGGGATGATACTGGTACTTGAATTCTCTAAACCCTCAGGATTCCTTTTCAGATCGGTTTATAATTTTTATTTCAGAAAAATCCTTCCGTTTTTCGGTAAATTATTTTCAAAAGACAAGGCTGCTTACAGTTATCTACCTGATTCAGTTAAAAAATTTCCTGATAATGAGGAGTTCCTTAAATTACTTACCCTTGCAGGATTCTCTGATTTACGGCAGAAAAAGATGACAGGTGGAGTGGCAAGTATTTATACCGGAGTTAAATTATCAACGCAATAATAGTAATTCAAACCAGTTTATTATCTTGTATCCCTCAAATATTAGTTACTGAAAAGATTGAAAAGAAGAACCTTAAATACTGCACTGTTGCTCATTTTTCTGGTGATCAATTTAAATTTGTCAGGACAGAAGCAGAAACCGAAAAACGAATCGTGGTATGATGAAAAGCCTCTTCACTTTGGATTCAGTTTGGGATTCAATATAATGGACTTTGATATTACCCCTTCACAATCATATCTAGAGGTTGATTCGCTTTATCCCGAAGTGTCTCTACTTAATCCGGGTATCAATATTCAGATTGTGACAAATTTTCATATAGCCAGATATTTTGATATAAGATTTCTTCCCGGGGTCTCTTTTGGTCAGCGCGTTGTGCGATATTATAAAGTCGACGAGAATAATATGGATGCAGTTCTGTATAACGATCAGCAAAGACTTGAATCATCATTTCTGGAATTTCCACTTCTCTTAAAATTTAAGGGTGACAGACTGAATAATGTAAGACCATACGTAATTGGAGGATTAAACTATAGGTATGATCTGGCAGGGAAAAAGGAGTTCGATGACGAAAAACCGGTATATATAAGGCTTAAACGACCTGATCTTTATTATGAATTAGGAGCTGGCATGGATTTTTATCTTACATACTTTAAACTTTCTGTCGAACTGAAGATGTCGAATGGTATACGAAATATACTTGTTAATGATCCTTATCAGGGACATCCTGAATATCTCAATGCAATCGATAAGATGAAGTCGCAGATTTGGGTTCTGGCATTTCATTTCGAATAAAAATGGTTAAACAGGTACAGATAAATCTTAATCCATCGGCAGCAGCTGATGAAGCAGTTATCAGAAAGATTGCAGCATCACTTTCAGGAGTAGATCAATCAGCAATTTCTGCATTAAGAATCATTAAAAAATCGATTGATTCAAGAAAGAAAAATATCCGTGTGAATCTGACAGTTGAAGTCTTGTCTGGTGAAGATTCTTCTCTACCTGTAATAACTCCATTCCAGCCAGTTGATGTATCAGGAAAAAACGAAGTAATAATTGTTGGTGCCGGTCCTGCCGGCCTGTTTGCGGCTCTGAGATTGATTGAACTCGGCATACGTCCTGTTATTATTGAAAGGGGAAGGGATGTTTCATTGCGTAAAAAGGATATTGCAAAAATCAGTCGTGAACAGAGGATAGATCCTGACAGTAACTACTGTTTTGGCGAAGGAGGGGCAGGAACATTTTCTGATGGAAAACTATATACACGATCAAAGAAAAGAGGTGAGAATACCAGAGTACTTGAATTATTATGCTACCATGGTGCAAACAGAAATATTTTGTATGAGGCACATCCTCACCTCGGTACTGACAAACTCCCTGGTATAATTTCTAAAATACGGGAATCAATACTTGATGCAGGAGGTGTTTTCATACTTGAAAAAAAGGTGACTGATCTGCTAATTGAAGATAACAAAATTAAAGGGGTAGTAACCTCTGATAATGATAAGTTCAAGTCTTCATATGTTATTCTGGCAACTGGACATTCTGCCAGGGATATATATGATATATGCCGTAACAGAGGTGTTAATCTTGAAATGAAACCATTTGCCATGGGGATCAGGGTTGAACATCCACAGGAGTTGATCGATAGAATCCAGTATCATGGTACTGCAAGGGGGGATTATCTGCCTGCAGCTTCTTATAGTCTGGCAAAACAGGTCGATGGGAGAGGTGTTTACTCATTTTGCATGTGTCCGGGAGGATTCATAGTACCATCTGCAACATCACAGGAAGAGGTGGTTGTTAATGGGATGTCACCTTCGGGCAGGAACTCTCCTTATGCTAATTCAGGGATAGTTGTTGAGATAAAACCAGAGGATTACATTAAATATAGTAGTTCAGATGTATTGGCCGGGATTGAATTCCAAAAAGAGCTTGAACGTGAAGCCTGGAAGAATGGAGGACATTCACAGAGAGCTCCTGCGCAGAGGCTTGCTGACTTTGTTGACGGTGTTGCATCAGGTTCGCTTCCAAAGGTTTCGTATTTCCCGGGAGTAACATCTTCGCCTCTTCACAGCTGGCTGCCTAAAGCAATTGGAAGACGTTTAAGGGATGGGTTCAGGTTATTTGGCCATATAATGAATGGTTATCTCACTAATGAAGCAGTTGTTCTTGGAGTTGAGTCAAGAACTTCTTCTCCAGTCAGAATCCCTCGTAACCCGGAAACACTCGAACATATAAAAATATCAGGATTATTTCCATGTGGTGAAGGATCGGGATACGCCGGAGGAATTGTTTCATCAGCTGTCGATGGGATGAGAGTGGCGGAATCAATTGGAAAACAATAAGATAATCAGATCCCTAACGGATCCAGCAACATTTCAGCAACTTTTTTTACAATCCATCCGCTCATAATTACATAATTGAACCACTATTTTTCAAGGATCTGCAGTAAGACACATCCTACCTCTAAATTCCAATTTAATAGATCAAATTTGATTTTTTAAAACTATATTTGATCTATATTTTTACAATATTTTGGTCCTCTATTACCAGATAGACTTATAAATGAGAGCTAAATCAAATTTATCCTTCTCTGATTGCATTTTTCGGTTTGCACTACTTTTTGCTTTATTCATGATAAATGATATTGCATTCGCACAAATTTACGGACTAAAATTTCAAAGCCATGGTGTTGTTCTGGATAAAAGAACAGAATTAAATTTATCTCCTGATGGGTTTTTAAATTTTCATGACGAATTTGAAATTTCTTTTGACTATACTATTTATCTTTCAAAACCGAATGATTATTCAGAAGTATTTGGATATATTCTTAGAGTCATTTCCCGTGAAAATAAAAATATTGATCTCATAATTTCGCCTACTCCTGAAATAAATTTAAATCTGATTAATGGGAAAAACGATTCTATTATTCATATTGGTTCCTTAAATAATGCACTTGATGATTGGATTAATTTGCGTGTTAAGTTTCTATTGAATGAAGACAGATTGATTTTCTACACTCCCGATTCTTTTTACGTTCAGGAAAACGTCGGGTTCAAAAGAAATGATTCTTTCAAAATAATTTTTGGAGCAAATGATTATGAAAATTTTAAGACATCTGATGTCCCTTCAATGATCATAAGGGATATAAGGATTTCTGAAGAAGGAAATTTAAAATATCACTGGCCCCTGGACGAGGAAGTGGGCAATAAAGCGGAAAGCAGACTAAACAAAGCAGAAGCACATGTAAAAAATCCCGTATGGTTGAAGTACAATCATCGTAAATGGGTAAACATATTTCAAGATGAAATTGAAGGAAATGTATTGTTGGCTTCCGACAGCGAAAAGGGAAAAATATTTATTTTGGGTGAAAAGGAGTTGTTAATTTATTCTGCTCAGGAAAACACTATTCAATCTGTTAAATACATTGATAAGTCAATTTCAATAAACGGTGATTTCTATTCAGTATATAACGGTCTGGATAATAAAATTTACTGTTACATTGTAAATAGTAGGGTATTCTATAGCCTTGATATTTCAACAGGCAAATGGACTGAGATAAATGCCTCTTCCAATTCAATTAGTTTCTACAGGCATTTTAACAGTTATTTTAACCAGGATGAGAATTCAATTTATATTTTCGGTGGCTATGGCCAGCATACCTACCATAATGAAATCCTAAGGCTTGATTTGACAAAAAATGAATGGCAGGACTTAACTATTGACAATAACATATTCTTTCCAAGGTATCTGGCGGGCCTTGGTTCGCTGAATGATACAATCTATATTTTGGGTGGTTATGGAAGTTCAACAGGAAGTCAGATGGTTAATCCCCATAGTTATTTTGATTTACTGGGCTATTCAATTAAAAACAGGACATTTTTCAAAAAACATGAAATTGCCCGGATCTATGATGATATGTGCGTAGGCAACGCCATATGCATCAACAAGAAGAATCGTGATTTTTACGCTCTGGTATTTGAAAAAATCAAGTTTGAAAGTTCCTTGCAGCTGATAAAGGGTAATATTGACAAACCAAAAGTAGAATTTGTGGGCGATAAGATCCCTTATAGGTTTTTTGATATAAGATCGAATGCAAGTCTTTGCTATTTCCCAAGACAAAACAAGCTGTTTGCCTACACTTCGTTCGTAACGGATTCTACGACAACGCTCCTTAATATATATTCAATAGATTATCCGCCTGAAGAATTCATAGTCGGATCCTTGAATGTTACAACCAAAAAGAACCTGTTCTTATTCCTATTTGCAATTGTATTAGTGATTTCATTTGCAATATTCTCATTTTATATTATTCGAAAAAGAAGGTCTGAAAGAATTTCACCAGATACGATCGCAACAGATGAACATGCCATTGAGAAAGTATCTGTAGAATCTGAAGAATCTGTTTCTGAATTACCTAATGAGAAACCAAATTATCGATTAGTACTTTTTGGTGGATTTCAGGTGTTTAACCTGAATAATGAGGATATAACAATTAAATTTTCGCCTCTTTTAAAAGAACTATTCCTGCTTATTTTATTATATACGTATAAAAATAATAAAGGAATTACCTCTGATCAAATATCAGAATATCTTTGGTTTGGTAAATCCACATCAAGTGCAAGAAATAACAGGGCTGTAAATACTGCCAAGCTGAAAACAATATTATCCGAAATTGGGGCAATTGAATTGACAAAGGAAACAGGGTACTGGAAAATTATGTGCAACAATAATACTGTTAAATGCGATTACTTAGATTTTTTACAAATCTCCGGCTCAATGTCAAATCTAACAAAAATGAATGTATGCAGATTATTGGAAATCACTAAGCAGGGAGGTTTCTTAATCAACTGCAACTATGAGTGGCTTGATGATTTTAAATCAGATATTTCTGATAAGATCATTGATAGCCTTGTAGCTTTTGCAGAAAAATGTAAGTTAGAAAAAGATGCTGAGTTCATTATTAATCTGGCTGATTGTATTTTCAATTTCGATAAAATTAATGAAGAGGCAATGGTTCTTAAATGCAAGGCGGAGTATTTCCTTGGCAATCATAGCCTGGCGAAAATGGCTTATGAAAAATTTATCAGGGAGTATCAAAAGCTGTACGATGAGGAATATAAAAAATCATTTAACGAATTAATAAAATCTTAGGGTTGCATTTTACCCTGTTTATACCAGAATATTTACCCAGCCTGCCCCAACTGTTCCGATACCTGAAGATGGATCCATGCTCAAACCAAAATTGTTTTTATAGTTAATCAGATTGCTTAACTTTTTTCCTGATTTAAACATCAAATCAACCGAAACATATTTCCCAAGTTCATTGATAGTTTTCTTCCAGAATGAAAGTTGCAGTTCTGCTACCACAGGTATTTTAACCTCGGCAAATTTATAGGTGTAAAATGCAGTATTAGATGATGTTGGATAGCCTGTAGCCCTTAAAACATACGATCCTCTGTTTGCATTTGCTTCATCTTTGGTAATTTCACAAGTCGGCAGGGAAACATTGCTGCTTCCCAGAATTGCCGGATTATAAAAGCATGGATCCAGATTGAATATCCCATTCTTAACTTCGCCTCCTTCTTTTTCAATATATTCGGTATATCTCTTTTCGAAACTGTTTCTATAATAATCCGGACCATTGGAATGTGGAACAGATAATACCTGAGATGGGTCATCAGAACTTTTAGCCATTGCCGTTGCGGCACCTGCAACCCTTAAGTAAAAATCTGATGAGACCCATATGCCATCGGTGCTTAGAGTAACGAAATACTGGTTGGTTGGAATCATACTCCAGTCGCATGCTGCCTTCATAATTGCTGTCCCTTCATCATATTCATCAAACATTGCGAAGTACATCTGGTTAATTCCGGTCGATCTTATGTTATATGCTTGCCGCCAAAGGAATTCTCCGGCAAGCCGGGGAATTGAATTCGGGGCTCCAATATTCCATGTCGACCATGAAAAACCCGGGGAAAGTACCGGTAAGTAGTCGATGTTATTGGCATCGCAAAACGCTTTGTCCGGAACGAGGTAATTGGTTTTGTGACTGTCGCAGGCAGTAATACTTTTATATCGTCCCGGAGTCCATGGGGAAACCATATCGTAAGTTTTGTAGGCTTCAATGAATCCGGGTTTTGAGTCGCCGGATTCTGTCCGCCAATTTGTCGGAACCCCTCCAATAACATAGCATCCCCGGCTTTGCAGGAATTTGATAAGTTCAATTGTTTTTGCAGCATTTCCCACCCGTGAAGTAAATCCAGGGCCCCAAATCTGCACCACAGGCTTGTTATTTACTGTGGCATAGGCCGGAGATGATGTTAAAGCATAGGATTGTTCAATGTTGAAAACCCAGTCGTATTTGATACTTTCTACCCAGGCATTCTCATCTTTACCCGATGACATATCATAACAAACATAGAAGATCCTTTCATAATTTTCAGCCGCTTTTTTGACTTTCACCGGTTTCGAAAATGGGGAGTCGGTGATCGGATATGGGTTGTCTCCGATAAATCGCTGAAGAGCCACACCATCAATGCCGAAATCTTTCATCCATTTAAAGTGCTCGTCAATTACATCTGCTGAACTAAATAACAGGGAAGGTTCACCATTCCCCAGATCGTCAAAACCGGTTTGTTTCAAAATTTCTGTCCCATAATCCCTGGTGTCGGGATAAATATCAAAAGAAAAATTCCCTGCTTCAGGCAAACTATTGGATGACCAATGCACCCATCCGGAATTTGATTCGCTTGCCGTAAACCAGGCCTGGTAGCCGGCAACAGATTTGCCAGTAAATTCTGAGTAGCTGCTGCCGGAAGTAACAGGAACAGCTTCTTTTTGCGGATCCAATTCTCCTTTTGATATGGATATCTGACGTATGTAGGCTTCACCCGAAATCCTGAAATCTGACTGATTATTTTGCAAATTATTAAATGACGCGTCAACTAATCCTACTGTAGTGCTAATCCAGGAGTTAGAGTTCGTTTTTGAAATCGTAAAAGATTTGTAATTCCCTGATAGCGAATTATATTGAAGAGCAAAATTTCCATTCCCGGAATCAAAGTAGGTAATGTAAAAAATTAGTTTAGCATCAGTAAATAAAATCACAGCATCATCGACCCTGAAATAACCATATTTACCGGCTGGAATATAGCGACAATCCAACTGCCCCTTGTTTGCCAGTTCAGTATAGGCTTCAGCTGCAGTATTCGTATTAATCACAAATGAAATTCCTGTCTCTTCCCTCGGATTTGAAAAAGTAATTTTTGCAATTGGATTATTCGCGGATAAAGCCGATAATAGGAATAAATAACTTACTGCAAAAGTAAAAGAACGGAGTATAGATGATTTGTACATTTAGGATTTACTATGATATAAATTTAAGGATGTGGGATTAATTCTATATTAATAATGGATTAAAGGAATTAATTTTTCAATATAAAATATTGATTTTTAGAATATTTTTAACGGATTGGATTTCATGTATTAATGTTCATTCTTTGAGCCAGGTTTACGAATCATTAATGTTATTAATTCTTTATTAATTTAAATTTAATGTTCATTCCCTTTCTTCATAAATAAATAAAATTTGATTTGGGTTAATTTACTTAATAAAACTAATATGAATCACATCAGCCACTTTTGTAATAAATCAGTTGCTGTAATAGGCAGTTTTGTTTTTTTACCCTCTGTCATGTCTTTTGGACAAGTAAAAGAAAAACCAAATATTCTGATTATTATTACTGACCAGCAGGCGTTCAGCGCATTGGGTTATTCAGGTAATCAGGTTATTAAAACTCCTAACCTGGACAGGCTTGCGAGTCATGGGGTTTATTTCAGTCAGGCAGTGACACCCTGTCCGGTCTCTGTTCCGGCCAGAACCTCTATTTTGACAGGCAGGTTAACGGAGACAACCACAGTCAGGGAAAACAAGGATGTTGATAATAATGATGCTTTTTATTACCCGACATTTGATGAAATATTATCAAGAGCAGGTTACCACAGTGAGTATTACGGGAAATTTCATTCTCCCGAATATATGGCAAGGATTTATAAAAATCCACCGGTTGATGGATTGACAGGTACGGAGCCAATTGTTAAATGGGAACCCCTGTATGTAAAGTATGTAAAGGCAAACATAAAGAAAGCTCAATTAATGCCGGGTGAACTTTACGAAAGCACATTTTATGGAGGAACTGTTCCATACAAACTTGATCCCATTGACCGAAGATAATAAGTATCTGCCATCCGGAAATATTCCGGAAACTGAATTAGAGAGAAAAAAAATAGGTCAGGACGATGTGCATGGGGTACTTGATTTGCCTGCTGAATTTACAATTACCGCGGTACAGGCCCGTGAAGCACTTGAGGCGCTTGATAGGATTAAAGATCAGAAATTTATTCTCACATGTTCGTTTCATTGCCCCCATGTGCCTATAACACCAAGTGAACCTTTTGTATCTATGTATAAACACGACGACATGATTACTCCGGTTTCCATTCACGACAACAGGAGTAACTCTCCCTACAAACCAACTCCTTTGGAATTACCTTATACAATTCCGGAAAATATTAAGTACATGACTCTTAACTATTATGCATTTGTTACTGAAATTGACGAATGGGTTGGGAAAATACTGGACAAACTTGACCAGTTGAAGCTGACTGACAATACGCTGGTTGTTTTTGTTTCGGATCATGGCGAGATGCTCGGCGCTCACGGTATGCGCGGAAAATTTTGTTTTTACGAGGAATCTGTCCGGGTGCCATTTATCATAAGTTATCCTGGCATAATAAAAGCGGGACTGCGAATTAATACCCCGGTTTCAACCTTAAACATTTTTCCCACTATTCTCGATTACGCCGGTGTAAAAAACCTTCCTTCAGATGGATATTCACTCAGGCCGGTAATTGAAGGCGAGGCACCAAAGTATGATTTTGCAGTTTCAGAATGGACATGGAAAAATTCCAATGTGCCATCGTTGATGATCCGGACGCAGGGCTGGAAATTAATGACCACACACCGGAGCGGTGGTAAAGATGTTGAAGCTCTCTTTGATTTAAAAAATGACCCTTATGAGATGAACAACCTTCTGGGCACAAATCCTGAACGGTTTAAATACAAAGAGATAGCTGAAAATTTGCGTTCCAAATTAGTAGGGTATTTAAAAGATGTTAACTATCCTCTCGTTGAAGGAGTTGAGCAAAGAATCTTGATTCGGTAATGATTTATAAAATATAAAATCTTAATTATGAGTACAAATGGTTTAAAGGTGCTGTTAATTGCCATCCTTTTTTCGCAATGTGCAACTGAAAGTTCACAACAGGCAAAAAATGACAATCCAATAAAAAGACAAATCATCTTGTTCGACGGTAAGTCAGCCGATGCATGGAAAGACATAAAGTCAGATAACTTTCCCGAACATGGTTGGATCGTAAAAGATGGAGTTTTAACTGTTGAGGCAACAACTCCAGAGCACGAAGGCGGGCACGATATTGTAACAAAGGAACAATTCTCTAGTTTCGAGCTGGAACTTGAGGTTCGCTTAAGTGAAGGAGCAAACAGCGGGATTAAATACATGGTAATTGATTCATATCCTGGCTCAGAGGGTCAATATCTGGGGCTTGAATATCAGTTGATTGACAATGAAAAACATCCGGATGCTCTCCTCGGAAGAAATGGAAACCGCAAAATGGCTGCTTTGTACGATGTTCTTCCGGCCAGGGAAAACATATTAATAAATCCTCCGGGAGAGTGGAACAAAGTAAAAATTGTTGTCGATGGGAACCGGGTGGAACATTGGTTGAACGCCAAGTTAGTTTTAGCTTACATCAGAGGTTCTGATAGTTACAAGGAGCTGGTTTTGTTAAGTAAATACTATAAGCTGAAAAATTTTGGAGAACAAGAAAAAGGACATATCCTTCTACAGGGTCATGGAAATGAAGTTTCGTTCCGAAATATCAGGATTACAACCGGGTAGCTTTATTGTTTAAATATCGATAATAAAAAGTAACCTATGAAACGACGTGATTTTACACGAATAACAGGGATGGGTATACTGGCAATGCAATCTTTTCCGGCTTTTGCTTTGAAGAATATGATTGAAAACAATTCGTCCGGATTCGCTAAAATTCCTTTGGGATTATGTAATCATTCGCTCAGGGGAATGCTTTTAAATACTCAGCAACTTATGGAATATGCCATAAAACAAAAACTCGATTCTGTTTTGCTGAATACTTTTCAGCCGTTTGAAAGTCTTGAACCTGGATATCTTTCCGGTTTGAGTAAAATGGCAAAAAATAATCAAGTCAGTATTTATATTGGAATTGGAAGTATAAGCGAGAAATCCGCCGCGTTTTCGGATAAATATGGGAATGCGGAAGAATTATTAATGAAAGGAATCAGGGTGGCTTCTGCAGTTGGATCGCCAGTAGTTGGTTGTAGAATAGGCACAATTGAAGACCGGTATATGGATGGGGGAATTGAAGCTCATATTGAAGCCGTAATAAAAGTAATGAAATCGCTTCGCTCAGCAGCACTGGATGCCGGGATTAAATTTGCTTTTGAGAACCATGCCGGAGACCTTTGTTCGACAGAACTTTTAGAACTTATTACTGAAACAGGAACAGATATTTGTGGAGCCCTGTTCGACCCTGCAAATGCCGTTTGGGCAATGGAAGACCCCATGGAAGCATTAAAAATATTGGGTTCAACTATAATTTGCACAAGTGTGCGTGATATTACAGTTTGGGAGACAGACGAAGGCGCAACATTCCAGGGAATGGCCATTGGCGAAGGAATGTTAGACTACCGGATTTATGCAGAAACAATGGCCGAATTATGCCCACAGGTGCCGCTTCATGTAGAAACAATTTCAAACTCTGCACGACCAATTCCTTTTTTAAAGCCTGAATTTTGGAAAGGTTTCCCAAATCTTCCAGCTGCTGAAATAATTAGTTTCCTTACGATGGCAAGAAAAGGTAAACCAGTGGAAATTGTCACAGCACCACAGGGTAAATCTAAGAAAGATTTTGACATTGAACTTCAGCAATCGGAATTATTAAAAAGCTTTGATTATTTGAGGAAGAATTGTAATGCCGGATTAAAATCGTAATCTTTTTTAATCTGTTAATTCGGTTAATCATTTATTGATGTAAAATTATACACGCTTCTTTACTTTTATTCCCAAAAAAAAATAATAATAATGAAGAACAAAATAGGATTGGCAGTAGTGTTCATGATATTAATCTGTATCCAGATTTCCGCCCAAATTAAACATGCTGAAAAAAGCAAGTACATGAGTTATAAAGGACTTGTTATGGCTGGTTATCAGGGCTGGTTCAATTGCGAAGGGGATGGGGCCCAGAGGGGATGGACTCATTACAATAAAGATGGCAGGTTTGAGGATGGAAGTTGTACCATCGATCTATGGCCAGAAATGGATGAGTATAAAGTAAAATATATAACACCTTTTAAATTTGAAGATGGTTCGCCTGCATACGTGTTCAGTTCATTCGATGAAAGCACAGTGGATTTACATTTCAGATGGATGAAGGAGTATGGGATTGATGGTGTTTTTATGCAACGGTTCTTTTCAGTCCTTACCAGTCAAAACAGATTAAACCATAACGACAAAGTACTGGCATCGGCCATTAAAGCAGCCAATAAGTATGGAGTTGCCATCTGCTTAATGTATGATATTGGCAGTATGGACGACAGTCAATATAAACTTGTAATAGAGGATTGGAAACATTTGGTTGACGACCTTAAGATTACAAATCAGGGAAAAAATACAAGCTATCTTTTTCATAACGGAAAACCCCTGGTTGCATTTTGGGGTATAAGCGCCGGAACCAGAGAATCAGGCCACATACCTGAAATATTTGACATCATGGACTTTTTTAAAAATGATCCTGTTTATGGTGGCTGCTCCATTCATTTGGGCATTCCATCCCGCTGGAGGACGCTTGGTTCTGACACAAAAGGGGACCCGCGTTTACATGAAGTAATTAAACAGGCCGATGTGGTGCATCCCTGGCTGGTAGGTCGTTTTAATGAGAAAAGTTATGAAGCATATCGGCAGGAAAATATTATTGATGATGTAAAATGGTGCAAGGAAAATGGCAAATCTTATGCACCTACTATATTCCCTGGTTTTTCGTGGCACAACATGAAAGATGACAAATCGGACAAAATCCCAAGAAATAAAGGTGAATTTTATTGGGAACAGATTGCAGGCGCCATTGAGAGCGGAGCTGAAATGTTGTATGTAGCCATGTTCGATGAAATTGATGAAGGTACTGCCATTATGAAATGTGCACATGAAGTTCCGGTCGGAAAAAGTGTTTTTGTTCCTATTGAAAAAGAGGTTCCATCTGATCATTATTTGTGGTTAACAGGCATGGCTGGAAAAATGCTTCGGGGAGAAATACCTTTTTCACGGAAAATGCCGGAAAGAAAACTAATTAGTGTTTGTCTTTAAACTCAAATTGTTAATAAATACAGTGGTTTGCAAGCATATATCAAAAAAGTTCCAGGTATCTTGGAATCAAAGATAATGAATCCATGAAAATCTTCAACGAGTTACTTTTGAAATTTGAAAAGCCTG
>DATKUO010000018.1:0-3245 GCA_035530515.1 Bacteroidales bacterium
TTACCATTATCGCCCCCCTCCCCAACCTCCAAGGCTCGTATTGGAACGCCGTCAAGAATGCGCTTGCCATAAGTAGGCGAATCGACATCCGCATCCAATGGTTGTGGCCCACCAACATTGGCCGAACCCTTAAAAAGTGCAGACGCTATTGTTTCGTAATTTACTCCATTTTTTGCCTGAACCTGATATCCTATTGGAATATTAACGTCCGTAGCTACATAATTTAATGGATCGACATAAAACCTTAATTGAGTTGTGGACTTCTGATTGGTTAATCTTTCTACTGTATAATCACCGACCTTATTTTCAAGATCGGCTCCGGTCGCCGTTTGTAATGATGAGGCTTTTTCGAGTAACTTGATTTGAAAATTAACTGTTTCAACCTCGGATGCTGCCCCTTCGATCACCTGTCTATTCGGAGTGCCTATACTCCAATCCGTGACGGTCGAACCGATCCCTATGACCCACTTTATCATATCACGGACGATTTGCTCAACATTTTTATATACTACCATTATACAACTAGCTCCTGTTTGATGGTTTGATAATCCTCTTTAAAAATAGGAAGTATTTCAGCCTCAACAAAAAAAGCATCCTTACTTTTCGTAACCTTTACATTCTTGACATTTGTCACCCTCGGCTCGGCCAATAATGTTTTCTCTACCTCGACGGCGACAATCTGCTGATTCTCGTTAATGCCGGTGCGACCTATTAGGTTCAGTGCATAGTTTCCATATTCTGAATATCTTACCAGCGTTCTCAATCTTGTAAGCATCCTAACCTGTAAAACCTGGATAAGATTATCAAGTCCAGAAACAACATCGTATTGTCCCGTATCACTATTGAAAACAATATCACCATCCTTCAACACAAAGCCGGTTCCAAATATCTTGTCCTTGTCCCATATATCAAAAACGTCAAGCTGACCGGCAAGAGTATTTACCACTATGCTTTGTGTCGGCTTGGTCAATACCTTAAGTAATGTACCAGCCAAAATATTTTGAGGATCATCACCAATAGCCTCTTTATTGGTTTCATAAATAAGATTCCACATACCTGGATCACCATAAAGCTCATCAGCCAACCTTTGAAGACTCATGCCACTTTCAAACTCGACCTCTTGCTCAATACTGTATCCTGTGCTTATAAGAATTACCTGCTGCTGCAAGGGTGTTAATTCCATTTGGCCGTTTTCAAGATCGGTACCTTTGTACGATGCCTCAATCTCTTCAATATCTTTGTCCGTAAGAGTTCTGGCTGGCGGATCTTTTTTATGAGTTATTGCCTCGTTATTTATAAGAAGATTGGTTGCAGACTCAATTCGTTTTACTGCATTCGAGGTGGCAACAACCAACTCGGAAGGCAGCGAAAGAAGCGATCTCTTTGCCTCGGCAATACCATTAATAATGCTTTGTAAACTGCCCCCCAATGACAAAAGCGGGTTTATTGAAGCAAGATTGTCAACCGTTCTCGCCACGTCGGTTATGATATCCCCAAGAGTGGTGATCGGCTGCAAGCTCTTTCTCCATACACGATCAGCCCTAAACATCAACTGGTTTGCGATCTCCAAGTCTCCCCTTATCGCATCAAGATAATTCTGAACGGTGGATACCATGCCGAGCCATTTATCCAGCGCATCAAATCCAAATCCAAAAACTCCTGGTACTTTATAAACATTATAGTTGTAGTCGGCCAGTATCGACATCTCCATTAAATAAACATACTGGTGATTTCTCTGTACGTTCATGGCAATTTTGAAACTATCAATATTGATAAACCATGCTTTCCCAACCTTAAGATTATAAAACACTGTATTAAACCTTGTGCCATCATTCTTAAGTTTTTTTGAATTTTCATAAATTTTATATAATGCCATAACCTGTTCATAACCATTAAGGAACTTGAGACCCCGATCAACAAATCTCGGTTTAAATCCCATGTTTCCACTAATAGTAACCTTCTGGATTCCGAACCCGAATGTGTTAAGATGGATACCACCCAGGGTTTGAACAATCGAATCCGCACTCGGAGTAGTCCAATCCCATGACTCTGGCTTCGTTGCAAAAATGAATCTACTAAAATTAGAAGGCAGGGAGAGATCTCCACTTTTATCCGTAGCCCCTTTCGGAATGTCTGCTAAATATCGGACACCGTAACCTCTTATCTCGATGGCATAAAGGTCTAATATCATAATTGCCTCATTCTATTATACCGGAATTGTTTTGGGTACCGCTTCCACTTCCCGCCCCTGCTGCGGTAGTACCACCCGTACCAGTGGCCGGAGCAACCTGAACGGGTATCGGGAAACCAACCACCGTATTTACATTTGTTGCAACTCCCTTAATCTCGGCATTGTCTTTAAAATGTTCAATAATTCCATTTGAAATATCATAAGCCCTTTCCCTGTTTGAATTGTCTATGGCTTCCACAACCCTTTCCTGGTACGCTTTCGCTGTTTCAGTTTTGGGATCGTAGGGAGTAAGAGCTGGTGGTGATATTCTTTCTTTGTGCGCCTGTTCAGCATCGTAGATTACTTTTGCCAGGCCGGTCGTAGCCTCTTTATTTCCTGGATTCATTGCCATATTATACCACCACTGGAGCGAGTTTATTGGTTTTATATTTATCTTTTTTCAAATAGTTTGCTACGAAGCCAGGCAAGTGAGTTGGATTAACAGGCACCGGTGCTGCCAGGTTCCCCATCCCCAGGGTAGCAGCAACGCTATTAAACCAATCCACAAATTCCTCAGTCATTATATAATGGTCATTTATTTTAACACCGTCGCTGGCCGTCTTGATTGTATTCCCATGGTTGTCCTCGACCTCATAATCTCCATTTGCCTTCATGGTCTGTTTTGTTCCGCTCGGATGCTCAATCACATAATCCTGGTCTTTATTAACATTTTCAGGCTTTTGAATAACTCCAAAAATAACAGGGCTTGTATAGTTGTCCAGAAATGTCACGGCCACGATGTCATCCACCTTTGGTTTGAACGGGCAAAAAAGATAGCACTTTTCAATATTCGCATATCCTCCCCACGGTCTCACATCAAACAAATAGTCTTCATAAACCTTTATTACAACCCCCGAAACCAATAGCGGGTAATTACCGTACTCCTGAATATTCTGCAAAGAAGATTGAAGCATTATCCGGCAAGTTTCCTTCCCACTCTTAAATTACCCGAAACCTCGTTCCTGTTTTTTTGAAAAAGAAGTCCAGAGTAATATTTTGCATACTCAGCAACGTA
>DATKUO010000019.1:0-23472 GCA_035530515.1 Bacteroidales bacterium
ACCTCGTTGACGCTTCAGAAAAGATGGCAGAAGAGATGCCCAAAGAAGCAAGAGAACTTATTGGTTTCTTAACAATGATAATTGACTCTACTTCAAAAAACCTTCCCCACACATTAACAACAACCGATGTCAGATGCTTTGGAAAAGGATGCCATGGATTAATTAAAACTGCATTTAGACCTGATACTGAAGAAATTCATTGGTACTGCCCGGATTGCGAAAAGGAAGGTGTAATTAGTGAATGGCAGAAGACGAAGTGGGATAATCAATAAATGTTTACATGTTTAAAGGCAACATTATGAGTACTGTAAGGCATCGATTTTTAGACCACCATTTAAACCCCGCTACTGAGACATTGATTATTGGAACTTTCAACCCTGAAGCATTGGGTAATTCAGCCAATTTTTTTTACGGAAGAAACCGGAATTTCCTTTGGACACTTCTACCTACGGCTTATCAGGAAGGTGATTTAAAAAAGACTGATAACCAGGAGAAAATAACTTTTATAGAAAAAAGGAAAATTGACTATATCGACCTTATTTCTGAAATTATTGTTGAAAAAGGTCAAGAAGCAAATTTTGACGATGAATATATTGACAATAAGGTTTCCTCATGGCGTGATGTAATTTCAGAAATTGACCAATTGAAAAATATAAAAAGAGTCTGTTTTACTCGTAAAACTTTTTCTGGTATCCCGAATATGAAAAGACAAGTCAAAGCCATTCAGGAACACTGCGAAAGTAGAGATATTTATTTCAAAGCTATAGTAACACCTGCAAGATATTACAGTAACGATAAACAAACTGAGTGGACTAACTTTCTATTAAATGATAATAGGTAAAGAAACTGATACGGTCTATCTCTCCAGACTACTTCAAACCGATTCGAGGTTTTCTGATGTTTGTAACCGATTAACCCATTTATTGGAGAACCATGCCATAAAGTATTATTTTTTGGATTCTACAAAAGATATTTGGTGCAGAGATTATATGCCGATTCAAATCGAAAAAGACGGATTTGTACAGTTCAGGTATGAACCCTTTTATCTTAAAGATTACCTTGACCTTCAGACAGACCCAAGAGTGGTTGTAAAGGAGAATAGATTTAATTTTTATCATAAATACTCCAAAATTAACCTCGATGATGGAAATATAGTTAGCTGGAAGAATAAGGTTATTATTACAGACCGTGTGTTTGATGAAAACCCTATATATTCCAGCAAACACAAATTAGTTTCAGATATAGAAGAATTACTTGAAGCTCTTCAATGATAAAATTGCTTTCAGTTTTGCCATTACCATTCCCACGCTTAGCCAGTTGACCGAACAATTCAGATGGTTTTAGAAAGTACCCTAATTTTCCCAATGATTCCTCTCTGATGGCTTCCAGATATTCTTTGCCCTTATCGGTGCTTTCGTTGATATCCAGGTAAACCATCTTATCTTCTTGCAAAATTACATTGGCATAAATTTTCATTTTTTCCGACAGATACTTATAGAAAATAAATCCCAGGATATAATCACGGAATTCATCGGCATCCATTTTACCCCTGAGGGTATTGGCTATGTTCCAGAGTTGTTGGTTGAGTTGTCGTTTATGGTCTTCGCTCATGGGAGTAGGCTGTAGGGTTTCTCTAAGTAATAAATGATTCACGCTTGTTTGACATCATGCTTTTCGAATTGCTAAGATAATAAAGCATTGGGTTATATTTGATGATAAATAGATTGATATGTTATCAAAATATGTAATTGTCGAAAGAAATTGAGGCACTACCAGAATTATCAGCCTAAGAGTTGAATTAAAATGCAACATATTCCTAATAGTGACTCAATTTTAATGTAATTTCGGTAGAAATATTATAATGAACTGGAGCAAAGTATTCAGCAAAACCAGAAATACACACAGGATTTTTTGCAGGTGGCGTTGAAAAAGACGATAAATCCAAAGAATTGATTGAATTTGGCTGTTTGAATCAACTTCATTGTGGACATGGTGTTAAATTTTTTTGAATTTGGGTTTAATAAATGCTAAATTTGAAGCATGTATTACAGGAGAAAAATATTATTGTCGCTCCTTCAAGTGTTTGATAATAAACTTGAAAAGATAAGTTTACAGAAATTATTGATGCTTTTTGCAGACTTGCAATCTAAACCCGACTTTCACTTTGTTCCATATAAATTCGGTTGTTTCTCCTTCCAGGCAAATTCAGACTTGTCTACTATGGTTAAATATCATCAAGTTGCTGAAGGAGGAAAATGCTGGCAGAAAATCGACAAAACAGATTATGTTACAGAATTAAAAGAATCTGACCGGAAGGCTTTGCGAACCATCAAAGATCTCTACGCAGGAAAATCGAAAGATGAACTTATTCGCATTACCTATAAAAGGTTTCCATACTTTGCACTTAATAGTACTATTGCACATGAAGTATTGAGTGAAGCAGAGATTCAGATTGTATTGACTACGAGACCGGAATTTAATAATATCGTGTTGTTTACAATCGGGTATGAAGGAGTAAGTCTTGAAGAATACCTCAACAAACTTATTTTAAATGGCATTAAGATGCTTTGCGATGTTCGTAAAAATTCGTTAAGCATGAAATATGGGTTCAGTAAATCACAATTAAAAAACGCATGTGAGGGAGTTGGGATAAAATATGAACATATTCCTGACTTAGGAATTGAATCGGATAAACGGAAGGAACTACATTCGCAGTCAGACTATGATATGCTTTTCCGGCAATATCGTAACGATACATTAACCAAGACCCGTCCTCAACAGGAATATGTACTTGAATTACTAAAGAAAAACAAACGTATTGCTCTTACCTGTTTTGAAGCCAATATATATCAATGCCACCGGAAGCATTTAGCTGAGGCTGTGACAAAGCTGCCGGGGTTTGAATATGAACTGAAGCATATCTGATATGGCGTTGACAAAAGTTCTTATTGCAGTTAAAACGTATCCTACACTTGCTTCCAAATATGACGAACTGGTCTGTACTGCTGGTTTTCTTGAAGATGGCTCGTGGATAAGAATCTATCCGATACCTTTCCGAAAATTAGATTATGATAATCAGTACAAAAAGTACGATTGGATAGAGATTGACTTAAAACGCTATACCTCAGATTTTCGACCAGAAAGTTATCGTCCAGCATCGCTTGATAAGCCGCCCAAGAAAGTTGGACATATCGGTACAGAGAATAGCTGACAACTAAGAAAGGAAATCGTCCTTAGAAATGTTTATACCGATTTAACTAAATTAATTGAGGCTGCAAAAGACGATAAGAAATATACGTCTTTAGCTGTCTTTAGACCAGTAATGGTTCATGATTTTATTTATGAACCAGTAGAACGAGAGTGGGATAAAGCCAAATTAGATAAACTTAAAGCACGAGCACAGCAATTCAGTTTATTTGCGAAATCTGAAAACCCATTCGAAGTCGTTCAAAAATTGCCGTACAAGTTTTCTTTTGTATTTTCCGATATCTCTGGAAAAGAGCGTACTTTAATGATAGAAGATTGGGAAACTGGTCAACTATACTGGAATTGCCTGAAAAGGCATGACGGTAACGAGAAGAAAGCATGTGATGATGTTAGAAAAAAATACTTTGATGACTTCTCAAAAACCAAAGACCTGTATTTATATCTTGGAACGACCAGAGAGTTTCATTTGATTGCACCCAACCCATTTGTAATAATTGGTACGTTCCATCCAACAAAAAAACTACAGTTAGACCTGTTTTAATCCCTGGAGCATTAAATATTTTTCTACTGCTTTTTCTACTACTAACAAAAAGACCGTTGTAATTAATTGATTTACAACGGTCTTTTGATTTTAGTGGTCGGGGTGAGAAGACTCGAACTTCCGGCCTCGTCGTCCCGAACGACGCACGCTACCAACTGCGCCACACCCCGAAAATAATTCCGGCTGACAAAAGTAATAAAATTATCTTTATTCTTTTAACCTTTGTAGCTAATAACACTACCACAATGGATGCCAGAGACCGGATCATTTCGATTGACATAATGCGGGGTTTAACCCTGGTGTTGATGCTGTTTGTTAATGACCTCTATATGCCGGGAGTGCCAGCATGGCTTGGTCACAGACCTGCCGGTTTTGATGGTATGGGTTTTGCCGACTGGGTATTCCCCGGGTTCCTGTTTATAGTGGGAATGGCTATCCCATTTTCAATTGGTAAAAGAATTTCTAAGGGTCAGAATGCAAAATCAATATCACGGCATATCATAATCAGAACAATAAGTCTCCTGATAATTGGTGTGCTTATGCTTAATTCAGAAAGAGTTAATCCTGAATTTACAGGCATAGGAAAAAACCTGTGGGCAATACTTATGTACACCGGGGTATTTCTTATCTGGAATAAATACAAGGAAAACGATAGGAACTTCTTTACAATAGCAGGACTACGGTTGGCAGGAATTGCAATTCTTGTTATACTGGTTTATAAATTCCGATCCGGCGAGTTTGAAAATAACGGTTCACTGATTACCAGCTGGTGGGGTATCCTTGGGCTTATTGGATGGGGATATCTTGTCTCAGCTTTCATCTACCTGGCTGTACGCGACAGTATTCTGAACACTGTGGTGGCCTTCCTTTTCTTCCTGACCCTTAATATCCTTTCAAAGCTCAGTCTTTTGACCTCTCTCGACTCTCTGAACCCAATTTTTGGTGTCATTATAGAGGGAAATGTGCCTCTGATTGTTCTCTCCGGAGTGATAACAACTCTTATCCTTAAAAAATATTCAACCAACGACTACAGAAAAACAATTGTAACAATTGTTACAATTGGAGTAGTTAGTATACTGGCAGGATTTATTCTCCGTAAGTGGTTTATTATCTCAAAGATACAGGCAACTCCAAGCTGGGGATTAATATGCAATGGTATAAGCATGATCCTTTTCACTTTGCTTTACTGGATCATTGACATCAGGAAAAAGGTTAAATGGTCTTTCCTCATCAAACCGGCTGGAGAAAACTCTCTTACCACCTACCTTGCTTCTGATATTATTTATTACCTGATCTGGAGCACCGGGATACCGGTACTTATCTATAAACAATCAGATATCCCCCTTGTGGTTATTGCCGGATCTTTAGTCTGGGCCTTATTAATGGTAGGGCTCACCGCTCTCCTTGCACGGTATAATATTAAACTTAGATTGTAGCTACCCTGTTCTCGAGGCTTTAATTACCATATTTTCAGATCATTCATCCTCTTGAAAACCAATTCCGGAGTCAGCCAGTTCATACAGGCAAAATCGCCTCTGCTGCATTCGCCTTTCCCATAGATTGTACAGGGACGACAGGCTAGTTCTTCTACAGGAATGCTTATTGTATAATTTTCAGGTTGCATCCAGGCACCAAATCCGTTAATTGGATCTGTCCCTCCCCAGATAGAAATAACTTTAGTGCCTACCAGAGCTGCCATATGCATATTTGAAGAATCCATAGCTATCATCATGTCTAGCTTGCTCATCAGGGCCAGTTCTTCTTCAAGGCTGAGTTTTCCCGATATATTTATAGATCCGGTTACCTTCGACTGCAACCCCTTAAGTCTTTCCGCCTCCTCTGTTCCTCCAAACAACCAGAATCTTACCTTATGCTTTTCTGATATTAACCCAAGAAGGCTCACCATATTTTCTTCAGGCCACATTTTTAAATTATGCTTTGCATAGGGAGCAACTCCGATGTTCAGTTCTCCCTGCAGATCCATCATCGATACGATCTTTTTTTTTGCCTCAGCAGTTGGTATTATCCATGGACCATCAGGGAGCAGAACAGGGAATCCTGCCCTTGAAAATGTATCTCTATAGCGTTCCACAGCATGCATTAATTTGTTTTTTGAAATCCCTCTTATTACAGATCTCTTTTCACTTCTCCCCTTTTCAATAACAGATACCGGCACACCGGCAAGCCTGAACTGAAGCCTTAATATCTTCGACCTCAGAACATCGTGCAGATCAATTACATAATCAATTTTCGACTGTTTGGTGATATCTCTGTAAAGCCTGATCAACCCTAACAAACCTTTATGCCTGCTTTTAAAATCTGGATAAAAAAGCCTGAGCCTTTCTGATGAGAAAAATGGTTTGTATGCGGACCTTATAAGAAATACAAGTTCAACGGCAGGATATTGGCTCATCATCCCTGCTAATACAGGAGTGGAGAGAGCTATGTCGCCCATTGCAGAGGTCCGTATTACCAGAAGACGCATTTCAGTATTTTTCGTATGATTTCTCCTCAATTAATCCGGAAGAGGTTCTAATATTGATCTCTCTCTTCAGTTCAGACCTTTTGTCGTTTTTAAAATATACGGAACGGGCAGTAGAAATAAAATTATCTCCAAATTCCTTGTTTCTCTCCATATCACGTATATGATCCTCAATATCCCACAATTCACAATTCACCTCATACAACGACTTATATAACAGATCTTCAGTACTTATAATGGAAGATGATGCTTTGATTAGCTCATCATACTCCTTCTTCAGGTTTATCAGTTTAACCTTATCTTGTATTCGCTCAAGCTTTATCTGGATTATTGTGAGTTTATCAATAATCTCCCCGTTTGATACTTCAATTTTCATCTTAAGGTTTTATAGTTCAAATTTAGCATCTTTTTGTGATAAATATTTTTTACCCACCCCTAACCCCCCGCCGAAGCGGGGCAGGCTCTCCAGGGAGGGGAATTTACATCGTTGACTTTTGACTTTTGACTTTCCTGCCTGCCGGCAGGCAGGTGTCTTTTGTCTTCATCAATACGGATCCACATCTATTGCAATCTTCAGTGAGGAGGCCCCCTTTTTATTTTCGAGTCGTTCTATCGCTTCAATAATTAACTGTTTAGCCTTTATTGGTGGTTTCGATCTTTCAATTTTAATGAGGATCGTTTTAATATACCATAACTGCACCTGTGCAATCACAGGTGATTCCGGTCCAAGTACCCGTTTGCCAAATATGGCTTTCAGATCATGTCCAAGAATATCTGAGTAATAGTTTAAAAGGGACCTCTCTTTATGCTTAATACTGATCTTAACCATCCTGCAGAAAGGGGGATAGTTAAAGGTCATCCTTTCCTCAGCCTGCATCCTGAACATACTTACATAATCATGCCGGAGCACAAGCCTTATAATCTTGTTTGCCGGGTCAGATGTCTGAATCACAACCTTACCCTGTTTCTGCCTTCGTCCGGCTCTTCCGCTAACCTGTTCCATAAGTTGAAAACTTCTTTCATGTGCCCTGAAGTCGGGATAGTTTAAAAGGTTATCAGCATTCAACACTCCTACAACTGTAAGGTTTTCAAAATCAAGGCCTTTAGAAATCATCTGTGTCCCAATAAGTATATCGATTCGCCTCTCTTCAAAAGCTCTGATCATTTTGTTAAAAGAGTTTTTATTTCTTGTAGTATCCTGATCCATTCTTTCAACCCTGGCATCCGGAAATACAATTTTTATCTCATCTTCAATTTTTTCCGTGCCAAATCCCCGGGTCATCATTCCTGTAGAATGACAGCTTCCACATTTAGATGGCATTCCAGTGGTATAACCACAATAATGACAAACAAGCTTGCTTATCCCTTTGTGATAAGTGAGCTTCACAGCACACTGAATACATTCCGGGATCCATCCGCACTCAGAGCATTCGATATATGGTGAAAATCCACGCCTGTTCTGGAAAAGAATTATCTGTTCATTATTTCCAAGTGCTTTATCAATCGACTGAAGTAACTCTGGGGTAAAATGCGAAACCATCAGTTTTTTCCTGTATGCCTCCCGGGTATTAGCAATTATAATATCTGGCAATTTAATTTGACCAAACCTCTCCTTTAATTCAGAAAGTCCATACTTCCCATTCACAGCATTATTATAACTTTCAACAGATGGAGATGCTGAACCAAGAATGGTTTTAGCTTTATGAAGAGCTGCCAGTATTATTGCACAATCGCGGGCATGATAACGTGGTGCCGGATCGTGTTGTTTATATGACCCATCGTGTTCTTCATCCACAATGATCAGTCCAAGGTCGCTGAAAGGTAGAAACAGAGATGATCTCACACCCAGAATAAGTCTGTATCCGGTTAATGGATTCTCATCTGCAACTCTTTTCCAGATTTCCACTTTCTCAGGATCGCTGAACCGTGAATGGTAGACACCTGTAACTGCTCCAAAATGTTTTTTAAGACGCAGGATTATCTGAGTTGTAAGAGCTATTTCAGGGAGCATATAAAGGACCTGCTTCCCCATTTTTAATTGTTCTTCGATAAGGTGTATATAAATCTCTGTCTTTCCACTCGAAGTTACACCATGTAGCAAAATAATTTCCTTTTCCAGAAGCTGGCTGGTAACTGATTTGTAAGCAGCTGATTGAGCTTCACTCAATTTATTTATAGGTTCATTATAACTATCTGTTGCAATGAGTCTTGAGACAGGTTGAGACACAACTGTCAATATTCCCTTCCTGGTAAGAGAGTCAATAATATACGGAGAAGAGTGTGCTTCAGATAAAAGGAAAGATTTTCTTACTGGGATAATCTCAGATCCAAATATATACCCTGTTAACCTGATGTATGTTGAAAGAACATCTTGTTGCCGTGGAGCCCTTGCAAGGTTATCGAGTATAATATTTAATTCGTCATCGGTATACTTTCCGGCAAGTGCGATGTAAGTCTCTAATCTTGGTTTATAATTACTTACGGATGATGTTGATGGAAGGGCAGCTTTCATTACCTCTCCCTCGCTGCATAAATAATATTCTGAAATCCATGCCCACAATTTTAACTGTTTCTCTTTAACCGCCTGGACTACGTCAAGAATTCTAATTATTGTTTTTATATTTTTAATAGCCGGCTGGTTATTATGAATGCTGGCAGCTATTCCTGAATAAAGGTTTTTACCTCCGAATTGTACCTCTACTCTCACCCCTGGCTTGATAGTATTGATAAGGTTATCAGGGATCCTATAAGTGAATCTTCCCCTGACTGCCAGAGGCAGAATAATATCAGCAAACCTGTTATTTGTCATCTATTTATGCAGAATGCAAAGTAAGAAAAAATAATGGTTTCAGCTCTCAAACCCAGATTCTCAGTTTGATTTAATGAAGCTCGACATAACTGTAAGGAGGTGGTCTTTTCTTATTGGTTTGATCAGGCAGGCGTCACAGCCAGCTTCCAGAATAATATCTTTATCATCCTCAAAAATAAAAGCAGTCTGTGCAATTATAGGCAAATTTTTGCGTATTTTCCTGATCTCCTTAGTTGCTTCAATACCGTTCATCTCAGGCATTTGCATGTCGAGAAGCACCACATCAATATCCGGGTTGGTCTTAACAAGTTCTAATGCATCAAAGCCTGACCTGGCTGTAAGTATTGTAACACCGGTATCAAGAAGTATCCTGTTCAGATAAATAAGGACATCTTTATTATCATCAACAAGCAGGCATTTTCTGGAGCTCCAGTCAATAGATAAAATTGTAAGATCATTACTGACAGGTTTAATCTTTATTGTTGAACTCCTTGCAGGTCTGTAGGGAAGAGAAAAACTGAATTCCGAGCCTATACCCTTTTCTGATTGAACAAAAATTTTACCACCCATTCTTTCAACGACCTCTTTTACAAGAGTAAGTCCTATCCCCAATCCTTCAAATGGACGATGATGACCATCAATCTCCTGTCGGAATTCTTCAAAAATACTAAGGAGATTCTCCTTGCTTATCCCTATACCTGTGTCCTTGATTTTAAATACAATATCTTCATTTTCCTTTAGATATAAGAATTCTATCGAACCATCAAGTGTAAACTTAACTGCATTGTCCATAAGATGGTTCAAAACACGTTTTAGCCAGATTTTGTCAGTAAAAATCAGGTCTCCATTATTTTCAAACTGATTTTTTACATTCAGGATGATAGACTTTTCATTTCGTCTGATAATCTGTCTTGCTTCTTCAATTATTTCATTTACAATGGAACTCAGGGAAACCTCTTCATATGTAATTTCAATCTGGGAACTTTCAAGCCGTGATAGGTCAATAATATCTCCAATAATCTGAAGCAATTTTTCGCTGTTATAATTTATATGTTCAATGTACTCTTCTTTAGCTTCATTTGTAATATTATTTGCCAGGAGCAGGTTTGAGAATCCGACTACACTGTTCAGAGGGGTACGTATCTCGTGTGAAATATTTGCCAGGAAGCTCGATTTAAGACTGCTACTTGCTTCAGCCTCCAAATTAGCTTTAATAAGATCCTCATGAACCTGTTTCAACTTTGTTATATCGCGCGAAATGGTTAGCGCTCCAAGAACCTCACCGCTATCACTCCTGACGGTAACCGACCTGGTTGAGAAATTCACATAATGTCCATCTTTGTGTCTGAGTCTGATTTCGCTTTCATAGAATCCTTTACTGGAGAGAGCTTGTACTCTTTTGATTTGAGAATCCTGATCATCCGGATGGATTATATCTTTATAGTCCAATAAATTAAATGAATCACGGTCTAGTCCAATAGAAGAATAAACGGCAGCATTAGCATACTTCAGGTTCCCTTCCCTGTCGAAGAATGAAATGCCATCTGTAGCTGCCTGTAACAACATCTTATAAAATTTATCTGATTCATAATACTCTTTTGTAATCAGGTCTTTCTGAATTGCAAGTTCACTATTGTACTTTTGCAGGTCGATATTGATATCTGAAATCTGCGTGTTCCTTTCCTGTAATTCCCTGTTTACTCTTTTAAGTTTAATTGAGAAAAAAATTATTATAGTGCTAACGACCAGGAGAGTTCCAAGAAGAGTCAGGATCAAATTAATAATAGGCTTTGTAAAAACCACAGTTAAATCTGGTGAGACATTGGCAAGATTAGTTCCATAACCACTAGCAGACGAGGCATATATTGATATTAAGAGTAATAACAGGGAAAATAAAAGAAATGAAAAATATTTATCCATAATCCTGCATAAAATGCTCCGACCTTTTTTTCTCATATAAACTCAAATGAAATAATAACGCAGTCAACTTTCACAATGACAATATTTTATCTAATAAAATTAAGAATTTAATCTTAACATTAAACAAATCATGTTAAGAGAATAAATATTCTCTAATTCACATTCAGGCACAAAATAAGTGAAATTTCTTCATTAATAATACAACAGCTCTAATATATTTATTTTCATCGGATCTATTTGTCCTGATAAACTTAAAAATTGTTAAATTGCAACCATCACTTTAATATTTTATGTGCATCAGGAATCATGCATATCTATTCATTGATTTTCAAGCGATTTGGAATATTTTGTTCATGATTACCGATAATCGTTTAATATATTATTTATTGAGTATCAGCAATCAATAACAAAAAGTTAAAAACAGAATAGTATTAATTTTATAATGTTAATTATCAAATACTTACATTTGTATCAAATAACCCCCTTTCCCGTCCCGCCTAAGCGGGAAGCTTTAATCAATAAAAAATATAAGCATAACAGTGATGGATAAAAAGGAAAGCAAATTTTCAGGAGGAAGAAGGTACAGAAATGATGATATAACAGTTTATTGGAAACCGTCAGCATGTATTCATGCATCATACTGCTATAGAGAGCTTATCGAGGTTTTTGATCCAGGCAGACGTCCATGGGTTGACATGAATGGTTCCTCAACAGAACGGATTATTGAAGTTGTAAATTTATGTCCCACTGAAGCTCTTGCCTGGAAATGGAATGATGATGAAAAGAACGAGAATATTGATAATGATCAACTTAATCATATTAAGTTCAGACGACCGGAACTTATACAAAAAGATGAACCGGTGACGGAGGAACATCCTGTAACGGTCAAAATAATGGTTGACGGACCAATAGTTTTTAAGGGTAACTTTACACTTGCTTATAACGGGAATAAGAAAGAAGTACATGAAAGCATGATTTCAATTTGCCGGTGCGGAGTGAGTGATCATCAGCCTTTTTGCGACGGACAGCACAGAAAAATAGGTTTTATTGGTTAATTATCAATGATGTATGAAAGAGAATAATGAAATAGAATCTCAGGCAATTATCGAAGTAATTGATTTTGGGCCGTTAAAGATAACAGGTAACTTCCTTGTGAAAGATTTGCAAAGAGACCTTGAGAGTTCTCCAGGAGAGGTTTGGCTTTGCAGATGTGGTAAATCGGGTAACAAACCATATTGCGATGGCTCGCACCAAAAAATGAAGATTTTTTATAGACATAAAAAACAGGATGAGCCCTCTATCTTCCTGTTATTAAAGCACTTACCCTTGCAGCTGCTTCTTTAAACGAGATTGCTGAAAAAACCTCAAGTCCTGAATTATCAATAATCGTCTTAGCCTCTTCAGCATTTGTTCCCTGTAGTCTTACTATTACCGGCACATTAATTTTTCCTATTGCTTTATATGCTTCAACGACTCCATTTGCTACTCTGTCACATCTTACAATTCCACCAAAGATATTAATGAGGATTGCTTTAACAGCAGGATCTTTAAGAATAATCCTGAAGCCGGCTTCAACAGTTTTAGCATTGGCTCCTCCACCCACATCAAGAAAATTTGCCGGAGCCCCACCTGATAATTTAATTATATCCATTGTTGCCATAGCAAGACCTGCTCCGTTGACCATGCAGCCTACATTCCCATCTAGTTTAACAAAATTGAGATTATGATTTTCTGCTTCAACTTCTACAGGGTCTTCTTCATCAGTGTCTCTCATTTTTGCCAATTCAGGATGCCTGAACAAAGCATTATCGTCAAGAACAAGTTTACAATCAACTGCCAATATCCTGTTATCGCTGGTTTTCAACACCGGGTTAATTTCAAGCAATTGTGCATCGCAATCTATGAAAGTCTGATAAATGCCTGCCAGAAACTTCTCCATGTTTTTTAAAGCCAATCCTTCCAATCGAAGATTAAAAGCAATATTTCGTGTTTGAAAAGGTTTAAGTCCGATACCCGGATCAATTTCTTCGGTAAAAATAAGATGAGGTGATTTTTCGGCAACCTCTTCAATGGACATTCCTCCTTCTGGAGAATACATAAATATAAATCTGCCGGTATTTCTGTTGAGTAGAATACTAATATAGAACTCCTTTGGATCAGTATCTCCTTTATAATAAACATCCTGCGCTATGAGTACCCTGTTTACTCTCTTTCCTTCTGGTCCTGTCTGAGGAGTAATCAGTTGCATACCTAATATCGCTTCGGCTAGCTTACCTGCTTCTTCAACTGATTTTGCCAGTTTAACACCACCGCCCTTGCCTCTTCCTCCGGCATGTATCTGTGCTTTAACTACGAAAAAATCTGATCCTGTTTTTTCCTTTAACTGTGCTGCAACCATAATTGCCTGGTCAGGAGTTTCAGCAACAAATCCTTCCTGAATATCGACATTGTAAGCTTTGAGTAATGACTTACCCTGAAATTCATGAACATTCATCTTATAACAAATTAATTAACATAACAACCTCCGATTCACTGAATTTACTGTTCACAAAATAATAATAAATACCATATTATTTATTAATTTTCGCATAAAAAAGGATGCGGAAATTACTTAACTCAGAACTAGAGAGAAAAACTATAGAACAATTCAGAAAATCTAAAAAGTCACCATTTATAATAGTACTGGATAATGTAAGAAGTCAAAGTAATGTAGGCTCTATTTTCCGGACAGCTGATGCATTTGTTACAGAAGCAATATATTTATGCGGGATAACAGCCCGTCCTCCTCACAGAGATATCCAAAAGACTGCTCTTGGAGCAACTGAATCGGTAACCTGGAAATACTTTCCGGGAACAAGAGATGCTATTCATGAACTTAAAAAAGAAGGGTATAAAATTATTGGCATAGAGCAGACAGAAGGATCTGTTGAGTTACAAAATTTGCAGATTGAAACAGGAGAAAAGTATGCTCTTATATTTGGTCATGAAGTAAATGGAGTTGATCAGGATGTTATAAATCTTTGTGATCAGTGTGTTGAGATCCCTCAATTCGGGACGAAGCACTCATTTAATATCGCAATAAGTGTTGGTATCGTTTTGTGGGAGATGAATAAAAAAAGGCCGCTCTGAACGAAGTCGAAGAGCAGCCTTTTTAAATTTATAAATACTTTTTATTGAACTGTTGATTTAAATGTATCATCATTGAAAAACTTTGCAAACTCAAGGTCAGTTTTTGCATAAGCTTTCCAATCAGCATTAAATCCGATTGCTTCACTAAGATTATTAAGTGTATAATCTCTGTCGTCAAGACGGGCACCAATGATAGCTTTCAGGTAGGATGGTTTTCCGTATTTGCAGAGTTCAGTCATACCATCAAGCATTAATTTTGCTTTGTTGATATCGCCTTTAAGAACCAGAGCAAGAGCATTGTTGAAACATGGCTCGTTTCCAAAATAATTAACTGCTTTATCATATTCGCCTTTTGTAATAGCAATCATGCCCAGACCCCACTTTGATTCTTTAGTTGCAGCGGTCATAGAATTAAAATACTCTTCTGCCGTAGCAAGGTCGCCTTTTACAAGCGAAGTGAAACCAAGATTGTTCTTTACAACATCATTATTCTTAATGGCTTTTGCAGCTTCAAATGCTCCTATAGCTTCATCTGTTTTACCTAAAGCCATATAAGTGTAGCCAATGTTATTATGAGCGCGAATACATTTAGGAGTGTTTGCAGCAGCAGCCTGATAAGATTTGAGCTGTTCGTTAAGATCTTTGGTTAGTGTGGCTGAATAAAGCAATTCCTCAAGGGATAATACAGTAGGATCTGATTTCACCTGAGCAAGTATCTGCTCATCGCTACGACCAATCTTATCAACATTTACCATCATTTTTGATCTTCTCAGTCTTGGAAGGATATCTGTTTTAAGGACATCAAAAGCTGCGGACATATTCTTAATTTCCTTCTCACGAACGTCAGGATCAGAATACATTGACAGGACACGAAGAATAAGTTCTTTATCCTGTATTGTTGATTTCTCAACTTCAGTTTTAAAACCATCCCAATCTTCAGCGATGGTCTTTGAATCAAAGAAACCTTCAGTTTTAGCTGCTTCGACTTTTGCAAATTCCTTTTTAATGAATTTGTCAGCAGCAGTACCTCTGTTTACAGATAGCTTTTCGTTCAGTTCAAGCTTTCCGTCTGGAGAAGCGTAAGAGCTGACAACAGTTGTTTTAAACTGACGGGCAGAATCAGTATCTACAGTTTTAATATATTCTTTAAGAAGAGCAATATCTTCTGATTTAAGTTCTGAGCTGCGAATATTAGCTCTATTAATGACGTAGTTAATATCTGCTTCCTGAGCTTCAGGAGTTACTCTTGCATAATTATCTTTCATCATCATGGCCATACTGTGTTTCCCAACCAGAGTAGAGGTAGCAATTACACCATCGGCTAACTTAACAGGGTCAAAATCAAGACTCGTAGTTCCTCTGGTAGCTTTAACCTTTAGTACCAGCTCTGAAATCTTCATAGCTTCCGTATAAGGGATTGTACTGGTATAAGTAAAATCTCCACCAGTAGAAGTAATCACTTTATTATTGGCCTCAACACTTTCTCCCTGAAGAACCTGAACTTTTTCAAAAGCTGCTTCGCCTCCAGCATATGTAAGAACAGGAGTAGCCGTAACAGTTGTCTTCTTATCAAAATATTTAGCCGGGAAGGTACCTTTAATTGTTACTGTAACAATACCAGCATGTGCTTCAAGAACCTTTGGAGTTACCTCATACTTTATCAAGTTAGAGTTTTTCTTCATCTTATTCAATCCACTGCAACTTGTCATAATAGTAGCGGCGATGATAAGGATAAAATAGCTTCTGAATTTTTTCATAGTTAAAAAGTGTTATTTGTTTATGATATCTGTTTGTCTGTTTATAATGAACAATATACTAAATTCTCAACATAAATGCAAAGTTAAAACAAATTAGTCAAATTTGAAGCATTATGAATAAAATAATTACAAAATCACCTTATTCAACCCAATAGGATAATTATCAAAGAAAATTGTATCAATTATTTTGGAATATTGATTATCATTTGTAACAAAATCTATCTCATTTATATCAATAACAAGATACCTGTTCCCTGGATTTTGTTTAAAAAAAGCAAAATAACTATCCTGTATTTTCTGAAGATATTCTTTAGTTATTGATTTCTCATAAGGTCGGCCACGTCGCCCAATGTTCTGCAACAACCTGTCGGGATCCATGTGAAGGTAGACATATATATCAGGCTTTGGAAGAGATCCGTATATGATATAGAAGATCTGACGGTATAGATTATACTCCTCCCCTTCAAGTGTAGAAGCTGCAAATACCAGCGATTTCATGAAATAATAGTCTGCAATTGTAAAGGATTTAAAAAGATCCTGAGGAACCAGCTCTTCCTTAAGTTGTTTATAGCGGCTTGCCAGGAAAGACAATTCCAGTGGGAAGGAATACTTTTCGGGGTCAAGATAAAATTTCGGAAGAAATGGGTTATCAGCAAAATGTTCAAGAATAAGATGTGCGTTAAACTGCTCTGCAATTCTCCTGGTCAGAGTGGTTTTGCCTGCTCCAATATTTCCTTCAATAACTACATAGTTGTATTTTATCTTCATTGCTGAAAATAATATTTTAATTTCAACAAGTCAAATTTATAAATTGGATGTGAAATTGCAATAAAAAGCCGGCTAAATTAGCCGGCTCTTTTTATTTTTCCTGATTTTGTGCAGGGTTTCTGCTGTCATTATCCGGACGCGGAGGACGCGGGAGTAACGCTTTACGTGATAATTTAATTTTACCACTTCGGGGATCGATATCAATTATCTTAACTTCGACCTCTTGCCCCTCTTTAAGAACTTCTTCCACAGTTCCGATTTTTCTCCACTCAATCTCAGATATATGAAGTAACCCATCTTTGTTTGGTAGTATCTCAACGAATGCTCCAAACTGGACAATTGTTTTTACTTTGCCCTTATATATCTGTCCGATCTCAGGAATTGTAACTATTTGCTTCACCCAGTCAAGTGCAGCATTAATAACCTGAGCGTTTTCACCAAAAATGTTAACATCACCATGTCCATTAACCTCTTCAACGATAATTGTAGCACCTGTTTCACGTTGAATTTCCTGAATAACTTTACCTCCCGGGCCAATTAATGCACCAATCATTTCTTTAGGTATAGTAAGCATTTCAATCCTTGGTGAATGTGGTTTAAGTTCCGGCCGCGGTTCTGCAATTGTCTGGGTCATTATATCAAGGATATGCAATCTTCCGGCTTTAGCCTGGTTAAGTGCTTTTGTAAGGATTTCAAATGACAGACCTTCCACTTTTATATCCATCTGTGTCGCGGTTATACCATCACGTGTTCCAGTCACTTTAAAGTCCATATCACCCAGATGATCTTCATCACCAAGGATATCAGAAAGGACAGCATATTTATTTGTCTCTTTATCAGTAATAAGACCCATTGCAATTCCTGAAACAGGTTTCTTTAATTTTATACCTGCATCCATTAGAGCAAGTGTCCCTGCACATACTGTAGCCATTGATGAAGAACCGTTCGATTCAAGAATATCTGAAACGACCCTTATTGCATAAGGATTCTCATCATCAGATGGCATCATGTTTTTAAGTGCACGGTGAGCCAGGTTTCCATGTCCTATTTCTCTTCTGCTTAATCCACGGGCAGGTCTTGCATCGCCAGTGGAAAAAGGTGGAAAATTATAGTGAAGCGTAAATTTTTCTGTTCCTTTATTCAGCACTTCATCAATGATCTTTTCGTCCAGCTTAGTTCCCAGTGTAACCGTTGTAAGTGACTGTGTTTCACCTCTTGTAAACAGTGCAGAGCCATGTGTTGCAGGGAGAGTGTCAATTTCACAAACTATAGGTCTGATCTCTTCAGGCTTCCTCCCATCAAGACGGATATTATCATCTAGTACCAGTTTCCTTGATGCTTCTTTTAACACATCATGGTAGTATTTTTTAGCTAGCTTAACATCAACCGGTTCCTCCTCAGTATATTGTCCAATAAAATCAGTTATGATAGCTTCAAAAGCATCAAGGCGCTTATGTTTATCAGCTGTTGAAGATTTTGCTGCCTGGTAACATTTATCATAAGTTTCATCCCATACTTTTTTTCTAAGATCTTCATCATTCACTTCATGAGAATACTCCCGTTTAACAGTTGATTCAACCTCTTGTGCAAATTCCATCTGGGCCTTGCACATAAGTTTAATAGTATCGTGTCCAACTTTTAAAGCTTCCAGCATCTCAGCTTCCGAAACCTCTTTCATCTCACCTTCAACCATAAGGATATTGTCGTATGTAGCTCCCACCATAAGGTCAATGTCGGCTTCCTTAAGCTGAGTTGCAGTAGGATTAACAACAAAATTATTGTTGATCCTGGCAACCCTGACTTCCGACATAGGTCCTTTGAAAGGAATATCGGACACTGCAAGAGCTGCTGAAGCTGCAAGGCCTGCCAATGCGTCTGGAATGATTTCCATATCAGCCGACATCAGGCTGATTGTTACAAATGTTTCTGCATGAAAATCATCAGGGAAAAGGGGCCTTAATGCCCTGTCAACAAGCCTTGAAATAAGGATTTCATAATCTGAAGGCCTTGCTTCTCTTTTCATAAATCCGCCAGGGAATCGTCCCGATGAAGCATATTTTTCTTTATATTCAACAGATAGTGGCATGAAGTCAGTATCTTCTTTTGCCTCTTTAGCTGACACAACAGTAGCCAGCAACATTGTCTTACCCATTTTTAATAAAACAGAACCATCAGCTTGTCTGGCCATTTTACCTGTTTCAAGGGTTATTGTTCTCCCGTCACCGAGATCAATAATCTTCTCTTTTACTTTAAACATTATATATTTGATTTTAGGAAAATTGAAATTACTAAAAATTTTAACTAGTATGAAAAAAGGCAACTTTAAATTGCCTTTTTCTCTATTTACGTAATTTCAATGCTTTTATAATTTCGCGATACCGCTCGATATCTTTAATTTTCAGGTAGTCTAACAGTCTTCTTCTTTTCCCTACAAGTTTGATAAGCGCCTGCTGGGTGCTGAAATCTTTTTTGTTCTTCTTCAGATGTTCGGTAAGATGATTAATCCTGTACGAGAAAAGTGCTATCTGGCCCTCTGCTGTACCGGTGTCGATTTCAGATGTTCCAAACGTTTTGAAAAACTCCTGCTTTTTTTCAGTTGTTAAATACATGTCTCTAATTAAAATATTGTTTATCCATAAATAAATTGAGTCTCCAATTTTGGAACGCAAAAATAAGGCTTTTTTATGAAAATTATCAAACAATTGTTTTTTTTTTATAAAGTTCTTGAAATATACATTTTAACAGAAACGAATAAATGAAAATAATTATTGTTCCTCATTATAATAAAGACGTTAAAATGATACTAAACGTTGCGTTGAATAACGTTATCATTCAACTATTTGTCATAAAATACTTCACATTCGTCAAAAGAACTCTATTTTCCAAAAACATCTTGTATTTATTCTCCTTTTCACTCCTTCTCCACCTCTCCCCTTCCTCTTAAATTATGGTTCAAGGAGAAGCTCTTCATAATCCTTAAGTTTTTCCCCGGAACTTATAATTTTACTTCCGATCCGGCAATCGAGACATCTTCGTTTTTTGCAATAGTCATTCCTGAGCTGTATTAATGCCTGGGAATAGAAAGCTGATTCAGACTCAATCCCTACTTTTCCCCATTCCCTGGCTATCGAGTTCTCCTCGCTACGGATACTTTCGAGGAAGATAAGTGCTCTTTCACAAATATTCTGACAATCCCTGCTTCTTCCATAAACAAATATTACAGGAATTACAGCATTAATAAGAAATATATCGGTTGCCTGCGATCCGGTGTTCTTTGAAATATTCCTGCTCTTCTTACCAAAAACGAAATGATTGTACCAGTATTCAGAAGCAGATACTTCAAATACCTCTCTTAGCTCTATTATCTCCTTAGCTTCCATCACTCTGGAAAAGAGCCCTCCGGCAATTGAAAGCAATGCTGAAAGCTGCGATATCCTAATGGTAGGAAAGTTAACAGGCCTTAACCTGGAAAATTTCCAAACCCAACCATGAATAGGATGAAGAGAATATTTTGTCGAAAGAACTTTGTACTCCTTAATCAGGTTCTTATAATAATCATCATTGAGTGCCTCCTTGAAAAGGCCCTCTTCAAGCATTCCGGCTGTCCCGAATAAAAGAGCTTCTACCTGAAACCTGTTATCTGCATGTTTACAAATTATCTTGAAAGGAAGGGCCGTTGCGAGCATCTCAAATGGCTCAGTATTAACGCTGAATCCAAAATAACGTGCCAGTAATCTGTAAAACACCTCTTCCCAATCGTTACCTGTTTCATGTAAAATTTTAAGGATTAATTCTGATTTTTTCAGAAATCTTTCAATAACCAGAGAATTAAGCCAGTGGCGTATGAAAATAGGATCAAGATTTTTAATCTCATCCTGACAGGCAATAATATAAGGATCATTTACCAGTGAGATATATTTTTCATAAAGTGTCGGGTCAAATAATAATTCTATGGTCAATAGCTCCTCTCCTCTTGAATTATATACCCTTTTATCGTTCTCTGCAACAACATGAAGGATAACATTATTAAATGCCGGATCAGTTTGATGTCCATGAATATTAAAATGAGATGACCTGGTATGTATCTCAACATTCCCGGCCCATTCGGTACCTGAAATGGAGATACGGGCATTGAAAAAATCGGGTCCTGAATCGCGGTTATATTCACCGGGATGTATGACAATAATTCTATTCCCATCGTTATCATACAGCCTATCCTGATTATATAAACGATATTTCCACAGGTAATGAAGAAATTCCTCTTTCATATTAGCACGAATTAATTTAGAAATCTGCGAGAAGATAAAATTACAAAAAGGTGTACTAATAATCAATACTTATTGATTATTAAATGCAGATTAATTTACTCACAAACGTTTAATGAGGTTTTATGGATGTGAGTGGGAGATTGCTTCGTTCGGCTATGCCTTTCTCGCAATGACATTGCAATTGATAAAGTATGCGGTCACTGCGAGGAGTCAAGTCTGGCGGGACGACAAAGCAATCTCAACTAATAATAAACTGGATATAATAAAACCCTGATTTGGGAATTTTCAAATGAGTTTTCTTTCAGCAAGATGCCTTTCCATCTCCACCTGAATCTCTTTTGCCTTTTCACCGGCAACTTTATCAAAGTTCTCAGTATTATCTGCAAAAATTATACCTCTTGAAGAGTTTACCAGAAGTCCGCATTTATCGTTCATCCCAAACCGGGCTACATCCTCAAGACTTCCACCCTGTGCTCCCACACCGGGCACAAGAAGAAAATGATCGGGGACAATTTTACGTATATCTCTCAGGGTTTCAGCACGCGTAGCACCAACAACATACATCATATTATTAATAGTACCCCATGTTTGTGAAACAGACAATACCCTTTCGAACAATTTAATTCCATCTTCATCGTGATACTGAAAATCATCAGCCCCTTTATTAGATGTAAGCGCCAGAAGAACAACCCATTTATCATTATATGAAAGAAATGGAGTAATTGAATCTTCGCCCATATACGGAGCAACTGTTATGGCATCAAAAGGCAGATTCTCAAGAAAAGTTTTAGCATACATTTTTGAGGTGTTACCAATATCTCCACGCTTTGCGTCGGCAATCACAAAAAGATCCGGATAATTTATCTTAATATATCTAACTGTCGACTCAAGAGATGTCCACCCTTTCACTCCATAGCACTCATAAAATGCTATATTTGGCTTATAAGCTACCGCATATTGATGAGTAGCATCAATAATCCGTTTATTGAACTCAAATACCGGATCTTTTTCAGTATGCAGGAATGCAGGAATTTTTTCAATGTCCGAATCGAGTCCAACACAAAGGAATGAGTGCTTTTTAATGATGTTTTCAAACAATTTTAAGTAGTCCATTATCTAACTGTTTATATGTTGCTATCCTTAAGACGTTCTGCATTCTCAGCCATTTGCAATTTATCAAGAACCTCGTCAATATTACCATCAAGGATGGAAGTAAGGTTATAAATTGTAAGATTGATCCTGTGATCAGTCATTCTGCCCTGCGGATAGTTATATGTCCGAATCTTTGCAGACCGGTCGCCTGTCGAGACCATTGTCTTCCTCCTTTGAGAAACTTCATTGAGATATTTTTGATATTCCAGATTATAAAGCCGTGTTCTTAGCTCTTTTAATGCTTTATCATAGTTCTTAATCTGCGATTTTTCATCCTGGCATGTAACTACTATGCCTGTAGGAATATGGGTAAGACGAATAGCAGAATAAGTTGTATTGACTGACTGCCCCCCGGGTCCGGAAGAACAATAAGTGTCTTTTCGGATATCTTCACTTTTAAGATCAACATCAAATTCATCAGCTTCAGGAAGGACAACAACCGATGCAGCAGATGTATGAATTCGTCCCTGAGTTTCTGTTTGTGGAACCCTCTGAACACGGTGAACGCCTGACTCATATTTCAAAATACCATAAACGCCTTCACCAGTGATACTTAGAACGATTTCCTTATATCCCCCTGCTGTTCCTTCAGATATATTGTTTACCTCAACTTTCCATCTTTTTTCTTCAAAGAATTTACTGTACATTCTGAAAAGATCTCCGGCAAAAATGCTTGCTTCATCACCGCCTGTGCCTGCTCTTATCTCCATTACAGCATTTTTGTCATCCTCAGGATCAGTAGGGATAATTAGCAACCTGATCTCATCTTCCATATCGGGTATTTGTGACGTAAGCTCTTCCAGTTCAGCTTTTGCCATTTCTCGCATCTCTTCATCTTTTTCAGTTGCAAGCAATGCTTTCGTACTCGATATGTTACTAAGAGTAAGTTTATATCTCTCGTACGATTCTATTATAGGGAGAAGATCTTTATATTCCTTATTTAGTTTGACATACCTCTTCATATCCGAGAGAATCTCGGGTTTGGTAATAAGCTCGCCAACCTCAACAAACCTGGATTTTACCCCCTCCAACCTCTCAAGAATCATGTTGTTTGCCATAGAATAATGAATTTTCAGGGTGCAAAGATAATAAGAAAGGTTGAATTATTAATAGGCATGAGGCTTCAGGCCAGGGTCAACGCACGAAGAAATAAAAAACTAACAGACTATTAACAAATTTATAAGGGTTATTAACAGCCTTCTTAGATAAAAAATAGTTTTTGGGTGGTTGTTAACAGTTTGGTGCTATAATATTGTAAATCTGTTAATTAATACTTGGTCATCACTAATTATTGTTTAAATAATTAGTTGAAATTTGTTGGAATCAATAACTCCAACGCCATGATAAGATCAAGTTTATATGACTACTTTTCAAAGCTCTCTGATCCTCGGCTCAACAGGAATAAGAAACACAATCTGGCCGACATTATTGTATTAAGT
>DATKUO010000020.1:0-2695 GCA_035530515.1 Bacteroidales bacterium
GCAACAATGGGGTGATTCTCCATTACGAAATTCGCAATTTCGAGCCCAATCATTTTTGCGTTGCGGGTGCAGGGTCATCGCTGCGCCTCCGGGGTGGGGGTGCGGAGTGCCAGTGTCTCAATTGCCCGTAATGCAGCAGAATCTTGTTTGGTTATCTGTCCGTGCTTTTTCATCCTGCTCCAGAGAGCATTCTGGATGATACCCAGTTCATTACCGTTTGTTGTCATGGTTTGCTCCAGTCGCCGTAAAGATTTCTTTCGGCAATCCCGTAGTTACCATCTTTATTTAATGGGTTTCCTTTTACCCAGGGTTTGTCGAGCGATAACCCGAAGGGTATTTGGATGTGACAGATTTTATATTGTTTTTTCCTATAAATGACGATTGTTCCAAGTTCGATATCGTGCCTCTCTTTGATTACCGCAAACCACGATTCTATTAATTGGTTCTGTATTTCTCTTGCGGTATCGTTTGCTAATTTTGAGGCGGTTCTTTTGATTTCAAATTGTTCTTCAAGTGGTGTCATGATAATTCAACCACCAGAATTTTAACAACTTTATATCCGCCGTTTAATGCTTCAAGCCACGATAATCTTCCATCAAATTGTGAGAATGCGGTGATTGCGGATGCTTCTGATTCACGAATTGTTTTATATAGCAATCCGACTGTTGGCATTTTTACACAGTATAGGTACTCTGCTTTCATAGATCGATCCTCCTGATACAATCCTTCCCGGGTTCGAGATCCTTCCGGTACTGGCAGAGATGTTCTGGATAACCATTACAAATTGTGCATGGGTTGAAAGTGGTTCCTTTATTGATTGGCTTAATTGGCATCTGCACCTGAGCTCCTGCAAGTATCAGTTGTTTCATTAACTCCGGTTCGTTTGGATTCCATTGTACAACTTCATCCCGATCTGGACCGAACAGTGTCATATTCCTGCCCTCTCTTTCATCATCTTTGCAAGATCGCCTTGACTTGGAGTTGAATAGTGTTCCTGCACCGTAATCACCTTGTCCCCAATAAGAGATGCCACCTGTTCAACTGTCCATCCTTCATCTCGTTTCAGTTTGATGCAGGTTGCCCGCATGACATGTACTGGAATGGGTGTCTTGATCCCCACTTTCCGGCATAATGCATTAAACCGGTTGTATGCGGTCTTGCTGCTCATATGCTCACAGTGATGGGTTTTTTGTAATGCCGGGAATAGATATTTCTGCCCGGGGGTTGTGTGCGCCATCTTGTATAATTTAAGATCCTGTACCAACTTGTCTGATAATGGTACTGTCTTAATACGATTTCCTTTCTTTTTCTCTAAGTAAGATAGTTCCCCAGAGTCCAAGTTGATGTTGATAAGTTCAATCCGTACAAGGTCCTCCCTGCGTAATCCTAATGTGAATCCGATCATAACCAGGATCTTGTCTTCAAAAGAATCGGCTGCCATTATCACAGCTTCCGCTTCTTTGCGGGAAAGTGCTTTTTCTCCGGTTGTATAGGATGGTTGTTTTTTCTTCATAATATCCCCTTTAATATTGCATTTCAACAAATTTTTTACTCTGGTAGTCAGAGAGCTCGTGTTTAATAAGATCAAGAGTGTTTTTGAATTGATCAATCCGATGTGATAAGGTATCTATCGTAATTTCGCTCTTTGATTTTTCAGAAGAGAGTGAATAAAGGATGCTCCCCTGATAGCGGCAACTTTGAAGTTTTTGTACACCTTCTTTTAGGATGGAATCATATGCAGTAAATTTATCCTCTGATTTTAGAATATTTTTCCCAAAAAAAGATAGGGAGATGTTGTAAGTTGTAACTTCATTATAATATTTTTCTTTTTCCTTACGAATTTCCCTTTCTTTCCATTCGATATCCGTCAAAATTTTTTCATATCTTTGTTTAATTTTTGAATCGGGGTACTGTCTTGGGTACTCTAATGACGATCCGACATTCATTGATTCAATATCCGAATCTTTACTTTTTTGGAATATGGTAATATTCCGATCTTTTACTTCCAACACTTTGTTTTTTAAAGTTTCAAACCACATTTCTTTTTCGTGGCTTTTTTCGTTAGATAATAAATTTTCAAGGGATCGATAAAGCATTTTTCTTTCTTTGAGATGCGCCTCAATGTTCATTTTTAGGCGTTGAGAATTATTGTACGCTATCTTCATTCTCGACAGATTGTCCTCAGCATAGTGTACCATATTAACAATTGCGGCATGGGCATTATCAAGTTCTGTTTGATATTTGTTTCTTATAAATATCATGTCGCTTCTACCAACTAGCCTTCCAACAACACCAGATTCGCCGGTAAATTGTCTGGTTTTGAAATACGGGGTGCGTTTAAATCTCATAAAATCATCTCACTTCAAAAGGGTTGTCATATTTATTTGGGCATTTACCATTTCGTATCAGTCCATAACACGATGGCGAATACTGTGGATCAACCAAACATCGCCCATACCAAGTGGGGCATTCCAGATTTGTTTTACAATCGTGTAAATCTGGCAAGTATAATACACAGCGTCCATCTATCATCATCGTACTTATCAGTATATCTTACCAACATATTAACTTTCCTATTTGTTCTGAAACGAGTAAGTCTTTACCAACACACTATCCAAAAGAAAGAATCTGAAAGAAACTGTCGGTTCTTTCAGGTACGACTTACCTTTAATGTCCCTTTAGGAAAGTTTCGGTT
>DATKUO010000021.1:0-4772 GCA_035530515.1 Bacteroidales bacterium
AGACTTCTTTTCAAACGATGGAGGAGGAAACCTAAAATCCATTAAATCTTTGGTCTATTTCGGAAAAGTCCGAAGAATGGCACAATGATCAGGAATATTCCGGAATATTCCCGATTTAATCATAAGTTTTATTTATAAAACTTTAGCTGCATAGAACGAGATTTAATTGAATATTTTGGTAAATTATTAAACAGACAGAACCGTAATTCGCACGCAAAATACAAAAAAAAAGAAAGGAAAGATACCGGGAGGTACCTTTCCTTGATTTACCTAAAACCTGATCGTAGAATCTGCCGAATGGTGATTATGAGAATTAAACTATCCAAAAAAATCTTTTCATGTCTGCCTGTTTTTCCTATAACCTAAAACTAACTATCAACTAACCTCTGTCTTTTATTTTCCATTCATAATAAAGACGTCTGGAAACTAAAATTGTTGCACTGCTTATGGTTAATGATTTGTTAATCATTTGTTAAGGCGTTGTATATGCAAGATATTCAGGCAGATAGCTATTACTAATTTGTTATATAGGTGATGTTGGATTCTATCTGGATTTTATTTTAATCGCATAACCAAAGAATCGACAGTATAAGAAGTAAAGATCCCTAAACCCCCATTAATATTTGAGAAAACAGGTGTAGCTTCAGAGAAAGGATTTTCACCATTTTTGTAATCTTTCAATGATTTATGATACAGGAAATAAGATCTTTCAGTATTAAACAGATAAGCGACAATATAGGCAGAATCATGTTGGAAATAATAGTTGATACCGCTGAGTGACTTTTGTACTATTTCTTTACCATCCATTCCGTTGTCTGAAATCAGTTCATTCTCAAAGTATAAGAAATTAGTTGAGCTATAAGATTCAAAATTATAAGGATCCTTGTAATAGCCGATTCCCTTTGAGAAAATTCTGTAATAGTTTTCTGTCCCCGGAATATCCTGTATAGAAATCTTAATATCAATACGTCTTTTCTCCATTGCCCAGTCATAGGGCAGTGGAATTGAAAATGTATCCACTTTCATATTAAAATTCATTTTTTCAGGTACAGTGCAGTAGGCCTCGCATGAAAGACCTTTAACACTTGAAATCCTCAAGTGATATGTTTTCCCATATTGAATCTGCATTATATCATGTTTAAGCTTAAACCCGGTTCTAAAAGTGTCAAGAGTTACTTCATTTTCTCCATCAGATATATAACCGACAAGATTGCCCAAGGGCTCCTCAGTGTTTAATTCACCGTATAGCTTTTTGTTCGATGATACAGAAAAATAAGATACTGTGTCCGAGGGTGATATGAAAGATGTGATTACAAGTTTCTGCAGAAATTCCGGTAACTCTACATTTTCAACATTTGTTTCACAGGAAGTCTGGAAAACCATTATAATTATTAATACGAAATATTTAGATTTATACGACAACATCTTTTAAAATTTATAAGAATAAGTAAATGAAGGGATGATAGGGAATAAACTTACCTGTTTCAGAAGTCCGTAGACTTTTCCATCATCTTTTTCCTTATCTATCCAGTTTTCTTTGAAATAATAGAATGGGTTCTTCCGGTTATAAATGTTGTAAAAGGAAATTTCCCATATTCTTTCTCCCCATTTCTTTTCTTTATGAAATTGTATTCCAATGTCCATACGGTGATAGGCTTTCATACGGAAATTGTTTTTTTCCCCAAAGTCATTTACAATCTGGTCGAATGGTGAAAACATCTGGCCATAATTGTAATTATTTTGTCCATAGGGATTTTGACCGGAAATCACATGTTGGGAAGCAACATATTCCGACATAGGGAGTGTTACTGCATTACCTGTTCCGTAAACCCATGTTCCTGAAAGAGTTATGTGGTCATTCACTTTATATGTTGCAACGAGTGAAATATCATTACGACGGTCGTACCTGGCATAGAATTTTTTTCCGAAATTCAGTGAATCAAACTGCATCTGCGTCCATGACAATGTGTATCCTATCCAGCCTGTGAGCCGGCCAACCTTTTTCTGAAGCAGAAACTCAGTGCCGTATGACCAGGCACGGCCTGCTGTAACGTTATTTTCCCAGTCTATACCGATGGCGGAATTTGCCTCATCAAGGTTGATGAAGGAGGCTCCTTCTTTGTATCCTATTACATGATCCATGGTTTTATAATAACCTTCAAGAGAGATAGCAAGTTCAGGATTCCTGATATCTTTTACTATTCCGAGTGCTACCTGTCTCGATTGTTGCGGTCTCACCCTGTCGGTAGTTGGGACCCAAAGATCGGTTGGTAAACTGATTCCTGTGCTGGAGAGCATATGAATGTATTGATTCATAGATGCATAGGAGCCTTTTACTGCAATATCATTTTTCAATCTCCATGCTAAAGAAAGTCTTGGTTCAAGAAAATGATACTGGTTTTTTGAAGCCAGAAAGTGGCTTAACCGAAATCCTCCGTTTACCTTTAATGACTGGAGAGGTTGCCAGGTATCCTCAGCATAAATTTCTGATTCTATACCATCAATATTTCGTATGTCATTGATATTTATATTGTTTGGCACATCAGTCTCTACAAAAGCGTGTGGTTTGAACCTGTGAAATATAGTAATTGCTCCGGCTTTTATCCAGTGTTTGGTATTAATAATATAGTCAATATCATATTTAAGCGACAGGTCTCTGATACCGGAGTAGTACTCAGCATAATAATCTTTGTTGTCCGGCAGGAATTTGTATTTATCGTATATTCCGAAAGAATAGTTACTGAAGATTGCTGAAGTATTTGCAAACAGTTTATTATTAAACAGATGATTCCAGCGAAAGGTGCCTGTAGCATTTCCCCATTGAAAACCTATATTCTCTTCATAATCTTCTGACTTGTTTTTGAGATAGAATTTATCTTTCCCGAAATATCCGCTGAGGTAAATTTTGTTTTTGCGACCAAAATCGTAATTTACCTTGGCATTAAAATCGTAAAAGTAATAACCGGTATTTGCTACATGCATTGCAGATAATATTGGCCTGGCTATTAAATCTATATATGTCCTGCGACCTGATAAAAGAAGTGATGATTTCCCCTTTTTTAAAGGTCCTTCTACGGTAACACGCGAAGAGATCAGTCCTATACCACCTTCACTATGCCATTGTTCTTTGTTCCCTTCCTTCATGTTCATATCTAGAACAGATGATAACCGGCCCCCATACCTGGCTGGAAAACCGCCCTTGGTCAGCTCAATACTTTTCAGGGCATCGCCATTAAATAACGAGAAAAATCCAAACAGGTGGCTTGCATTGTAGACAATTGCATCATCCAGAATAATCAGGTTCTGATCAGGTCCACCACCACGTACATACAAGCCGCTTGAACCTTCTGATCCTTTCTGTACTCCTGGCATCAGCTGCAAGACTTTCAAAACATCTTTTTCACCTAAAAGGGAGGGTACATTTTTGATCTGCGCCACCTGAAGCTTTACCGTACTCATTTTTACCGATTCACTCTGCTTTTCTATCCTGTCAGCAGATACAGTTACCTCATCAAGAACGATATTTGGTTTAAGAGCAATATTCAACTCTATATCTTTGTGGAGAGTCATTTTTACAATTTCAGAGGTAAACCCGACATAAGAAACAACTATTTCAATAGAATCAGCAGCTTTCAGGGTTATCGAATAGAAACCATAAGTATTTGTTACAGTTCCTGTTTTATGATCAGGAAGATAGATATTTACACCAATAAGAGATTCCCCGCTGACAGCCTCTTTAACATAACCGCTGATCGTATACCGGTTCTCAGTTTGCCCGTATACCTGAATAAGGAACAAAGAAAAGAGTACAATTAGCTTCATCAGTTTCATGATATCACATCAAATCGTTCTGTTATTGAAATAACGATAATCATTTGATTTTATTATAAGGTGTATACCCGGTTCTGTCCTGATCATAAATAGGTTTTTCTCATTCAAAACCTGGACAATCCAAAATCGTAAAACGCTGATTTTCAACCAAACAATTTTTGGTTGGATCAACATAATTGATATAAAATGGTTGTTTTTTTACAGATGCGACAGAACCTTCAGAAGTTATTCTACATAAGGAAATCAATAGAAACAAATTAAAAGTCTGAATTTAAGAAAATCCCTAGATTTCCTATAAATCCTACGAATCCTATATCCTATTTTTTTCATTGTGGTTACAAAAATGGTATAAAAACCCTACGATTTATTACGTCCGCCTGTTATCCCATTTCGTCAACTTCCATTCACTAATTACACCTTCATTTTCGCATTCAGGACAATACCAATGAATCTCTTCATTCTTAGGCATTAATGCTGTTTTAATCAATCCATGACATCCTTTTTCAAAGCATCTGACATCGGTTGTTGTTAATGTGTTTGGAAGGTTTTTTGAAGTCGTATCGATAATCAGTGTTAAGAAGCCTATAAGTTCTCTGGCTTCTTTGGGCATCTCTTTTGGCATTTTTGCTGAAGCATCGAGGAGGTGTTGGATATTGGTTATGTACATTTTATAAGTGGTCTATGATTAGTATACTGAGTGATGTGATTATTAAATGCGATATTAATTGATATTTATAAACCATCCAAATTTCAAAGTTCTGCTTATTAAAAGCGATGTGTATAATTTAATTCACTATCCCAACTGAAAATTGAAACAAAATGTATTTGCTTGATTAGGCTTGCGTTACAAAATCTGTCACCAATTCCATCAACAATCCATTATATTGAAGATTTGGATTCATTGATTTTAAATGTTTTGCAATTAAAGGTTCAGGTGCTAG
>DATKUO010000022.1:0-2603 GCA_035530515.1 Bacteroidales bacterium
TACATATTCCGGAGTAAACTGTACACCTCATTCCGGTGAAACTGTACACCTTAATCCGGTGATACTGTACATGGCATTCTGGCATATTGTACATGACATTCCGGCGAAAGTGTACACCCTCTTGTAGAAAACATTACCATGATTTCCGTTGCAATAGTCATTTTTACATTAAAAAGACTATGGCTAATCTATCAATCAAAATTATTATGATAAAGGAAATCATCAGGTTAAAAGAAAATGGGATCTCTCACAAGCAGATCCGGGAGATATTAAATTTATCCAGGACTACCGTAATCAAATATGTAAAAAGAATTGAAGCATCGGGGTTCAGTTATGCTGAACTTCAGGCTATGGAGGACAATTGTCTTCATGATCTTTTCCACTCTGAAGAGTGCCAGGATAAGACCCAACGATATGCCATAGCAGAAGGGCTGTTTGCAGGTTATGAGAAAGAGCTAACTCAAACAGGCGTCACAAAATGGTTACTTTGGGCAGAATACAAGAACAAACATCCGGATGGCTACAGTTATTCACAGTTTTGTTATCATTACCAGACGTGGTGTGATTATAAGAACACTTATATGCATATCGAACATAAGTCAGGCGATAAGATGTTTGTTGATTATGCCGGGAAAAAACTTCATACAATAGATAAAGAAACAGGAGAAGTAAATGAAGCAGAAGTTTTTGTTGGTATTTTGGGTGCCAGTCAGAGGACTTACGTAGAGGCCAGTATTGATCAAACCATTGATAGTTTTATAACCAGTGTTGAAAATGCTTTTTGGTATTTTAAGGGGGTTCCCAAGGCTGTTGTTCCTGATAATTTAAAATCAGCAGTAACCAAAAGCAGTAAATATGAACCAACGCTTAATGAAAGGTTCTCCCATTTTTCCGGGCATTATAATACCTGTATTCTTCCCACACGTTCTTATAAGCCAAAAGATAAAGCTTTAGTAGAAGGGGCTGTAAGAATAGTCTATCATCGTATTTATGCAGCATTGCGGCATAGAATGTTTTTCAGTATTAAAGAATTAAATGAAGCTATCTGGGAGTTATTGGAGAACTATAACAATATCCCATTCCAGGGCAGGGATGAAAGCCGGATGGACTTGTTTAATGAAATAGAAAGATCTGTTCTTGGTCCATTGCCTGCGCAGAAGTATGAAATAAAAAAGTATAAATTGGTAATGGCTCAAAAAAATTGTCACGTATATTTTCTTGAAGACAAGCATTATTACAGTATTCCTCATCGGTATATTGGTAAGCGGGTTAAAGTTGTCTACACAGGCTCATTAATAGAAGTTTATTACAATTATACCCGTATAGCATGTCATATCCGAGACTATAAAAAATATGGCTATACTACGATAAAAGAGCATCTGCCTGATCATCATCGCTATATACTTGGGTGGAACCCGGATATGTTTATCAATCAGGCTGCTAAAATAGGGAGTTCAACGGAAGAACTGATCAGGCAGGTATTAAAATCCAAGCCCCATCCTGAACAGGGATATAAATCATGCCAGGGGATTTTAAGCTTTGCAGGCAAGGTTGGTCCTGAACGATTGAATAACGCCTGTAAACGGGCTATTGATTTCCAAACTTATAATTATATGGTAGTAAAAAACATTCTTGAAAAAGGTCTTGACCGGATTATTGAAGATGATGAATCTCTCATACAGGCAGCTATCCCTTTTCATGAAAATATCAGGGGTAGCAAGTATTATAATTAACATATTAAAACTTAAAAGGATATGAGTAACAACCACACGATGGAGAAAATGAAGGAAATGCGCTTTATGGGTATGCAAAGGGCATTTGAAACAATCTTACAAACAGGCAGAAACAATGATTTGACCGGTGATGAGCTTGTCAGTTACCTGGTGGAAGCTGAATGGACTGACAGGATGAATCGAAAAACAGAAAGACTGATAAAATCAGCAAGGTTCCGTTATACAGCCCAGATAGAGAACGTAAATTACTCTTCCCCAAGGAATATTGATAAAAACATATTGTTAAGGCTTGCCGATTGTCAGTTTATTGAAAAAGGGGAGAATATTATTATCACTGGTGCAACAGGTGTAGGAAAGAGCTACCTCGCTTCTGCTTTTGGTTACCAGGCTTGCTTAAAAGGATATAAAGTAATGTACCTGAGTTTAGGAAAGCTGTTTTCAAGCTTAAAGATATCTAAGGCCGATGGTTCTTATATGAAGGAACTTAACAAGATCGAAAAGCAGGATTTAATAATTATTGATGATTTTGGCCTCCAGCCAATAGATAAACAAAACCAGTTTAGTTTATTGGACGTAATTGAAGACAGGCATGCCAAAAGATCAACCATATTTACATCCCAGATACCTATTGACAAATGGCATGGATTAATAGAAGACAGCACAATAGCTGATGCTATCCTTGACCGTGTTGTACATACTGCCCACAGAATAGACCTTAAAGGTGAATCTATGAGAAAAATAAAGAAAGAATGACACTTTTGTTGAGAACTCCACTCGGGCTACGCCCTCCTTACGTTCTCAACAAAAACTTGAAAGAAAATGAAAATAGAAAGAAATTAATGAATATTTTTGAAAAAGAAATCATGGTTA
>DATKUO010000023.1:0-5249 GCA_035530515.1 Bacteroidales bacterium
GGTGCGGAGCACCATAATATTTGTAGAAAAATATTTGTCGTGAATGTCAAAGGTGCAGCGCAACGCAATATTTGTTTTCAATAATTGAAATTCAATATATTTATAAAAACAGATATTTCTTGCTTAACTAAACGATATTGATACTTGTTTTCTGATAAGGTACCAAATAGTTATCAGATCAAACCAACAAAATTTGCAGTTGAAAATTGGGAAACTATCTGGGATGGGACTAAAATCATAATTAATAATACTAATCCTGCATTAACATATCTTAATCCTTTAAATCCGGGAACACCAGGAGATTTTTATCGCGGTTATAATGTATCATATGTCTATTCAAATTATGGTGTTCTTCTCAGTGATATTGACGTGCATTTAATGTTAGATTTTAAAAGAACCGGAAACTATTCTGAAGTTCAAAAAAAAATGGAGAATTTTGATACAGTTGTTTATAAATATTCTCTGAATAAGAATAGCTATGATCATGATGCAAATTTTATTATTTACAGGGCCGCATCGGTTCATCTCTATGAAGCTGAAATACATACTCAAAGGGTATTTATTAGTGGCGGGATATTAAGGACAGATGCTCTTCTGGCTCAAAAGTTTCTGAATGAAGGTTCTTACCAGAATAATAAGAATCAACTTGGAGTAAGAGGAAGAGTGAATTTTGCTGACGGTTATGAAAGAATAACCATTGAAAACGATGTTATTTATAAACATGATCCATACACCAATCGGGTAATTGGTTATTATAATTACACCGGAAATCTCGATGCTAAAAAAACATTTCTTGAAAATATGATACTTGATGAAAGAGCCAGGGAATTGGCATTTGAAGGTGAACGTTTCTATGATTTAATGAGGATTGCAAAACGAAGGGAGAATAATTCATACCTGGCAGATAAGGTGGCTGCTAAATTTAATGATGTGAGCCAGAGAGAAGCGATCAGACAAAAACTGTTGGACGAAAGTAACTGGTATATTCCTTTTTATTTAAAAAAATCTGAAGAGTAACATTTGAGTTTTTTAAGGTAAATGCCTGCTGGAAGTTATTTTATAACATAAGGAGCTTTTTTGAGAGAGTATTCTTTCCTGTATTTCGCAGGTGATATATTCATCGATTTATTGAAAACCCTGGTAAAATAATAACGATCAAAAAAACCGCAGTCTTCAGCAATCTGTTTTAGACTGAGATTTGTATGAAGTAGAAGATGACAAGCATTTTCGATGCGAATTTTTGTGAGATACCTGTTCGGCGAATAACCGGTTTGTAGTCTGAAAAACCTTGCAAAAGAATTGGCGGCCATTCCAATCAGGCTGGCGAGTTTCTGATTCATTACGGTACTACCCAGATTCCTGTTCATATATTTGATAACTTCAAATATTCTTGAATCAATAGCCTCCTCTTCCCAAATATCACCGGGCAATTTAGCCAATGTGGAATATATAAGCTTATTTATGATAATGGATTCAGTTAAAGTGAACCTGCTTGTGCCTCTTATTAATGTCTGAATGATTTGTTCAATTGTAGCAATGTCCTCTGAACTGGGGCTTATTGTATAAATCGATTTTCTGGTATTGTCAAAAGGGTATCCCAAATTAAAATGCAAATAAAAATGCAGGACATTCCCATCGCTAATTGATTTGTCTCTAATTTCCTTGCTTTTTATCCATCCACCCTCAAGCCCGTAGTCCTCATTTTCCGGTGTCATATTAAGATCAGTTGAAAAGGGTGTAAATGGGGGGATGATTATTATCTTATCAGGAGTAAGATAAATTTTATCTTTTAAAAAAATATATGCTCCTTCATTTGCATTCCAATATAACCTCCAGAAAGGGAACGACAAATTCTTATGCTTCCAACGATTGAGCCACCAATATCTGCAGCAATGGATATTTACATTTAATCGTTCAATATTTTGAGCAATTATTGACGGGTCGCCTGATATGGGAGGGTCTATATATTTCAAAAGAATGAGGAGTAATTTATTTTATAAAAATCAAAATAAGTATTTTATCGTTTTTTGTTATAAATTGAATATAACTTAACTGATTGATAATTAGTAAAAAAGACATTTTTTTAGACCGGAACCAAATAACAAATATTTAAATAGTACACAAAATTGATACAATTGTACATTTTTTCGTATACAATTCTACTCTAACTTGCTAAATGTTTTTGTAGATAAACCAAAGATAATAATTTGTATCTGAAATAAGTGAATCAGGACATGTGATTATTTTTGAATTTAATATAAAATATCACTATTAAACGGATAATATATGAAATTAGAAGGAGATTCTTCGCATCACTTCGTTTCGCTCAGAATGACAGATACTTGTGTTTTTAAGAGGGGGGTGGTTGGAGGCACAGCCTCCAACCACCCCCCTCTTAAAAACACAAGTATCTGTCATTCTGAGCGAAACGAAGTGATGCGAAGAATCTCCTTCTAATTTCATATATTATCCGTTTAATAGTGATTTTTTTATATTGTATGTTTCTACGTTTATTTGATTTTCTGCCGGTTCTTTTCAAACAACTTTATAATTTAATTCTCGTAATGGTTTTTCTTTGACCAACTGCAACCTGAATATTAAATAATACTCCATTTTGCAGCTTTGGAAGATTATATTCTTTGCGGAAGCTTTCTCCGGAAGCGATTTCATTAGCCACGTAAACCAATTTATATTCTTTGTCATATACCTCAACAGAGATACTATCGCCTGTTTTGATCTTATTAAGATCAAGGCTGAAAGAACCGGTTCCTTTACTGTGCATGACCTGTATCTGCTCATCTCCTCCCTTGTATGAGATATTGGAAGTTTTAGCAGAATCCCCTTGAAGATATGCAGTTAACCTGGACATCTGGTTTATCTGATCCGGCGAAAAATACGAACCTTGATATGGCGTTTGATATGCCTCGGTACCAAACGTTATCATTCCGCCGTTTTTCAGGCTTTCCCTTACCCAGGGAAACAAAACTTCATCAGTATTTCTCAACGGTGAAATAGGCGAATCTGTATCCATGTGAGCATTTCCACTTCTCTGGAGTTTTGGCCCTCCCTGGCTTTTCAAGCCTTTACCAATGCCCCACACACCGGGGCCATATTCCCACATCGCATCGCCGTAAGTCCAGAATGGTGCTTTCATAACTTCATCCGGTGGGCCATAACCTTCTTTAAGCGTAAATTCCTGCCAGGGATCGGTTAACGTCAGTTCACTCCAGTTCGCTCCAGCTGCACGATCCTCCAATACCTGGCCTGTCTTGGTTGCCACTAATATAGGTTTGCAATTAATGCGCGGATATGACTTGCGATTGTTGTGTCCCCCATCAAACTGATATCCGGCGACCTTGTCACCATAGTGATTACCGATGCCATTCAAAACTTTTGTAATCTGGTACATCCACTGGCGGGCACATTCAGCATCTCCCCCGCCAAAATCTCCGCGGCCAAGTAAAAGGGTAAGCTTAATGCCTTCCGCGTTAAGCGCATCAGCAAGGTCCATGTAAAAATCACGGTTGGTTTCTGTCCAGGTTAAGGGTGTGGCACCGGGCCTGAGATCTTCAACAGCCTGAACAGTACCTGCAAATGGATATGGAAGTGCACGGAAATTGACGAACTGACCACCCATTGTTTTTACATCTCTGACAAAACCGGTGATGTCCCAATCCCTGGCATTTTCTTTCCACGGCACCATTGGACCAAAACGTGGCATTACCTTATTCCTGTGGTTCGCTACCATAAAACCCCGTTTGCCATACCACCATTCCATATTGGCGCGTAGAGAATCGGCTTCGGCAGCTTCTGCCTGAACCAGCGGTTTGGCACTGAGGTTCACAAGCTCTATCAGTTCAAGATACATATACCTGCCTCCTAACTTTGTAGCTGCTACAGTTATGTAATTGAAACCGGTAGCAAGGTGGAGGGTGCCCTGTGTATTCTCATCCAGGATCAGCCTTTGGAAATTTTTTGAATCTCCCGAGTGGGTTTGCGGGAGTGTTACAGTGAATGAATTTTCTACCGGCTTACTGACCGGCCTGGCGGATATCTTAACCTGGGTTCCTGCTACGGGATTATCAACACAAAGCGCAACAATATAATCATCAGGGTCACAAACGTAAACCTGGTAAGTGATTTGACCCGTTCCGTTGAAGATAAAGTAATCGGGCCCTGCCTCTGGTTTTGTATAAATGTTGGAAGAGTAGCACGCAACCGGTGTACCGGATTCCCTCGCTCCGGTATACAAACCGGTAACACGGGTTGGACTTACCACGTATGGTACTTTTTTATAGGGAACTGTGGTTGGGCCATCTAAATCTCCGGTCTGCCAGAGAGGCTGGAAATTATCCTGGGTATCGTCGCACTCACTGCAGAATCTTGTCCATGTTATGCTGTCAATCACTACCGGAGCACTGCCGCTGCCTGAACTTATCAGCAGTCCACCCCCCCGCAACTTATCAATAGGAATGTAACCGTATCCATCCTCGTTTGGAATGTTTATCGGGAACTCATCGCTATTGGAAAGTGAATCGAGCAGGTCGGATTCATTTGTACTGACAGGCTCCCACCACAAATCTTCTACATTAAAATGATTTGATCCCTGGCTGAGCGAAACCTGTGAAGAAATAATCCAGCGGTATGTCAACTTATGGCCTTGGGGTTGCTCACACAAAAGGAGCCTGATTTTCAAATCCCGGGGAACAGAAGTAGCAACAATTACAATATCGTGAGCCGGAACAAATCTCGAAGTTGAAGTAGTATAGGCATAAGAACCGGCAACCGCGGCTTCAGCACTGAACCGCAATTTGCCGTCAGAGCTGATGTCGACATTACCCAAAGTACCCGCGTTGTAGGCTCCCCACTTCAATCCTGATCGTGTCGTCTGAACGGCTTCGTTTGAACTCCCGCTAATGTCAAGAGTCACAGTATTGGTTATTTCGAAACTTTCTGCAATAGTAAGTAAAGAATGTGGTCCATTCAAATCGCTTTGAGCCTGAGCAAAAAAAGTAAACAAACAGGCTGAAAATAATAGTAATAATTTTATCCTCATTTGAGTCTTAATTAACCTATATAAATGAAACAACTCTTACAGACAATATCTTCAAAATGCTATTCCTGTTGTTCATATTTTATCATTACTGACCGACTAAAAGTATGAGATTCTTCGCTTCGCTCAGAATGACAAGCGTTAAGTGAGTTAGAGAGTCGAGGGGGGTGGTTGGAGGCTGTGCCTCCAACCACCC
>DATKUO010000024.1:0-15224 GCA_035530515.1 Bacteroidales bacterium
TCATAAACAAGGTTGCCACTAATATCAGTAATCTTAATCTGCGAGTCGCGCATCAGACCTGTTATTGTAACATTGCCTGTATAATCTTCTCTAACGGGATTTGGAAAAGTATAGATATTTGAAAATTTATCTTCTCCTACGATTGCGTCTCCTCTGACCGATTGAACACCTTTAGACGTTCCGAACCACACCTCCCCGGTTTTATTATCAACAGCTATAGTAGCAATGGAATTTGATAGTATTGGGCTGTTTTTTTCATTGAAGTTTTTTAAGAGCGTAGTTCCATCAGAAGATAGAAGGTAGGCTCCTGAACTGAGAGTACCAAGCCATTTCCTGTTTGCCCCGTCCACAGCAATTGTTGCTATTGACTCGGTGTTAAGCATATAATCTGCAAGACCGGTTCCGTCATTGCGTGGTATCTTTATCCTGAATGCTTTAAGATCATCATCAAATATCTTTTCCGGGTTGTAATATACTAAAGGACCCTGTTCTGTTCCAACCCAAATATTGCCATCAAGATCTTCTGCCATGGAATAGACAAATGAAATTACCTTATTTTCACTATCCTCCACAAGCATCTTTTTAGACCTGTTGTCATCCAGAATATAAAGTCCCTGTCCCCTGGGAAGTATAATCCATTTTACTCCTCCTTTTGTAATAATGATATCTCCGACTGAAATAACATCGACAGTGGCTGGATTCAATATCCAGCTTCCATCCGGTTTAAGAGCTTTTGTAGTACCGGGTACTTCCGATTGAGTTATCCACAGGTTTTTATCTTTATCCATAGCCATGCCGCATATTCTTACATAGGGTGCACCTGGTATTACAGTCTGTAACGGAGAATTTGACTCTGTGAATTGATTTTTTAGTAAGTTGTTTTCATATTCAAGTAATCCTCCACCCCAGGTAGAAACAAAAAAATGGTTGCTGTTATCCGGATCAATAAAGGCTCTCATGGCATCTTTGACTGCATTTGATTTTATATTGTCCCAGTTATTGTTTTCGTGGACAGATACCTGTAAAGGTCTCCATAAGTTGTTCCAGGCATTATCAACACCTCCTCCGCAAATAATGGTTTTTCCATTAAGAGAAGTGATACTGATTACATTATTTGAGACTGGTCCGGGGAGGATCAAAGCTATAAAATCAGACATGTTCTTACCTTTAATAAGGCCTGAGGTGATATCAGCAATCCAGATATCTCCGTTATCAATTAAAGCTTGTGAAATATTTGGATTAATACTCCATCCGTAAGAGTTTATGGTAGAGGTCACAGAACCACTGTTATTACAATATTTTACGGAAGAAGCTGAGGAGACTGTAAATCCGTTTGGAGCCGGGTCGAGTGACCTGTTTTTAACTCCTGAAAGTTCTGGTAAAAAAGAGCTTGCTTCTTCAATAGAAAAAACAGAATCTCCTCCGGCATTTGGGTTTGACCAGTTAACAAATAGTTTTGTCCCTGAAAAAACTAATGTCGTATACTTACCATCAGGGATTGGTAAAGAAGTGATCTGGTTCCAGTTACCGAAGTAAGCCAAACCCTGGGTTGACAAATCTGCTGAATAGACTCCCATTCCTGTTGCAGCATAAATTTTACCATTTCCGAAGGCGATATCCCAGATCTCTGTATTATCTGATCCGTTTCCTGGTTTCCATGTATCATATATTTCCTTCCTGGTAATATCCAAAACTACAATACCGAAACTGCAAGCAAGGTAAGCGTATTTACCGTTTGTGCGAATCCTGTTGATCTCTTTATTTCCTGGGATATATTTTCTGAAGATATCGGGGATGTTATAAATTATATTGTCCTTTACGAGGTCAACATTAGAACTGGTGTATCCAATAATAAGAGCGTTGTTTTCTTCTGACCATGCGATTTTAGCTATTCCGGTTTCGGTCAGCCCATTTATTCGAGACATTTTTTTCAGTTCTGCAAATTCTTTGTTAAACACAATAATTGAAGAGCCGGTTGAGGCATATACTTCTTTAGTACCTACAGCAACACAATTAGTGGTATTATAAATAAGATGATCGGACCATGATCCCACAGGTGTTTGCCCTTGCAACGGCAATATCAGCCAGACAATAATTAAAATGAAAGTATGTCTTCTCATCAGGAAATTAAACAATTAAAATGTCTCTTTATTGTTTATACCATATGTTGATTTAGAAAATCTCGGAGTTTATTAAAAGCTCTGGCTCTGTGTGAAACCAGGGTTTTTTCGGCAAGGTCCATCTCAGCAAATGTTTTGGTTTTGCCATCAGGCAAAAAAATTGGATCATAACCAAATCCTTCGTTACCTCTTCTTTCTCTTATGATTTCACCTGAAACAGAACCTTCGAACAGGTATTCTGTTTTTTCCAGGATAAGTGCAATTACAGTTCTGAACCGTGCTTTGCGGTCTTCTGATTTGTCAAGCATTGACAGTACTTTACTGATATTGGCTGACGAATCTTTATTTTCGCCTGCAAATCTTGCTGAATGCACACCGGGCATACCATTCAATGAATCAATTTCAAGTCCGGTATCATCGGCAAAGACATTCATCCCTGTTACATTGAAAACATATCGTGCTTTTGAAAGCGCATTTTCTTCAAGAGATGGTTCATTTTCAGGGATCTCATCATTTATGTTTATATCTTTTAAGCTAATAAGAGAAAAACTATTACCAAGAATACTTTTTATTTCCCTTACCTTATGTTCATTGTTTGAAGCGAAGAGTATTGTCATATGAAAAAAATAATTTAATGTGCAAAAATAAGCAAAATTGAGCTTTCCTTTTGACCAGACTCTTTTAAGTGCTACATTTGGGTTAGTAAAAAGCAAATTATCTGTTTATGCTCTGGTCCGTCAGATTGAATAATATTTTCCTGATTATATTCTTTACTGTATTCTCTATTGTTTCCACAGCACAGGATAGTTATAATAAGTCAGATTTGCCGTTTCTCATAAGTCTTGTATTGAATGGTGATTCAACTGTTGTCATTTCTACAGAATCAAAAGAGCTTAACCGGGGGATTAATCAAAACTTGACCATTAACCAACGGAATAATAATATCACTTTTATTATGACTCCCTCTGATTCAGTAGAATATCAGTTTTATCTCGATGGTTTTGACAATAAGTGGAGCACATTGAAAAAGATCAATTCGAAGGAATACACAAATCTTCCAGCAGGGAATTATTTTTTTCACGCAAGGTACATTTATCATGGAACCATTGAAGGTGAAATATCCACCCTGTCAGTAAAGGTACTACCGATGTGGTATTTCTCAAATCTAGCAATAATAATGTATATCATTTTATTTGCATTAATAATTTGGGCAGTATACGATCATCTCAATTTAAGGTTTGCGCGCAGGCTGTATATGCTTGAACAGATAATAAATAATAGAACTGAAGATCTGATTATTGAGAAGGAGAAAACAGAGGCATTACTTGCTAATGTACTCCCAAAAAATACAGCGGATGAATTAATGGCCAAGGGAAAGGCAACCAAAATCAAATATAATTTCGTTACCGTTTTGTTTTCAGATATTCAGGGTTTTACAAAGATAGCCGAAGAGATGAATCCTGAGGTTCTTATTGATGAACTTGATAAGTTCTTTTTCTATTTTGATTCTGTAGTTGAAAAATATGGGATAGAGAAAATAAAGACTATAGGTGATGCTTACATGTGTGCAGGCGGAATTCCTGAAAAAAACAGGACCAATCCTGTGGAGATCATTCTTGCTGCACTTGAAATGAGGATTTATATGAATACGCTAAAGGAGACTACTATTCTGGAAGGCATGGAGTGCTGGGATATAAGGATTGGGATCCATACCGGTACAGTAGTTGCGGGAGTTGTTGGTCATAAAAAGCTTACATATGATATCTGGGGCGATACTGTTAATACTGCAAGCAGAATGGAATCATCGGGAGAAGCCGGGAAAATAAATATCTCGGGTACAACATATGAGTTTGTTAAGGATTTTTTTACATGTGAATTTCGGGGGAAGATGCCTGTAAAGTATAAAGGGGAATTGGAGATGTATTTTGTGACAGGAATTATTCCGGAGTTAAGAGATGAGAATGGTGGACCAAACAGTAAATTTATTGTTAAGATTCAAATGATCAAGCTACAGGACATTGAAGAGATGATAATAAAGATGTTCGACGATGAAGCTCCACCAAACCTCTATTTTCATAATTCATCACTTGTAAAAAACATTATTAATCAGGTTGAATTGCTTGCGACTGGAGAAAGACTTCCCGATGAAGACTTAATCAATCTTAAGCTTGCAGCTGCATTTCTTCTTACAGGGTATATCTCTGATTATGAAAAACCGATGGAAGCGTCATCACGCCTGGTTGAAGAGATTCTGCCAAGATATGGTTTTAGCCAGTTAAATATCGAAATAACCAAAAACTTAATAAGAAACTCATATAACGATCTGAGGAGATCAATATCGGATAATATTCTGCATGATGCAAAGTATGATTATCTTGGTCGTGTTGACTATATTAAACTTACAGAAAAACTATTAAGGGAGAGAACTGAGTACGGAAAGCTTTCAAGCAGGAAATCGTGGTTCGAGATTCAATTAATACTTGTATCAGAGCATGATTTTATAACAAATACAGCTAAGATTCTAAGGAGTGTCTCATTGGAAGATCAGATCGATACGCTTAAATTGTATGATGAAGAATCTTAATTACCACCATAAAGATTACTTAAAATATCTTTTAAAAATGTACTTTTACAGCATATTATAAAGCCTAAATTCATGGAAAAGTTTGATTGGAAAAACCTGCCATTCAATTATACAAAAACAGATTCAAATATTCGTTGTTTTTATAAAGATGGTAAGTGGGGGAAACTGGAAGTTTCAACTTCTGAATATATTGATATTCATATTGCTGCTACCGGATTGCATTATGGACAGGAGGCATTTGAAGGATTAAAGGCCTACATGGGTAGGGATGGAAAAATAAGGCTGTTCCGATGGGAGGAAAATGCAAAGAGATTTATTTCTTCTGCTGAGGGTATTAAAATGGCCACAATACCTGTTGATATGTTCAGGGAGGCTTTGTTAAAGGTAATAAAACTGAATAAGAGGTTTGTTCCCCCGTATGGATCAGGAGCGACATTATATATTAGACCTTTATTATATGGGAGTGGTGCAGAAGTTGGCGTCAAACCTTCAAAAGAGTATACATTTATCATATTTGTTACACCCGTAGGCCCCTATTTTAAGGGAGGAATAAAACCTGCCAATATGTTAATATGCAGAGATGTTGACCGGGCTGCACCACGGGGAACCGGGAATTTTAAAGTGGGAGGTAACTATGCTGCTAGTTTACGGGCAATTATTGCTGCCAGGGAAGGTGGATATGCCACATCTATATTTCTTGATGCAAAGGAGAAAAAATATATAGATGAATGCGGACCTGCTAATTTCTTTGGTATAAAAGATAATACCTATATAACTCCAAAATCGGATTCAATATTAAACTCAATTACAAATATGAGTCTGATAGAAATTGCTAAAAGTATGGGTATGAAAACTGAACGTAGGTCTGTGCCTGTTGAGGAACTTTCCTCGTTTGTCGAGACCGGAGCATGTGGAACAGCAGCAGTCATAAGCCCAATAGCTAAAATATTTGATCCTGAAAAGAAAATGATTTATGAGTATTGTAAAGATGGTAAACCGGGGCCAATATCATTGAAGCTGTATAATAAGCTGATCGCAATCCAGAATGGTGATGAACCTGATCCTTTCGGATGGATTACTATTATTGATTAGGATAATACAAAAATCGGAATCCCCGTCTCTGACTTGCCCCAGTGGGTAGGTGAAAGAATGTTCATTTACCAATTCGGGGGGGGAAAGTTGGTAAAACTAACAAATATAGAATACCAGGAGCATAAGTGAAATAAAAATAATTAAGCGTGAAGAATAGAGAAACAGGTTATTCCAAAACACGGCTGAGAAGCTCTTATCTGACACTGGTAATAAGTGTTTCTCTTGTGCTCTTTCTGCTTGGAATTTTAGGACTTATTCTTATTAATGCTAAAGAATTATCTGATTATTTCCGTGAAAGCCTTTCCTTTTCAGTGATGCTTGAAGATGAAGCCAAAGAGGCAGATATCAGGATGCTACAAAAAGATCTGGATGCAAAACCTTATGTTAAATCCACTGAGTATGTTTCAAAAGATGAAGCCGCTGCAAAAATGAAAGAAGATCTCGGAGAAGATTTTATTAATTTTCTTGGAGATAATCCTTTGCCTCCCTCGATCGATGTCTATCTTTTTGCAGGATATACAAGTCCGGATAGTGTTGCGAAAATTGAAAAATACATTATGGAATATCCTTTTGTCCAGGAGGTTTACTATCAGGAGTCATTGCTCTTCCTTATTAATGAAAATGTAAAGAAGATCAGTTTATTCCTATTGGTCATAAGCTCATTTCTTTTTATGATAGCATTGACTATCATAAATAATACAATAAGATTATCGATCTATTCACGCAGGTTCATTATAAGAACAATGCAGCTTGTTGGAGCTACAAGAGCATTTATAAGAAAACCTTTTCTAGTTCAAAGTGCTTTTCAAGGATTGCTTGCTGCTCTTATTGCAATAAGCTTGTTGATGGGGCTGTTATATTTAGTGGAGAAGGAATTTTTCCTGATGGTTTCCTTAGATAGCACAAAATTATTGATTCTTCTGGGCATATCGATTATTTCTGTTGGGATCTTTATAAATGTACTTTCAACATATTTTTCTGTTAACAGATATTTGAGTATTTCTGAGGATAAACTTTATTATTGATAATATCATGGCAACTAAAAACGAGAATAAGGAAAAATTGAATTTTGCACTTGGCAGGGAGAATTATAAATTGATGGCTATTGGATTTGTTATAATAGTTATTGGGTTTCTTCTAATGCTTGGTGGAAAGTCTAAAAGTCCGGCTGAATTTAGTGATAATATTTTCAGTTTTCGCAGAATCACACTTGCTCCCATTATTGTTCTTGCAGGTTTTATTTTTGAGATATGGGCAATTATGAAGAAGCCTAAGGAGGGGAAAAATTAGTGAACCAAAGTTTGGAGTGAGCTAAAGTGATCTAAAGTTGAAGAAATAATAATTTTAGGCACTTTAAGTACTTTAGGCACTTCGATATAAATAAACTAAAGATCAAAATTTCATGAACTGGTTTGAAGCAATGGTTCTTGGTCTGATCCAGGGATTAACTGAGTTTTTACCTGTTAGCAGCTCAGGTCATCTTGAGATAGCAAAATCTCTTTTTAGGATTGATCCAGATACCAGTTTCTATTTTACGGTGGCAGTTCATGGAGCTACAGTATTAAGTACGGTTGTTGTGTTTTGGCAGGAAATCAGATCCTTATTTATCGGTTCTCTTAAGCTAAAGTTGAATGAAGAGACATCCTATACATTGAAAATATTTATATCGATGATCCCTGTTGGTATCGCCGGGATTCTACTGAAAGGGCCTATTGAAAAACTATATGATGGGAATATTGTTTTTGTAGGCATGATGCTGATTTTCACGTCTCTTCTCCTGGCTATGGCTCATTTCATAAAAAAGAGGGAGAGAAGTATAGGATATAAGGATGCATTTATTATTGGTATTGCACAGGCAATTGCTGTTATCCCTGGAATTTCCAGATCAGGTTCTACTATTGCAACAGGATTGTTAATAGGGAACAAGAAGAATGAAATTGCCAGATTTTCATTCCTGATGGTACTGATCCCTATAATAGGAGCAAATTTTCTGGAGATCATATCAGGGCAGACTAATATAAATAGTGGAGTATTAGGTATTGTTATAATTGGATTTATTACAGCATTTACCTCAGGCTATTTTGCCTGCAGGTGGATGATAACACTGGTAAGACAGAGTAAACTGATATGGTTCTCACTATACTGTGCTATAATTGGATTATTAGCAATACTAAATGGGTAACATGGAAGAAAAGGAGAAGACAATTTTTGAGCTTGGACAGGTTTTGTTATTTAATAAGCCTTTGTACTGGACCTCCTTTGATCTTGTAAACAAGGTAAGGATAATGATAAGGAGTGGTTTAGGAATAAAGAAAATTAAGGTTGGCCATGCTGGAACTTTAGATCCACTGGCGAGCGGATTGATGATAATATGTACCGGCAGGGCAACCAAGAGAATCGATGAATTCAGGGACCTAGATAAAGAATATATAGCATCATTTCATCTGGGTAAGACAACACCATCTTTTGATCTTGAAACAGAGACTGATAAACAATATCCTGTAAATCATATTACTGAAGATCTGGTAAGAAAAGTACTAGCAGGTTTCGTGGGTGAACAAAAACAAATTCCACCAATTTATTCAGCGAAATTGATTGGTGGTAAAAGAGCTTATGAGTTTGCCAGAAAAGGAATAAAGAAAGAGCTTGAAGCTGTAACGGTGTTTTTCAGGGAGATTGAGCTACTCTCATATAGTATACCTGATATCAAGGTAAGGATAGTATGTAGTAAGGGTACATATATAAGATCATTTGCCAGAGATCTCGGGCTGGCTCTGAAAAGCGGAAGTTACTTATCTGCTTTAGAGAGAACTGCTATAGGTTCATATCATTTAAACAAGGCATATAGCCTTGACGAATTTCAAAAAAATATTGAACAAATGCAACAAAATTGAAAATTATACGTATAAAGGATTTCTTAAATCACAATAATTATTTTTTATATGAAATTATCACAATTCAGGTATCATTTACCACAGGAGCTTATTGCTCTTTATCCTACCGAAAACAGAGATGAATCGAGATTATTAGTTGTTGACAGAAAAACCGGAGAGTTTCAGCATAAGATATTTAAGGATATTACTGTATATTATAAGGAAAAAGATGTGTTGGTTTTCAATAATACCAAGGTATTTCCTGCTCGGTTATATGGCAATAAGGAGAAGACAGGAGCAGAGATTGAGGTCTTTTTATTGAGAGAGTTGAACAGGGAACAACGTTTATGGGATGTATTGGTAGATCCCGCCAGGAAAATAAGGATTGGGAATAAATTATATTTTGGGGAAGACGATCTTTTAGTTGCTGAGGTAATTGATAATACAACTTCAAGGGGTAGGACCCTGAGGTTTCTATTTGACGGAACATATGATGAGTTTAAACAGACATTATTCAGTCTTGGCAAAACACCTCTTCCAAAATTTATTAACAGGCCAGTTGAGCCAGCGGATATTGATAGATATCAAACCATTTTTGCCAAGCATGAAGGGGCCGTTGCTGCACCAACTGCCGGCTTACATTTCAGCAGGGAACTTCTTAAAAAGCTTGAAATTATTGGTGTCGAGTTTGCTGAGATAACACTACATGTGGGTCTGGGAAATTTCAGAAGTGTTGATGTAGAGGACCTTACAAAACACAAAGTTGATTCGGAGAGGATAAATATAACAGAAGAATGTGCTGATATTGTTAATACCGCGAAAGATAATAAGTTTAAGGTTTGTGCTGTTGGTACTACTGTTGTAAGGACACTCGAGAGTTCAGTATCAACTGACGGATATCTTAAACCTTTCGATGGCTGGACGAATAAATTCATATTTCCACCATATGAATTCAATGTACCGGATATGATGATAAGTAATTTTCATCTGCCTTATTCCACTCTTCTAATGATGGTATCGGCATTTGCCGGTTTCGATCTTCTCTTTGAAGCATACAGGACCGCAGTCAAGGAAAAGTATAGATTTGGTACTTATGGGGATGCGATGCTGATTATTTAAAGATGGTAAAATGGTTTGATGGTATGACGGTATAGCGGTACAACGGTATGATGGTATTACGGTGATGCGGTATAGTGGTATGATGGTTAGAATTTACGAGGATCTGGCTTTTGTTAATCTGTTCAACATTATTGAAATTATATTGCATTCATTTACAAGAGAATCTTTTGTCTCCATATCAATATAATTTATTTCCTGGGAGATTATTAATAATGTTTGCAATTCAGCGGCAGAACCTTTAGCTATGTAAAAATGTCGAATAGATTGCTTATTACTACCAAGTTCATCACCTTCACTAATATTTGCCGAAATACTTACTGCTGCCCTTTGGATTTGATCTTTTAGACCGAAATCTCTTGATAAACTTAGTGTTTTTGTGAGTTTGTAGATTTTGACGGCAATATCTTTGGCTTGTTGCCATACTCTAAGTTTCTGAAAATTTCCCATGATACAGCGATTTTAGTAAAACATATATTATTCACTATACGATTCCACACGTATAGGCAAATTCAAATATAACCTAAATTACTTAATAATTCAAGGTATGACGGTATAGTGGTATGACGGTACGATGATGATAGTGCCAACCAACGTTGCACCATCGCACCGTCACACCGTCGTACCGTCGCACCGTCGCACCGTCGCACCGTCGCACCGTCGCACCGTCGCACCGTCGCACCGTCGCACCGTCGCACCGTCGCACCGTCGCACCGTCGCACCATCGCACCGCCACACCGTCGCACCATCACCCTTCCTGCCATCATTTTCAACCATATAAAGACCATTATCACCGAATAATTCCCATTGGTCAAAAATCCTCATTGTGATGTTAAATTATTTTTATCTTTAACTTATTATTTAGTGGTTATTTAAGTGCAACCATAAGGAGTATTTTATGGTCTTGAAATAAGTTAATGATGATTCCGTTTTAATTTGGTAGAACGGAAGGCTATATAGAAATAATTATCGAACGACTTAAAAAAAAAAGATACTAGGTCGAATAATTTTTTATTGTATATAAGTTTGATAAGTAAAACCAAATATAACCCTCATGTAACCCGAGTACCTTTTAGTATTAAAGGTCTACTAAGATTCATAGTAATTTTTTTATTATTTATTTCATATAGCTATGAAATTGTAGGTCAATGCATCATTGGATACAAGCAACAAACTATTTCCGGATATGCAAGTGCTATATACTTTCAAAATTTAGTTGATTTCAGTGGTAATGCAATTGGAATTCAAGATAATGATGGAGCTGAATTATTTCAAAATGGTGATTATTTTGATTTAGATCTCGGCTATACAATTCTTGCAGGAGAACAATATACTATAAGATGGAAGCAAAGACCTGGAGAAGGCGGGTTTTCTACAATGACTCTTTTCGAGTCTGATAACGGATCTGCATGGACTGAACATCCTCGATCTTCAGGTGGTTCCGCAACAATAACTACTACAAATGAAGCCTCATTTGAGGATATCATAATTACTGCTAACATTAATACACGTTACCTCCGCATTAGAAAAATTATAGCTCCAGATTTTTTGATTGATGCTATAACATTTACTGCTTCTGTTTGCCTCCCTGACCCATCATGTGCTCCTATTTCGGTTGAAAATATAACTGCAGGAAATGCTGTTTCTTTGGTCAGTCAGACATCAATTGTTGATCCTACTTTTGCTCTTGGAATTCCCGATCAAAATGGTGCTAGGCTGGATGATGCAGGAGATGTTTTGGTATTGCGGCTAAATGATACAATTCCAGCAGGTCAGAAATACCAGGTAATATGGAAAAGGAGGAATGGAACATTTACTACTGCCCATCTATATTTCGATGAGTCACTAAATGGATCAGCTTTTACTGAACATTCTCAGTCTGGTAATTATACTACTGATGATCAAATATATTATATCATCACCTCTATAACTGCTGAAAGTGATACCTATTATCTAAGATTCAGAAATCCTTCAGGAGCTTTTGGAGATTTTTGGATAGATGCAGTTGTTTTTAATGCTGTTGAATGTATACCAACAGCCAGCATAACTCCTTATCCTGCTAATACATGTGTAGGTACAGGCCTGAACTTAAATGGTAATCCATCAGGCGGGTCTGGTAGTTATACTACTCATTTATGGACAGGTGATACAGGTCCATTGTCTTCTACCAATATTCAAAATCCAACATTTTCAACAACTATTCCCAATTCATATAATCTTACTTACACTGTTACAGATAGCAAGGGGCATACTGCAACAGATAATATTGTAGTGTTAGTTAATTCAGTACCTGTTGTAACATTAGGTTATTCATACCAGAAAACTATTACAATTAATGCAGCTCAGGTTTCAGGTGGAGTCGATCTTATTGATTTTCCTATGCTGGTTAGTTTTACTGATCCTGATTTACGAACAACTGGTAACGGGGGTAAGCTTCAATCAGCAAACGGATATGATGTTGCCTTTACAGATGCAGCAGGCAATCCATTGAAATTTGAGATTAATCAATATAATCCAGGATCGGGATTATACACTGCATGGGTGAGAGTACCTGTTCTATCTTATAGTTCCAACACAGATATTACAATGCTCTACGGTAAGACAGGAATTATATCTAATTCATCTTCTACGGATACCTGGAGTTCTGATTTTGTTCAGGTTATGCATCTTGACGGGGATTTCCAGGATGCAACTCAATTTGGGAATTCTGGTACCAATTCTGGGACTTCTGGTACGGGAGGGAAGATTTTATCAGGTAGAAGTTTCGATGGAGTGAATGACAAGATTACTGTTCCAGACTCTCCAAGTCTGGATGGTACAAATGATGAAGCAACATTTTCTTTATGGATCAATTGGAATAATTCAGCTGATGGAGGTTATCAGAGAATCATGGTTTCAAGTAACAGAGTCGGGCCCCCGAATAATGGATATGAATGGGCATCACAGCCTACTGGAAATCACTTTTTTTACCCTAAAGTTGATGATGCCTATAATAATTATAATCTGGGTCCTAATCCTTTTACCAATGGAATCTGGCAACACCTTGCAGTTACATTAAAATATAGTACTAAGTCTGTTAAGATTTATGTGAATGGTGTCCCAATGGTTTTTGGAACTTTGAATGTTCCATCTTTTTGGACCAGTCTGGCAGATATTGATGATTGGATATGGGGTGGCGAGCCAAATAATTTTGCCGGTTCAATGGATGAGATTAGAGTCCAGACCATTGAGCGGACTGAAGACTGGCTTTTAACAGAGTTCCGGAACCAGAATAATCCTGCTTCCTTTTATTCTGTTTCAGCAGAAAGTGTACATAACCTGCTCCCTGATGAACTCTGTTCAAATGATACTCCTGTGACATTAAATCAGGCCAGACCACTTGGTGGCACTTATTCTGGACCAGGCGTTAGTGGTGGAGTTTTTACCCCGAGTACAGCAGGAGCCGGTAATCATACAATTATTTATTCTTATACCGATATGAACGGGTGTGCCGGGACAGGGTCAGAAATAATTACTGTTCATCCTATTCCATCTCCTGTAGTAACAGGGCCAATTGAAGTATGTCCCGGTGCTGTTGGGGTACACTATTCAACTCCTGATATAGCCGGTCATACCTATATTTGGACAATCACTGGAGCTTCTTTTTATTCCGGAGAAGATACAGACGAAATAATTGTAACCTGGCCAGGTGGTAGCTGTAATACTTCGGGTACAATTAGTCTTTCAGAAACAATTACTGCTACCGGATGTTCTACGGTCACTTCTGATTATGTTGTTACCATACTCGATAATACAGCCCCAACGTTCACACAGCCTGCTGATATCACCATCTATAAGGATGCCAGCTGTAACTATAATGCAGCAATAGGTATCACGGGGGATGTTACAGATGAGGCAGATAACTGCGACACAAGTCTTGATGCCACGTTCACTGATGCAGTTGTTGCGGGAGGCTGTGAAGGAGAACAGATCATCACCCGTACCTGGAGTCTTACCGATGACTGTGGCAACACCACCACTCATGACCAGATCATCACGGTAGAAGATAATATAGCCCCAACGTTCACACAGCCTGCTGATATCACCATCTATACCACTGCCACATGCACGTACGATGCCAGTGTTTCAGCAACGGGCGATGTAACCAATGAGGCAGATAATTGTGCTACAGACCTTGAAGCAACCTTCACAGATATGATTGTAGCAGGAGCTTGTGAGGGAACACATATTATTACGAGAACATGGCATCTTATTGATAATTGCGGTAATGCTGCTGCTGACCAGGTTCAGACTATTACAGTAAGCGACAGTACATCACCTACATTCACCGTTCCAAATGACATAATAATTTGTCGTTCTACAGATTGTACTTTTGACAAGTCTGTTGGAGTTACAGGAGATGTTACAGACGAAGCTGATAACTGTTCGACAGGTATAATTGCAACATTCATTGATGACGAGACGGGATTAATTAGTTGTGATGAAACCGGATTTATATTAAGAACATGGACCTTAATTGACAATTGTGGTAATTCAACCATTAAGGTTCAGACTATCTGGGTTGAACCGACACCTAAAGCGACGATAGTAAATAACACTCCAATCATTTGCGATAGTAGTAATGTTAATCTTGTATTTGACAGCCCGACAATAACCTCAAACCCTGCAAATCTAAATTTTGAAGTTGTGGTTACTTCAACAGATCCAGCTAATTTAACTGGCACTGCTTCGAGTGACTTTATGATTAACAAAATACAGATGCCTTACACACTGAATGGGACATTAATTAATAATTCTGATGCACCTATACAGGTAACATATACAGTTAATTCACTACTTGCTGGTTGTTCTGAATTTATTCCGGTATCTGAAACAGTCTGGGTAAATCCCACACCAAGGATTTTCCCTGTTTATCCTGACACAATACAATGCGATAGTTCTACTACAGCGATACTTATTCAGAGTCCAAGTACCTTTACCTCGGGACTTGTCACATTTAATTTCGCTGCCGCTGCCACAGGAGGGGTAACAGGATTTACTCCGAATGCCACTGGATTGGCTAATGGATTTTTAATAACAGATTTTCTCATTAATCCTACAAATGAATTACAAACAGTAATTTATAACGTAATCCCGGTCAGTCCAACAGTATGTAATAATGGTCCTGCACAAGCTATCACTGTTTATGTGAACCCGACGGCGCAGCTCAGTGTGAGCATCCCTGATACAATATTATGTGACAGCACCACTACCACCATCACGGTTAATGATCTCAACGGCCCTGTTCATGGCAGTACTACAAAGGTCTACCAGCTAACCACCACCGATGCAGGGGGAACAGTGCTTGGAGTACAGCCAGGTGGCGAGTACCTGGCAGGAACTGATATAGTCAATACCTTAATAAACACCACGAACCAGATACAGGCTATCACTTATCAC
>DATKUO010000025.1:0-34039 GCA_035530515.1 Bacteroidales bacterium
TACCGATAAAGGCTCAATCTCAAACAGCGGCATAAGTGAAAATGGAAACTTTAGAGAATTGAAAAACAATATGATAGAAAAAAGACTGTTTTGTATAATACTATCAAACAGCAAAATAAATTAAGTGCGAAACATTAATAAATTAATTCTAACTTAAAACCGTTGGGCCATTGTGCCGTTACGCCATTAAGCCTTTCCTCGCCCAGATGGCGAAATTGGTAGACGCGCTAGTTTCAGGGACTAGTGTCAGCAATGATGTGCAGGTTCGAGTCCTGTTCTGGGCACAATAAACGGTGCAAAGGCTTTATACCGGATACGAAAACGTTCTTTTTAAAAATAAATTAATTCTAACTTAAAACCGTTGGACCATTGTGCCGTTACGCCATTAAGCCTTTCCTCGCCCAGATGGTGAAATTGGTAGACACGCCAGCTTGAGGGGCTGGTGCTCGCAAGGGTGTGCAAGTTCGAGTCTTGTTCTGGGCACTAAAGAAAACCAGATTGTAAATTTACTTTCTGGTTTTTGTTTTAACCTCACCCTGAAATCTGAATACTATCTTCAATATTCCTTAATATTTTCCTATAAGCTGAATGTAGACCTAAGAAAGTAGTTATTTAAACTATTTTTTTAGGTAAATACAATATTTTTTCAAATATTTAAATCTGGATATTCAAAATATTTTTACCTTTATCAAAGAAAGTCCGATTCTTGATTCTAATATGTATGATAATATTAGTGCTTGAGGTAAATCATTAATGTAGAAATTGTCAATCCAAAGTATAACTATTTGTATAATGCAAAGGATTTTGATCCATCTGATGCTCTTTATTATTTTCATTTCGGCTTGTACAGAGAAAAGGCCAAATGTAATTACCTGCGATTTGAAGCGATCCGATTACCTTGAGACAATTGATGCCTCCGGGACTGTTCAGGCTGTAAATAACAGTACCCTTGTTACTCCGAGAGTTTATGTTTCAAATCTTACTGTAATTCATCTTGCCGGAGAAGGTGCTGATGTGAAACGGGGAGATACAGTATGTATTATTTCAGCACCAGATCTTTACAATAATTTGGAATCATATAGCAGTGAACTTGAGAAGATGGAAGCTGAACTTAGATCACTCGAAGCCGATAATGCGATGCACCTATCATTGTTAGAAGCACAGGTTGAGACTAATAATGCTCAGATGGAAATCACAATGCTTGATTCAATACAGATAAGATTTGCTCCTCCTGTAAAGCAACAGCTGCTTGCTCTTGAAATGGAGAAAGTGAGCATAGAAAAAATGAAACTTCAGAAAAAATTAGCTTCCCAGAAGAAAATTGATAACTCGGAACTCATACAGATCGGATCGCGTATTGCGATGCAGAAAAACCGGATTCAGATGGTACAGCAACAGATAAGTTCGTTAACAATGGTTTCACCTGTCAACGGAATGGTGATGCATGTAGTTTCACCAACGATGATGTTCATGTCTCCAAATGGAATGGGAACACTGGGAGGTAAGATTGAGGAGGGAAGTAAGGTTTGGAGTAATATGTCTGTTCTGCAGATCCCGGATCTAAGTGCTATGCAGGTGTCGGTTGAAGTTCCGGAAACTGATTATAAGCGGATAGAAGAACAGCAGGAAGTGATTATCCAGGTTTACGCTGCTACCAACTTAGAGACAACCGGAAGAGTAAATAGAAAGTCACTTGCAGGCAAAAATGCAGAAGAAAAATCTTCAATAAAAACATATGAAGTAATCATTAGTGTCGACAGCTGTCATTTAATGATGAAACCCGGTTTGAGTGCCAGGTGCCGGATAATAATTGACCATGTAAAAGATACTGTTGTTGTACCGGCTGCAGCAGTATTCGCTAAGGATAGCACCAAAATAGTATATGTTGAAGCCGGCCAGAAATTTATTCCTGTAACCGTAGAAACAGGATTGTCAAACAGTTCCAAAACCATTATTTCCAAAGGACTTGGAGGAAATGAAACAATTGCGCTGATAGAACCACCTCACAAGTTGATCCGTAGTGAAGTGAATTCCATAAATTACGGTGCGATCAGTTCTGGTTTTGAAAAAAATGATTCTATAATAAAAAAACCTGATAATGAATAAAAAAATTATTCTCATTCTATGTTTTGTACTCTCGGCATGCGGAGGTAAAGTAGGTCAGGAAGTACAGACAACTATTGTTAAGCGGGGCACATTTTCTGAAGAGCTTACTGAAGAAGGAACAATAAGAGCAGTAAATTCAATCAACATAACAGCGCCAAATATATCATACAGGTATGGAGGCCTGAAAATCACAAATATGATCAATGACGGAAAAGAAGTCGACAAAGGGGATACAGTTATCATTTTTGATCCGTCTGAAATAAAAAAAGCAATAATTACCTCTCAACAGCAACTGGAAATTGCAAATGCTGAGTTAGAGAAACTAAAAGCAACTCAAGAGTCAGAAATAGAGGATCTTGAGGCTGATCTGGAAATAACACGTATCTCTCAGAAAATATCAAAAATTAATTTTGAACAAGCTGTTTATGAATCGGATGTGACTAAGAAAGAGATCAACCTTAAACTTGAAACAGCAAACATTGCACTTGCTCGGGCAAAAGAACAAATTGAGAATAAGAAAAAAATTCAGCAGGAAGATATCTTCCAGAAAATGTTAAGTATAAAACAATTAACAACTACTCTGGAAGATGCAAACCGTTCAGTTAACAGCCTTTTTGTTATTAGTCCTAGTCCAGGTATTGCTATACTTAAAGACAACTGGATGACAAATCAGAAGTGGCAGGTTGGTGATCAGCCATATTCAGGAACCTCCTTAATTGAGCTACCGGATCTGAACGAAATGATGGCAGAAGTGAAAATAAATGAGGTCGATATTACAAAAATCACTCCCGGACTTAAGGTTGAAATAAAACCTGATGCATATTCAGATACAACTTTTTCAGGTAAAGTTATAACAGTTGCTAACCTGGCACAGAATAAGGATTCAAAATCAAAAATAAAAATTTTTCCGGTTCAGATATTGATCGACGGTAAATCTAAAAGTCTCTTACCGGGTCTGACAGTTAGCTGCAGAATCCTGATTAACGAAATATCAGGAGTATTGTACATTCCGCTTGAGGCAATTTTCAAAGATCAGGTCGATGAATTTGTTTATGTCAGGACAAAATCAGGTTTCAAACGAAGGAGTGTAAAAATAGGATCAGTCAACACTGACTTTGCTGTTGTTACAGATGGGTTAGAAGAAAATGAAGAACTGGCATTAACTGATCCATATCTGAATAAAGAAGAAGGGAAAGAATAAGGTAAATAGGAGAATTTTGCACATGGGAAACAGTATGTCGATCTAGATTTTGGAATTATCTATATAGCTTATATGACAACTTTTATACCTCATCATTTATATACAAAATTGATTTAATTGAATAACATGAATATAAATAAACAGTTATATCAAAATTCTCAATATATTAAAGAAAAGAAAAAGGTTCTTATATATCTGCTGCTTATCTTTTTATCAATTTCCTGCGATAAAGGGAAACAGGAAGAACCTACTGTAATGGCCGGGTCATTCAGGCAATCGATAGTTGAAGCTGGTGAACTGGAGGCAATTAAAGCATCATATATCACGATGCCACGAATAGGTTGGCAGTATGGGTACCAGTTTAAAATAATTGGACTGGCTGAGCATGGTAAAACTGTCCGTAAAAATGATTCAATCATTAAACTAGACGCATCATCCATTTATAAATTCATTATCGAAAGGGAAGATATGCTTGAAAACGAGTTGGCTGCCGCTAAGAAACAGGCTGTTCAGAGCGAGAACAATATACAGGAATTGAATGCCCAATTGAAAAATGAACTTGCCGCTTACGATCTTAAAAAGCTGGAAGTTGAAAAAAGCATGTTCGATACTGATGTAAAACAGAGAATTAAAGAGCTTGAATTTCAACAGGCTAAAACCAGACTTAGTAAGGTTAAACGTAATCTTGAGCTGAAGCCCCGATTGGATGATTATGATCGTCAAATTCAAAGAATTAAGGTAGTTCAACGTGAAGATGAGCTGCAAAACGCAAAGGAAACATTGAAGAATATTTTGATCAGATCTCCACTCGATGGTATCTTCCAGGTTGCAGTTAACAAGTTCACATCAAATCCTCAGAACTGGAAGGTAGGTGATTCACCCTACCAGGGACAAATAATTGCAAGCATTCCTGACATAACTAAAATGAAGGCTAAAACATACATAAATGAAGCGGAAATAAAAAAGGTACATCCCGGTCTGAAAGTTATTGTCAGGTTAGATGCACTTCCCTCAGTACCATTTCATGGAATCATTACAGATATCAGTAAGATCTGTTTAACCCGGGAAGAGGAAAAAGTATTTAATGTAACTGTTGAAATAGATGAATCCGATTTACGACTTAAACCAGGGATGACAGTTAATTGTGAGTATCTGCTTTATGATTCGGACAGTGATATGTATGTACCAAATAACTGCCTGTTTAAGGAGATGGGACATTCATATGTTTTTCTCAAAAAGGGAGGCTCTGTTCGCAAGATTGAAGTAAGGGCAGGTGTGGCAAATAGCAACCATACAATTATTGAAGGAGAAGTTAATCCTGGACAGAAACTTGTGCCTTTCAGTGATGTTTTGAATTCAAAAAACCTATAAGATATGCAGTTTACAGAAAATATTCACATCGCGCGATTAGGTCTGGTTGATCATAAATTCCGCTCCTTTCTTACTATGTTGGGAATAATTTTTGGTACTGCATCTGTTATAGCAATGGTGTCGATCGGTGAGGGGGCTAAGAAACAGGCAATTGCAAAATATCAGGATCTGGGTATAAGTAATATTATTATTCGCGATAAGGATTTATCAGATACGGAACTTGAGGAGGTAAGAGTGAAATTCTCCCAGGGATTATCTATTAATGATGCAGAAATAATACATGAAATTGTCCCTGGTGTTGTAGATGTAGCTCCTCAGGCTGAAGCCAGGCTTGAGGCAAGATTTGCTGACAAATCTTCAAAAGCTACTGTTATTGGAATAACACCTTCGATTTTAAAAATACTTAATTATCAAACTGATAAGGGAGTGTTTATAAATCAGGATCATTACGACAGGCAGTTAAAAGTATGTATCCTGGGTTCTGTTATAGCCAGGGAACTATTTAGTTATGATAATCCTGTTGGCCAGAGTGTAAAGCTGGGCGATCAGTGGTTCGAAATTATTGGTGTTATGCAGAATAAATCCCTCTTTACTGAAACAGTCGGCGAGCTGGCTGCCCGCGACTTAAATAATGATGTCTATATCCCTCTGTCAACATTTAACAAACGTATTCCAAAAGAAAATGTGTTTTCAAGCGAAATTAAACAGTTAACAGTCAAACTTGACAATTCCGAAAGGCTTGTTGAATCTGCTGCTGTTATCAGGAGTATATTAAACAGGCATCATTTTAATAACGACGATTTTAGTATTGTTGTTCCCTACGAATTATTGAAGCAGGAGGAGAAAGAGAGAAGAAATTACAATCTCCTTCTTGCATCAATTGCAGCAATTTCATTAATTGTCGGAGGTATTGGTATTATGAATATTATGCTTGCATCAGTACTGGAACGCACAAATGAAATTGGCATCCGCAGAGCAGTTGGCGGTCGTAAATCTGATATTATGAGTCAGTTTGTTACTGAAGCAGTTGTACTAAGTATATCAGGTGGTATAATCGGTGTAGTGCTGGGGATTTCACTTTCTCTTGGAATTTCATTTACAACAGCCGTAAAGACCAGTATTACATTATATTCGATAGTGATAGCTTTTGCGTTTTCGGTTTTGGTAGGAATCACTTTTGGATACCTGCCGGCAAAAAAGGCATCAAACCTTAAGCCTATAGAATCTATCCGTCATGAATAATTTTTTAAAAATATCCCAAAATAAATTTATCCACAAATAAAAGATATTCAGATGAATCTCTTACAAAAAACAACTACAACTTTTTTACTCATTTTTGCTTTAACATATGTTGCATCAGCACAACAGATTTACAATCTAGACCTGGAATCCAGTATCGAGTTAGCCAAAGTGAAAAGTAAAACTATGCTCATCCTTCAACAAAGTCTCCAAAAGGCATCATTCGACCTTAAAGCTGCAACGAGTGGTTTTAAAACGCATGTTGATATGGACTTTGTTATACCGCAATATACTGAAACAATAAGACAGTGGGAAGATAGTTCGGGTATCTCGTTTTACCCTGTACGGCAAAACCAGATAAATAGCTACCTGACCATTAACCAGCCTTTACCAACCGATGGCTACCTTTTCATCCGTTCCGGAGTCCAAAGTTTTGTTGACTATTATGCTGACGACAGAAATGCCCAGATCTCTTCCAGTATAGGACTTCGTCAGCCAATTGAAGCTTTCTTTGGCTACAACCAGCTCCGTTTGGGATACAAACAGGCAAAACTTGCGTATGATTTATCATTAAAACAATTAAAAAGGGAGGAACTTAATCTGATTTACGATATCAGTCAGACATTCTTTACACTTATATCATACCATGAGAGGTTAAATATTGCACAGTTAAGTATGAATAAGCAAAATGAGGCATATAATATTGCCCGGAGTAAATATAATGCTGGACTAATCCGTGAGGTTGAGGCGTTGCAAATGGAGGTTGACCTGAGTGAAGCTGTGAATAATCTGGACATAGCCAATGTTGAATATTCAGCACAGGTTGAACTGTTTAAGGAGAGATTAGGTATTGATCTTCAAGACAGTGTTAATATTAAAAGCGATCTGGAATACACCCAGGTACAAGTAGATGCAGAAAAGGCAGTCACTCTTGCCCTTGATAACAGACTAGAGCTCAAGGAGAACGAGATTCAGATAGAATTGGCTAAGATGGAAATTAAAAAGAGGAAGGCTGATGGTATGATAAATGGTGACATTATGGTAAATTATAATTTTATAGGAGTCGACAAGAGTAAACTGATAACCCCTTTAGAAACATCTCTGAATAACACATGGCAAAACCTGATAAACAGGCCTGGAAGCTTTGGTGTCGGACTTACAATTAATATCCCTATTATAGATTGGGGAGAGAACAGGGCAAAAGTTCACAGCGCCCAGGCAACTCTGGCCCAAAATAAATTTCAGCAGGATGCAGACAGGATTACAATAGAACGTGATATTCGAACTACAGTCAGTCGTCTTCAAAGTAGCTTGAAGCGATTACAACTTCTCGAGAAAAACGTAGTGGTAGCTGAAAAAAGTTTCGAGATTTCGCGTCAGCGTTATGCTAATGGAGATATTGACAGCCAGTCAATGGCCCTGGAACGCGAAAGACTGAACAATGCCTATATATCGCGTTTGGAATCATTTATAAATTATAAGTTGCTGTTATCAGATCTTATGAGAAAAACATTTTTCGATTTTGAAAAAAATGTATCTATGCTTAATAATTAGGTCTACTTCGTACCTTGTACCTCGTACCAGCTTAGTACTATTCTTTTATCGAATCATAAATTGCCTGAAGTATCTCTGTTCTTATATTCAGGTCGGAAAGCAGATTGTTATTCTTGGTAGGATATACCCTGTTACATAAGAACACATATGTTATTTCATACTCCGGATCGATCCATACAAAGGTTCCTGTATATCCGGAGTGTCCGAAGCTTGAAGGGGAAGCACTTCTTGTAGGGTAGGTTTCTTCCTGCGGAAGTTCTGAATTATTTAGAAGTGGTTTGTCGAAGCCAAGTCCGCGGCGGTTATTGTTTTCAGGAAATTGAACCCTGGAATACTCCTCCATAACATCTCTTCCAATTAGCTGTTCTCCACCATATTCACCCATCCTTCGATAGAGTTCCATAAGTTTCATCAGATCGTTTGCTGTTGAGAAAAGCCCCGCATGGCCTGATATTCCACCTAACATTGCTGCTCCTTCATCATGTACAGTACCATGCAGCTGTTGCTTCCTGAACAGGGAGTCATATTCAGTTGGAACTATCCTGCTTAAGGGGTATTTCAGATATGGATTAAACACTATATCACAAGCTCCGATCTTCTGATATATGTTGGTTGTAACAAAATCATTCCATTTCTGACCAGTTAATTCTCTAATGATTTCTGGTGCAATAATAAATGTAAGATCAGAATAGAGGTATTCTTTTTCACCTATGGGGCTCTTTTTTATCTCAGAAAACATTTTCTTCTTGTATTTTTTGTTGATATAGAGACCCTGCGCTACCTCCTGTGGAAATTTCTCGCCATATTCAGGATCAAATATGTTCCTCTTAAACTTACCGTCTTTTTTAAGTGTCTCCTTCCAGAAAGGAATAAAAGGAGTAAGTCCGGCCTGATGAGTAAGAAAATCTCTCATCACTATATTCCCCTTATTGGTTTTTTTGAAATCGGGGAGATAATAACCTAATGTTTCATCCGGAGAGAACTTCCCTTCAGTGTTAAGCAGCATTAATCCGGGAAGGGTTGCAGAGACCTTAGTTACAGAGGCCAGATCATAGAGGTCGCCTTCCTGTACAGTAACCCTGTTATCGTAGGTCTGATAGCCATATGTCTTTTGGAATACTACAACTCCTTTTCGGGCAGCCATAACCTCACACCCCGGAAAGGCCTTTGCTGCCAGACCAATATTTATTATTGAATCAATCTTACTGTTAAGAATATCAGACGACATACCGACACTTTCCGGTATCCCGTACTGGAGTCTTATATTACCCGGAGTTATAATTCCAAAATCGAAAGGCCATTTATCATTTATTGTAACAGGAAGAGAACCCCTGGCACCGATTCCTCCGAAAATTAGCTGGGCTGAAAGATCTTCTGTGTATTCATTCTCCTGATAGGCAAGAATAAGTCCGTCTGCATTTTGAAGAGCTTTAATCTTATCAATTCCATAAGGGTTGCCAAACCATGTTATAATAGTTTTATTTTTAACTATCAGTCTTTCAAGTAATTTATCAAGACCTGGTTTTATCCCGAAACCCATATTTGGTCTTTGATTCAAACCAAAGACACCGGCTATTACAATGTCATATTTTGTAAGTTTTTTTAACAGACTATTACATGATGCTGTATCGTTTGGATCAATCAGGAATTGATCTGCAGGATGATATGAAGCAATCCTTCTTTGAAACGAGGTGAGGTTGTTCCTGTTAATAGCGATTGTAGCGATTTTAATTTCCTGCAGGTTTTTTACTGGCAGGATATTTTGATTATTATTAAGAATAGTCAATGCATTTGCGTAGAGGTCACGAATTAATGCTCTGGTCGTCATTGGAGATAGCTCCTTATCAATGTTTTCTATGTTTACAGGCTGTAGTATATTTAATCCTGACCAATACTTTAAAGCGAGTACTTTCCTGCATTTCAAAGCTATATCGTCATTTGTAAGATTTTTTATAGCGATATAGTTTTTTGTTTCCCTGATTGTTGCTTCAACATCTGTAACAAACTCAGCGACATCGTTTCCAGCTTCAAGAGCTTTTGCATCAGCTTCACCTGTTTTAAAAAACCTGGTAACACCTTTCATGTTCATTGCATCGGTGATTACCAGTCCCCTGAATCCCAGTTCATCTTTTAACAGCCCTTTTATGATAACCGGCGAAAGGGTGGAAGGAAGGCCTGATGAAGTGTCAAGCGATGGCAGGTTGAGGTGGGCAGTCATAATGCTACCAACTCCTTCATTTATCATCATACGAAAAGGGTAGAGTTCGATGCTGTCGAGCCGGAGTCTGGAATGTGTTATCAGAGGGAGATCAAGATGAGAATCCACATTAGTATCTCCATGCCCTGGAAAATGCTTTGCAGTAGCCAGAATTCCATTGTCCTGCATACCCTTCATGTACATGATACTTTTTACTGCAACTTTCTCCCTGTTCTCGCCGAACGAACGGTAGTTAATTACAGGATTGCGGGCATTGATATTGATATCGGCAACCGGGGCCAGATTCATCTGCATACCCATACGTTTGAACTGAGCTGCAACAGCTTTGCCGAACTGGTATATCAGTGAATCATTTTTGATTGCACCGAGGGTCATCTGATAAGGGAATTTATCAACATTTTCGATCCTCATTCCTATACCCCATTCCGCATCAAGTGAGATAAGAAGAGGAACTTTTGAAATTTTCTGGTAGTAATTGGTCAATTCTGCCTGTTTTGAAGCTGTTCCCTGGAAAAAAACAATACCTCCGACTTCATATTTTCTGATGATATCACTAATCTCAACTTCATGTTCTACATCCCTGTTAGAATAACCTGCAATCCAGATGCATTGTGCAATCTGCTGATCAATTGTAAGAGTTTTCATCACCGAATCGACCCATGGGTGATTCATATATTTTATGAACGGAGGATCGATAGATTGTGATTTCAGGTCAGAAACTGAAATTAACCTGGTTATTATTACTAGTGTAATAGCTAAACGCTTAATTAATGGCATAATAATAAGTGGTTTATTAAGAATATTCAATAAAATATGATCATTATCCATTTCAAAAGTAGTAATTTTTTCTCCTGAATCTTATGTGTAATATGTTATTATCCGGTAGTTCCAAAATTCTGCCTAACAATAAAAAAAGTTAATAAATTCTATTAAGCAGCCCATTGGAATAGCTTTTAACTTATAGGGAATTTGTTACATTTGTCAATACACCTTAATCTAATCTTTAACAAATTATTTTTTATGCATAAGATCAATGATTTTCTTGTAATGCTTGATGGATATATCGGAGGGAATCCATGGTTCGTATTTCTTCTTCTTGGAACCGGAATATTTTTTACTCTCTACCTGGGATTTCCTCAATTCAGATACTTCAGGCATGCCATAGATGTTGTTAAAGGTAAATATGATCATCACCTGGATGTAGGTGATACTTCTCATTTTCAGGCACTTTCGACAGCTCTCTCGGGCACGGTCGGCACTGGTAATATAGCTGGTGTTGCTCTGGCTATTCATCTTGGTGGCCCGGCTGCCCTTTTCTGGATGCTAGTAACAGCTGCAATTGGAATGTGTACAAAGATGGTGGAGGTGACAATCTCTCATAAATACCGTGATATACTGCCCGATGGATCTGTTTCAGGAGGCCCAATGTACTATATGAAGAAAAGAATAAAAATCACAACAAAAAGAGGAAAAGTGATTAAAGTCGGAGCAATAATGGGTGTCTTTTTCGCTGCAGCTACTGTATTATCTTCGTTCGGAACCGGAAGTTTACCACAGATCAACAGCATCTCTAACTCAATTTTTGCAACATTCGGAATTAAACATATTATTACCGGAGCAATCCTGTCAGTACTGCTCGCTCTGATTATTATTGGAGGAATAAAAAGAATTGCCAAAGTGACTGAAAAACTGGTTCCCGGAATGGCCATTTTTTATTTCATAGGAGCTATTTTTGTTATCGCTACTAATTATCAGAATATAATCCCATCAATTATTTCTCTTTTCTCAACTGTATTCACAGGATCCGCGGCAGTGGGAGGGTTCATGGGCGCTTCAATTGCATTTGCCATAAACAGAGGAGTCAACAGAGGTCTTTTTTCAAATGAGTCGGGACAGGGCTCAGCTCCTATAGCTCATGCTGCTGCCAGGGCACCTGAACCTGTTTCGGAAGGAATGGTTGCTATTCTTGGACCTTTCATAGATACAATTATCATTTGTACTCTGACCGGACTGGTAATCCTTTCATCAGGCGTCTGGACTGAGAAATTGGAAAACCAGTTTCAGAGTGCAGATATGATTTTCCTGAATCAAAAATATAATGAAAATATTCCGGTTCAGAAACAGCTTTTAATGGATTTTATACGAAAAGATGAGGCTATACCACTTTTTAATGGTAATCTGGAAATAACAGATGGTAAAATGATCACACCTATATCCCTTATTTCATCACGATCACTTGCCGAAGATTTTACATTCTCTGACAATAAAGAACCGTTTACAGGTAATATCGAAGTTGTTGACGGGAAATGGCAACCTCCATCATCATCAATTAATGTAACAGGGAAATCGCTTATTCATAGTGCTCCTTTAACTACTGAAGCTTTTAAAAGGAGTATACTGGGTGATTGGGGTCAATATATTGTTTCAATTGGGCTGCTTCTCTTTGCATTTTCCACAGCTATTTCGTGGTCGTATTATGGAGACAGGGCTCTTACTTATCTTGTTGGATCAAAATTTGTGATTTATTACAGAATTTTATTTGTTGGAGCATTCTTTCTTGCATCCTTCACTGATACAACAATAATCTGGTCGCTTTCTTATATTACAATTGCTCTTATGACTGTTCCAAACCTTATTGGATTGTGGATTCTCAGGAAGGAGATTAAAACTACAATAGCTGATTACTGGAGAGATTTTTCTGCAGTACATCCGGATGACAGAATGGCGAAGAAGTATTTGGAGAAAGGGAAACTTTAAAAGCAGAAGGCAACGTTGAAGTATGCCTTCTATATAGCTTCAGTGGATGAAGTTGAAATGTTGAAGAGTTGAAATTTCACCTTCGCCAAGGCTTCGGTGGGTAAAAGTTGAAGAGTTGAAAAGGTTTTGGTAAAAGAAAAATTTTAGGCTGAATGAATGAAATGGATATTGTATCAAACGGGTACAAAGAGTGTTTTGGTGATATAGAGATTAATACAGTAGCTCTGCCTCAATCAGGCTCTGACAGGAAATATTTCAGAATTACTACCAGAGAGAGGAGTGTTATCGGAGCATATAATGCCAATTTGGAAGAGAATGAAGCTTTTATTGGGTTTACAAAGCATTTCATCTCAAAAGGACTTCCAGTACCGCAGATATTCGGATATATTCCTGAAAAATATGTTTATTTTCTTCAGGATCTTGGGAATATTAACCTGTTTACATGGTTACAGCAAAAAAAATCAGCTGATATTTTTAATGAAGAAACCGAGAACTTATACCGGAAAATCCTTGATAAGCTGATTCAATTCCAGATAAATGGGATAAACGGTCTGGACCTTGATCTATGCTATCCTCACAGAAGTTTCGACAGACAATCGATGATGTGGGATATGAATTATTTCAAATATATGTTTCTTAAGCTTATAGCTGTTCCATTTAATGAAAGGAGACTGGAACACGATTTTGACCTTCTGGCTGATTTTCTGCTGGAAACCGGGCAGGATTATTTTCTATACAGGGATTTTCAGTCGGCTAATGTGATGATTGTAGAAGGAGAGCCATGGTTTATTGATTATCAGGGTGGCAGGAAAGGTGCTCCTCAATATGATGTCGCATCACTTCTGTATGATGCTAAAGCTCATATCCCGCAAGATACCCGTCAGAATCTTTTGAACTATCACATGAATAATTTCTGCCAGGCATCGGGAGAGAAGAAGGAAGAATTCACCGGTTATTTTGCAGGTTTTAGTATGATTAGACTTATGCAAGCGCTTGGAGCCTTTGGATTCAGAGGATTGTATGAGAAGAAACCGACATTTACCGGAAGCATAGTTCCTGCTGTTGTACTCTTAAATCAATTAATTGATTCAGAACAGCTTCCATTGTCTCTTACTGAATTATCTCAGATTGTAAGACTGATTCCGAATCTTAGAACTTATAAGGAGCTTGAGAAGGAAAAATAACGGCGCAACGGCGCAACGGCATGTTGTGTAACGAGTAACGAGTAGCGCGCAACGCGAAAAGAGATATTATGAAAGCGATGATATTTGCTGCGGGATTAGGTAAAAGGCTTGGGGAAATTACAGAAAATATTCCCAAGGCCCTTGTTGAGATTAACGGTAAAACAGCTCTTCAGTTAGCCGTTGAGAAATGCTCTGCTGAGGGTTTTAACGATATAATTATAAATGTGCACCATTTTGCCGATATGGTTGAAGCTGAGGTCGCCAGGCTTATTGATATGGGATTTAAAATATCGATTTCCGATGAAAGGGATATGCTCCTTGAGAATGGTGGAGGATTATATAAGGCCAGAGCTTTCTTTGATGACAAACCTTTCCTGAATTATAATGTAGATATTGTCTCTGATATTGATATAAATGCTCTCTACAGGTTCCATCTTGAAAAGAAAGGACTTGCTACTCTTGCAGTGAGAGAGCGTCCGGGAAACAGGTTTTACCTTATTGATAGTTCAGGTCTGATACGGGGATGGCGGAACAGGGCTACCGGAGAGCAAATTCTAACATCGAATATATCAGAGGGACTTACTGAAATAGCTTTTTCAAGTCTTCATATCATAGAACCTGAGATATTTAACTATATGCATGAAGGGATTTATAATATGACCACACTTTATCTAAAACTTGCCACCAATCATAAATTATTTACTTTCAGGCATGATGATGGATATTGGGGTGACATTGGTACTCCGGAAAGTCTTGAATATGTAAGAAAATTATTCGAAAAATAGTAAAATCTTGGTGCCCTGTGCTCTGTGCTCCCGCCATGCGGGATTTCGTCGTTTCGCTCCTCAACCTGCGCCCTGCGCCCCGCATCCAGTCTAGAGTTTCCAGAACGACCTGGTAAAAATTACAAATACAGTAATAATCTCAAGTCTTCCTATAATCATTAGCAGACTAAGGAATATTTTACTGAATTCAGGCATGTGGGCATAATTATTTAAGGGTCCTATAGATCCGAGCCCCGGGCCAATATTCCCTAAAGAAGAGGCTACTGCACTAGCAGAAGTTACCGGATCAGTTCCTGCAATAGTTATAACAATAGTGCCGGCAATAAAGATAAAAATGTAAATTATTACAAATGAAAGAATTGAAACGTTGGCATTCCAGGCTAAGGCTTTCCCATTGAGTTTTATTTGAGAAACAATATTCGGATGTAAAATCTTTTTAAATACACTTCTGATGTTTTTTATTACCAGAAGATGTCTTCCCATTTTAATACTCCCTGTTGTAGAACCGGTACTTGCTCCGGTAAAACAGAGTAGAAAAATAAGTATTACTCCGGTTGAAGGCCATTTAAGATAATCTGCATTTGAATAACCCGTGGTAGTGACTATTGAAATAATATGAAAAAAGCCATCCCTGAAGGCTGCCTCTAATGGTTTTGTCGTTTTCGCTATCAGAATAAAAGTCGCAGTAGCTCCGGCAAAAATCACGGTAGTCAGATAAAACCATAACTCTTCATTCATCCGTACTTTTCTGAAGTTTAATTTGACGGCATAATAGTATACCACAAAGCTTATTCCTGCCAGAAACATGAAGATCATAATAATATACTGGCTATAAGATGAATAAGCGCCAATACTTAAGTTATTCGTTGAAAAACCGCCTGTTGCAACAGTTCCAAAAGTGTGGCATATACTTTCAAAAATATTCATATCACCCAGACTAAGCAAGATGACTTCAGTCAGCGTTAAACCAAGATAGATGTATAACAATCTGAATCCAATGGCTTTTGTCTTTGGATGAATCTTCTCTTTAAGTGATGATTCCAGGCTAAAGAGGTGGTAATTGGTAATCCTGAGTGATGGTAATATTATAATAACCAGGACTACAATCCCAAGACCCCCGATCCAATGAGTCAGGCTTCTCCAAAACAGAATTGAAAAAGGTAATATTTCAACATTTGGTAGTATTGAAGAACCGGTAGTGGTGAAGCCAGATGAGGATTCAAAAAAAGCGTCAACAAAAGATGGAATTGATCCGCTTAAAATGTATGGTAATGACCCAAGTAATGAAAAGATAATCCATGAAAGTGTAACAGCCAGGTATCCGTCCCTGTTGCTTATTTTGTTTGAGTCAGCCTTTCTTGATATAATGCGGGATACTGCATATATTAATCCAACTATAACTGAGGACCATAAGAATGGATCTGGTGATTCCTTATAGATAAGGGCTACGGGTATGCATGATAAGTATGAAATAGCTTCAATAAGTAGAATTGAACTTAATATCCGAAGGATAATTAATGGATTAATCAGCTTCATACTTTTATGCAGGGAAAATTATAAAACAAATATAAGCAGAATTACTCATGATAAACTTGTCGGGAAAGCATGGATGTTCATATGTTCATTTAAGTGTGATAAAAACCTGTTGGTTGGTCATTTTTATGTCTTATATTTGGGTCAGATTAATAATAATGTTGAATGGGTGGGGATCAGGCATCAGGTGTCGGGCTTCAGGTTTAAGACCAAAAGACTGTAAGACCACATGCCGCAAGCCTCGAACCGCGAGCCAAATTAAAAATGTTGAATAGGTTGAAAATGTTAAATGGGTTGAAATATTACGTAACTCTAAGTATTCCAGGCACTCCAGGCACTCCAGGCACTCTTGGCGCTTTAGTATGTTATTGCTATTTTGAATGACTAAATTGATGCAAATATTGGAAATATGGGAAAAGTATTAGTTATCGGAGCAGGAGGAGTTGGAACTGTAGTAGTTCATAAGATGGCTTCTCTTCCGGAGGTTTTTTCAGAGATTTTGTTAGCCAGCCGGACAAAATCCAAATGCGACAATATTGCTGAAAGAATTGGTAAAGGCAGTATTTCAACAGCACAGGTTGATGCTGATAATGTTCCGCAACTGGTTGAACTTATCAGATCATTTCAACCCGATATCGTTGTTAATGTTGCATTGCCTTATCAGGATCTTCATATAATGGATGCCTGCCTTGAAGCAGGGGTGGCATATCTGGATACTGCAAATTATGAACCGCTTGAAGAGGCTAAATATGAATATAGCTGGCAATGGGCTTATAAGAAGCGCTTTACCAGGGCAGGTATAACAGGAATACTCGGTTGTGGATTTGATCCGGGAGTTACTTCCATATTTACCGCCTATGCAGCTAAACATCATTTTGATGAGTTGCATTATCTCGACATAGTTGATTGTAATGCAGGTGACCACGGTAAACCTTTTGCAACTAACTTTAATCCGGAGATAAATATCAGAGAGGTGACACAGAAAGGTAAATTCTGGGAAAACGGTAAATGGATAACTACCCATCCCCATGAGATACATAAACCTTTGAATTATCCTGAGATTGGCCCAAAAGAATCATATGTGATATATCATGAGGAGCTGGAATCGCTTGTTAAGAATTATCCTACTCTTAAACGGGCGCGGTTCTGGATGACCTTCGGTCAGGAATATCTTACTCATCTGCGTATAATTCAGAATATTGGGATGGCTGGTATTGAACCTGTTATGTTTGAAGGGAGGGAGGTAATACCTATACAGTTCCTTAAAGCTGTGCTTCCCGATCCCGGTGGACTTGGAGAAAACTATAAAGGTCAGACATCTATCGGATGCCGTATAAAAGGGATAAAAAATGGGAAAGAAAAAACTTATTATGTGTACAATAATTGTAGTCATGAGGCTGCTTATGCAGAAACCGGGGCACAGGGAGTAAGCTATACAACAGGAGTGCCCGCGGCAATAGGTGCAATGATGTATCTAAAAGGAATATGGAAAAACCCGGGAGTATGGAATGTAGAAGAGTTTGATCCTGATCCTTTTATGAAGCAATTAAATTTGCTCGGATTACCATGGGTTGAATTGCATGATGTTGATCTGGAACTGTAATAACGGTACAAGGGTGAAAAGGCAGAACGGCGCAACGGCACAACGGCGCAATGGTTTGACTACAAAGCAAATATCGTAACACCGTCATACCCCGACTGAACGAATGACTTCGTTCAGTCGGGCGGGCGTAATACCTTTAAGTTATAAAGAAGAATTCAAATATATTATGTCAGTAGATTACAGTAAAGTACCATCACCCTGTTATGTTATCGATGAAGCACGATTCAGGAAAAACCTGGAGTTAATCAGGTACGTTTCCGATGAATCCGGTGCTGAAATAATCCTTGCTTTCAAAGGCTTTGCCATGTGGGGTGTTTTCCCTATTCTCAGAGAATATATTTCCGGAGCTGCCGCAAGTTCTGTTGATGAAGCTCGCTTGTGTTTCGAAGAGATAGGGTCCAATGCTCATACATATGCTCCTGTATATAGTGAAAGTGAGTTTCATTCAATTTTGGAATACAGTTCACATGTTACTTTTAATTCATTGAATCAGTTCAATAAATATTCGACCATATTCCAAAATTATTCGAAAAATATTTCAGCAGGATTAAGAATCAATCCGGAATATTCAGAAGTAAGTCACAGGATATATAATCCATGCTCCCCGGGATCAAGGCTGGGGATTATTGCAGATGATCTTGAGGATGGTTTACCTGAAGGAATTGAAGGACTTCATTTTCATGTTCTTTTTGAATCAGACTCTTTTGCTCTGGAGAAAGTACTTGAGATTGTGGAAGAAAAATTTGAAAAGTTTTTTCCTCAACTGAAATGGATCAATATGGGTGGCGGACACCTTATAACCAGGAAAGGTTATGATGTTGATCACCTTATAAAAATTCTTAAACGATTCCGTGAAAAATATGGTCTTCATGTTATACTTGAACCAGGAAGCGCATTTGCATGGGAAACTGGTGAACTGGTTTCATCAGTTGAAGATATAGTTGAAAACCATGGAATAAAAACAGCCATTCTTAATGTTTCTTTTACTGCCCACATGCCCGATTGTCTGGAAATGCCTTATAAACCTGAAATTGAAGGTTCTGTTGATTCTAAACCAGGAAAACCAACATACAGGATAGGTGGTAACTCATGTTTATCGGGTGATGTAATAGGTGAGTGGTCATTTGAACGCGACCTGAAACCCGGAGACACCTTGATCTTTAAGGATATGATACATTATACTATGGTTAAAACGACTACCTTTAATGGTGTACACCATCCTTCAATTGGTATCTGGACAATGGATAATAAATTCAGGATAATAAAGGAATTCGGATACGAAGATTATAAGGGAAGGTTGTCTTAACGTCTGGTTGTCTGGTTTACCTACAGCCTACAGCCTACAGCCTACCGCCTTACTTCTTCCTGTTTATGGTTATATCAGTAACAAACATCTTATTGGTAACTAGAACCGCATTTACAATCTTCTCTGCCACCTCTGACGGATCCATAAAACTGCTTATATCACGGGTCTGTCCTGGGATTTTCCAGAAATTTGTTCTCATACCTCCCGGATAAACCGCTATTATATTTCGTTTGGTATTTTTTAATTCTGTCCTCAGAGCTTCGGTATAACCTCTGGCTCCCCATTTAGCGGCACAATAGATTGTCTCTTCAGCTCTTCCAACGAGGGCAGAGGTTGACATGATATTGACTATTGTGAGTTCTTCCTTTTCAGGGGTTAATCTTAAAACTTCAGATGTAAGGAGGATCATTCCCTTTAGATTGGCTTCAAAAACATTCTCGATCATATCTGATGTTGAAGTATCTGCTTTTGTGAATAGTCCCTTTCCGGCATTATTGAAAAGATAATCGACTACGAACATGTTTTTTGTCAGATAGTCACCAACGTTTTTAATATCATCTTCCTTCCCAATGTTACATATAATTGATTCGGCAAAATTCCTCTTTACATATTTTTTTAGTCTGACCGATGCTTCATTTAATCTTTTGCTGTTACGTCCAAGGATCAGCACATTTTTTTCTGATTTGACAAGTAGTTCAGCAATTTCCAATCCAAGTCCGCTGCTACCCCCGCTTATTACTGTTATCTTCTTCATCATCAAAAGTCATTAATAATAATATGATATAATCGTTACTTTATTCTTCTCAAATATATCTATAATTCCCGGATTGGCCTTTTCTGACCTTTTTCATCACTACCTTGATTGACATAACTTTCAGTTTTAATATCCCGGAACATAGACATCCGTATTTGCAGGGACGAACTCTTTTGTTACTTTTGCTCAAATTTTTAATATGCACAAGAGTAGGGTAAAAACCTGGGCCCATCTATCGCTTCTGGCTGCTAATATTATATATGGAATAAATTATTCTGTAGCCAAGTCGGTGATGCCTGATCATATCAAACCGTTTGCTTTAGCTTCATTAAGGAGCCTGCTGGGTGTCGGATTATTTTGGATAGCAGGGCTTTTTATCCCAAGGGAGCCTGTCAGTCGTAAGGATCTATGGTTCCTCTTTGGGTGTTCCTTCTTTGGTGTTGTTATAAACCAGACACTTTTCCTGGCGGGACTGAACCTTACATCTCCGATAAACTCCTCTATAATACTTTCTACCAACCCAATATTCGCCTTTATATTTGCTGCACTGATACTTAAAGAGAAAATTTCATTTTTGAAAGGAACTGGTCTGGCAATAGGTCTCTCGGGTGTTTTAATGCTGATATTGCAGAATGGTACTCCCGACATGGCAAGTTCAACCTTTATTGGTGATGTTTTTACCCTTGTCAATACTATCAGCTGGGCATTTTATACAGTTATTATCAAACGGATGCTTGAAAAGTATCATCCTATAACAGTTATGAAATGGACCTTCTTTTTCGGAATGTTTACAACAATCCCGATCGGATATAATCAATGGAGTACAACGGATTGGTCAGCAATATCTTTAAATGCATGGTTAGCTATTGGTTTCGTAGTTGTTTTTGCAACTTTTCTGGGATATCTCCTTCTTTCTTTCGGTCTGCGGAGGCTTAGTCCGACAATAGTGAGTGTATATATTTATATGCAGCCTGTTATTGCCGCATATATTGCAACTATGATAGGTCAGGACCATATCACATTTTTAATGATAGTATCTGCTTTGCTAATTTTTGCTGGTGTATTTGTTGTCAGCCGACAAAAGAACCATAAAGTTATTTAAGAACAGTTTATCCTCAATTATCTATCCTTAATTTTTTTTTGCTGATCTGCACTATTTCCTTGGAATTGATTTAATAAATCCGGTTATATGCATGTCTGGATCAATGTTAGGATCGTATTCAGGATCGTTTGTATATAAGATGTTACCTTCAGGGGTTATCCATCTGTTTTTCCAGTTGTCAGTATCGATTTCCGGTTTGCCGGTAAATGGATTTGTATATTCATTTTGGCCGGTAAGTGTAAGATACATATCCTTATTTATTTCAGAATGAGTATTTCTCCGGTTTTCATTAATGGCATTATCCATCTCCTGAAGTTCTCTCTGTGTGGCAGCAATCTGTCCTGCCCGCTTGCGTTGCCCGTTTACCTCACCGGCGATCCAGTTTATGTTCCATATCCCGGAATTTTGAATTACCTGCAAAACCGGTTCCCATTTTGACATCTGGCCGACAGGTGTTCGTACCAGCATTGTCTGCCTGTTTTTCCATAAACCACCCCCGTTCATTCCGTAATCTTCTATTACAGTTACCATGCGCTCAGTATATCCCTTACCGTTTTCTTCATACGTAAATTCCACAATTACAGCCTGATATGACATATTGAGAAACTTCTTAACAGAGGGATCAATCATTCCGGCATAAAGAGCTGCCAGTTCTGGAACAGGTTTACTGCTTACAACCTTCACGTTAAGGCTATTCGGGTGTGCGTATGGTATAGCAACCTGAAGAATAAATGAGACCGGATCTCTTTTTCGTCTGACAAGGGTATTATTAAATATTGCTCCTTCCGGATTTCCCCATGCCTGGCTCTGATTTATACATAACATTTCCGGAAGCCATCTGATCATAACACTGCCTTCTGTATCTTTTTTAACAGTAAGATCAAATTTACAGTCCACCATATTGCTAACCCCTGCAATATTTGGATCAAGCAGCCTGATAGCCCCTCCTTCAAGGATCCAGCCACGAGGAACAAGTAAACTAAATGCTTTTTTCTTTGGTTCATCAAACCTGTTAAAAAGAATTGCATCCTTTTGTCCGAAGATCGGCAGATTAATAAGGATTAATAGAAACGATGATAGTAATGTCTTCATAATCAGTTATCTGGTTTTATCTAAATGTTTTTTCAAACTCCATGCCCCGTGTCCCGTGTCCCGTGCCCTTTACCTGTCAATCACCCCTGATCCGATCACCTCATCCCCATCATACCACGCTGCAAACTGACCTGGTGCAATGCCTCGTTGCGGGTCATCAAATATTATATACATTCCATTTTTCATGCAGAAAAGGCGTGCCTCCTGCAATGGCTGACGATATCTTATTCTGACCATATAATCACGATACTCACCCGATTTAATCATTAGATCTTTTCTGATCCAGTGTGTTTCATCATTCCTGATGAACAGTCCTTTACGGTTTAATCCCGGATGAGAATGACCTTCACCAACATAAACAATATTCTTTTCTACATCGATACTAATCACAAAAAGAGGCTCTTTATATCCGCCTATATTCAGACCCTTCCGCTGACCAATAGTAAAAAAATGAGCACCATTGTGTTCTCCTATTGTTTGTCCGGTTGATGATTCATATTTAAATGGTTTAGTCAGTGATAACAGTAAATTTTCTGATGTTTCACTATCAGGTAACCCTTTGTGTAATTTAGGATAGATCGATATCTCTTTTATTTCAATAATACTCCCCTTTTTCGCTTCAAGCTTCTGTTGCAGAAAAGTTGGAAGATGCACCTTCCCAACAAAACAGATTCCTTGAGAGTCTTTTCTCTGCGCTGTTGCAAGACCCAGTTCCTCAGCGATTTTACGAACTTCAGGTTTTATCAGATCGCCAATAGGGAAGAGCGCTGTTGCAAGCTGCTCCTGACTTAACTGGCAGAGAAAATAGCTCTGATCTTTATTCAAATCTTTACCTGCAAGGAGTCTGTAAATTAGTGTATTGTTTACACTTATACTTTCTTTCATGCAGTAATGACCTGTTGCTACAAAATCGCCACCCAGTTTACGTGCCTCATCACCAAATGAATCAAACTTTATTTCCCTGTTGCAAAGTACATCAGGGTTAGGAGTTCGCCCTTTCTCATATTCAGAAAACATATACTCAACTACTCTCTGGCGATAGTGGTCACTAAGATCGACCATGTGAAAAGGAATATTAAGCTTTTTAGCTACCATCTCTGCAAACATCAGGTCATCTTCCCAATGGCAATCACTCTGAAGCAAACCTGTTGTATCGTGCCAGTTCTTCATAAACAACCCGACAACATCATAACCCTGTTCCTTCAGTACCCATGCTGCTACACTGGAGTCAACACCACCAGATAATCCGATAACTACTTTTTTCTTCACGGCATAAAGGTAATTAAAAAGGCTTTATAGGTTGAAGAAGGTTGAAGAAGGTTGAAGAGGTTGAAAGGGTTGAAAGGGTTGAAAGGATTGAAAGGGTTGAAAGGGTTGAAAGGGTTGAAAAAGTTGAAAAAGTTGAAAGGGTTGTAGAGGGTTAGGCAGTAAAGGCTATAATAACTATAGAGATATCAACTAACGCCGGCGTGGATTTATAATCTGTGCGTTTTGTTGAGTTTAAACTTAATAACTTAAAATTTTATCTTAAGGACAAAATCCTCTGATTAAAAAACGGTAACTTTAAGCCACAATGGGAAAAGGAACACTGACTATATACAGCGCTTCAGCAGGATCAGGTAAAACCTACAAACTGACAGGCATTTATCTTACCAGTCTGTTCAATTCGAGATATAGTTACAGGAAAATACTTGCGGTGACTTTTACTAATAAAGCTACTGCTGAAATGAAATCCAGAATTCTCGATCATCTTAATAAACTGGCAGTTGGAGAAAATTCAGAATATTTGTCAGGATTAATTAATTCTACAAACAGAACTGAAGAGTGGGTTAGAAATGAAGCAAAGGAAATTCTAAATTCCATTCTCCACGATTTCTCAAGGTTCTCTGTATCAACAATAGATAGTTTTTTTCAGAAAATTCTGCGGGCTTTTGCCAGGGAGATCGGTCTTCATTCAGGATTCAATATTGAACTGGATCACAGCATAATACTTTCTTCTGCTGTTGACGAAATGATTGCATCTGCTTCTGTTGACACTCAACTTAAAAACTGGCTGACAACCTATGCTATGTCAAATATTGATGAAGAGAAGAGCTGGAACCTGAAAGTGGGTATAATGAAACTGGCAGAGGAGTTATTCAAAGAAAAATTTAAAATTCTCTCTGCTGCTGATCGATCTAATCTTGAGAATAAAACATTCCTTCTTGAATATATTGAAAAGATTAAATCAATCTCTTCTACATTTGTGAAGCGATTGCAGGATTTTGGGAGGAGAGCCGATGAGATATTTTCAGAATTTGATTTGTCCGATGATATGTTTTACCGTAAAGGACAGGGGATCCCCCGTTATATTAAGTCGCTTATTTCGGGCGTTGTGAAAGAACCAGGGACATATACCCTTGAAATTATAAAAGATCCTCCCAGATGGTCAACAGGACATCCTGCTCCACAACTGCAAGCTGCAATTAACAGTGGTCTGGACAAAACCATGAAAGAAGCAATTCAATATTATGACGACAATATAGTCGGCTACAATAGTGCTATGGCTATTCTTTCCAATATCTATGCACTTGGAATCTTATCTGATGTTTTGCTTAATGTTCATCTTATAACTAACTCTGAGAATAGTTTTCTCCTTTCCGATGCTGGTGAGTTTCTTAATCTTATTACACGGGAGGATCAGGCTCCTTTTATTTACGAAAAGGTTGGCAACAGATTTGAAAATTTTATGATTGATGAGTTTCAGGATACTTCAATTATACAATGGGAAAATTTCAAACCATTGATAGAAAACAGCATGGCGGAGGGTTTCGATAACCTGGTTGTTGGAGACGTAAAACAATCGATTTACAGGTGGAGGAACAGCGACTGGCAGATACTCAACTCAATGCTTGACGGACTTGTTGATAATGACAGGTTTATCAGTGAGCCATTAACCACTAACTGGAGAAGCCGTTCAAATATTATCAAATTTAACAACAAACTTTTTACTGTAATCCCAGGGAAAATTGATGAAACACTTGCTCATGAATCTCACACTGAGAGTTTCAAAAATCTATATTCTGAAGCAGTGCAGGCTGATCCTGGTAAAAATATTGGTGGTTATGTAAGGCTGGAGTTTCTTGAAAACAGTAAGGAGAAGAGATGGCAGGAATTAGTTCTTAAGAGGCTTCCGGGCATAATAGAAACTTTTCAGGATAAAGGATATAATGCTTCAGATATTGGTATAATCGTGAGGAATGGAAAGGAAGGGGCACAGGTTTTACAAACGATGATAAACTACAGTAATACCTCTACAGCAGAGAAAAGAGAAGCTTATAACTATAATGTAGTATCAAACGATTCGCTTTTGCTTTCAAATTCTCCTGTAATTAACTTCATTGTTGCTGTAATATCTGTTGTTAACGATCCGGCTGATATGATAAACAGAGCCCTTATGTTAAGATTGTATCTTCTGGCAAAAGGAAGTGATGAAGCTGATAAAGTACCCCTGATAAGCGATAATCTTATTGGAGGTTCGAGGGGTTATTTCCCAGATGGATATGAAGTTTTCCTGGACAAAGTCAGGCAAATGACTCTTTTTGAGGCAACTGAAGGTATCATAAGGTTCTTCAACCTTGGTGATTATTCATGGAACGTGGCGTACCTGAATACTTTTCAGGATTATATCGTGAATTTTACCGGCAGCAAAAATTCAGATATTCAATCATTCCTTGATTGGTGGACGACAACAGGTAACGGGAAATCAGTCGTTTTACCAGGAAACCAGGAAGCGATGAGGATTCTTACTATCCATAAGTCAAAAGGGCTGGAATTTAAGGTGGTTCTTTTACCCTTTCTGGAATGGAACCTCGATCATATATCATCTAAACAGCCGGTTCTGTGGGTAAAACCCGAAGCTGAACCCTTCAGTGAACTTGGAATTGTACCTGTGAAATATAGCAGTGAGTTGTCAAATACAATTTTCGCCGGAAATTATAAGGACGAGAAGTATTCGGTTTATCTCGATAATATTAACCTTTTATATGTTGCACTTACCAGGGCTAAAGACGCTATTTACGGATTTTCAGTTGATAATCCCAGGTCACATAGTACTATTGCAGGTGTTATAAAGGATGCCATAACTCAAAATACCAGCTTTTCGGATGACTCTGGAATTGAACTGCATAGTTTTTACAATAGCGAAAAACGAATATTCGAGTATGGGGAAATACCTGAAAACAAGCAGATGGTGGCTGATAATAAGAATCTTACATCTTTAACATATATTGTCAGTAAGGAATTGGAATCTTTGAAACTGAAACTTCATGGTGAGAATTATTTTTCATCAGATAAGATTGAGGTACAGAAAAAGATTAACTATGGGAAACTTATGCATGAGGTTTTTGAAGGAATAAATACCACTGCTGATATTTCTTCTGCTGTCAGAACGCTTGTTCTTGAGGGTAAATTACCAGAAGAGGAAGCAGCTAAAATGGAAAAGAAAGTATTCTCACTTATTAACACACCTCAGGTTTCTGAATGGTTTTTGCCGGGAAATGAAGTGATGACAGAAGCAGGAATACTTCTACCTTCCGGGAATATTCGCCGGCCCGACAGAGTGATATTTAAAGACGGAAAAACTATTATCATCGATTTCAAGTTCGGTGAGGAAAACCCTCATTATGCAGAGCAAGTAAACCTGTATCGTCATTTACTTGCTGATATGGGTTATAACGATATCGAAGCCTTTATATGGTATGTTGATAAAAATTTAATTGTAGCAGCTTAGATGTCAGTAGTTAAAAAAAACGAAACAGGATACCCATGGGGGCATGAGCGCAGGTTCAATGCCTATTCCAATTATTTCAGAACCATCTATGGCGCAAGGGTGCAGAAGGTGTCTATTGATGCAGGGTTCACCTGTCCTAACCGTGATGGGACAGTAGGATATGGAGGTTGTACGTATTGTAACAACGATGCATTTAACCCTTCGTATTGCATTCCTGCAAAATCCGTTTCTCAGCAAATTGAAGAAGGAATAGAATTCCATAGACGGAGATATCGCGAAGCAGTTTCATATCTGGCTTACTTTCAGGCATACTCAAACACGTATGACTCTCTCGATAAACTTAAAAAACTCTATGAGGAGGCATTAAGTTATCCCGGGGTGATTGGTCTTATAATTGGAACCAGACCCGATTGTATTGATGATGAAAAGCTTGAGTACTTAAAGGAGCTTTCGATGAAATATTATCTTGCAGTTGAGTATGGCATAGAGACATGTAATAATAAAACTCTGAAAAGGATCAACCGCGGGCATTCATATGAAGATGCTGTAATTGCTGTAGAGAGGACAGCTGCTCTTGGTATTATTACCGGCGCTCACTTTATTTTCGGACTGCCTGGAGAAACGAGGGAAGAGATGCTTAATCAGTCATCTGTTATCTCCAGATTGCCTCTTAAAACTGTGAAATTTCATCAGCTTCAGATAATAAAAGGAACCACTATGGAAAAGGAGTTTCAGCATAATCCTGTTGAATTTGAGCTTTTTACGTGGGAGGAGTATCTCGATTTTTTTGTCAGGTTTCTTGAAAGACTTAACCCTGCGTTTGTTGTTGAGCGATTTACCGGTGAAGCGCCACCTCGCTTCTTAACAGGGGAGGGTTGGGGTAAAAAACGTACTGACCAGATCGTTAATCTTATTGAAAAACGTCTCGAGGAACTTGATACCTGGCAGGGTAGATGTTTTAGGGTTGAAAAGGTTGAAAGGGTTGAAAGGGTTGAAGAGTTGAAGATCAACAGATCAACAGATAAACAGATAAACAGACAATAAAATAAAAATGAATTACTTTCTCGAACAAATAGCTGAGTCCCTTCATAGTGAGTTTGGGAATACTCTGAACCGGCATTGTCTTGTTTTTCCAAACAGAAGAGCCGGGTTATATTTCCTTAAATATCTGGCTGCCGGAATTGAAAAGCCTGTATGGGTACCTTCAATTTTTACGATTAATGAATTCTTCAGATCGTACTCCTCACTTCAACCAGCCGGTAATGAGATCCTTCTTTTTGAACTCTATAAAGTATATCGTAAACTAAAAAAATCTCCGGAAAGTTTTGATGATTTTTACTTCTGGGGTGATATGCTTCTAAACGATTTTGATGACGTCGATAAGTATCTTGTTGATGCTTCATTATTATTTAGAAATGTCCAGGATATTAAAACAATTGACCAGCAGTTTGGAGGTCTTACTGAGGAGCAGGTTGAAATAATTAAGAGATTCTGGCTAAATTTTAATTCCGGAAAATCTACAAATGAGAAATCAGGGTTTATTAATATCTGGTCTATCCTCAATGATCTTTATTCTGGTTTTAAAAGTATTTTAAAAAAACAAAATCTTGCTTATGAGGGCATGATATTCAGGGAGATGGCTGAAAACAGTGATAATGAGTCATTGCCCGGTACACATTGGGAAATGGTTCATTTTATTGGTTTCAATGCGTTGAATACCTGTGAGAAGGTAATAATGACCAGGTTCAAAAAAACCGGGAAAGCGCGGTTTTACTGGGATTATGATAATTCCTATATTAAGGAGGGAAAATTGAATTCTGCCGGATTTTTCTTACGTGAAAACCTGAAAATATTCGGTAACGATATGCCATCAGGCTGGAGCTATGATACAATGCTTACAGCCGGTGCTCCATTAGTCCGACGTAGGGTTATTGATACATCCTCTGATGTAGCCCAGGTAAAGCTCATCTCTCAACTAATTGAAGAGCTGCCTGATCTTACATCAGGGAATGCTCATCACACAGCAGTTGTCCTGGCTGATGAAAACCTGTTGATGACGGTTCTTACAAGCCTTCCGGAAAATATTGGTGATATCAATATTACTATGGGTCATCCGATTAAACAAACTCTTGTTTACACGCTTGTCAGGCATCTTATGGAGCTCCAGAGAACTGCAATTATTACTGATGGTGTCATCCGATTCAGTTATTTGCATGTTCTTGGCATTCTTAAACATACATTAGTATCAGGATTATTAAACGAATCAGATAATGAGATTATCAATGAAATAGCAAAAACAAATCTTATCTGGGTACCATCTGATCGTTTTAACCAATCGGAGCATTTGTTGAGGATATTTATTAAGCCTTCGACGCCTGCTTTACTCTCTGATTATTTTAAAGATATCTTTTCTCTGATTGCTCTAAGTGATGATAAGAACAATGATAATATTGAAAATAGATCTGTTCAGCGAAATATAAGAAATGAATTTATCTATAGGATAGTTCTGTCGATAAACAGACTGGAGACAATTGTTAATAGTGCTGAAGTCAGTTTTACCTCGGATACTTATATGAGAATTCTTGATAGAATGTTAAGGATTCAATCAGTGCCCTTTTCAGGAGAACCTTTGTCTGGTGTTCAAATTATGGGTATCCTGGAAACACGTGTCCTGGACTTTAAAAACCTGATAATTCTTTCAGTAAATGAAGGGGTGTTACCTGCTGTCTCTACCGGTTCATCATTTATCCCATATAGTCTCAGGGAAGCCTTCAGTCTTCCTTCACTCAATTATCAGGAGTCAATATATGCATATCATTTTTACCGGCTTTTACAAAGAGCAGAAAATGTGACCTTTACATATAATTCAAACTCCGATGGATTAAGAAGCGGAGAGATGAGCAGGTTTCTCATTCAGATGAAGTACGAACCGGTAATGAAACCTGAATTTATTGATCTTAATTTTGAGATAAAATCACATGGTTCTATACGAGAAATAATTGAAAGATCAGAAGATCATATGTTTCAATTAAACTCTCAATTTTTAGAGAAGGGTAAAGGCAGAATACTATCTCCCTCCGCTATTAACACATGGCTGAATTGCAGGATGAAGTTCTATTACCGTTATATAAACCGGTTGAAAGAACCGGAAAAGGTTACTACTGATATCGACCCGGCTATGTTTGGGAACATTTTACATGAAATAATGAGGTGCCTTTACCATGATTTATCAGGCAAGGTGCTTACCGGAGATATGCTCTACTCAATCATCAGAGACAGACACATGCTTGAAAAGGTTACAAATGAAACTATTAATGAAAAATTCAATAAAGGAAATGATAGCCTGATTGGTGGAAACGAACTGATAGTAAGAGATGTATTAATGGCATACCTGATCAGGATACTCAATACAGATAAATCGCTGGCTCCCTTTACCATTCTTAACCTTGAGGATTCTTTTAGTTTTATCATACCCACACTATCAAATGGATCTGAAATTGAAGTACTGGCAGGAGGGAAGGTTGACCGTATCGATATAGTGAATGGCGTGACAAGGGTAGTTGATTATAAAACCGGTACCGTTGCTGATGCTGTAAATTCGATCAGCGACCTGTTTACCGATGACAGAAAGAAGGATATTGACGGCTGGCTTCAAACATTACTTTATTGCGAAGCATATCTGTCAAATAAACCGTTAACTGTTGTTCGCCCATCGGTATATAAGATTAAGAAATTACATGGAGGGTTTCTTACTGATAAACTCAGACTGAAAACTGATAACAAAAGTGAGCTGGTAATTGATGATTATGAATTAGTCAGAGGTGAATTTATGGATGGACTGAAAGGACTTATTAGTGCTATCTTTAGCAAGGATGAACCATTTACTATGACCAGTGATATCAGAGGAAAATGTTCATATTGTCCTTATAGATCGTTATGTCTTCGGTGAGCTCAGATATAATATATTATGATAATCGTTTTTTTTAATAATTTGCTACTGTTTTCTAAAATATCATAAATGGTTACCAGGTATTCAAATTACATTGTAGAGGTTAAAAATGTAAAATTTATTGCTGATGATGGCAGGAGTTGTCAACGAACAGCAATAGTTACTTTTTTAGATAAAAAAGGTGAAGAAATTGGTTCTGAACTGTTTGGTGCCGTTGAGATTAATCATATTTATAATTTGATTAAGGAAGGTGAAAACATTAATCTTGATAATTATTATATCCCTGAATTTTCTCTCTCATTCTACAGACAGCATAATAATATTGAAAAGAAAGAGTTGGTTGCCATTAATGGCTTTTCTGCAAGAAATGCATTTTTTGATGCTAAAGTATCCACGGATTTTACTTATACTTTATTCTCGGATGGAGAGGTTAGTTTCGATGGGAGTCATTTTGCAAAAGGGAAAGTTCTATTTGCCGGATCGGTTTTTGGCAAAGGAAATGTCATCTTTTCAAATACACTTTTCAGAGATGGGAACATTGAATTCACAGGTGTTATCTTTGGTGAGGGTGATTTTATGTTTAAGAATGCTATAGTAAAAGACGGGATTAAGGACTTTCAGGATATCCAGTTTGGACACGGGGAAGTAAGTTTTGCAAATACCGAATTTAATAGTGGTGAGTTATTATTTATTAATACCCGTTTTAATAGCGGCCGGTTTAATTTTAAAGTAACGAGGATAGCAGGCGGGAAAGTAGATTTTCATTATTCAGTTTTTGGTGATTGTGAAATAACGTTTGAAAGAACTGAATTCGGAAACAGCCGTGTTGATTTCAGAACTGTTGATTTTGGCTCTGGAAGGATAAATTTTAACCGGTCAGTTTTTGGAAACGGAGAGGTAAATTTTGAGGGCGCTTCCTGTAAAGCCGGAAAGATTCAGTTCAAGAAGGCTGAGATGGGATCAGGACCTAAAAACTTCAATCTCATGGAGATGGATGATACTGATGTCAGCTTTGAAAGAACTGACTTTGGGGATGGTAATGTCAGTTTTTATGAATCAAAGTTCCATTCAATTTCTCTTAAATCGTGTCATCTTGATCACTATTTTGATCTTCGTCTGGACAAAGCTGAACTACTCGATGTCTCCGATACTATTGTTCGTGATATTGTTGACATGGAACCGTATGATTTTCCTGTTGAAATAAATTCAATTGACATGTCAGGGATGAGGCTTATTGGTAAGCTTTATATCGACTGGAGACATAACAAATGCAATAAATCCATATCAAACCAGGAGGGAACTACTTTACGGCAAAAAGCCGAACAATTCAGAATACTTAAAGAGAATTTTAATTCAACTGGCAAGTACGAGGATGAGGACGAAGCATATATTATGTTTAAACGTTTTGAGGCCAGATCATGGCTTACCGAACAGGAAGAGAAGGGCGGAATCATAAAACTGGCAAGCTATATCCCTCACAGCTTTAAGTGGCTTGTATTCGACAAGATAGGACTCTATGCAACTTCACCCGGTCGCGTTCTTTTAAGTGTTGTTGTATTCTGGTTCATTTTTGGATTGGTCTATTTTTCTATTGATCTTTCAGGGTTTGGCAAAACGGTCTCTTCTGTAGGTAATCCTGACCAGTTATCAACACTTATTCAATCATTCTATCATAGTGCAATCACCTTTTTTACAATAGGTTATGGCGATGTTTACCCTATGGGACTGAGCAGGATAATATCAGGAGTAGAGGGGTTTATGGGAGTATTTATGATGTCATACTTTACAGTAGCCTTTGTTCGTAAGATACTCAGATAGCCTTATTTTTCAATTTCCTGCTGCAAAGCTGCCATTTTAATTGCTGTTATAGCAGCTTCATCACCTTTGTTTCCCAGTTTTCCACCTGACCTGTCTAAGGCTTGTTGTTGTGTCAGTGTAGTGAGAACTCCAAAGATAAATGGTAAATTATATTCCATATTTAGCTGGGTAATACCCTGTGTTACTCCCTGGCAGATATAGGTGAAGTGAGGAGTCTCTCCCTGAGTAACACAACCCAGACAGATAATAGCATCAATATCTTCATATTCTGCAAGGAATTGAGCACCAAGAGTCAGTTCAAAACTGCCGGGAACATGCTTGATAACAATATTTTTATCAGTTGCTCCATGATTTTTCAGGGTTTTGACAGCACCCTCCAGTAAAGAAAAAGTCACTTCCCTGTTCCAGTCTGAAACCACAATACCAAAACGCATTTTGCTGGCATTGGGAACATTTTCCTGATCGTAAACTGATAGATTAACAGTACCCATAATTATATTTATTAATAAGAAAACGCATCTTTCTCAAAAAGATTTGAGCCCGATACGTCGTGGGTTGATGCTTACCAGGGGTGTTAAATAACTTAAACTACTTAATAAGAAGTTTTACCCTGGCAATATATTTTTCAATAGTTGTTCCTTCTGTACTCTCGGGGTACTCATTCTCTATTCTTTCGTATACTTTTAATGCATCTGCATATTTTCCGTTTAATTCATAAAGTTCACCGGCTTTCATCAGAAACAGGGGAGTGTTAAATGAGTTCTCTGCAAAATCAGCAGCTTCTATATACTTTGTAATACCTTTTTCAAGATCACCCATTTCGACATATGCATCACCCGTAGCTCCAATTGCTAAAGAGCCGATAACTTTATCTTTTTTTGAATATTTGTTCAGAAAATCTATTGCTTCCTGATATTTGCCAAGATGTAAATAACATATACCAGCACTGAATCTTGCAAGGTTACCTGTTGTTGTAAACTTATAATCCATGGCAATATCAAGAAAACCAAGGTAATTACCATCACCATTTAATGCAAGATTTAATGAATCCATTTCAAGATATCTTTCTGCCTGGTATATCTGCGACTGGGCTTCATCGTTCCGCTTATTAAGATATAGTTTGCCAAGCCAGACTATTCCTACTATAACAATGATTATTCCTAATCCAATTAATAAAGGTTTATAGTTAGATTCAAGAAATTGCTCTGTTCTGGTCAGTGTCTCCTCAACACTAGAGATAGACTGTGGACTTGCATCCTTTTTTTTCTTAGCCATACTGGTTTTTACTGTTTTACTTCAAAATTTACCACCGCAAAAGTAATTTTTTTCAGGTAATTTTAAAACATTTAATTTAGAGAATTTCAGATCATATGGAAAATAAATGTTATATACTTGAATATAAAGGATTAAGATGTTTATATGTAGCTATAAAATTGATTGAGCATCAAGAATAATTAACATAATTTCAATGGCTATAGTTTTATCTAGTTCCACAATTGTTCTTTCGATCTGTGCTATAGTTCTACCTATCGGTATGAAAGTTCCTAATTATGCTACCCCGTATTAAGACTCATATCTCAAATTGACCTTGTTACTCTGGGAGATTCCTCATTTCTCCGCCTGACGGCGGATTCATTCGGAATGACAACTCAATTTGTTTTTGGGAGAGGGAGTGGTGGGGGGGGGGGGGGGGGGG
>DATKUO010000026.1:0-5545 GCA_035530515.1 Bacteroidales bacterium
TACCGATAAAGGCTCAATCTCAAACAGCGGCATAAGTGAAAATGGAAACTTTAGAGAATTGAAAAACAATATGATAGAAAAAAGACTGTTTTGTATAATACTATCAAACAGCAAAATAAATTAAGTGCGAAACATTAATAATTGAATTAATAAAGTTAGGAGGAACTTAACAAGATAGGTCCTTTCATCAACTTTGTTTCTTTAAAATATTGTACGATTATATTGGTTCCGGTATTGAATTTGTATTTCTTCAAACCATGGTAATAATTTGAAATATATTATCAGGGTTGAACAGGACTGTAAATAAGAAATGCCTGGAATGCCTGGAGCGCCTAAAGTACTTAGAGTTAATTAAAACTTCATCTCTAACTTTAGCCACTCTATACTTTAGTTCACTACAAACTATTTCTCTGTTATCGGAACATAAACCAACTCAATCCTATAATCTTTGCCGAGATTTCGGCTGTATTATTTCGCGGCAGGATTATTCCAGTGTTCCATAACTCCCAGTCTCTTCAATTGTGACCCGTCGCGTTCAGGGTCATAAACTGTTTTGGACTGAGGATTTTAGTTACTACCCTCCAAACAGCACAAACATCCCAGCTGCAATAGCTGCACCAAGGAGTGGCCCAAACACAGGTACCCAGGAGTATTTCCAGTCGCTGTTGCGTTTATTAGGGATCGGTAAAAAGAAGTGCATAATACGGGGGCCCAGGTCACGCGCAGGATTTATAGCATATCCCGTGGGTCCTCCCAATGAAAGCCCTATACCAAGTACAACAATTGCAACCGGCAAAGCATTTAGGGCGCCAAGGCCTACATCAGGTGCTGCCATATAAAGCACTGCAAGTGCAAGAACATATGTTCCAATTACCTCAGTGGCAACATTATACCAGTAGCTTCTGATATTAGGTCCCGTGCAGAAAACTGCCAGTTTTGCATCAGCATCATCTGTTGCATCGAAATGCTTCTTATAAGCCAGCCAGGCAAGTCCTGATCCAAACATAGCTCCAAGAACCTGGGCGCTTATATATAATGGCATAAGGGAAGGAGAAAACTTATGAGCTAATACAAGTGCTAGCGTTACAGCAGGATTAAGATGGGCACCGCTGACCGGGGCTGCGATTAATACTCCCGTAAAAACACCGATTGCCCAGCCAAAGGAAATTACAATCCACCCACTGTTATTTCCTTTTGTCTTATTTAAAAGTACATTTGAAACTACTCCGCTTCCAAATACAAGGATCATGGCGGTACCGAAAAACTCAGCAAAAAATACATTCATTTTTTCTGTTATTAGTTATCTTTAAAAATTAGCTATTAAAGTTATGAGTGCCTGGAGTACTCCAAACTCCAGCTCACTTTAGGCACTTAATTATCATCCTCAGCCCAAGCTTTAGCCGCATTTACTGCACGGTGCCACCCTTTAATAAGGGAACCTGTCTCCACGGCTTCAATTTGCGGAGAAAAAGTACGATCTATTTGCCATTGTTGCTTAACTTCTTTTATATCGCTCCAGTACTTAACGGCCAGTCCTGCAAGATAGGCAGCTCCCAGTGCAGTTGTCTCAGTAATTTTAGGACGAACAACTTTAGCCTGCAATAAATCAGATTGGAACTGCATTAGCTTATTATTTATTGTTGCACCTCCGTCAACCCTCAGTTCTCGGATATCTATCCCTGAATCCTTTTGCATGGCAAGTAATACTTCCAATGTCTGATATGCGATACTATCAAGAGCAGCAAGGGCAATATGAGATGATGTTGTACCTCTTGTAATACCAACCAGCGTCCCACGGGCATGCTGATTCCAGTGTGGAGCACCCAGTCCGGCGAATGCAGGAACAAAATATACTCCGCCACTATCTTTTACCTTTGCTGCCAGCTTTTCAACATCTCCTGATTTTTTGATGATTCCAAGTCCATCGCGTAACCATTGAACTACTGCTCCAGCAATAAATATACTTCCTTCCAGGGCATAATGTGTCTCATTCCCAATTTTCCAGGCTACAGTGGTTAGAAGCTTGCTTTTTGATTCAATCGGTTTAGTTCCTATGTTCATCACCATAAAACAACCTGTCCCATAGGTGTTCTTAACCATACCGGGTTCGATACACATCTGTCCGAACAGTGCTGCCTGCTGATCACCAGCTATTCCGGCAACAGGTATTTCTGAAGCAAAATGTCCGGCTGTTTTACCATATACCTCACTTGAAGACTTTACATCCGGAAGCATACTTGCCGGAATATTGAATATCTTCAATAATTCTTTATCCCATTGAAGTGTATTAATATTAAAGAGCATTGTCCTTGAAGCATTAGTAACATCAGTAATGTGTAATCCTCCTCTTGTCAGGTTCCATATAAGCCATGAATCGACTGTCCCGAATGCCAGCTGACCATCATCAGCCAGTTTTCTTGCCCCCTTAACATTTTCCAATATCCATCGGATTTTCGTTGCTGAAAAATATGCATCGATGATCAGACCGGTTTTTTCACGGATCTTCTGACTGTGTCCTTCATTCTTCAACTGATCACAATAGTCAGCTGTACGTCTGTCCTGCCACACAATAGCATTATATACCGGCTTTCCTGTTTTCCTGTCCCATACAATTGTGGTCTCGCGTTGGTTAGTGATACCAATCGCAGAAATATTTATACTTTTAAGGCCGGCTTTTGTAATTGCCTCAAGGGCTACTCCTGCCTGTGTTGACCATATTTCATCAGGATCGTGTTCAACCCAACCAGGTTTTGGGAAGTATTGCGTAAATTCTTTTTGTGCAGTGGCCACAGGAATCCCATTTCGGCCGAATACTATTGCCCGGGAGCTGGTTGTACCCTGGTCAAGTGCTAAGATAAATTCTTTCATATTCTATCTGTATTTATTTGAATATCAATTTATTAAATAAAGTTTTTAATTAGCCCATTGTATGCTTCTATTTGTTTCTTCTGCCAACCAATATCGAACCCGAGCTCCTCTGCCATTATATTAGCTACTTCTGCAGCAATTTCAGTGCTGGCACGTGCGTTCAGGAATAAAGCCCGTGTCCTCCTTGCAAGAATATCTTCAACAGTTAATGGCATTTCGTTCCTGCATATCCAGATAATCTCAGCTTTTGTATATGGTAGTCTGGGATCCAGGAGCATTCCCAGACCAGGTTCTTCACTTATCATCTTTTCAATTACAGAAGCCCCTTCGCCATAAATATGCAATCGTCCTGAAGAGTCCCATGTTGTTAGTGTTGTTAACTTAAGGTCTGAAGTAACACATTTTCTTTTGATGAGCAACCCTGCTTTTATAGCTTTATCGATAGTCTCCTCAGCCATCCTGCGATATGTAGTCCATTTTCCGCCAATAATAGAAAGAAGGCCTGACGGGGAAAGGGTAATCTTATGTCTGCGTGATACTTCCTTAGTAGATGCCGGATTATCGGGGTTAGCCGCCAGAGGTCGTAATCCTGCAAATATGCATAGAATATCTTCCCGTGTTGGTGGTTTAACAAGATATTTTTCAGCTGTCTGCAGGATAAATCTGATCTCTTCTTTAAGAGCTACCGGCTCTAAACTAATTGTATCAAGAGGCGTATCGGTTGTCCCTACAACAACTTCATTATACCATGGAATAGCAAACAACACTCTCCCGTCATCTGTTTTAGGGATCATAATTGCTGAGTTGCTCTGAAGGAATGATTTGTCGAGTACAATATGTACACCCTGGCTGGGTTTTATAGTAGGCTTTGATGCAGGATTATCCATTCTCGCAATATCGTCAGCAAATATACCGGTAGCATTTATAACAAGGTTTGCGTTCAGGATGAATTCTTCTCCTGTTATCATCTCCTTAGCCTTTACACCATTTATTTTTCCTTTCTCATCTTTCAATAATTCAATGACCTTAAAATGATTAAGTGACAATCCTCCTTTTTCAACACACGAATGAGCCAGAGCTAATGCCATTCGTGAATCGTCAAACTGACCATCGTGATAAACAACACCTCCTTTTAATCCCTTTTCCTGTAACATAGGTAAACGGGATAAAGTTTTCTCCCGACTTATGAAATACGATTTCCCCATACTTAAACGTCCTGCAAGAAGGTCATAAAATTTCAGCCCAACAGTATACATTATGGCATCCCAGATAGTATAGATAGGGATTACAAATTCCTGATCAGATGTCAGATGTGGAGCATTTTTAAGCATTAACCCACGTTCATGCAAAGCCTCCATAACAAGAAGAAGGTCGCCCTGAGCCATATATCGTACACCTCCATGTACCAGTTTCGTGCTTCGCGATGAAGTTCCCTTGGCAAAATCAGATTGTTCCAGTAATAGAGTCTTATATCCCCGTGAGGCTCCATCCAGAGCCATTCCCAGACCGGTTGCCCCACCACCTATAACAATAATATCCCATATAATTTCCGATTGTTTTCGTAACTCGTGAATTAATGCTTCGCGATTCATATGGTATCCGATTTTGATAATAAGGATACGGATAAAATTCCAAAAAACAATTCCATTTAACCGCAAAGTTCACAAAGTTCGTAAAGTTATTTCATTTGAATGGTTGCACCTGGGATTGAAAGATTGCTTCGTCTCCCTATTTCATACTTATGAATTTCAAACAAGCAGGTGCACTTGTTTTGCTTTGCTTTGCGGGTTCTTTCGGGAGTCCGGTAGTCTTATCTATTTTAAAAACGGAAATATCATCCGATTTCTGATTTCCGACAAGAAGATATCGGCCCGAAGGATCAATAACAAAGTTCCGTGGCCAGTCACCACCACATGATGTATGTCCTGCCAGAGTTAACAGCCCATCACTGCCTATTCTGAAGGTTACAATACTGTTTTCACCCCTGTTTGAACCATAAAGAAACTCCCCGCTTTTACCGATATGGATATCGGCACAATAATTATTCTCTTCATATCCTTCCCTGACAGTTGGCAAGGTCTGAACCAATTTCAGGCCCTCCTTTTCGTCAACATTAAATACCATCATTTTTGAACCAAGTTCATTTATAACGTACATTTTTGAGCCATCGGCATTGAATACGAAATGCCTTGGGCCAGAACCTTTCGGAAGATTTACTATTCCATTATCAACCAGGATAAGTTTCCCGGCATCTTTGTCAAAGTTATAAATCATTATCCTGTCCATGCCGAGATCAGTTACATAAACTCTTTTGCCAGCAGGATCATTAATTATCATGTGCGCATGTGAATCATCCGGTTCGCTTTTTTTATATAATGTGGTATCGGTTATTGTTTCAGGTATTCCCTTCCCATCAAGTTTAAGAACTGCAACCGATCCGTTGGGATAATTAGCGACAAACAAAAAATCATTCCCAGGAGACATTGAAATGAAACAAGGACCTCCATAGGGAGGGTTATGCAAAGCTTCGCATATACCTCCTTATGCAAAGTAAGTAATTATGCATAGTAAATCACTCAAATAACTAGTAATCAGTAAATTCATTTCCATTTACTTCGCATAATGCCCAACAAAAAGCATCCAATCTATTCGAGTTTCTTAACTTCACGTAAATCAA
>DATKUO010000027.1:0-7443 GCA_035530515.1 Bacteroidales bacterium
ATTAATCTGTGTTCTGTTATGTCCCTGTATGAATTTCATATTGTTAAGGTACAAAACCTCAGGTTTTTAGAAGAAAGACCAGCACCTGACTTATTAACAATCAGGGAGGGTTTTTAGACAGTCTGACGGCCCGGCAATAAAATTAGTAGGTGTTACCTGACGAAGCACCGGGTACCGGTCCCGGTACTTTAGCCAGAATCCCGATAGCTATCGGGATGTCACGGTGCAAGGAAGGTATGGCGCGTGTTTTTGCAGTCCAGAAAGGCTGGAATTGTCATGTTAGGATAAAGTTGTCCAGATGACAAAGTCCTGGTAAACGGATAGTATTTGTCATGGTATGATAAAGTTGTCCAGATGGCGGGGTCCGGTCGGGCAAAAAAGCATGTGTTTTGCAGCGTAGGGACGGTTGCAGGGAAGGGCTGCAAAACTCTTGCTTGTGCGTCGGAAGTCCTGGTATAATGAAGACTTGGGATAAATTTGCCTTGCAGCTAACGTTTATATGCAGACAAAAAGTAAGCATAATATACAAAATAACGTGTTCAGGTATAGCTTCTGGTGTAATTAATATCCCCTGCATCTGGTAATAATAGTCTTTAAACTTTCCAAACTTCCGTTCGGTCAGTCACAATCAGAAAACGACCAACAAAGCATTCGAAAGTCCCATATAATGGGGTTCTCCCAGGTTCAATTCCTGCCAGAATTGCATTGCAGACCGAAGGTAAGAAAATTTCAGTAAACGAGGACGTATTGTTAATAAAATAACAGAGGAAGGGGGTTGTCTTGCAGTCTTGCGGTCATGCGGTCTTGCGGTCAGTTGGCGCTTGCACCTTCGCCACCACCTTCACTTCGTTACGGTGGTCGAAGAAGGCTTCGGTGCACGAAGGCGCGCCGTCATTGGGACTGTGGCTGTCATTCGGCCTTCGGCCGTAATTCGTAGTAATTAAGTTAGTTACAATGAATTTCAAATGAATTACCCTCTTACGCCAAGGCTCCAGAGGGCAAAGCAAGCGAATTACAATCGTCTATAGCCGTCTGACGATAATAGGAGATCGGTAAATGATGCTTTATTGTTTAAACATAGGTGAACAAAGCGGGTGATGGCTACCAGTTCCCCGGTTTTATTATAAAGTTGAAAATTATAAATTTACTACAGGAAAGTGATTATGTTATATTTTAGATCTTATGAATATGAAAAGGCTTGTTCTGTTATTTTGTCTGGTAGCTTTAAGCTTTGGCCTTGTTAGTGGCCAGCAGTCAGAAAGTGATGCATGGTACAAAACTCCTGAAGATCTGATCAGGGATATTTATGTCGCAGTATCAGCTAAAAGCAACGAATCGGTCGACTGGCAAAAAGTGAGGTCTATGTTCATTGATGAGGCAGTGGTTGTCCTGAGAACATCACGGGATAAATCAACTCAGTTCACAGCCGACGGGTTCATACAGGATTTTAAGGACTTCTACCAGCGTCAGGAGGTACAGGCCAGTGGATTCGGGGAGAAGATACTCAGTATGAAGTCGATGGTATATAAGGATATTGCCTTCGTTGCCGCGGTATATTCTGCTGCTATAACGGGAAGCCAGCGTCCTCCCACAAAGGGAATCGACCTGTGGCTCCTGGGTAAAAAGGATGGTCTCTGGAAGATAACATCTGTTGTCAACGAAGTAATCCCTGCCGGGCAGGAACTTCCGGATGAACCGGAATGGAAGTTTTAATGAAGGTCATTTGACCTTGCACCTTCGCCCCCCTTTCGGCAAGCTCAGGGTTGGCTTCGGTGCACAAGGTCGGGCGTCATTGGGACTGCGGCCGTCATTCAGCTGCGCTGTCATTTGGCGCTTTGCGCCGTCATTTGTTGCTTCGCAACGTCATTCTTGGTCATTAATAGAAACAACTTAATGACTACTAATGACTACTGAATGACGCGCGAACACAGTTAGCGCAAATGACAACTGAATTACTACCGAATTACCCTCTTACGCCAAGGCTCCAGAGGGCAAAGCAATTGAATTACAATGAATTAAGGCTGGTTTTTGACACATCTGACACTAAATCCAAGTGTACGGGTTGCGGCATCTCTGTCGATTCCTGTCTTATCAGAATAAATACAACGTCTGAATGCATAAGTATTTCCCTGCCAGACTTCAGTAGAGCTGGTCCACCATCTGGCATCTTTGGTTTTCCCAACAAATGACCCATCAGTAAACATCCTGTAACCTGACGGCAGAGCATTAAATCCAATTTTGTTGTATTCAGAATCCTGATTATTAATACTTCCCCAATCAGATTTACTTTTAAGTATTGTTCCTTTGCCTTCTCCACGGTAAAGGAAAATATCTGCTTCTTCTTTAGTCATTCCAATATACCGTTCAAGAATTTTCCATTCTTCGTCACCTGGAAGATGCCAGTTGTCAGGGCAGGCTGTCATTGCAGCTTTCCAGGTATAAAGACGACCATACATATCACAATTACTGATACTGTCAGCATAACACCAGGAATCAGGAGTTATATAATTTAAATTTTCAGCCATCCAGGTTTGATTACCTATGACCACAAACTCATATGTTTGTCCATCTCTGATATCAGCAAAAGTACCTGAGGCTTGTGAAAGAGTGTGATAAGAGATAAAAATAAACGATATGATTAAGAAGATTCTGTTCATGTTATTGATTTTATGTTGAAATTTCTTCTTACTACTACTCATACCTTAATGCCTCAATCGGATTTCTATTGGCGGATCTGTAGTAGTTTACAGAACCAATTAATGCAACTATAAGCAGGACTGAAAAGCTACACAGAACAAATATTCCCCAATGAAGCGGTACTTTTACCGCAAAATTCTGCATCCATTTGTTTACTGTAAACCATGCGCCAATCAAGCCCACAAGAACAGAAGGAATGGCAATATATTCCAACTCGAAAATAAAAATCCTTAGTATATTCGACACAGTAGCGCCACTGATTTTTCGTATGGTCAGTTCTTTTTGGTGCCTGTTGGCCTCATTTGCTGTATAACCCAATAAACCAATAATAGTAATGAGTAAAATAACTGCATTCCCGGCCATCAATGCGTTACGAAATCCCTTTTCGGTGTTATACCTGTTTTGAAGTTCGTATTCAAGGCTGCTGACAGAAGCATCTTTTTGCGGCATACCCAGATTAAAAACATTTGTAATTTTTTTTATCATACCGGCTTCTGCCCCTTCATTTACTTTTATAAGAATCATAAATGCAGCATCTGGTCGCTCAGTTTTCAATTGTTCAAATTTTCCTTCAGGCAAATAGAAGAACACTGACGGTCGCAAATCCGGATCTGCCAAAGAATTAATAATGAAATCGGGGAAGACACCACATACAGTTGTAGTACCATGTTCGGTTATCTCGACCTGTTTTCCCACAATCCCATCCGTCCATCCAAGGTTTAGTTTAAGTAGCTCTTCGCCTTTTTTACTGATTAGCACATCGTTAGTAGCAGCATCTTCGGGCGAAAAATTATTCCCGACCGATACCTGAATATTTAAAATTGAGAGGAAATTCTCATCAGCCTGGTAAAAATCAGCAACATTGAACAAATCCTTTTTTCCATCCTGCGATCTCACATTATTTCCCGAAGCGCCATACAATGGCAGATGAGAACCCAATCCAACCTTTTCTACTTCAGGCATCGCCCTTAATTCGTTCAGTACTGTAGAAAGTTTACTACCTTCCATGCCGACAGTTGATCCATAATAAACTCCCTTTACCTGGTACCCGTGATCTGCGTTCTTCATTCTGCTGAATTGAATTGTTACAATAATCATCACCGTAAGGATAAACGAGGCACCTATAAACTGAATGGCGAGTAATACCAGTTTCCATGTTTTATTTTTCAACTTGTATGATCGAAAAACTGTAGCCACCGGGATGCGGGAAAAAAACCGTCCCGGCAGGTAACTGGTGACTATTACAGATACAACAACTATGGCCAGCAATGGCCAGATAACATAAGGATTTAGTACTGCACGGATACTATGTTGAAGTTGTGCTTCAGCAATTGGTTTAGAGGCTGCAATGATAAAAACAGCTCCAATAACAGAAATGAAGAACAGCAGAAAGGTTTCAATAAGTATCAATTGGTGCAAATTCTCAGTCTGAGCACCAAAGGTTTTATATATAGCCGATGATTTTGCACGATTTACCAGTGCGCTCAACGTTAGCAGAATATAGTTCATAAGAGAAACAAAGAGTACAGCAAATGCAATAGTGCTGAGAATGATAATCATATCCTTTACATTATCGGCATGCATTTTCCTCATGGGCAGGAACGAGTATTTTAAAAAGACACCTCCTTGTTCCTTTTCCAGTTTGGAAATGTCCTGGTGTATCTCCTGCATTTTCCGAACAGCAGGAGCAAGACTTTCAGGATTAACTCCAGGTTCCAGCTTTACACATGAATAGTACCGGTCGTTACCCAGCCAATTAGCTGTTCCATCCCATGTAAACTGCTTTGTAGAAACCATCGAAATGAGTATATCGTATTCATAATTAGTATTTTCAGGAAGATCTTTAAATACCCCGGCTATGGTTAGTTTCTTGTCAGGAAACCTCTTTAATGTAATCACTTTCCCGATAACTTCTCCCCCAATCGCTTCAGCAATTTTAGTTGAAATCAAGCAGGACATAGGTGTTTTTAATATCTCTTTCGGATTTCCACTAATCATTGGGCGAGGGAGAACATCAAAAAGATATTCATCGCTCAATGAGAATTCGGCTTCATAGTTATTCAGATCCTCGGTATAAAAAACATTTCTGCCAATAGAGTTAAGCCGACAAGCTGCTTCAATACCGGGAACTTCTGCCTTTAGACCTGGTGCAATAGCACCACTAACTCTTGGATAGCTCATTAGCTTTTCCACTGACTTATCTCGCTTAAAGTTCTCGTGAACAACATAAATTCGACTGGAATCCGGATAAAAACTGTCGTAACTATAATAGTAAAATACTTCAGCCAGAAGCAATATTCCAAAAGCCAGTCCGGCAGATAAGGATATGATTCGGGCAGTAGTATGTTCTCCCTTACGAAATAAGGGTCGAAATGCTAATTTAAATGGATTCATACAAAAATTGTATTTTCTTTTTCTCTTTAGCCAAAGACATACAAATTATCATATTGCTGCATTGGTGCGAATTACAATATTATGTAATTGTCATGTTATGAGTTTGTTGTCTCACAAATCGCAGGATGGATGAATACTAACTCGTTTATATGCAGACAAAAAGTATCCATAAGCAATTTAAAAGATGTGACAGTGTAATTAATCAATAGAAGGCTTAGTCAACGACCAATGGCTGTGGATGATTTTCCACTCATTATTTTCTTCAAACCTATACACTTCGGTGCAATTCTCTTTCCACAGCGTTTCATCAGAGTATGAGTGCAGATTGTAGGTCAGTACTGCCATTGTATCGGTTTGTTGTACAACGGGGTTTATCATTTCGAATTTATCCATTTTTACCTTACCACGCATGCTTTCATACAATTCTTTTATCTTGTCCCAACCGTCAATCCGCCTATCATGGGCGGGGTCGAAATAAGTGAAGTCCTTCGAATACAGGTCAAGATAGGGAGAGGGATTTCCATTGTGCCATGCTTCGAGAGCAGCTGTCTCCAAAGCAATGATTGTTACTGTAATATTAAGCTTATCCATGATAGTTATACATTTCTCTTTTTTGTTTTTTTATTGGCATATTTATAGTTATCTGTTTTGACAATATAATGTTTAGATAATTTATCAAAACGGGAGAGGACTTTTTGAGCTGAATCAGGGACTACTGCTTGCTCATAATCTTCACCAGCAAAATCTTTTACAGAATCAATTGAGTCAAACCACATTATTGTAATGAATTCTGTTTCAGAAGGTAATTCACGCCTCAGAAGCTGGATACCTCTGTAGCCTTTTATGTATTTTTTCGCGATGCCAACGAATATCTCTTTTTGAAGGAGATTTTCGTATGCGTCAGCGTTGTCTTTGGTTGTATAACCATGCCAGATTCTTGAAATCATATAAATTTTATTTAGTGTATTATTAAAGTAGTTTTTTAGATTGCGATTTATGTTAAGGATTATTCATTATGCTCAAATTGGTTAAGGGATTTTTTTTCACGTAAAATGGTAATTAATATGCCGATAAATAATGTCAAGGTTACCCAGATCCAGAAACGTGTCTGTGGCATATTCTTTTGAGTAGTCAATGTTGGCATGATTGAAATGAAAGAATTAGCCAAGCCATGAACATATAGTCCTGAAAATGGTTTGTTTCCTGAGATCTTTTTTGTCCAGGATAAAATGAAAGAGTATCCGACCATAAGGAGAATAAATCCTCCGAAATTCATATAAGTCTGACTGGTACCTGTTATGAACCATAATGGTATATGCCAGAAAGCCCAGATTACCCCTAAAACAATGTTTGCGAACCATATTCCGAATTTATTTTCAAGAATAGGGAGCGCATAACCTCGCCAGCCAAATTCTTCCTGACCGCCACCCAAAAAGATCATAAATAATAAACAAGGAATGTAAATCCAGATAGAAGGTAATAACATTGATAAGCGTTCTTCACCAAATACTTCAGGGAAAAACCATGCAATAAAAGTACTGCCGCCAAATATTAATACTGGAATAATATAAACTTTCCAACCTAAATTGAAATCAAGAAAACTTTGCAGGTATTTTCTTGTAGAACCTTTGCCTCTTTCATGATGTATAACAAAAAGTGCGCCTGCAAGCGGACCAAAAGCTCCAAGAACTATTGCAGGGATTATCAGTATTGATATAAGATTACCGGAAACAGGAATGATTTTTAAGCTACCCAGGACAAGCGGGGTCCAAAGTATCCATGACCAGATAAATGTAATTAAGAAAAAACGGAAAGGGAAACTAACATTATTATTCATTATTAAAGCATTTTATTATATTAAAGAATCTTTATCATTAAAGCTAAAAGTAGTAACTTTTTCTCTTTCTTATGTATTCACTGAGCTTACTTAACAGGGATTTTCATACTATGATAAAGTTGTCTATATGGCGGAGTCTGGGCAGGCAAAAAAGCATGTGTTTTGCAGCAAAGGGACGGTTGCAAGGACGGGCTGCAAAACTCTTGCTTGTGCGTTGGAAGTCACGGTGTAATGAGTGTTTGGGTCAAATTTGCCTTGCAGCTAACGGGAGTCTGTCTAATAACTTATTTGGATTCATATTTTATTCGGATACCCATACATGAAAAATTCCAAATATTCAATTCTCAGATAGTTCATTTTAGTTATTAGACAGTCTGACGGGAGTCTGTCTAATAACCTGGTTGTTTTATTATAGGCTAAGAACAAAACATTCCATGGTATTTATTAAACTGTTGATAATCAACACTAGAGAATTTTACGCCTCACTTAAAACCATGTTAATTTGATTAATTTTT
>DATKUO010000028.1:0-7142 GCA_035530515.1 Bacteroidales bacterium
CGACCTTGATTATACCCAAAAAATTGGGCTTCAATTTATTCAGATGAAAATTGATTTAGAGGAATTATTAAATACAAAAGTAGATTTAGTTTCTTCAAATGGCTTATCTGAATATATCAAACCATTGGTTGATAATGAAAAACAATTAATTTATGCGAGATAAATCAGGTGATAAAGTAATCGAAATCTTAAACTCAATAGAATAAAACCCGATACCCAACCCTATGAAATGGCACAAAGCCCATTCTCTGGTAATATTTCAAAGGGCGGGCCATGGAGATTTTTGAAATTACTAAATCATTCCCCAAAGAAGAAAAATACTCGCTTGTTGATCAGATTAGAAGATTGTCACGATCAGTTCCGGCTAATATTGCAGAAGCCTGGGTAAAACGAAGATATCCAAAATCATTCGTTAGTAAATTGCTTGACTCTTTGGCTGAAGAAGCTGAGACAGAAGTCTGGATTGATTTTTCTTGTGATAGCAGTTACTTTGATAAACAGCTACATACCTCACTTATGGGACGGTGCCAAGAGATTGCAAAAATGCTATCTTCAATGATAAATACCCCTGAAAAATTTTGTAATTAAAAAAATGCTACTTACTACATACTTTTTACTACTTACTATTTTCTTCAGAATTATGAGAAGTGATTAGTTAAATATAAAGTTTCAGTTATTATAAAGAGAGCCCGTATAATCTACGGGCTTTTCTTATGAGATTAATAAGGCGTAACGGCACTCCAATTGAAATTTCTGCATCACCGCTGGGCCCCCTCGCCCGTTGGGCGCTCCCCCTCAGGGGAGATGTCCCGCGCCAGCGGGACAGAGGGGTTTCCCTACACAATCAGACCCTCTTCTCGAGAGATTCATTAAGGAGAGGGTTTTGAAGTATTAGTTTAGCAGAGTGTCGTTAATTATTTCAGAGCTCGTCCGGTTTTGAAAGCATATCTGTTTGGTTCCTACGTTCGTGGAGATGCAGGTAATCTCCTGTTCCCTGTCTTCGGCATTTTGTATTTTAAATGGAATTGAATCCGGAATAAGATAATGTTTTCAAAATATTTATTAGTTTTACCATCAATTAATATTATAAACGTGATATAATTCACGAAAATAATATTTAAAGTGTGAATTATTGAAGATAAAAAGAAATATATTAAAGCAATTAGTTGAGTGGAAGAATAAGCCCGCACGCAAACCGTTGATTATGCAGGGAGTCAGACAGGTCGGCAAGACGTGGCTCCTGAAGTATTTTGGCAGCAGGTATTTTGAAAATGTTGCTTATTTTAATTTTGATAAGCAAAAAGAAATAGGACAGTTCTTCAGAACAACAAAAGATCCCAAAAGAATTCTGGATAATCTGTCGCTGGTCCACGGAAAGGCCATATTGCCAAAAAAAAACCTGATAATATTCGATGAGATACAGGAATGTAATGATGCTCTGAATGCCTTGAAATATTTTTGTGAGGAGCTACCCGAATATGTTATAGCTTGTGCCGGGTCATTACTGGGTGTAGCGTTGAGCCGGGGCGCTTCATTTCCTGTGGGGAAAGTGGATTTTATTCAGGTTTATCCTGTCACGTTTTCAGAGTTTATTGCAGAGGCAGCACCCGATTTGTTCAGTTACCTGGAGCAGGTAGATAAGTTGGAACCTCTGCCTGATATTTTTTTTAATCAATTGTGTGAGAAACTAAAAATGTATTATATCTCCGGAGGGATGCCTGAGGCAGTGACGACGTTGCTTGAAAACAGAGATATATCAGGCACTCAGGAGGTATTGCAAAGCATACTGAATGCATACCTTCTTGACTTTTCAAAATATGTTGAAAACAAAGATATTCCGAAAATAAATTATATCTGGACCTCATTACCTTCACAACTTGCCAGGGAGAACAAAAAGTTTTTGTATCAGTCGATAAGACCTGGTGCGAGAGCAAGGGAATATGAAGATGCATTGTTATGGCTCATAAATGCCGGACTGGCAATACGGATCAGTTGTTGCACGAAACCGTTTATGCCATTATCGGCATACGACGATCTCACGGCATTTAAGATTTATCTTCCCGACACAGGGTTACTTCGTCGGTTGTCATTACTTGATCCTGTCGCAATTACCGAAGGGAACCGTCTGTTTACCGAATTCAAAGGCTCATTGACGGAGAATTTTATTTTGTCAGGTCTCCTGACACAGTTTGAAGGGATACCGCGTTATTGGAGATCGGGCAACAAAGCTGAGGTTGATTTTCTCGTTCAGTATAAGAACAGTATTATTCCGGTTGAAGTGAAGTCTGATGAAAACATAAGAAGTAAGAGTCTTGCCTTTTATCGGAAGGAGTATGATCCGGCGGTCAGCATTCGTTTTTCCCTTCGCAACCTGAAACGTGATGAAGGATTGATAAACATTCCTTTATTTATGGTGGATTATACGAAGAAAATGCTTGAGTTATATTAATCATTATTATGCTAAGTACTTGAAGGCAGATTAGAGACAAAGGATTAAGGGAGGAGTTAACGCGATACAATTTTAAAATAAAATTGACTAATTTCGCTTTAAATTGAGATTCATGAAACCATCTACATTTGAAATAAATGCATTGTCTCCGCATCTTTTTTGGGATGTTGATATTCAAATATTAAATTTTAATGACGATAAACAGTTCATTATAAAACGAATTTTGGAATATGGTTTACTTTCTGACTGGATGCTACTTAGAGAGCATATCGACATTGACGAAATTTCAGACACTGTTTTAAACATGAAATATTTGGATAGTAAGTCCCTGTCATTTATTTCAGCAATCTCAAAACGACCCAAAGAAAAATTCTTATGTTACACTACACAGCAATCGACGACAGCACATTGGAACTTTTAAAAGAGTTGCTGGCGATCCCTTATTTTGATAATTTGTATTTGGTCGGTGGTACCTCACTGGCCTTGCAAATAGGACATAGAAAGTCGATTGATTTAGATTTATTTGGGAAGATTGATGCTGATGATATTTCAATTTCACAATCACTGAATTCAATTGGAAGAACCAGGCTAATAAAAAAGACGCCAAACATTCAAATATATGTTGTTAATGACATTAAAGTGGATATCGTGAACTATCATTATCCCTGGTTAGATACTCCCATAGGAGTGGACCAACTGCGTTTAGCCGGGAAACGGGATATAGCGGCAATGAAGCTGGGAGCAATAGCAGGTAGAGGAAGCAGGAAAGATTTTGTTGATTTATATTTTCTTCTTAAGGAATTCAGCCTTAAGGAACTGCTTTCATTTTACAACGAAAAATACAATGACGGGTCATCATTTTTAGTATTGAAGAGCCTTACATACTTTGATGATGCAGATACAGACCCACATCCAAACATGTTGAAAAGTACAGATTGGAAAGAAGTTAAACAATCAATAGTTAATTCAGTTGACACCTTTTTAAAAAGCAGTTAATTCACTTTCCGTTTAAGTAGAGGCTGATGGCTTTTGAAATGACTATGCTCCTCAATCTCTTAGTCTTCCTGCTTCCGGTTATATGCAATATATATTCAGGGAAATATTATATTTGTATTTAAATAAGTTGTAAATGTATTTAGAGAGATATATAAACGAAATCAGAAACCTTTGTCAGAAAAGCAAAGTCAGGAATCTTTACGTTTTTGGTTCGGTTCTGACAGATAATTTTACCGATAAAAGTGATATTGATTTTATTGTTGATATTGATTCAATAGACCCGTTGGATTATGCTGATAACTATTTCAATCTTAAATTTGCTCTGGAGGAGTTGTTAAACCGGCAAATTGATTTACTGGAAAGCAAAGCAATTAGAAATCCCTATCTCCGCGAAAACATTGACAATACCAAAACACTTCTTTATGCATCCTGATATAAAGGTCTGGTTAAAGGATATTGAATTATCAGTTAAAGAGATTCATGAGTTTCTGCCACCTCCACGAAACTATATTCTTTTTCAGAAAGATATAAAAACACGTAAAGCAGTTGAAAGAAATATTGAAATCATTGGCGAAGCTATGAAAAGGATCATAGAGGTTGATCCCGATATCCTGGTTTCTGACTCGCGAAAAATTGTTGATACCAGAAACCGTATAATTCATGGTTATGACTCAGTCTCTGCTGATGTTATATGGTTGATTGTAACTCGTTATCTTCCAATTCTCGAAAAGGAAGTCAAAAAACTGCTAAAATAAATCCAATCCTCTCGCCTCCGTCCCTAATTCCCTTCGTCCCTAAGTCCCTTCGTCCCTCCGTCCCTCCGTCCCTCCGTCCCTCCTCCCTAAGTCATTCTTCAATAATTTGGAATATACGTATATATCTTGTATCTTTATACGGACAAATAGATGACAACAATGGACACAAAACTTACATTAAAACTTGACTCTGATGTTATTTCACGGGCAAAGAGATATGCTCAGCATCGAAGGACAAGTCTTTCTAAAATGGTTGAATCATATCTTAATTCTGTAACCGGACCTGAACCTGAGGGAATTGAAATTACTCCTTTGGTTAAGAGTCTTAGTGGAGTAATGACACTTCCTGTTGATTACGATTACAAAAAGGATTACACAGATTACCTGATAAAGAAATATGAATGAAAAAATTATTTCTGGATACAAATATCATTCTTGATCTCCTGGGTTATAGAATGCCATTTTATACTGAGGCAGCACAATTATTCTCAATGGCTGATAAGAAAAAGGTTAAGCTGTCAATCTCTTCATTGTGCATAGCCGATGCACATTATATTTTATCAAGGCAAAATCCCGAAACAGAAGTCAGGCAGATCCTTAGAAAATTTAAGGTTCTTGTAAATGTCCTTCCATTAGATGATAAGATAACAGACCTTGCTCTTAATTCAGATTTTCGTGATTTTGAAGATGCGATTCAATACTATACTGCCATTGAAAATGACCAGGATTTAATAGTCACCAGGAATCAGCTTGATTTTAAAGAGAGTAAAATTTCCGTCATGTCAGCCGGGGAGTTTATAAAATCCCTCAAAAAATAAAACTTCGTTTCTTCGTCCCTCTCCGCCTATGTTGCGCCGGTACGTATTTCATCCCATTTAGATAACTCCTGCTCCGGCGCCTTTTCATGAGAGGGTTCTCTATCCCTAATACATATCCCGCATCTGTCATCCACCTAACGCCGCGTACTGGATGACGCCCGCTGTTTTACGGGCTTTTCTTTTTGGATAAAGTTCAATGCAATTAAATTGTATGTTCACATGGGAGTGAAGGATTGCTTCGTCATCATGCTTTGCATGACTCCTCGCAATGACCCTATAAGTAAGGCAGGTTAGTTTTAGGAGTTTACGGATTATAATAAAGTACAACAGTCATTGCGAGGATGGCGTAGCCAGACGAAGCAATCCCTAATTCAATACACCGCATTTATTGAATTGCGAGTCTTTACACAACACTACGAACCAAAATATTTCTTAAATTTGATTAGCTGCATCTGAAAGTATAAGTCAATTAACTGGTTTCGTGCTATGAAATAATTCAACCAGTTACTGCATTTTTAAGTGGAATAATATGGATCTGATCCCGTTTTCATTGACTGGTCACTGTCTGGAAAGTTATTTTATTAAAATCTCGTCCAGAAGCAAAGTTATCTATTGGATAATCATCCTGATGGTGATAGCAGGAATGGGGGTTCTTCCGTTTATATATGTTGATATATCAGTGCAGGCAAGAGGTTATTTTCAGTCGGATATCGAAAAACAGCTTATATATACTGCATTCCAGGGAAAAGTTAGCTATTCATCAATCAGGAATGGCAGGCAGATAAATAAAGGTGATACTCTGCTGGTAATAGATTCCGAAACAATCAGGGCTCAGCAGGCTGCTTTGATACAACGGATAGCCGAAAATAATGAATCTATCAGCGATCTGGAGAGATTGACAATAATTGAATCAGAAGAAAAAGAACCAGTAAATACCGGATTATTGACGCAGAGGTACAGGACAGAGTATGCAAATCTTAGAAATAAGCAAGCGATACAGTTTCAAAAATTCCAGAAGAAGAAATCGGAGCATGAGCGAAATGAACTTCTTTTTGAACAGGAGATCATAGCTGCAATTGATTTTGAAAACAGTCTGTTCGTTCTTAATTCTGAGAAACAAAATCTATATCAGGTATTACTTTATCAGAAATCTTTATGGCAGAGTGATTTAGCTCTGAGAAGAATTGAATCAGTTAAGTTACTTGCTGATCTGGAGCAATGTATAGAGGGATTAACAAACAGGATCGTACTGGCACCCACAAGCGGTGAGATAATTCAAAGTTCAGATATCCAGATTGGAAGCATAGTAAGTCCGGGACAAAAAATTGCTGAAATTTCACCTGATGGGGCACTGGTGGCAACATGTTTTGTTAGACCTGCCGATATCGGATTGATCCACGACAGACAGCAGGTAAAGATTCAGGTTGATGCTTTTAATTACAATGAATGGGGTATGCTGGAAGGAGATATAATTGATATCTCAGATGACATGATTGTAGAAAATGGATCTAAGGCATATTTCAGAGTAAAATGCAAACCTGCCAAAACTTATCTTTCATTAAAAAACGGCCATAAAGCATATATAAAGAAAGGAATGAGTCTCAATACAAGGATTGTGGTGATACGACGCAGCCTGTTCAATTTATTATTCGATAAAGCAGATAAGTGGTTTAATCCTTATACCTACACGAAGGAATAGAGAGATTATGTCGATAAAGGTAAAACAGAGAGATATTACAGATTGTGGGGCTGCCTGCCTGGCATCTGTTGCTGCACATTATAAGCTGACATTGCCCGTAGCACGTATAAGACAACTGGCAGGTACAGATAAAAAGGGCACCAATGTTCTGGGTCTTGTTGAAGCAGCAGGGAAAATGGGGTTTCTGGCAAAAGGCGTGAGAGGTGAGTGGGACAGCTTATTTAAGATCCCCAAACCAGCCATAGCGCATGTTATTGTACGAGAGGTGCTTCAACATTACATCGTGTGTGCGCCTTGAATGGTAAATATAGTAAAAAGTTCTTTTATGTATTTGAAAGAAAGTCCAGAGAGTGAAAGTCTCTTATGCACTGGGGTAACGCTTGGAAGCATTAGCAAGTGGCAAGGTGGTTTGGGGTGACCCATGC
>DATKUO010000029.1:0-3183 GCA_035530515.1 Bacteroidales bacterium
CCCAAGCTTTTTGAACTTTTCATTTGATACAGTATAAGATAACTGATTCATGATCTTTGAATCGACAAAATTGATCCCTAGGTCAGGCACATATTTCTTTATCTCTTCAATTATCTCATTTACAGTTACATTTATCGAAAGAACATTATAGACAGTGTTATTGAAATGATTTCTTTCAATTATGAAATGAAGAGCTCTGACTGCGTCATCGAGAGATAAATAAGGCCTTCTTTGGTCTAATGCAGTCTTCCAAACTGTAACTGGTTCTTCCATTATGGCCTGCCAGATGAATTTATTTATTGCTGTATGAAATCTCATCCCAACAGATGAGCCAAAAATTGTACCGAAACGACATATTATAAACTGAAAATCCTGATATTTTTCACAAAAACCATAAAGTGATTGTTCAGCAAGCAATTTACTTTTTGCATATGGACTTTGAGGTTTAAGTTCATCAAGTGAACATTCCTCATCAACTATATTATTTTGAGTGCCATATACACTTGTAGTCGATATGAAAAGTAACTTCGTTTTTGTTTTTGCACATGCTTCTGCTATCCTATTTGTTCCATGAAAGTTAGTCTCCATCACTTTATCTTCGAATTCAAAACTACCAGCTGCATCAGTAATAGCAGCAAGATGGATAACAACATCAATGTCTTTCAAAATATTTTCAAAGTCATATTTAAGGATATCTGCCTCAATAAATTTAAATTTTATACCCATTGGCAAATTGAACAAAGAAGGATACCGGAGGGTGAGAAAACTATCAATCAATACTACTTTACCAATATTTAGATTGGTATTGATACTATGAATGAATTTCGATCCGATGTGCCCTAAAGGTCCGGTAATTAATAAATTAGTTTTTCTTTGCATTACGATTTAAGTGATTGTCATAAATTATCTAATCTCGCAATAAAAGTTACTCATGATACTAAAGGTACTTTTTAAGATTCTCCAAGTAGAAATCTCTGGTCATCTTCAGTCCGTTAACCAAAGAAGTTTCAGGTTTCCATGTTAACACCTTTTTGATTTTTTTATTGCTTATCACCGCATCTCCTATCTCAATAGCCTTAATTTCTTTAGGCCATTCAATATATCTGATTGAGCCGGATTTAAAAATTTCAACTATTTTCTCAGTGATTTCTGCTACAGAATAATGTTCATCGCCGACTGCGAAGAAGACCTCTCCCCTAGTTTTGTCACTTAGAGCAGCCATAATCAATGCCGTAATGACATCATCAACATATATAAAATTCCTCAGCTGTTTCCCCTCTCCATAAATTGTTATCTGCTTATTCTGAAGAGCCAGACCTATAAAATAATTGTTAAAAGTGAAATTGGAGCTTTTGATACAGGCTTTTGGTCCATAAACATTTGATAGGCGAACTACACAAATGTCCATATCAAAGGCTCTGCTGTATATTATTGCATATTTTTCAGATACACTTTTATTGGCTGAATAAATATCTGTCGGAAATTCCGGATGCTCTTCATCAGCAGGGCTGTATTTTAAGCTGCCCAACTGAGTGCTTGTACCTAAATGAATGAATTTAATATTTTTATTGAACCGTTTGGATGCTTCCAGTAAAAAAAGGAGTCCTTTATTATTTACATCCAAATCCAGTATCGGTTGATTCATCGATTGGGGGTGGGAGGTTGAGGCAGCGCAATTAAAAATAATATCCTTATTATATATTGCGTGAACAACCTCATTAAAATCGAGAATATCCGAGAAAATAAGTTCAACGTCATTCTTAATCTCCTCAATATTGGTAAGATTACCCCCGGAGTTAAGTGCCAGAGAATCATATATTGTAACGTCAGCTCCAAGTTGAAAACATTTATGAGCTAAATTACTGCCAATGAAACCCAGACCACCTGTAATCAGTATCTTGCTGCCCTTCAGACTTGGCAATTTAATTGAGTCTGATTTTTTCATTTTATCTGCTTTTTTGAAAATATTCAATCGTTAAACCAATACCCCTTTTAAGATTTGTCTCAGGAAGCCATTTTGTAGAATCAACAAATTTATCAATATTAGCTACGAAATGACGTTTCTCTATAACTGATAAATTCTTGGGGAATTCAGTGTATTTTATTTCAGGTTTGAATCCGGTACGTTCATAACATTCTGAAATAATGGTATTAAACAAACTAATCAGTGAATGTCCTCTGCCACTCCCGATATAAAAATACCTGCCGTTAATCTTATCTATATTTTCAGCAGCTGAGCAGAATGCTTTGACAACATCATCTATATATATATAATCACGTATAAACTCCCCGTTTCCATATAAAGGAAGAGGCAATTTTTCAATGGCTTTTCTAATCATCATATTAACTATGCCTCTGTCTTTACTGCTGCTAACCGGACCTGGTCCATAAACATTTGCCAAACGCAAAGTAGCACCTGATACGATTCCTTTGCGACAGAAATAATTCAGGTATGTCTCAGCCAGCAGTTTGTTTAAGTCATATATAGTTACAGGGTAGTCCTTAAATTTTTCATTTACCGGCCAGCGATTATTCAGTCCAACTTCAGTTGCTGTTCCCGAAAATATTATTATCGGACTAAGTGATTTCTTTTCACAAATATCGAGGATATTTACCAGAGGAATTAAATTGATTCCGATATCATTTGCAGGATCTGAATCTGCAATATAGTTACTTGTCTGAGCAGCAAGATGGAAAATAATATCAAAATCAGGTAACACAGATTCCAACACTTCCCTGTTTTTAATATCATTCTCGATATTCGTAAAATTAATTTTAGAATTATTTTGAATGTCAGGCCATTCATCGATTCTGGAATCAAAGCGAGTAAGAAAAAGATCTGTATCCTTTAATAGCTTTATAAGATTATAAGCGATATATCCATTACCTCCTGTAACTAATACTCTTTTCTTTCTGAAAAATTTTAAAACCATTTTCTCTGATTAACCTTAGATTGGAATGATTCCCGTCAATATCATTTTATTTCCAATTTTAACCAATCATAACCGATCTTTCTGTTATCATATTCCAATCTACCCTCTTCTTCAGGATCGTATATGCCTGAAGTAATATATATAATATTCATTGGACCATTCAAACACTTATAACCATGAGCTACTCCGGGAGGAAAACAATAGATTAAGGGATCCTGGTTATCACCTGCTAAAAACTCTATTTTTTTAT
>DATKUO010000030.1:0-4917 GCA_035530515.1 Bacteroidales bacterium
TCTTCTCTACCAATCCTATTGCCTGTAATGTCTCATCAAGGATGTTTACTGCACCTATCCCTGCACCACCTGTATAGCTTTTGAAATAATGCTCAATCTTAGCCGGCGACCAGTTTAATGCCTCCCCCATCTTTTTTATAACCTCTGGCGTGGAGTTATAAAATTGTTCAGAAGGTTTAAGAAGTTTCATTGATTCAGAAACAATTGGTTTGCCCGTATATCCTTTTTTATTTGCCCACATCTCAATCTGAGGTCTGGCTAAGAATGGAATAACTTCCGGCCAATTACTTATTGGAGAAATCTCTTGGAATAATTGTTTTGGCAATTCTTCAAGAATCCTCGGATCATCTTTAACTGCTGCATCCAACAGTGATTCAATGGAACTTGCAAACAATACTCCGAAAAACCCTTTTGGTAATGGAAGAAAATGATCTGTACCCGGGATACGAATATTAAATAATCCCACCCTCCTCCATGTTGGTAATGACTGATATAAGTTTTTAGACTCCTCATCCTGGTTATTAAGGAGCCAGTTAAGTGCTGCAGGAATAGTAATCGCCATACCTTTTAACATAAAAGATGCAGGATTTTTCATGGTGTTAACGATTGTCCTTGTCCACTGGATTCTCGCATTTAAAAACGGATAAAGCTGGAATAACTGCTTTGTCATTGCACCATGTATCCCATAATCTGCAGTTATGTCCCGTGACTCTATTGCTGCTAACTTAACATTTCCTGTTCTCTTATAAGCATTCTTAAACGCACCGAGCCTTGTGCCTATCTCAGATGCTTTTGAAAAGTCCTGTAACGCAAGCAATGGATTGCGCTTGTATGCATCAAATTTCCTCCTTGCGAACTTACCTACTTTCTTATCAAAATAATCATGAGACATTGCCTGGTCAGCAGAAATAAGAAATGACTGATCCCCTCCACTCGCTAACCATTTTTGAAACATATCATCTTTCTTGATTGCAGACATAATCCCCTTTAAAAAGTCCGTTGGCAAATATCCATATTTTGAGGTGAACCAGGTAGATGTCTGATCTCGGACAATATTTCGTATAGGGAATGTAGGATCGTAAACAACTGCACCTGCCTGTAACCAATGGGAGGGCGCACTCAAAACCTTCATTACTGTCGATACTTGTTTTGCTACATTGTTTGTTACCCTGAATATATCATCATAATATTCCGGGGCAACATCATAGAAACGCGGGTTTCCTTCTTCTCTTACAACTAATATGCGTCCTTTCGGGGGTCTGAAATTTTTTGGTCTTACCTTTGCAATGGCATATCTTATCTCTCCTGTTGTGGGATCCTGATATGCTTCCATGCCTCTTGCATCTATCTCCTCAATGACGGCACCACCAACTTTATGTGACTTGTTGTAATTGTGAATATCCGTGAACATATCGGCAATATTCCGGATAAGTATATTTCTTTCTGAGGATGCAAGAATATGATTGGTGTTTTCTATCATACTTTCAAAAATATCCCTTATTTGTTTCTGCGATCCTTTTCTCGAAAAGATCACACGCTCTGCTTCAGGTAATAAGTCCCGGGAAATAGTCTTTCTATTGCCTCCAAATACCTCATAAGTCTCTGCGATCCTTCTCAGTGGCACATAATTCTGATGTTCCTGTTTCCAGTATTGTGCTGTTTCTTTAGATATTATTCCCGACTCTGCAGCGAAATCAAGCAATGCTTCATTGTACTTCTGAATATCTGACTGAAACTCCATGAGTTTTGCCACACCAAATCTCTTTTCTGCTGTGGCTTTAATTGCCTGTGCACTCTCTTTGTCAAAATATGCCTGTTGTGGTTTGCCTCTATTGTGTGACTCAATAGCATCTAAGGCAACAAGATATGTTTGGTAAGGCAAATAGTCTGTTGTGCCAAACAAAGGTTTTATAATTGGCATCAACCCTTTAATGTCTTTCCTGATAACAATATCATTGCCTCTATTGAAATAAGGATGGTAAATAATCCATTGCTCTGACCTTCCCCCTTGTCCAAGTAATTGTTTTGCAGACACCCATGGATCTTTATACGCAAGTGTGTTATTATCCATCATTACCTTCCATTTTTCTACCATTTTCTCCATGGGGCGCAACATATTTACCACGCTATACAGTGGCTCCCTGCCTAATGTTACAATGGTATCAAGCCATGAAAATTTATCTGGTTCCGGTGGAAGTATTTCTGCCACACCTTTTGTTAATACATCCTGTGCATCATATTTGGCAAAATCCTCTCGTAATGTATGAAGCGCATCTTTGATCGCCGGTGCATTATCAAGCAACTTCTCAAACCATGCAAGTGCTGTGGGTGTGCTGTTAATAAGTTGTTTCGGGTCAATAACATAGTTGTAAACAAACTCCGCGATGCCTTCAGTTCTTTTTTTGGAAGGATAACCAATATCACGCAATAATGTATCAAACTCTTTTTTTAGTTCCACTCTCTGCAGTACTCCGGCAACCACGTCATCTCCGTACTTTGCTCTTAACTTATCAAGTTTTGCTGTGCGACCTTTATTGAGGTTGTTGAGATTTACGATTAACTGACTTGCTTTTGCAGTTGGCATCTTTCCTTTTGCCAAAGCATTATTGATCTCCTTATCGGATCTATATGTCTTGCCTTTGTATTTAACCGGCACTATCGATCCCTGTTCAACTATCTCAGAATATTTCTCTCCAAGTTTTTTCTTTTCAAATGACTTTACTTTTTCCAATAAGAAATTACCTTCATCAATAGTTATGTTGTGGGATCTCATTGCTTCTTCTACCTGCTTGACATTGGAATATATATCTCCATTGAAATCTACCCCTGTGCCTAATTGTTTATCGGCTGCTTTCGCACTTATTATTCCCCGTATATCAAACATCTCATAATCGAGTAAGTGCCCAAATTCGTGCGTTAATGCCCTTAAATCACGTTTATTATTTACACGGATGATACCACTCACCGGATTAAACAAGCCTCTTGCTTTACGATGAAAACGCTTAATAAACCCAACTCTCACATCTGCACCCTCTATCTTACCCATGTTCTTGATAAAGCTACGTGCAATGTTTCGTATCGACATGGCATTATTAAGATCACTCATCTTAAAATTCGGGTCTTCTGCTGGCGATAACGGCAATGGCTCATCCCATGCAAGTTCCTCCGGTGCATCAGTCTTTGGTTCGTTCTTGTATTTCTTGTTTTGCTTTGCCGTCCTGCTGTCTGCAAATGATTCAGGTTTGTTTTTCTCCTCCCATGTATTTACTGCCTCCCTTAACAACTTACCATCTTCCTTTCTTACTGTTCCATTTTCGATGTCATCCAAAACATCTACTATATCCGTGTATGTCTTATCTCCGTACTTAACTCCTTCTTTGGTTGTAACTATTTTTTTGGGTAGTTCTTTTACAGGTTCCTCAAATCCCAAAGTCTGCTGCTTCAGCACTTCACCAATCTTTGATTCACGCTCCTTATTTAAGGCATCAATCTCTTTGCGAAGTTCTGCCTCTCTTTCCAGAAATGGTTTCCGGATAGCATCAACTGTTTCGGAAGTTACTTTGAATCCCTGCTCCTCACGTTTAATGATCTCATCTGGTTCTATTGGTTTAAGATCACCAAATATCCCAATCCTTTTATTGGCTTCATTAATAGCTTTAATTATTTTCTTTGGAAGTGCATCAAGTTCTTTCTGCCTGTCATAAATCTCCTTGTCGTATTCCTTGTTGATAGCATCTATTTGCTTTTGTTTGACGACATCTGTGGTTCTGACAGGTTTTTCTTCACCTTTTGGAGTAACTGGTTTCTCATTTCCCTCTGTGCTTCCAGGTACGATATCCCCTTCTCCTTTGCCAGAAGTAATATCTGGTTTGTTAATTGGCTTTTCATTTATTTCTGGCTTTGGTTCTTCTGCTCCTTTAACCTCTGGAGGTGCTTCTTTGCCTTCAGGTAGAACATTACCCCCAATGTCGATGCCTGCTTCTTCGGCTGACCATTCGTTTCTTGCTTTAAGTTCTCTGTCGTTTTCATCTTGTATAAGTTTTTTAAATTCCTCAACATCTTCTTTTTCAATTAATCCTTCCTCTACTGCTTTGTCTGCATTTTCAATAGTAAATCCTCCATTCTTTTCCATGAAGGCTTTTAACTTCTCATCATTTAACCCTTTTATATATTCTTTTGCTGTTACTTCAATGTCGGGCTGTCCTTCTCCCTTAAAACGCATCATGTCACGTCTATACATATCAGTCAAACCATCAATGACATATTGTGTATCCTGATTGTTCCTTCCCGCAAGAAGATCATTCACGGCTTTGTCTATACCTACTGGTCCCATCGGAAGGTCTAATCCATGCAGGTACGATCTTTCATTAATCAGACTACTTATGAATTTCTTTTCTTCGGGATCTTCAATATCCTCGAGTTTTATGGTTTTTTTTGTTGTGGCACTTCTTATGAGTTTTTTCCCTCTTTCATTAAGAATTTTTATTCCCTTCCCCTCAACTTCTAATCGATAATCTTCCGGTAGCATCCCCTGTATCTGACGCATTACTGCTGCACGTTTACGATTATGACTTGCCGGAATATCATTATATGCATCCCTTAAATCTGCAAGTTTATCCTTAGTACGTACTGCTTTTTCTTCTGGTGTTTCTTCCGTTACTTTTGCTTCTTCTTTTTTCGGAGTAACTGTAACGGCTGGCTTTTCTTCTTTTGGTACCTTTTCTTCTATTGGTGGCTCCGGTGGCTTTAAATCACCTTTAGGAACGAGTTTGGAGTAATCACCAACAATCTTGTTCTCCTCTGGACTACGTTCATCCACGGACTTGTCAACGGCATTCAATACCGTTGTAATATCCGTTCCCTTTGCTTTTAACTCACCAATGATCTTAACCTGATCTGTTTCGGGTGCAGCAGCTT
>DATKUO010000031.1:0-24880 GCA_035530515.1 Bacteroidales bacterium
TTTACCATAAATGCAAATGTTTTTACCGTAATTTATGTTTTAATTTGCATTTTTACTATTAATTCAAACAAAAGATATTAACATATATCACTGATTATTAACATTATATGTATTATAAATGACTTTATCAGCAAGCCCTAATTATAGGCAAAATGGGGGAGAGGAAGGACAAGATAAAAGTCGAAGCGCAGCGGAGATCCCGCTTCGGCGGGGATAAAAGACAATCCTCCTTCGCCACCACCTTCACTAAGTTGCGGTGGTCAAAGAAGGCTACGGAGGACAAAGAAAGACAAAAGACAAAAGTAAGAAGTAAAACATGCATATACTGCGTATAATCAGACATATACGAAGAACTAATCAGAATAATCACTGCTTTAATGCTGTTATTAATCATGTTATTCAGTTTTTCTATTTGAAATAATGTTATTGATTCTTTGTATTTATGTGTTATAGCATCGATTTTCTCAATTTTTCATATTTTCAAATCTGATACAATTTCGTTAAAAATAGTTTTAAATATGTATGATAGCTATATATATCAAAATAAATATAACGAATATTTAGTTTTGAGATATTTATAAAGGACAAATCGTTATATTTATCAAAATATTAATAGTATGGCTACTCAAAATGAAACAAAATTAAAAATTCTGGTAAGAAATTTGGAGCCAGGAACTATTGTTTTAGCTCATTGGTTAGAGGAACTTGGCATATCCAGAAGCTTATTAAATCATTATTTGCATAGTGGCTGGTTGGAAGCAGTTGGTAGGGGGGCATATAAAAGGCCAAATGACAATGTAAAATGGATCGGAGGTATATATTCTTTACAAAATCAGGCTAAATTAAATATACACATTGGAGCAACAAGTGCCTTATCAATACTAGGATTAAGTCATTATTTTCGGCTAGGGAAAGAGACAGTTTATTTGTTTTCACCTTATAGAGTGAAACTACCAAAGTGGTTTGATGATTACGATTGGGGAACTCTTGTAAATCATCAACAAACTTCATTTATCCCTGAAATAGTTGGTTTGGTGAAGCAGGATGTTAAGAATATTTCGGTAAAAATATCTTCTCCTGAACGTGCAATAATGGAATGTTTATATCTATCACCAAAAAAACTCGATTTGATAGAGTGTTATCATCTTATGGAAGGCTTAGTTAATCTTAAGCCGAAGCTGGTTCAGGAGTTATTGGACACCTGCAATTCTGTTCGTGTAAAAAGATTGTTCTTATATCTTGCTGAAAAAGTAAATCACCAATGGCTTAACTTTCTTGATAATTCAAATATTGACTTGGGTAATGGTAATCGAAGAATATCCGAAAATGGAGTTTATATCTCAAAATATCAAATAACAATTCCTAGAGAATTAGCTGCATTATGATATTAGAAGCATATCGTACTCAGGTTGATTTATTATTGAGAATTTTGCCCTATGTGGCAAAAGAAGAAATATTTGCCTTAAAAGGAGGAACAGCGATAAACCTATTTGTACATGATTTGCCAAGGCTATCTGTGGATATTGACTTAACCTATTTACCCTTAGACTCCAGGGATGAAGCATTAAAAAACATTCACAAGGGCTTAGGAAGGATAAAGTCTTCCATAGAATTAGCTATTGAAGGCCTTAAGGTTAGTGCCGTTTCCTTAAATGGTGATACCGATGTAAAATTAAATTGTCAGTTTCCAAATGCACAAATTAAAATTGAGGTAAACACTATAACAAGAGGGCATCTGTTTCCTGTTCGTTTGATGCATGTAACTGATAGAGTGCAGAATGAATTCGGAAAGTTTGCTGCTATAAATGTTGTATCTCATGCAGAATTGTATGGTAGCAAGATCTGCGCTGCGCTTGATAGGCAGCATCCCAGAGATATGTTTGATATAAAACAGTTTTTTGATAGTGAAGGACTAGACGATGATGTTTGTCAAGGATTTATATTATCGGCATTGAGCCACAATAAACCAATTCATGAATTATTAAATCCAATAATTAAAGATCAAAAATCAGCTTTTAATGCTCAATTTGCAGGAATGACCGCAATAGAATTTAGTTATGAAGATTATGAAAAAGAAAGAAAGATACTTATTGATATTATGAACCTATTATTGTCAAAAGACGATAAAGAATTGATATTAGGATTTGAAAAAGGTGAACCAGATTGGAATAAATTTCCGCATAAGGGAATAAAGGACTTCCCAGCTATAAAATGGAAGTTACATAATATCAATAAATTGAAATTAGCAAATCCTATTAAACATAGCAAGCTAATAAGATCTCTTGAAGCTGTTCTCGTTAAAAAGTGACGAGAGAAATTAGTATAAGTTAGTTAGAATGATAATGAGCGAATTATCATTCTATTTGACATAATATTATTGAATATTTAGCATCATAGGGTAGGGTCCGGATTTTTTTGCACTTTTTATGAGTTTACCAAGTACAACTTTACAACTTTACAACCTTTACAACAATACAACAAGTTAACGTCCCGCCTTGCGGGATTTTGTCACTTCGTTCCTCAACCTCTACAGCTTTATTACTGGCCAGATATACTTCTAGAAACAAAATAATCGATTCTTGAAGAATTAAAGCCGGTTGCCGGAAGCCTGACGCCAGACGCCAGACGCCAATTCTATTTGATATAATATTCAATTATAGCTGCAAAAAAGGCAGCAGAGCGTGTTGGAGCAAATTGCGTTCTCTATTAGCCGCAAATTCCTTTGACATAAAATCGTTGCCGATATAGGCACGCTGTGCGTGCGCTATATCTGATTTTATGTCAACCACGCAGGGCGTGGACGGAATTTGCTACGTTTTGCCTATAATTAATATTTATTGTTTAATACAAAACACATCTCTTAATATATTTAGACCCTACAAGATCCACAAATATACTAAAAATCCAAATCCAAATCCAAAAAAAAAGTCTTTAGGAGTTCAAATCCAATAACTAAAAAAAAGGTGCTATCGCATACAAAAACCGCTCAAAATCCACAACGGTTTTTATTGTGTCCAAAATTTTTGCCCCTTGCAAAAATTAAAATATTGCTCAAATATTGCAGCTGATCCCCCGCTAGCTGATCAGTAACCAGCCAGCTGATCAAGGTCTGCAGAGGAAACCGGTTACCTCATTATCAGCATATTAAAAAAAAGCCTTCATGGACCCATGAAAACTCAGTTTTTTAACTATTTCTAAATACTGCTCAAATATTGTCATTTCATTACGAACAAATAACCATTATAATTCAATGATACCTGGAAATTACCATCCGCCGGTCCATCAACAGCAGCCTCAATATAATTAAACCCTTTTCCATAAATCCTCTTACATTGAATCAACGCACCATCACTCAATACTATCATATCAGGACCTGCAAACGTTATCACATTATTAATATCAACCCTACCTTTCAACCTGCTCTCAAACCCAACAGTAACAACATTAGGATCAACCAAAACAGCAATATGACACCTAAAATCAATATGCCCAAAAAAGAAACATTGATCAAGCTCCAATCCCTCATCTCTACCTACATTAACGCTCGAACCATGAACACTCAAAATTTCAAAACCTGAATGATACGCTATATCCGCTACTTTAGATCCCTTCTTCTCCAAATACTTAACAATCAAATCAATCTCATTCATAACCTTATTTTCATATGTCCCTCATACAACGAACTGCCATACCTGTTCTATTATTCATCCATGACATTAGCATAATTCCATTGATGTAATGTAATTCCACATAATCCCCATTTGGCTCTATTGCGTAATCTCCCCACATTCCTGTCGCAACCTTTAATCCTGTTGGTGATGGACCTTCTGTGAATTGACCATTTTCAAACCGAAATCCAGACGCAACACCCTTAAATCCATAGTTATCAGTACCTTCGACACCCTCCTCTCTCCAATGCTCAAAACCTATTTCTTTTAATTTTGCCCCACCTATTGCACTACCTCCTATATAACGACTTAAAGTCCACCAGTCACCATTTTCGAATCCAATTAAATGAGGAACTCTCCAACCCAAAGATGGCTCTCCATTTTCTGTAAACTGACCCTCAACCAATTTTTTAACATCTAATACCACATACCCATTATATAACGCCCCATTAGTATCTTTATATTGAATATCATTCTCATACCAACAATATGCACTTGTTCCAAGCAACGCCCATGCATCATCTAAAGTAACATTCTGAATATCCGAACCATCCGCAAATTTTGTTGTTCTTAAATTTTCAACCATCCATTCCTGAGTACCAATAATAACAGAAGTATATAAATTTCCATCAAGATCACGCAAACCACTTTCACCACCAGTGGAACCACCAATACCTACCTTTTCCCCTTCACCTGGATAACAATTGAAAATACTGATCAAACCCATAATAACTAAAATTATTGTTTTCATATCTTTTTTTTCAAAGATATCAATTTAATCAATCAACCACAAAACTATAAACCCTCTGTTCATTACTTCATCATCATAAGCAACCGAATTAAATATTCCACCCCTAGTCATTTCAACATATGTACTATCACAATAAAAATAACCCTCATCTGCATTAGTACTTTCATGTAATGACCTATGAACACTATCAGAATCATCACATATAACAACACTTATGCCCATTATTTTACTAAGATCCTGACCATGTGCAACTCCCTTACTTCCTAATGAAACCATATTCCAAGGCCCTACCTCAACTACAACACTATGTAACAAACCTCCTTCAGATCCATACTCAGCAATTAACGCTATTACATCAGCTTCACTTAACCCAACATGACCATCAATATTTACACCCATTATTTCCAATTTAATTTTGAATACTGCTTATCATTAAAATACTTCCGCAGCTGCTCCCTCAAATCCTTACCATATTTTAATGCATATTTCCGACATAGAGTTAAAAACTGCTCCATGCTTCCCAATGAATTTACAAAACCAATTATAGCTGACTCATTCTCACCCATATTAAAAAGCCCCTGGTACATTGCACTATGAACCGAAACAGCCATGAAATCATAATCAATCTTTTCCGGATCACTGCTTACATTCTTAATACTCCACCACATAGCCAACCTGCCAAATAACCTTTTAGCCATACCAGTTATAATAAAAACAACCAGGACAATACCAATAATCTTCCAATTCTTTTTTACAAACAAAATCAACTTTGCAAATACCATACTAGCCACCATATGAAGAAAGTTTGAATTTAATAACTACCTCTTTCAACTGATCAACATTCATAACCTCAAACCCGTTTTCATGAAATAATATCGCGGATGCCACACTCAACCATTGCCCCTTACTAGGGACCTGCTCCCCTATTATACCAGTTTTTTTCCTTATAGCCTCAACATATGCTAATTCATTATTATTATCCGATGCAGGCGCATATTTCCCAACTATCTGCCTTAAAGTTAAATTTCTTGAAAAATAACCATTAAACAAATTTATTAAACCTGCCCTGACACCATGCTCCAAATCAATAAAACTTGCAAACCTCACATCTGAACCAGGAACAAGTCCCAGCCATAAACTATCCGTCTTATTCATATTGAAAGGATTATTATTTCGCATCCCCCTGCTTCCCATATTAATTATGTTTTTTTTCATGAGTATGAAGATAATGCTGATAATACCTGCAATCCCTACAACGATTTTTAAAGACCCTCTTCTCATATATCAGAATTCCTATAGTCACCAATGCTATTAAAATTTGCAGGGCTACAGACACACCATCCGTTGCCCATAGCCCCGCTTCCCCCGCTATCGCTATCAAAATATATTTCACTACCCTTTATCCTTCGGCTCATTCTCCTTCTGCCACTCTTCCAACTTCTCAGATGCAAAAACCAAAATTCCGAGAATAACAGTTATCAAAGACCCATATTTAAGAACAAACTTTATTCCATCTATAAAAACCTTTATACTTTTGAACATCAGAAACCTCCCTTCTGATAACCCTGGGACCCTCCACCGAAACCACCCTGTTGTCTGTTTTTACTCATTTTTGTGAACTTAACCCACATACCAGGATTTCCATCCCTAGTTGACTTTTTACATTCAGAGATCTCAACCTTGATCATCTGATTACCTACCTCACAATATGTCTTATAAATAGGTAAAACACTCCCTGTTTTCCTATCAACAACTGACTTTGCCATCTTAAGCATAGTCGGGTTTCCAAAACGATCCGTTCTTATATTTGCCATAACTACCTCCCAAATATTTTAACGTTTCTTTTCTTCATCCGGAACAAAAGATATCCAACAATAGCACACAACGCAACAACCAAAATTATTGCATTCTTTACTATTATCGCCTTTACCTGCTCCATTCCCTTTACATCATTCATAATATTACCTCCTGCGTCTTCCAAATATTAATATTAATAAACCTATCAAACCTAAAACACCTGCAATAAGAAAACCTTTATTATTCTCCCATACATCACCTAAAAACCCCGTCTTCATCCCCCGGACAAACCCTGAAGTTTCCCCCTCACTTCCTGCCCCAACAGTTGACGCGATCTGATGCGCTGTACTTCCTATCTCCTCTCCAACAGTACTAACCGCTCCACTTGCAACTTTTTTAGCTGTACCCCTTAGTAAATTACCCAGGACCGTACCACCCTCTTTCTTCTTAAAAATACTGCCAATTTTCTTAAATATACCCACTTTTCCCGCTATTTTAGCTCCACTTAATACTCCTAATGCCGCTCCCCCTGTTACTACCCCTGCCACTAACGGAACCGCTACCTTTCCAATTTTGAACAGACCCCCAAGTAATTTACCAGCTACTGTCTGTCCAGTCTTCTTTTTAAAATTAAATAACCCCATATCATCCGGCTAACAGATGTTTCACAACATAAACCAAACCAAGTGCTGCCAAAGTAATATCAACAGTTACCGCATCTCTTATATTTATACCTGAAACATCAGAATAACCTGCAGTCAATAAACCTGCATTAGTCACTTTATGAACCGGATTAACCAACCTGGCTATTTCCTTCACCTCTTCACCCAGGTATTCAATACCTACCCCATTTGCATAATTGATCTTTACCCTGGTTAAATTCGTCGGATCAACAAACAGAAATTCACCGAAAACAGAATCAATAACTTTTACCCCACCTGCAGGACAAGAAACAGGTACTATCTCCAAATAATCCAATTCCCTCCGTGCATCATCAATAGCATAAACTTTTATAGTATCTGCTGCAGTACAACCCGATAAAACATAACCAATTGACCCACCTTCCAAATCATACGCCCCGCCCAATGATATAGGAATACTGAAAATAATACGAAATTCTACAGTCATCTCGTAAAAAATCGCATCAATAAACCCACAAATATCTGCTAAAACTGCAAACGAAATCTCAGGTATCATATTACCCGTCTTGCGTTTCGTTGCCTGATTCAATGTTAATTTTACTGCCATAACTGTCGCTAACGCTGTTGCAGAATCCGCATCAATCATTATCCTGGCAACCGGCGACTCAATACTACCACCATAAGCAACCTGACCTGTATGAATACCTATTAAAACACCCAACACTCCGGATTCACCAAGAATCCCCGAAGGTATTAAACTCACTACACCTATAACTCCAACCGAAACCCAAGGATCCACATCCAATCCATATCCTACTGCAGTACCGAATATCACCGTTACCAGAACAAATGATATAACCCTCATTAAACAAATCATAAATTTCATACTTTCCTATATTTATATATACAAATATCTGCATATATAAACTATTACATTTAAAGTGTCCAATTTTCTCTTCAAATTACCTGAAATTTGTGGACACCTTATATTCACACTCAAACGGATCAATACACTGATACCTCACCAAACCCCTCTTTTTAACTTCATCCAACTTATCAATAATTAACCGACGTTTACACCTCCAACAACGTTTCCTAACCTTTTTTGTACACATATCAATTTTATTATTAACTTTACTCCATGCGTGGTTATGCAGGTAAAACCATTTTTGAACTAATTCAAATACCGGGAACCTCTAACCACGTAGCTTTTTAAAACCCTGCCAACTTTGCATAGTAATTAATTACAAACTTCTCAACATCACTATAATAATCGCATTTATATTCCCTGGATAACCTCTTTAGAATTGCCAAAATATGATTATCCATATTATTATCAATAATATAACCCTTTAACATCGCAATTTGATCCTCAAAAGACCTGGAACGATGCTCCCTTGTTTCAGCTTCCCTCAACATATCTTTAACCAAACTCCCAACTATTATTTTCCTCATTCTCAACTGATCGCACTGAGTACCGCCAAATAACAACCTTATATATCTTTTCTTCTTTGAAAATAATTTAATCCTTTTACACCTGGTCTTTCTCCTTCCTTCATTATTTACAAAAGTGAAAGAAGTCTTTAACCCACCCTCATAAACACTATGTATAAAACCCTTCCTGAAAATATTATTCAAACTAACTCCCACCAACTCACCAGTATCCTCATTCAAAACAATATTTCTCTTTCCCCTGGTTAAACTTAATTCTAACCTCCATACCTCAACACCCTGATTAAACTCTGCTTCGGACCAGGTTTTTACAATATGCTCCTTCATTCCAACCTCTTTTAGTTCCAGAGACTTATTATACAGATAAAATTGCCTGCCTGATGATTTCATTCCATTTCTTAAATACTGGTAAGTTAATCCCTTCTCATTACTCACTCCAATCGTGTTGAACTTAGCACGGGAAAGACTTAAATAACTCTGATTCATAAAATTACTAATCAAACTTTCAGGCACAAAATTCCGGAATTTTTGAAAATCCCTATATATATCTAACCTCGATACGTGTTTAAAATTAAATCCAATAGCATTGAAAAAACCCTTTAAATACCTAGTGTTAAACATTTTGAGATAAAGTATCTCATTATCAAACTTTATACTCACAGATCCTACAGGCATAACACTAGAAAAAGGACCACAATTCATAACACAAACTTTAACCTTTTTTACTTCATCAGTTACTAAATATGACTTTTTATACAACCTTGTACTTCGCTCTAAATCAACTAATTTGAACCTTTTTGACTTCCTTTTTTTTGTTCCTGTACCAAAAACTTGCAAATAATCTATACCTTCAATGTATAAATCATTGATATTCAATGTACTTGTATTATCACATGGTTTAACTGTCGTGGTGTTACTGTCGTGGTGTTACTATACCACTCCAGACCAGCTAAATCATACTTTTCAGTCTCCATCTTAACTATTATCCCAAATTCTCTCCTTTGACCCTGATACATAATGATACCAAGGATCATATACATCGTCCCTCTCCTCATACTTAATCATCCGCCAAAGATTAATAGCATGCGCAAAATCCATAACCTCTATAAACTCCTGAAATCCATTTCTGTAAAAACTTAATCTGTTTTTCATATCTATATATCTTTATATAAGTGTCCACCACTGGACACCTTCTCACACTCAATACTATCATTACAAAACCATCCTCTTACAAAAGAATCAACAAAAATTCCATTAATCCTCTTAACATAATATGACATCATATGCACTTTGTCATACACTAATCTCCTTCTACATTTACAACACCTGTGCCTCACTTTCTTTGTACACATATCTATTTATCTAAATATATTAATATGATATCAAAATGAAAAAAAGGGGAGAAAGCTAAACCAACTCCCCCGATTCTTAGTTAGCAGCCCAGTGCGTCAATAAATACTGAATCGCCTGGTAAGCAGCTAAAGCAATCGTAACTATACGATTAATCCACTTCTCCCATCCAGTGATAGGCACTTTTGTACTTAAACTCACTTCAAAACCTCCTTTCTTTCAAATAAAACACACTCATATCGATCACCAACCTTATAATCATTCAAATCCCTCATTCTTACCCTCTTAATAAAATCTCCAATTTTATAACCATACATATTCTCAAAAGCATACAAACTATAGTACCCTCTAAAATATGAACCCATAAAATCAACCCTTATCCTTCCAATAGGACACAACCGAGACCTAGCAACCTTTGACCAGGCATTTACACCAATTATATTACTCATGATACTTTTATTTTTAAATGCTTAACTTTTTTAATCTTCATCTTAATTACAACAGCCAACTGATGATGCTGAATTAAACAGCATGCCATACGTTTCATAAATTTTACTTGTTCCTGAGTAAATTCTTTTTCTGCCGTACAAACTTTAATAATTGCTTTCATTATAATTTATATAAGTAAAAAGCCAAGTGAACGGGGTTTCAATCTTCCGCACCTGGCATAACCTCAATTAAGTTTACTTCTATATTGTTACTACAAAGCCTATAATTAATATTATGTCAAATAGAATAATATTGTAATAGTTTCAACTTATAGTTTAAAATTATTCCTCTGGCCTATTCAGAGTCAGTGTATAAAAAAAAGGGACACACACCAGGCATCCCTCTTCATTATCGATTTAAACTTTTCTTATTTATTTTCTAAGGAATCAAGCTTCGCTTTCATCATCTCATATTTTGCTGCTAATGATGGATCCTTTTGTTTCAGTCTGTAATATAACTCCTGCAGGCTTCTCATTGTATATTCATCATCTGGCTTAAGCACATATGCCCTTTCCATATAAGGAAGAGCTTCAGCATAGACTGCATTTGCTTTATCAATAGCATCACTGTATTCTTTAACATCCATTATCTCATTGGCCTTAACAAACATATCAGAAGCTTTGTTAATATAAGCTGCTCCCAGTCCATACTGTGTATCGTATAAGTCTGATTTTAATTCAAGTGACTTTTTAAGTTCAACGATAGCTTCATCATATTTGTTTTCATTCAAATAAATAATACCAGCAGCAAAGAAAACACTGTAATTGGTCGGATCATCTTTTTTTGCAACTGCAATATATTTAAGTGCCTCATCGTTCTTATTACTCTTGATGTAGAGATCAATTAACTGAAGTGTGATAGTTTTATCTTCAGGAAATAAAGTAGTTAATCCTGTCAGAACTGATTCTGCCTTCAAAGTATCGCCAAGACTAAGATAACTAAGATAGATCTGATAATAAGGAGTTATTCCCTGATATTTCATCTCTGCACACTTCTCGAAGTACTTGATAGCTTCCTCATATTTATTTGAATTAGTAGCAGCAAGTCCTGCATTGTAATACATCCCTGTATCTACCAATCCTACATACTTATCACTTTCAGTAATTTCAATCTGTGTCTCAAAAGATTTAAGAGCTCCTGCAAAATCTTCTTCTTCAAACCTGGAACTTCCCTGTGCATAAAGATTGACAGCCAGTGAGTTATAAACCATGTTGGTAATAATTCTTTTCTTCACTGACCCCTTGGGATCCAATTCAATAGATTTTTCATAAGCAGCATAGGCTTCCTGAAGTGGTTCAGGATAGAAAGCTTTGAATTTAGGATTATCCGATTCAAAAACGGCCTGGCAAAGCTTACCTTTTGCAAAATAAGTGTTATACCAGTCTTTTGATCTCTCATGTACTAATGCCTGGTCAATGGCCTCTTTTGCTTTATCAAGAACACCCTGATCAATGAAGCTAAGAGCACTTGTTACCTTGCCTTTCTGGGACATTGCTCCAAATGAGATACTAATGGCTGCTATCAGCAGAAAAAACTTTTTCATGATTATCGTTTTAGTTAAATTGTCTTTAAAAATTTTCTCAAATTTATAATATTACTTATTAAACATCAAATTCTTTGCCATTTTCCTCGGCATTTATATTATTTTCTTCAATATTGTTAAGTTCAGTACTTTCATCTACCTCATTTACAAATACACAGGCAACTGATGCAATGATATCTTTTTCTCTGAGATTAATCAACCTGACTCCCTGTGTTGCCCTTCCCATTACTCTTAGTGCTGAAACTGAACTCCTTAAGATGTTGCCGAACTGCGTAATGATCATAAGATCATGATTATCAGTTACATCCTTCAGTGCAATCAATTTACCTGTTTTATCAGTAATATTTATTGTTTTTACCCCTTTGCCACCTCTGTTGGTGATCCTGTAACCATCAATATTTGATCTCTTACCATATCCCCTCTCTGAAACAACAAGAATATCTTTTTCTTTATTTTCAACTGTTATCATGCCAATTACAATATCAGTATCATCATTTGCAAGTCTTATGCCTCTTACACCTGAAGCTGTCCGTCCCATTGGTCTCACCTTTGCTTCAGGGAACCTGATAGCACGTCCGGATTTAATTGCCAGCAATATATGGTGCTGTCCATTAGTCATTCTGGCTTCAAGAAGCTCGTCACCATCTCTCACGGTAATAGCATTAACTCCATTTATCCTTGGATGCGAATATGCTTCAAGCGATGTTTTTTTAATAATTCCCTTAGTTGTACATAAAACAATGAAATTATTATTTATATAATCAGAATCATTTAGATTCTGTACATTAATGAAGGCTCTTACATTATCATCAGGTTCAATATTAATCATGTTTTGCATGGCTCTTCCCTTGGACGTTCGCGAACCTTCCGGAATACTGTATACTTTAAGCCAATACAACTTACCGTTTCTGGTAAAGAAGAGCATTGTATTATGCATTGTAGCAATGTATAGGTGCTCAATAAAATCCTCATCCCTGGTTGCACCGCCTTTTGCTCCTGTTCCTCCCCTGTTCTGCCTTCTGAATTCAGTTAATGGTGTCCTTTTTATATAACCCAGATGAGAAATAGTGATAACCATCTCATCATCGGCATAAAAATCCTCCGGATTAAATTCTTCAGCATTAGGAATTACCTCTGTACGTCTTGCATCGCCATATTTTTCTTTTATTTCAAGAAGTTCGTCTTTAATGATTTTCATCTGGAGATCAATGTCAGCAAGAATAGTTTTCAGAGATTCTATTAATGCCATAATCTCTTGATATTCAGCTCTTAATTTTTCCTGCTCAAGACCGGTTAGCTGACGCAGACGCATTTCCACTATAGCTCTCGATTGGATATCTGAAAGTTCGAATCGCTCCATAAGCCTTTCCCTGGCCATTTCGGGAGTCTGGGAAGATTTGATTATTGCAATGACTTCATCTATGTTATCACTGGCAATGATCATTCCTTCAAGTATATGAGCACGTTTTTCAGCCTGATCAAGGTCAAATTTTGTTCTTCTCAGTATAACTTCGTGACGATGTTTTACGAAATAGTGAATTAAATCCCTGGTATTTAGCGTTTTTGGGCGTCCCTTAACAAGTGCGATATTATTTACGCTGAATGAAGTCTGAAGCGATGAATATTTATATAAGTTATTCAGAACAACATTTGCGCTGGCATCTTTCTTAAGAATAATGACAATGCGCATTCCGTTGCGGTCCGATTCATCGTTAATATAAGAGATCCCTTCAAGTTTTTTCTCGTTTATGAGATCAGCAATCTTTCGGATCATTTCGGCCTTATTGACCATATAAGGGATCTCATTAACAATAATGCATTCCCTTCCTGAATGAGTAAGCTCAATTTCAGTCTTTGCCCTAACTACTATACGACCTCTGCCGGTTTCAGCGGCATCTCTAATTCCTTGTCCTCCATAGATTATACCTCCTGCTGGGAAATCAGGTCCCTTAATATATTGTAAAATTTCTTCAATTGTAATATCGTTATTATCAATATAGGCAATTGTGGCATCTATAACTTCTGTTAGGTTATGCGGAGGCATATTGGTTGCCATACCTACAGCTATACCAGAAGCTCCATTAACAAGGAGACTGGGGATTCGTGTTGGAAGCACAGAAGGTTCTGTCAACGAATCATCAAAATTGGGTTGGAAATCAACAGTATCTTTGTCTATATCGGCCAGCGTCTCTTCTGCAATCTTTTTAAGCCTTGCCTCAGTATATCGCATTGCAGCAGGACTATCGCCATCTACAGACCCGAAGTTGCCCTGTCCGTCAACCAGTGGATATCTCAATGACCATTCCTGCGCCATTCTTACCATAGCTTCATATACCGATGAGTCTCCGTGAGGGTGAAACTTACCCAGCACCTCCCCCACTATCCTGGCCGATTTTTTATATGATTTGTTAGAAAATACTCCCAGTTCAGACATTCCATAAAGTACCCTGCGATGGACCGGTTTTAGGCCATCTCTCACATCAGGTAATGCTCTCGACACAATTACCGACATCGAATAATCGATGTAGGCTGATTTCATTTCCTCTTCAATATTTACCCTAACGATTCTCTCTCTCTCTAACATAACAGATTATTAATTAAGTATTTACAAAAAAACCTCCTCTTGGGAGTTTCGAATTACGAAAATAGTATTTATTTGGCTAATTTTGTGCTTTTCATGCTGTGAATTTTTAACAATATTTGTTTATAAATGGGCATGAAAATTGTCGTACAGATATTATGCATAATTTAACTTTGAAAAAGTAGTTATGTGTACTTTTGTCGTACAGCATCTGACAGAATGTCGGTTAGCATTTATTAATCTGATAATTGAAATATCAAAATATGGATTCACAATTTTCGCAAAGAGTTAAAGATATTCTTGGTTACTCCAAAGAAGAGGCTATAAGGCTGGGAAACAGTCATATAAGTCCTGAGCACCTTTTCCTTGGTATACTGAGAGACGGAGAAAGCGCGGCGATAGAGATACTGATGAACCAGGGTATTGACCTTATGGTACTGAAAGGATCTCTTGAGAAGAGTATAAAAGTGGAAACCCCTGTTCCGGTAGCTGACCATGAGGTTATTCCCCTTCTAAGAAGCACTGAGAGGATACTTAAACTTGTATTTCTGGAAGCAAAGGCCTTGAAAAGCAGTACTATTGATACTGAACATTTGCTATTGGCAATACTTAAGGATGAAAATGCCCTTGTTACAAGGTTTCTTTCAGAATTAGATGTTGACTACCAGTCTGTGAGAAGGATGGTCGAAGCGGATTCACCAATCTCAAAAGCAGATTATCCGAGAGATGAAGAGGATGAAGGTCAGAGTTTCGGTGGCCAGGGCAAAAGACAATCCTCCTCTCCTTCTACACCTAAATCATCGTCAGACACACCAGTACTTGATAATTTTGGAATTGATCTTACAAAAGCGGCAGAAGAAGGCCGGCTTGATCCGATTGTTGGCAGAGAAAAGGAAATTGAGCGGTTGGCTCAGATCTTATCGAGAAGAAAAAAGAATAATCCTGTACTTATAGGTGACCCGGGTGTTGGAAAATCAGCAATAGCGGAGGGTCTGGCTCTTCGTATATCAAAAAAGAATGTTTCCAGAGTCCTTTTCAATAAGAGAGTAGTAGCTCTTGACCTTGCCTCAATAGTTGCCGGCACAAAATACCGTGGACAATTTGAAGAGAGGATGAAGGCAATTTTGAATGAACTGTCAAAAAACGATAATATAATTCTGTTTATTGATGAGATTCACACTATAGTTGGTGCCGGAGGAGCAACTGGCTCGCTTGATGCCGCAAATATGCTTAAGCCTGCTCTGGCCCGTGGTGAGATTCAATGTATTGGCGCCACAACTCTTGATGAATACCGTCAGTATATAGAGAAAGATGGAGCACTTGAAAGACGATTCCAGAAAATTATTGTTGAACCGACCTCCATTGAAGAGACAATTCATATTCTCCATAATATTAAAGAGAGATATGAAGATCACCATAATGTAATGTATACCGACGATGCTATTGATGCATGCGTAAAACTCACAAACCGTTACATATCTGACAGGCACCTGCCCGACAAAGCTATTGATGCACTTGATGAATCAGGCTCGAGGGTTCATATCTCAAATATTATTGTTCCTGAGAAAATACTATCTCTTGAGAATCAGCTGGAGGAGACAAAAAAGGAAAAAATGATGGCAGTCAAAAACCAGAATTTCGAGAAGGCTGCCAGTTTTCGCGATCGCGAAAAAGACCTCCTTGATATGATTGACCTGGAAAAGAAAAAATGGGAGAAGGAATTAGCTGTTAACCGCGAAACAGTTGATGCTGAAAAGGTTGCTGAGGTAGTTGCAATGATGACAGGCGTACCTGTTCAAAGGATCGCTCAGACAGAGGGAACCAGACTGTTAAAGATGGCTGATGAACTGAAAGGAAGCGTTATTGGTCAGGATGAAGCCATACAGAAAATTGTTAAATCGATACAGAGGAACAGAGCTGGTTTGAAAGACCCTAATAAGCCAATTGGAACATTTATTTTCCTTGGCCCTACAGGTGTTGGGAAAACTCAGCTTGCGAAAGTTCTTGCAAAATTTCTCTTCGATACTACTGATAATCTTGTCAGAATTGATATGAGTGAATATATGGAGAAGTTTTCTGTATCAAGACTCGTAGGAGCACCTCCCGGATATGTCGGTTATGAAGAGGGTGGTCAGCTTACAGAAAAAGTGAGAAGGAAACCCTATTCAGTTGTACTTCTTGATGAGATAGAAAAGGCTCATCCTGATGTATTTCATATTATGCTCCAGGTGCTTGATGAAGGTCAGCTGACTGACAGTCTTGGAAGGCGTGTCGATTTCAGAAATACAATCGTTATTCTGACATCAAATATTGGAACAAGGCAGATTGCTGAATTCGGGCATGGGATTGGTTTTGACACAACAGCTAAAAAGTCTTCCAGGGATGAACAAACTAAAAGTATTCTTCAAAAAGCTCTTCAGAAAACCTTTGCTCCTGAATTTCTTAACAGGGTTGATGATGTTATTATGTTCAACTCATTAGGAAAAGAGGAAATTAATAAGATTATTGATCTTGAATTAAAAGGTCTTTATGATAGGGTTAACTCGCTTGGTTATCAGTTGAAAATTGCAACTGGTGCACGAGATTATATTGCTGAAAGAGGTTTTGATGCAAATTATGGAGCAAGACCACTTAAGCGTGCAATTCAAAAATATCTTGAGGACCCGATGGCAGAGGTTCTTATTAAAGCCAATCTTCAAGAAGGTGATTTAATTAATGTTGGATTTATCAGCGCCAAATCGGAGATAAAAATTAAGATTCAGAGGAAGAAGGCAGAGCATCCTGAAAAAACCGATGACCTGTGACAAATTCCATAAATTAGTAGGGATGTTACATGCAACATCCCTACTAATTTATTATTATTCTGGTACTCCAAACAGATCAAAATCAGTTGATTCTGTTATGTTAATATCGTAGAAGTTACCTGGTTTGAGATCATGTTTAACGGAAATAAGCACTTCCTGATCAACCTCAGGGCTATCAAATTCAGTTCTTCCAACGAAAAACTCTCCCTCTTTTCTGTCAATAAGAACTTTCAGTATCTGCCCTACTTTAGACTCGTTCAATTCAGCTGAAATATTCTGTTGCACTTCCATTAGTTCGGCAACTCTTGACTCTTTTATTTTATACGGAATTTCATCCTTATACTCATTATATGAATATGTATCCTCTTCATGTGAATAGGAAAATACCCCTAAACGGTCAAATTTGAATTCTGAAATAAAATCCTTGAGTTCAAGAAAATCCTGTTCTGTTTCTCCCGGATGTCCGGCAATAAGAGTTGTTCTTATTACGGCACCAGGAATCTCATTCCGGAGTTTATAAAGAATATCCTCTGTTTCTTTTCTGTTATGCGATCTTTTCATTAATCCAAGCATGTTATCTGTAATATGTTGAATCGGAATATCAATATAACGGCATATCCCTGGATTGTTTCTGATCAGAGGAATTAGCTCCATAGGAAAATTCGAAGGATAAAGATAATGGAGGCGAATCCATGTGAATGATTCAATTTTTAATAATTCAGAGACCAATGCAGGCAGAGCTTGTTTTTTGTATAGATCAAGACCATAATAGCTGAGGTCCTGAGCAATCAAAATCAACTCTTTAACACCCTTCTCAGCAAGCTTTGTGGCCTCTTCTACCAACTCTTCAATCGGGCGTGTTACATATTTCCCTCTTATAGCCGGGATCGCACAAAAGGCGCAGGTACGGTTACATCCCTCCGATATTTTAAGATAAGCATAATGACCCGGACCGATAATTGTTCTGTCAGTAAGCAAGTCGCTCCTTGTGTCTAATCCCAGTTCATTTAATACATCACTCATGTTATTTACTCCAAAATACCTTTTTACCTGAGGTATTTCGTGTTTAAGTGCATCCATGTATCGTTCCGAAAGGCAGCCCATAACATATAGATTGTCAATAATTCCCTCTTCTCTGGCTTTAACAAAACGAAGGATTGTATCGATACTTTCTTCCCTGGCATCATTTATAAAGCCGCAGGTATTTATTATCACAGTTCCGGATGATACATTATCAGAATCATATATAACATCAAAACCACCAGCATCAAGTTGTTTGAGAAGTTTCTCCGAGTCAACAACATTTTTGGAACACCCAAGTGTGATTATATTGATTTTTTTGTTTTTCATTCAGAAAATAATAATTTATCTTAAAGTGCTGACAATAAATTCTTTACACCGTTCATTCGTCTGATGGTGAGTAAATTGATTTTTTTTGCTCCCCTTGGGGTTGGGGTAAACGAAAAAAATCAATAAATCTTTATCTAAAGTCTCATATTGATCAATTATTCACTTTGAGCTAAAAAGCGAATCAACAAAGTCGACACGGTTAAAGATCAGCAGATCATCCAGTTTTTCTCCGATACCTATATATTTCACAGGAATTTTAAACTGATCGGAAATACCTATAACGACACCCCCTTTTGCTGTGCCATCTAGTTTTGTAATTGCCATAGCAGTTACATCGGTAGATGAAGTAAATTGTTTGGCCTGCTCAAATGCATTTTGCCCTGTTGATCCGTCGAGCACCAGAAGAACCTCATGAGGAGCATCAGGAATGACATTTCCCATTACTCTTTTTATTTTAGACAATTCAGTCATCAGGTTGATTTTGTTATGAAGTCTTCCTGCCGTATCAATAATTATTACATCACTTCCAAGTGAGACTCCTGATTTAAGGGTATCAAATGCAACTGATGCAGGATCTGAACCCATTTGCTGTTTTATAAGCTGTACTCCTACCCTGTCGGCCCATATCTGAAGCTGATCTATTGCGGCAGCCCGGAAAGTATCAGCTGCTCCGATAAGTACATTTTTACCTGCTAATTTAAATTGATGGGCAAGCTTTGCAATAGTGGTTGTTTTTCCTGCACCATTTACTCCGACCACCATAATCACATATGGTTTGTTTGTAAGCTGTGTTGAGAAGTCAGATTCAGAATCAACCTGATTTTTTTCCAGAAGAGTAACAATTTCTTCTTTTAGAATTTTGTTCAGTTCGCTGATATTTAAATACTTATCTTTTGCCACCCTTGCTTCAATGCGTTCAATAATATTAAGAGTAGTTGTAACACCAACATCAGAAGATACTAAGACTTCCTCCAGATTATCAAGAACTTCATCATCAACTTTTGATTTTCCTACCACAGCTCTTGATAGCTTATGGAATACGCTCTCTTTTGTTTTCTCAAGTCCTTTCTCAAGACTCTCTTTTTTATCTTTTCCAAGAAATCCAAGTAAAGCCATCTGGTAATAAATTCGTTTGGAAAGTTAATATAAAAAAAAGCTTCCTTCTGCTAAGAAGAAAGCCATAAATATCTTATGAGTAATACTGTTACTTCTTTTCGAAGAAGTCTTTAATATGATCATTATGAACGATCTCTTCTTTAAACAGATAAGCACCGGATTTCTCGGATTTGGTCATTTTAATACATTTTGTAAATGACTTACCCGTTCCTGACTTAAGTGTTGCAACAACTTTCTTTGCCATGGTTTAATCTTTTTACTTGATTTCTCTGTGAACTGTATGTTTTTTAAGAATAGGATTGTATTTTTTCCTTTCAAGACGATCAGGAGTGTTTTTCCTGTTCTTTGTTGTAATATATCTTGATGTTCCTGGTTGACCGGTCTCTTTATGCTCGGTACATTCCAGAATTACCTGCTGCCTGTTACCTTTAGCCTTCTTTGCCATTTTCTATCCTGTATTAATAATTCAAAATGTAACCTTTTACTTTTGCTTCCTTAAGAACCTTTGTAAGTCCATTTTTACTGATTAGACGCATGCCTGCAGCGGAAAGTTTTAGTGTTATCCATCTATCTTCTTCCTGCAGATAATATTTCTTCATAAAAAGATTAGGATTGAACTTCCTTTTTGTCCTCCTCTTTGAGTGGGAAACGTTGTTTCCGACCATAACCTTTTTCCCTGTAACCTGACAAATCTTTGACATTGATGTTTGTTTTACTTCTTAACTTATGTTTGTCCTTTTAAAACGAAGCGCAAAATACGTGATTTTTATCTTATTATACAAATATTTATTCTACTTTTTTTAAACACATCTCCTGAAAGAGGATTATTAACTGATTATATGTTTTCTAAGTAGGTTTAGTGCTGCAAGAGAGAACCTTTTAATGTTTGTTAGTCTGTCGGTTCCAAAGAGATGAGTTTCGGTAATAATCCCCTTTTCTGAGGCAACTGCAATCCAGGCAGTTCCTACAGGCTTTTTTTCACTCCCCCCATCAGGTCCTGCTACTCCTGAAATAGCCAGAGCATAATCTGTATTAAGTAAGTTTCTTGCTCCTTTAGCCATTTCCTCTACCACTCTTTCGCTGACGGCTCCCTCATTAGCTATTATATCTTCATTAACATTAAGTAATTGTGTTTTTACAGAATTAGCATAAGCAATTACTGATCCTTTATAGTAAGCAGAACTTCCGGGGATGCTTGTCAACATATGTGCAATTTCGCCACCAGTGCAGCTCTCCGCTGTAGATAAAGTATTGTTCTTTGTTTTTAGAAGGTTCCCAATGACCATTTCAAGCGACTCTTCATTCTCTCCATAGATAAATTCAGGAATGATCATATAAAGTTTATTTACCTGATCGTTTATAAGGTTTGTTAAAAAGTCATGTTTTGCACCGGTAGCTGTTAGTCTTAGCTTTATTACTCCGGAGGCAGGCAGGTACGCAAGTTTTATACTTTCAGGAAGCTCTTCTTCAAAGCCGGAAAGTATCTCTGCAAGTTTCGCTTCAAACGTCCCATATGTCATTATATTTCTGTGTATTATGATTTGTGAGGTGAAGCGTTTGTTTAATTCAGGAAGAACGTGCTCTGTTATGATATACTTCATCTCGTTTGGCACACCTGGCATTGAAATGAATATTGTTCCATCCTTTTCAAACCACATACCGGGAGCCGTGCCCCTGGCATTTATTAGAACCCTGCAAGATTCAGGAACCTCTGCCTGACGACGGTTATTCTCATTCATTGACAGCTTTCGGCGACTCATCATGCTTTCTATCATGCCCATGACTTGTATATTGGGAACAAGCCGGGTATTGAAAAAATCGCATAATGTCTGTTTTGTAATATCGTCGCTTGTGGGACCAAGTCCTCCGGTAATAAGTACCACATCAGTTTTACCGCACGCCTCACTTAATGTATTTAAAATGTCTGTCCTTCTGTCGTGAATAGAGGTAATTCGGTTAACATCAAATCCCGATTTGCTTAATTCCGCACCTATCCATGCTGAGTTAGTATCAACCGTCTGGCCGATCAGTAGCTCATCTCCTATTGTAATTATTGCTGCCTTCATTTAGCTGTAGAAGTACTCAGTAAGTTATTTTGTTCTTTTTGCAAGTTTTCCAATGGTCATGCCCTGCACAAGAATTGAAAAACAAACAATGATATAAGTTATTGTAACCCATATGTCTCTGTTAGATTCAGGGTTAATTGATAAAGCAAGTGCAATGGAGATACCCCCTCTTAATCCACCCCATGTAAGGATCAGCAAAGTTCTTTTTGTGATTCGTTCCCTTTGGCGTATGGCCACGGATGGTATCCATAAAGAGAAATAGCGGGTCAAAATTGCAATAACTATTAAAATTAAGGAGACAAAGATAATTATTTGATTTGTTTCGATAATTAATAATTCCAATCCAATTAGAACAAAAAGTATGGCGTTCAGGATTTCATCAATAAGTTCCCAAAACTTATCTACGTACTCTGTCGTAATAACTGACATTCCATATTTTTTACCATGATTACCGGTTATTAATCCGGCTACAACCATAGCAAGTGGTCCTGAAACATGAATATAATGGGCCAGTGTATAGCCACCCATAACAATCGCCAGAGTTATAAGTACTTCAACCTGGTAATTATCAATGCTGACAAACAGTTTATAGCCAAAAAATCCCAAAATGATGCCTAATAATAATCCACCAAGAGCTTCCTGTCCAAACAACATCATTATGCTTTTTGTGTCAAATTCAGAACCAGGTTGTGCCAGTTTTAACAACGTTATAAAGATGACAACTGCAACCCCGTCATTAAAAAGTGATTCACCGGCAATTTTTGTCTCCAATGATTTTGAGATACCTGCGCTCCTGAGCAGGCTTAGTACTGCGATTGGATCGGTAGGTGAAATTAAGGCTCCAAAAAGCAAAGTATTAATAAGCCGGACCTTGAATCCGAAAATGCCAAGCAGATAAAATGTTGAAAAACCGATGATGAAGGTACTCAGGACAACGCTTATTGTTGAAAAGAGTATGATTGTAAGCTTTTCATTCCTTAAATCTTCATATTTGATATGGATTGCCCCGGCAAATAACATAAAACTGAGCATCCCTTCAAGGAGCAATTCAGTGAAGTTTATGCCGGACATCTTAACAGCGATCATTCTTTTGAAGTCAGGGAAGAAATATCCGGCAAGCAGTATCAGAAAAGAAAAGATCAGTGATACCAGCATCAGACCTATTGTATTGGGTAACTTCAATACACGGAAATTTATATATGCAAATCCAGCTGATAACACTATTAATATCGATAACAAATGAAACAGATCCATATTTTAATTTGATGTTCAGTCTGGGCGTAACACTAAAACGGTAAAGCTCAGAAAAAGAATTACTGGAATAAAAGTCTTTTTTTCAAATTTACAATAATATTATTTTCGGGAATCAAATGTTCAACAATGAAATACGGTTATGTTATTTTGAGTGTATTTTATAGATTTACAAAAGTATTTATTATACATACTATTTGCAATTAAAAATCAGGGAATGATGACCGAGCGGAAAATAAAACTAACTGAAAATTTCGTAAAACAAAAAATGAATGGTTATGATAGTGGTCACGACTGGTGGCATATTGTACGCGTTAGGAAAATTGCACATTTCATTAATGCTGAGGAAGAAATAGCTGATCCGTTTATCCTTGATATAGCTGCACTTCTCCACGATACAGTTGATTCAAAATTTGCTGATGGCAAAACTGAACAGGGTTATTCAGAGATCTGTGATTTTCTGAATGAAACCGGAATGTCAGAAATAAGCGACCAAGTAATTGAGGTTATTAGAAATGTTTCATTTAGTAAAAAAGACAAAACGGGAAATCTGAATGATCCCGTATTGTTAATATTACAGGACGCTGATAAACTGGATGCAATTGATGCAATAGGTATTGCGAGAGCATTTATTTACGGGGGGTTCAGAAATAATCCCATTTATATACCGGAAGAGAAAACAGAAGGGACCAGCAAATCCACCATCGGACATTTCTATGATAAGCTTTTAAAGCTCAAAGGAATGATGAACACTACTGCCGGTTGCAGGATTGCACAGGCGCGCCATGAAATACTGGAAACATTCCTTGAACAGTTTTATAAGGAATGGGATTTTGGAACCAAAGACTAATTGATCGAATCGTAATCAATCATATCTTTATAATATATAGTCATTTATACACATATTCAGCCTCTCCGTTTACTTTTACCGGGTAACCATTGTCATTATATTCTGCCAATACATTGTTTGCCTGCTGATTCTATCATTCTCATAGGTAAATTCAGAATATTCGGAATTACTGACCGAAGGTCGGATATATGTTACTCTGATTAATTGTTCTTTATCGTTATAGTCAAAGGTTTTTGTGAGGCTTTTTGCCGTATTATCAGGATTAACCCATTCTTTCCTGTTCATAGATGCTTCGACTACACGGCTATCACTGCTGAACATAGCAGGGTCAACATAAAATTCAGATGTAGTTAAAAGGTTTTTATCATTGTAATTGTGTTTTGTGTAATGGAATTTGCTTTTTTCTTCAATAAGTAAATTCGCATCATTATACGAATAATCGTAATAAGTCTCACCAGCAATTAAGACCTTACTTATTAACGGGATATCGGTGTTCTCAACAATTAACTGTTTATCTTTTTCGCATGAAGAGAGAATGAGAGGAAAGAATAATAACAATGCTAATTTTTTCATGTTATTAGGTTTAGTGTTATTGTTATCACGTCAAAAATCAAGCCAGTTTATATGTCTAAAGATCACATTCTCAACCTTGCCTTTGCTCTGAGGATCTGATTTACTTTTTACAAAAATGATTCAAGGGAAAAAGAGGAAAGATTTTAAAAACCTACATTCTTATTTGCTAAAAAACCGACATTGTTATTTACCATTTACACTAGGAAGATAAAGGATTCAGGTAATTTAATGGACGTACAGTTATTGGATCATTTGATAGTAATACCGGAAGGAGGATATTATAGTATGGCTGATGAAGGAGTTGTAAAGTAAATGAAAAACATATTATGAATTTTTAATCCCCAATTCCCTGGATTTATGTAAATTGAACATGAATTGTGAAAGGTCGTCAATAGGCAATGTATCTGATTGTTATTCAATATTGTTGAAATATGCTTATGTGACTGACGGGGCAGTGCTTTAACCCACATTGCAGCTATAGCCAATAAAAATAGTAAAAAAGCTGTTAACAACCCAGTATTTATTAACAATTTGTAGTGGCTCAAAATCATAATTACACATAATCAATTAGTTACAAATTAGAAATTTTACAACTCAA
>DATKUO010000032.1:0-59082 GCA_035530515.1 Bacteroidales bacterium
TGATTAATATTATTAAGTTGTTGAATGTCAGCTTTCTATTTCGTGAAAATACCTTTTTTCGGCCGTCTTTTGAACGGCTCCGAAACTCTTCATTGTCAAGTTCATACGTTATGTTTTTAGTTAATTTTTCACGATAATCCGCTTTCTTGTTTATACTTGGGTTACCCCCTATATACCTATACAAGATAATCAACTATTCCTAAATTACAAACATTTCAAAGAACTATTTTAACTATATTTGCATTAAAATCAAGCCTCTCAGAAGATTTCCTTAACTAAACGACATTGATATAATAATAGATATTTATCAGTCTGTTTTTAAATTCAATTTTCAGATGCCTTTAATACTTGATACTGTATATAAAAGAGGCGATTTAAGGTCGACTGAATGGTAGATACCAGTAGAACACTTTTATTGCAACAGGGACCGCCACAGTGAATGCCAGGCAGCTAAAAAAACATGTAGTTAGGTTATTTTTTGTAATTTAGATCTGAACAAAGAGAGATTACAGATGTTAAGGTTTGGAAGCGGGTGGGCATGGCTATATCTTGACTCAGATAAGAACCTGGCTGTTGGAAGTACCCCCAATCAGGATAATCCACTAATGGATCTGTCTCAACTTAAAGGATCTCCATTATTGACTGTCGACGTATGGGAGCATGCATATTATCTTAAATATCAGAATAAAAGAGCTGATTATGTTGATGCATTCTGGAATGTTGTGAATTGGGATGAGGTAAATAAAAGATATCAACAGGCTATAGCATAGCTTCTTTCTTATGAGGCCCTCCCAACGGTGTAAATATTTTTGCTAATCCAGTGTAATTCAACTAAATGAAACAGAATATTTTCCCCTTTAGGGGAGATGTCGCGTAGCGACAGAGGGGTGTTCCTCCCAAAACAGACCATTTTTGGGAGAGGGGTTGTGGTGAGGTAAAACTCTAGGTATACAAAAACCTCTTTATCTTCAATGTTGCTGTTTTCTGGAATGGGTCAGGCTGAAGTAAAACTTTTTGGATCTGACTGAATTTGTTAACCTGTGAATTTACATAAGCCTGTAGCTCACCCAGCACTTCATCAACTTTAACCTCAACCTGTCTTGTCATATCTTCTTTTTGTCTGGTTATATCTTCTTTAAGACTCTGATATTTTTTTTCCAGCTCCTCCATGTTAAAGTGAACAAGTGCAACAAGTTTTCCTTTTTGCTGAACTACCAGAGAATCAACCACAAAACGAAAATTGTTAATAATTGATTCAATCTCCTCCGGATAAATATTTTCTCCGCTCGCTCCAACAATCATGTTTTTCAGTCTCCCTTTTATGAACAGATTGTTATTACTATCCAGTGTTCCAAGATCTCCGGTTTTGAACCATCCATCAGGAGTAAGAACTTCATTTGTTAATTCAGGTTCTTTAAAATAACCTTTCATAATGGTAGGTCCTTTGGCCCATATTTCTCCTTCCCCTGTTTTTTTGTCAGGATTATTAATAATAAGTTCAATACCTTCTATTGCGGGGCCTGTTGACTCAAATACAGACTTCTGCGGGTTGGCACCTGCCAGAAGAGGAGATGTTTCAGTTAAACCATATCCAATTGCATATGGAAATTTTGCTTCAATCAGGAACTTCTCAACAGCTTTGTTTAGTTTTGCACCTCCAATGCCATAAAACTTCAGGTTTCCACCAAATGTTTGTATAAGTTTCTTCCCGGCAGCAGCGTTCAGTATTTTTCTGAAGAAAGGAATCTTATAAAGAAGTTTTAGTATCAGTTTGCCATTGAATGTTGGTAAAATTTTATTGAAATATATTTTTTCAATTATTAACGGAACAGTCAGCATTATTGTAGGCTTTATTTCAGCAAGAGCGGGCAGGAGTACTGCAGGGGTTGGCGGTTTTCTGAGATAGTAGACACAAGATCCGCAAAGCATTGGCAATATTAATCCAAGAGTATTTTCGTAAGTGTGCGACAATGGCAAAACAGATAGAAAACGATCAGTTTCGTCCATTGGCTGTATAAGGCTGCCTTTCAGCGCATTAAAAATTATGTTTTTGTGTGTCAGCATAACGCCCTTTGAACGACCAGTTGTTCCTGAGGTATAAATAATTGAAGCAAGGTCTTCTTCCTGAACATCATAATTATTGACTGGAAGAGCCAATGGGTCAAATGGTTCTGACCTCTTTTCGGAAGAGATAAATGAAAATTTTTCAATAAGAATAGATGTTTTAAGATCTTCTGATTTATATCCTTCAATCTTGGGTAATAAAGATGTTGATATAAAAATAGCTTTAGCGCCTGAATGTTCAAGAACAGTATATACCTCCTGCTTCGAGAAATCAGGAAGAATAGGAACAACAATAGCCCCCATAAATGTAATTGAAAAGAAAGCAACACCCCAGTTAGGCATATTTGAACTAAGAATTGCCACTTTATCTCCCGGGCAAATACCATTCTTCTCAAGCAAAGCTATCAAAGCCTGAGCCTCCTCATTTACTTTTTCATAGCTCTTAGGTTCTTCTCCTACAAATGAATATGCATTTTGCTTGCCAAACTTTTTTAATGTCTCATTGAACATTGCAGGGAAAGTCATCCTGATTCCTGTATCTTCCATATATACCCTATTATTAAGTCGATTATGAATTACGAAGGTACTCATTTATTGATTTGAAGTACAAAATTGTGATATTATTAAATGGAAAAGTGTAAAAGCAAAATAAATCATTGAACCTATTTCGGTTGGAATGGTTAATTTTGTAATTCAATTTTCAACTGTTAAATTATGACTATAGTAATAAGAGTTACAAAAGAATTCACTTTTGAAATGGCTCATGTACTCTGGAATTATGACGGTCCATGTAGAAATGTACATGGCCACTCATATAGGCTTTTTGTAACGATCTCAGGTTTTCCTTCAGAGAATCCGGAAAATCCAAAGAATGGTATGGTAATCGACTTTACCGACTTAAAAAAAATAGTTAAGATGGAGATCGTTAGTAAGTTTGATCATGCGGTAGCCGTTAGCAGCCGGTACGACCAGCAAAAGATTGAAATGTTTACAAAAATGTTCGGAAACACAGTTCTTCTTGATTATCAGCCAACCTGTGAGAATCTTGTTTCAGATTTTGCCGCAAGGATAACCCCTAATCTGCCTTCAGGAACAAAATTGCATAGCCTTAAGCTGTATGAAACGGCAACTTCATTTGCAGAATGGTATGCTTCAGATAATGAATAGAAAAGTACTCCAGACACTCCAACCTCTTGATAGAGATAAATAAAAGAAGGATTAAAATATGGATGATAATAAAACCAAAAAACTATTCCTGTTGGATGCATATGCTCTGATCTTCCGATCCTATTATGCATTTATTAAAAATCCCAGGATAACCTCTAAGGGGCTGAATACTTCAGCAGTATTCGGATTCCTGCTGACACTTGAAGAGGTTCTGCAGAAGCAAAAACCAACACATATCGCCGTGGTCTTCGATACTCCTACCCCCACCTTCAGGCATGTAATGTTTAAGGAATACAAGGCTAACCGTGATGAGACCCCGGAGGATATTATTAAATCAGTCCCGTATATAAAACGACTTATTGAGGCATATAAAATCCCGGTGATTGATTATCCTGGATTTGAAGCGGATGATGTAATAGGTACCTTAGCAAGAAAGGCTTCTGATCAGGGGTTTACAACTTATATGATGACTCCTGACAAGGATTTTGCACAACTTGTCTCAGATAATGTTTTTATGTTAAAGCCATCAAGAAGCGGAAATGAATCCATTTTGTGGGGAGTTAATGATATTAAAAGAGAATTTGCGGTGCAGCGACCAGAGCAGGTTATTGATGTTCTTGCCCTTATGGGCGATACGGCTGATAATATTCCGGGAGCTCCTGGTGTTGGCCCAAAAACAGCAATGAAACTGATCTCTGAATTTGGAAGTATTGAAGAGGTGTTCAGGAATACCGATAAATTAAAAGGGAAGCTGAGAGAGACTATTGAAAATAACAGGGAACAGATTGAATTTTCGAAGAAGCTTGTGACAATAGAACAGAATGTGCCAGTGGAGCTGGATGAAAATGCACTTGTTAAAAAAGTCCCCGATCCGGATAAGTTGAAAATTCTTTTTGAAGAATTGGAATTCAAAGCAGTTGCTGCCAAAATACTTGCAGAAATTGATAAATCAGAAAAGCCAAGGGAACAGCATCAATTATATGTCACACAGCAAGAGTCTCTTCAGGGTTCCCTTTTCGGCGATGAGGCGGTTATCCCTGTTACTGAAAGAGCAACAATTGAATCTGTTAACCACACTTATCACCTTGTTGAAACAAGTTCGGAACTAAAAGAACTGGTTAGGACAGTTAATACGCTAAAGGAATTCTGTTTTGATACTGAAACAACTAGTCTGAATGCCCTTGAAGCCGAGTTAGTTGCCATTGCTTTCTCGTGGGGAAAAGGATCGGGATATCTTATTCATTTCCCGGATTCGCAGGAGGAAACAAAATCACTTCTTGAAGTTATCAGGCAGGTATTTGAGAATCCGGGGATACTGAAAATCGGACAGAACATGAAATTCGATATACAGGTTCTGGCTAACTATGGTATTGAAGTGAAAGGGCCTATGTTTGATACAATGATAGCTCATTATCTGCTTGAGCCCGATATGCGACATAACATGAATCTCTTATCTGAAACTTATTTATCATACAGTCCTGTGCATATTGAATCTCTTATTGGCGAAAAAGGGCATAATCAGAAAAATATGCGTTCGGTTCCTGCTGATAAACTCAGGGAATATGCAGTAGAAGATGCTGATGTCACTCTTCAGTTGAAAAAGCTATTTGAACCCCGCATTGAATCAGAGGGACTCAGGGATCTTGCAAATAATATTGAAATGCCTCTTATAGCAGTACTTGCAGAAATGGAGAGGAACGGAGTAAAGCTCGACCAGGAAGATCTTAAAGCAATTACAATCAATCTGAGAGAGGATATCATATCCCTTGAAAAAGAGATTTATTCACTTGCAGGAACCGAATTCAATATTTCCTCTCCGAAACAACTTGGTGATATTCTTTTTATAAGGCTTAAGCTTGACGAAAATGCCCGGGTTACAAAGACAAAACAATTTATTACCAACGAAGAGATATTACAACGCCTTACCGGCAAACACCCCATTATAGATAAAGTATTAGAATACAGGGGCCTTAAAAAACTTCTCTCAACCTATGTAGAGGCACTTCCTCTTCTTGTAAATGATAGAACCGGCAGAATTCATACATCATTCAACCAGGCTGTTGCCTCAACCGGCAGACTTAGCTCAAATAATCCCAATCTTCAGAATATACCTGTCAGGGATGAGAGAGGGAGGGAAATCAGGAAGGCATTTATTCCTGAGAAGGGACACATCTTCTTTTCGGCCGATTATTCACAGATTGAATTGAGGCTGATGGCTCATCTGAGTAAGGACATGAGCATGATAGATGATTTTCTTTCAGGGAGTGATATCCATGCAGCTACTGCATCCAAAATTTTTGGAGTTGAGATTAAGGATGTAACAAGAGAAATGCGAAGCAGAGCGAAAACAGCCAATTTTGGGATTATTTACGGAATTTCATCATACGGACTTTCTGAAAGGCTGACGATAGGCAGAAAAGAAGCAAAGGAGCTTATCGATGGTTATTTCAGTTCTTATCCCGGAGTAAAGGTTTACATGGATGAAAGCATTAAGAAGGCCAGGGATATGGGTTATGTTACTACTATGTTCGGACGTAAGCGTTATCTCCGGGATATCCATTCGCGGAATCAGGCGGTTAGGGGCAATGCTGAAAGAAATGCAATTAATGCACCAATTCAGGGCAGTGCAGCCGATATAATAAAAATTGCAATGTTACGAATACATGAAAGGATTAAATCGGAAGGTTATTTATCAAAAATGATTCTTCAGGTTCATGACGAACTTATTTTTGAAGTTGAGTTTTCTGAACTAGAAAAGCTTAAGGATTTGGTTTTATTTGAGATGTCAAATGCAGTTAAAATCAATGTGCCTCTAATGGTTGACTGGGGAACAGGTAATAACTGGTTTGAGGCACATTGAACGGTGCAAAGGCACAATGGCAAAAAATGAAAATAATATTAGTAAAGGGGGTGTGATTTATGGAAGTAAAAGTATTGTTTTTTGGTATTCTGGCAGAGGTTACCGGTAATGTCTGTAAACATTACAGGGAGGTGAAATCGATAGGAGATCTTATACTCAGGATAGAGGATGATTTTCCGGAGGTTGTTCATTATAAGTTCCGGATTTCTGTTAATAATCAGATTATTAACAATGATCCTATACTTAATAATGGCGATGAGGTAGCATTAATGCCGCCTTTTGCAGGGGGATAAGCATATTTGATATTAATTCTTAAGAAATTATGGTAACAGATTATCTTACAAACGGGCCTATAACTCAGAAGATTATAGCATTTTTTATTGAAAGGATGGGTGACAGAACAGACTCTGGAGGACATTCGGTTTTCCTGGGACAGGTGAGGGCTGATGAGATCAACGGTAAAAGGGTTAAGGCAATTGAATATTCAGCCTATGAAGCAATGGTAAAAGTTGAGGCAGATAAGATAAAGGTAAAAATATTATCGGAGTATGTTGATGTTAAATCAGTTGATATAGTTCATTCAACCGGGATTGTTAACGTAGGCGAAATATCACTGCTGGTATTTGTTTCGGCAGGGCACCGGCAGCAGGCAATAGAGGCCTGCGGTAAGTCAGTAGAACTTATTAAAGAAAAATTACCAGTTTGGAAAAAGGAGATTTTTGATGATGATACTCATGAGTGGAGACAAAATAGCTCAGTTTAAATCGACTCCCTCTTAATACTGCGTACCTGATAATATTATTTTCCAACATTCTGACCATTGTTTCTTGTAACCAGGATTGATCCCGAATTTCCTTTCAGAACAGAAGCATACTCTTCTTTATTGTTTAGTATTTCAACAGCCTTTAATACCTGTTCATCCTTTTTAATTGTCCATGCAATAGCTCCGTCTTCATAGAAATACCGGCTTATAATTTCGTCTTCTATCAGATCAGTTATCTCACTTCTAAATAAGGTAAGATCCTTGTCAAGACTGTGTGCAATATCTTTCTCCAGTTCAGTAAAAAGATCTTTATATAAATCATAATATTTTTCTCTTTTTGCATTGGTTATAAGTTCGTTGAGAGACTCCTCGGTACCGGTTTTATAACTGAAATTACGGCTCAGCAGAAGAGTTTTGAAATCTGCATAATCCTGATCAGTAAAAGAGAACTGCTCAGGAGATTTGATATTTGGGTGAGCCCAATAATACTTGGTGGCATAATCAAAAATATAGTTTCTAAAATATAGTTCACCTGTAATCTGACTAAGTGGCTCAGGCAGAATTTCAATATCAGGTGTAATTCCGCCGCCGTCTTTTACCAACCTGCCATTTTTTGTTTTAAATTCAGAGATAAGAGAGTCAGGAATGATGCCAACACTTCCATCCTCGTTTGGATGAGAAAAGTCGAGAGCCTGGATACATCTGCCACTTGGGATATAGTATTTTGCTGTAGTAACTTTTAACTGAGTATTATAGCTTAATGGACGAGTGATCTGAACTAATCCTTTCCCATATGATCGTTGACCTATAATTATTCCCCTGTCAAGATCCTGAATGGCTCCTGCAACAATTTCTGATGCCGAAGCAGAACCCCTGTTAATAATAACGGCAAGTTCTATTTTCTCATCAATAGCAGGTTTAGTTGTTTTAAAATTCTCATCAAACTGTTTAACTTTCCCTTTTGTTGAAACAACCTCATTGCCTGGACCGACAAAAAGATTTACAATTTCCACAGCTTCTGTAAGTAATCCGCCAGGATTTCCCCTGATATCCAGAATTATCTGTTGGGGATTATTTCTTTTTAAGGAAATCAAGGCATTCTTAACGTCATCTATACAGTTCTGTGTGAAGTTTGTGAACCGTATATAACCTGTTTTTGAATTAATCATACCATAGTAAGGAACGGGAGGGATAGCTATTTTTTCTCTCTTCAGCAGAAAATCAGTCTCTTTATTATTTCTTTCAATAGTGGCGGTGAGTTCAGTGCCAGGGTTACCCTTAAGCTTTTCGCTGACTTTATCTGATGAAAGTCCTTTTAGAGATATCCCATCTACTTTTTTTAATATATCTCCGGCTTTTATTCCGGCCAGATCAGCCGGGAATCCCCTATATACATTACTAAAAACGACATAATCACCACTTTTTCGAACGAGAGAGCCTATTCCTCCGTACTTCCCGGTTGTCATAAAGGTAAACTCTTCAACCTCCGATTCAGGATAATAGATGGTATATGGATCGAGGCCTTTTAGCATATTATCTATACCTGACTGAATGACTTTTTCAGGATCAATATCATCCACATAGAAGGTATTCAGTTCTCTGAAGAGAGAGAAAAATATGTCGAGGTTTTTGGCAATTCGGAAATCCCTGGTTTCCTGATTAATTAAGAAACCAGTGCTTATGCCAGCAATTAACAACAGGGTTAAAACTATGATTATCTTGCTTGTACGTATGTTTTTCATATCCAATAAGCCTTAAATTAGAGGGACGAAAATAAAAAGAAAAATCGGTAACGGGATTGATTTAGAAACAATTATAATAATTTTAACATATTCTGTAACTTATCAGATTGAAGTTCGAAGTCCGAAGCCGGAAGCAAAAAAACTTCTGACTCCCAACTTCTTACTTCCAGCCCCGAAAAGTCTTACACGGATTAAGTCCCGATTTTTGGATTCTCTTTAATAATAGTGATAAGCTTAATTATCATCTCCTTCATAGATTTTTCTATTATCAGATAATCCCGAACTACATTCCCTTTCATGATAACAACGAAGACTACCTGAATGTTTTCTAAGGAGAGTTGGTCATAAAGTATCTGTTTGTTTTTCCGGTATGCCTCCCTCATTCTTCTTTTAATAAGGTTCCTTGTTACAGCCAGCTTAAATCCCTTTTTTGAAACACTGAATGCCACCTGAGCCGGAAAAGGAAGAGCGAGAGTACTTTCACCCCAGACTACTTTAAAGAGTGAGGTGTAGAAAGTATTACCTGTTTCAAACAGGTTAGTAATAGATTTATTACTGCAAAGCCTTTCAGACTTACTAAATGTTTCTTTTATGGTATTCATTTCAATAAAACTTATCCCTAAAGCTTTACCGGATGAACAAAACAAAGCTTTAAGTTAAGTCAGTACTGTAAAGATTATATTACTTGCAATTTCGGTTATGCTCCTTAAGAAATTCATCAAGGGCCATTGTCATTGAAGGAGATTTGGTGTTTGGAGCATCAATATCGAGTCTCAGTCCTTCATTTCCAACAGCACAGGCTGTAGTTGGTCCGAATGCCGCAATTTTAATATCTCCCTGGACAAAATTGGGGAAATTTTCTTTAAGGGACTTTATACCAGCGGGGCTGTAGAATACAAGAATGTCATAATCGAAATCCTTTATGTCAGAAAAGTCTGTGCTTACCGTCTTGTACAGAGCTCCGATTGTATATTTGATACCATGCTTATCAAGTAATTCCGGAATCTCAGTATTATGGGGTACAGAAAGCGGAACAAAGAAGCTATCCTCTTTGTGCTTGACTATAACATCAATAAGATCTTGAAACCGTGCTTTCCCATGAAAGATTTTTCGTTTCCGGTATACGATATACTTTTGAAGATAAAAAGCAACATTCTCTGTTATACAGAAATACTTCATTGTATCAGGCACTACTGTTCGCAGTTCAGTACAAACTCTGAAAAAGTGATCTATCCCTGTTTTACTGGTAAAAATTACAGCACTGAAGTCAAGAATATTTATTTTTTGCTGACGAAAATCCTTGGATGGAACCCCCTCAACCTGAACAAACGACTTAAAATCAACTTTCAGATTATATTTTCTTGCCAGTTCGAAATATGGAGATTTCGGGTTTAAGGGTTCTGGTTGCGATACTAAAATCTTCCTTATTTTCAATTTCTTGCAGTTTAAGTTTTACTTTCAAAGTAACACTCGCCAATCTAAATAAGGCCTGTAAAATATTTCACTGATATCAATACAGGCAGAATTTCTAGCGCACAAAGGTATAAAATCAAATAGAATATTGAAATATTATGGTTTATAAAAATTATCAGGAGCCGGGGAACACGGATCAAATATATTATACTCAGCACTATTGATCCAATTATAAAACATATTGAAGGAGGTAGAATCACGGTATATAACATAAGAATTACAAGTACAAAAAGAAACAACGCACTGAATTTGTAAGATTGGTAAATACCAACAAGATATTCTTTGAAAACATCTTTCTCTCCACTTATATTACCTGCAATTACACATATAAAATGTCTTAAGGTTACTGAGGCGATAATAATACTAAAGAAGACTAACCATAATAATATTCCACTAATACCGAATGGAGTGAAATTATAATAATAAGAAGCACAATAAGCGAAAAGACCGATTATTAGAAACGAAATAAGATTATGTATTGTTGATTGCCATTGAAAAATGTCATCATTATTCCGTGAAAATGGATCAATAATTCCTTTTAATTGAAAGAGCCTGGAAGCCCCCTGCAATATCCCTTTTGATGCTGTACGGATTAAGGAATATAAAAAAGCCGCAATGAGTATAATTCCGATGATCCAGTCATTATGCAGAGGTTGAGGTAATAAATCCTCTCCAGCCCTAAGATGTTGTATCAATGATGTTTTTGCATCAATTTTAGTCTGCCTGTTTTTCTCTGTGAAAAGAAATGGGAATCTGTTAAAGGGTCCATCTCCAATTTTAGGTATGAAGTTATTTGAATTGTAAAATGTTATATCGGCAATGTTATTTCTACAACAAACAGAAGTGGTATCGGTAATAACAAATTTGACTTTTTTAGGTTGTAGGGCTTTAGTAAGAATAACAGAATCTCTAATCTCAGAGGTCAAAATGACCGAGGCTGAATCAGTTTGTAGGATGACTGATGCAGAATCAGATTGTAATTTGATTGATGCAGAATCAGATTGTAATCTCAATGAGACTGAATCAGATTTTATTCTGATGGAATCTTGTAAGATAACATTTCTACCCGGGATAGTATCTTGCTGTGTTTCTGAACGTGTAATAGTCATAATTTTTGTGGGTTCAGAACACAAAAGTAGCGATTATTACAAGAGTTAATTCAATATGGGCTAAAGAGTGATTAGAAATGATCAATCCTGCAGCCTGAAATTTCTGAGAGTATATTATTTGCAAGCCTGCTGGCTCCTATCCTGAAAAGTGTGTTATTCAGCCAATCTTTGCCAAGACAGTAATTTACAATCTGATAGTAAATAATTGCATCGGATGGATTTAAAATTCCTCCTGCAGCTTTAAATCCAACCCGGATGCCTGTTTCTGAATAAAAATCAGATATTGCATGACACATAACAAATGCTGCCTCGGGTGTTGCAGAGACAGGGGTTTTTCCTGTTGATGTCTTTATAAAATCAGCTCCGGCATCCATTGCTATCATCGATGCCTTGAAAATATGTTCATAATTACCTAACAATCCAGATTCGACGATAACTTTAAGCTGTTTTTCTCCGATGGCCGATTTGATTTCCCTTATCTCATCTGCCACTGAGGCAAAATCATTTCCAATGAAAGCCCCAACCGGAATAACTATATCAATTTCATCTGCTCCAGCTTCTATTGCCATCTTACATTCGGTAACCTTTATGCTCCGGAATGTCTGTGATGAGGGAAATGCACCTGCTACGCAAGCTATCTTAATATTTTTTGCCGACAATTTTTCTTTTACAACAGAGACAAAATTAGGGTAAACACAGATTGCTGCCACGTTTGGTATATTTGAATACCGTCCGGAAAAACTATTTACTTTACCCGTAAAATGTATTATATGGCTCTTGTTATCGGTTGTATTAAGACTAGTAAGATCAATCATGTTCAAAACACTCATCAACAGATGTTTATCCGGAAGTGTTTCTGATGAAGCGGATGCATTTTTAAGCCCCTTCTTAACTTCATTTTTTGAAGGGCATGATTTAATCAGTTTTTGATATAGTTTTGTCATAAAATGCTCTGTTATATTAAACTAAATATCGGTGCTATATTAAGAAAAATCGGGATCAATATAATGCTTTTTGTTATCATAATTATTTTTATTCCCAAGTTTTTCATTTCGTGCCAGTGAAGCAAAAATTCCAAGGATCGACAATATGGAAAAGATTATAAATCCTGTTTTCATTGCGGAAATCAAACCTGGATAAGTAGTTGGATTTATAGTCTGTTTCCCGATAAACAGGGAAAGTAACATCATAGCAATACCCATGCTCATCATCTGACCTATCATTCTCATCGTTCCTACTACTCCTGAAGCTACTCCCAGATGTTTTTTTTCAACAGAACTCATAATCGCATTTGAGTTTGGAGAGGAGAAAAGACCAAAGCCAATTCCCATCATCATTAGCAAAAGTACAATCATATAATTGGGAGTTGTCATTGTAACGAAGCACAACAGGATAAGGCCGGAAGCAGTTAATCCCATTCCGATTGAAGCTATAACTCCCGGATTTATTTTATCTGATAATCTTCCGGCTAAAGGCGATAACAGAGCCATGGCAATAGGCTGTGATATCATAATTAACCCGGCGGTTCTTGCATCCAGCCCTTTAAGATATTGAAGGTAAAGGCTGATAAAAAATCCGGTGGCACTGGTTGCTGAATAATGAATTAATGCTGCTATCCCTGAGAAGGCAAAGACTCTGTTCCGAAGTATTAGCCTGATATCAAAAACAGGATTACTTATCATTTTTTCAACAATCAGAAAAATGACTGCCATAAAAATTCCTATGAAAATGCATATCCATCCTAATGAAGAGGGGAGCTTTGAAAAGCCATACATAAAGGCAGATAATGTTATTCCATAAATGACGGAGCCACGCCAATCAAATTTTTCACCTGCTGCATCGGCCCATTCGCTTTTTATTTTCCTGTTTATAAGAAATAAGGAGATAATACCAAAGGGAACAAGAAATGCAAAAATACTTCTCCACCCAAAATACTGAGTCAACATACCACCGATTATCGGACCGCATGACAGACCAAGATATACAGCAGTTATATTGATACCCATGGCCCTGCCTCTTTCTCCGGGTTGAAAGACTGAAGTTATTATTGCAAGGCTTGTTCCAAATATCATTGCACTGGATATACCCTGGAAGATCCGTAAAACAATGAGAGAAGTTATGCTCCTTGTGAATATTATCAGAAACGTTGAAGTGGTAAAAAGTAAAATTCCAAGCGAAAAAATCTTCTTTCTTCCAATAATATCTGCAAGACGTCCAAATGGCAAAAGGAAGATGGCTGATGATAAAATATAACTGCTGATTACCCACCCCAATCCAATAGCATCAGCATTGAGATCCTTACCTATTGATGGCAAAGCCAGATTAACTGCTGAGCCAAGAAAGGGTGTCAGAAATGCTGCAAATGAGGCAACAAGAAGCACCGATTTTTTTGAAGTTTTTTTTTCGGATAAGTCAACATTCATTGTTATAGGTTATTAAACATAAGATAAATGTCCATCATTTCAATCCATAATGCTGAGCGTAGCCAAAGCCCAACCCTTCAACATTTTCAGCACAGAGCTTGTCGAAGTGCAACCTTATTCCTTGTCCTTTGTATCAATAAAAATTGTAACCGGACCATCATTAATAAGTTCGATCTGCATCATGGCTCCAAACTCCCCGGTACGAACCTCTTTGCCCATTAGCTGATTAATACTGCTGATAAATCTGTTATACAAAGGAATTGCTATGTCAGGATGAGCCGCATATATATACGACGGCCTGTTGCCCTTCTTTGTTTTTGCATGCAGAGTGAACTGGCTGATTGCAAGGATCTCTCCTTCAACATCCTGAACTGAAAGGTTCATTACTCCCATACTGTCATTAAAGATCCTTAGTTGTACTATTTTATTGCAAAGCCAAGCTATATCAGTTTTATTATCAGATTTTTCGAAGCTAATAAGAATAAGAAGCCCTGTGCCAATTTCCGACGTGATCTTCTTATTGATTGTTACAGAAGCCCTGCTTACCCTTTGAATAACAGCTCTCATAGCTACCATTTTTTTGGTGTTCAAATATATACAATCAATGTTAAAATCCGTTAAGTGATGATTTATATTATATTTGCTCTACTTATAATCGATTCATGGACTATTTCACAATACTGGCAATCGCACTGGGTCTATCATTCGACACATTTGCCGTTTCACTATCTTATGGTGTTGTCAGGAACAGGATTCTCTTCAGACATGCAATAAAGGTTGCAACTGTTTTTGCAGTTTTTCAGGGAGGGCTGACTGTGGCTGGCTATTTCCTCGGATCAGTTTTATTAGATGCATTAAAAGCAATTGATCACTGGATAGCCTTAATGTTGCTGGCCTTTCTTGGAATAAAGATGATAGCTGAGGGACTAAAAGAAACAAGTGAAAACAGAGAAAAGAATTTTGACAGTGCGGCTGTTTTGCTGCCTCTGGCCCTTGGAACCAGTATTGATGCCTTTGCAGTCGGGATAAGCTTTGCCCTGCTCGATGTAATGATATGGAAATCAGGAATTCTTATTGGGACCGTAACTTTCATCGCTTCAATGACAGCCATCAGAATCGGAAAATCAGCAGGCAAACGACTTGGTAATAATGTTGAAATTATCGGTGGAATTATATTAATTGCAATAGGAATAAAAATTTTCCTGGAGCATATTCTTGCGGCATAGCTTAAATCATTTTCCCCTTCAACCACTTAAGCTGAGCTCAGCCGAAGCTCAACCCTTTAAATATTCCCGGAGAGGTGTTTTCGCCTTTGAAATTATGGTTGCGCTCGGGTTGCATTTCTCCTGGCTGTACAAAATCAATTTCAGCCTCTTTAAGTTTTTTCATTCGTTCAAGATCTGCCTTATACTCTTCCTGTCTTGACTTCCAGTTCTCTTCATTGAAAAGATCCCAATATATTGAATATCTCCTGCTGTAAATCTTATAAAAGGGGATCAGCTCAACCTCTCGCGGCCTTCCGATGTTTTCTGTTCGGAAAGTGTTAATCTTCCCTTCGACAGGCATCATCCATGTTGAAGGATTGCGGTTTTCAGTCATCATTACAGGAACATACATTGCATCTCTTGACAAGGAATCGTTTACAGGGCCAAGGTCTCCGGCCATAACAAGAGGACCATACATCACAGCTACCCTGTTACTATCGTCAGGCATCGATTCCAGCCTTAATGAAAATGGAATCTTTACCTCAATAATATCGTTGTTCTTCCAATTTCTTTTGATACCAACAAAGCTTCCCGGCAGTTGTTTAACCTTTTTTGGCTTACCGTTTATGTTGATCTCAATACCTTCTTTAGCCCATGAAGGATATCGAATCATGAGAGTTAATTTGACAGGCTTCTCACATTTGAATTCAAAGGACGAACCCTGTTCCTCAGGGTAGGATGTTTTTTGAGTAAGAATAATTCCTTTTTCTTTCCATGTAAGTTCTGAAGCAATATATTGGAAGACATATAGTTCATTATCATTGTGATAGAATATGTTTTCTCCATATTTTGAATGGTTTTCCATACCGGTTCCTATACAGCAGGTAAACCAGAGAGGATCCTGAAACTCTTTAAATCCGCCCATGTCAAGGGAAAGATTATATGTAACATTTCCCGTTTCAGGATTCTGTGAAGAAAGAATATGGTTAAAGAGGGCTCTTTCATAAAAATCTGCTGTCTGAGCAGAGGCTTCCCACTCAAACAGATGTTCAGTGAGCTTAAGCATATTATAAACATTGCATGATTCTGTAGTCCCTTCATCAAGCCTGTTTCTCAATTTATCAGGCGAACCAAAATATTCATTGTCACCATTCCCGCCTGTTACATAGGAGTGATGATTAACAACTGTCTGCCAGAAAAATTCAGCTGCTACTTTGTCTGATGTGTCTCCGGTAAGTTCATAAAGTCGTGATAATGCAATTAGTTTTGGAATATTTGTATTACAATGTTTACCTGGCAGTACATCAATACCCTTCTTCAGAGAGTCAAGAAATACTTTCTGATAAAAGATTTTCGATATTCTCAGGTATTTTTCATCTTTTGTATCTGCATAAAGATCAGCAAGTGTCTCACTAATACCTCCATGTTCGCAAAGAAGCATTTTTTGTACCTGGTCATCATTAAGGGGCGAGACAATTTTATCGAGCCATTCCGCAAAGCGTTTCTCTACTTCAAGAGCAGTCATATTTCCACATAAATGGTATGCATCTCTTAATCCTGCCATCATTTTATGTTGTGTATAAAAAGGGACCCATATACCATTAAGATCAAATCCCTGTGAGCGGATATTCCCTTTTGCCACCTCATCTTCAAGTATCTTTTTCCCAATCGGAAAGGCGCCTATATATCCTTCCCCATCTTTATCCTGGAGCCTCTTAAGTTCATCAACAATATAATTTACCCTTTCAAGAAAGCGTTTATCACCGGTGGTCTGATACATCATAGCGCAGGCACTCAGGTAATGACCAAGGCTATGTCCTGCAATTGTTTCGTCTTCCCAGCCCATATAATGATCAGCTTTAGGCTTTAATCCGGCTTCTGAATAAAATTTTGAAAGAAGACGATCTGGTTCATAATTGAGAAGAATGTTAATATTAAGGTCAGTGGCGCGCTTAAATGGACCATCGAGAAGTTTTACATCAGTTAGGGAGAAGGGCAATACCCTGAAATTTATAAGCTCTGCCCCATTAGTTTTTATAGAATTCTGTTCTTTGTTTGAACAGCCTGTAAAGAACAACATTAAAAATGCTGTAATCATTAAGTTTCTGACAGTTGTTTTCATAAACTATAAATTATTCATTAAGTGTAATATATACACATATTAGCCAATACCAAAGATAATAAATCTTTATGGTTACACATAGACACGCTGTGAGTTATTGAAAATCAAAACGGAATCATCTGTCTCACTCTTTTATCAAAAACTGCCATCTCGGTGAATCCGATATATCTTAACAATTCATACGCTTCGTCGAAATATTGTCCAACGCGAGAAGGCATGTGTGCATCAGAATTAACACAGACCGGGACATTTTCTTCCCTGAAAATATGCAGAAACTGGCGGTCGGGGTAAAAATCGGCAAGTGGCCTGTTTCTTCCGTTGGTACTAAGCTCGAAAGCAACATTGTGGTTCTTCATTGTTCTGGCCAGGTTTCTGTAAAGAGGTTCCGGACTGGTTGATGGTTTGAAGCCATAGATTCTTATTAAATCATGTAAACAGGGCCTAAAAGGATTCAAATTAGGATTAAATTTGGGAATAAAACAAATTGAAATTTGACATTATGATCAGGAAAATGGTAAATTTGTGCAAAACTGAAAAGTGTGAACGAAAAGAAAAAAATGTGCATCTGCGCAGTTGGAAAAACCATTGAGGTGGTTGATCTTAATAAACTGGGGGTTATTTCGAAGAGAGGCTGATTCTCCCCCGGCTTCTAATAATCTCTTCTTTTCTCCCTTTGGTCCACTGCCTCCGGTAATGATAACAGATGAAGGGTTTAGGGATTATTTATCGGTTTGATTTTCTATCATTTTACGATTTTTGGAATAATATTAAAAAGTTTTACTTTAGAGGTCTTAAGTTTACTAATAAATGGCACCAAATAAAAAGCAAAAGATTATGGTAAATCAAAAGACAACCAAAGGGGTAATTGCTATTCTTACAGGCGGAGGAGATGTCCCGGGATTAAATCCGGCCATTAGGGCAGTAACAATACGTGCAAACAGGGAAGGATATAAGGTAATCGGACTTCGCAGGGGATGGGCAGGAATAACTGAATTAATCAGGGATAATAAGGCAGATAACAGCATGAATTATCAGATACTTTCAGATGACATTGTAAATAAATCCGGTCGTACAGGAGGAACCTTCTTACATACCTCGAGAACCAGACCAAGTCATATGGCAAAGGCTAATGTTCCTGAGCATCTTCAGGCTACATATAATGCTGAAATTAACGATCTTACTCCGGAGATAATTAAAAATCTTGAATGGCTTGGCGTTGATTATCTTATCCCAATTGGAGGCGATGATACCCTCAGTTATGGTGTTCATCTTTATAAAAAAGGGGTGAATGTTGTAGCAATTCCAAAGACAATGGACAATGATGTTCCCGGGACCGATTACTGTATCGGATTTAGTACCTGCATTTCACGTACCATTCAAATGATAAACAGTCTTCGGACATCGGCCGGGTCTCATGAAAGACTTCTGGTTCTTGAAGTATTTGGAAGATATGCCGGATTTACAGCTATGCTGCCTACCCTGGCAGGCGCTGCAAATAGGTGCGTGATACCCGAGTATGAGTTTGATATTAATCTGCTTGCAAAGCTTCTTGTTGAAGATAGAAATCAGAATCCAAGCAAATATTCAGTAGTTTTGGTCTCGGAGGGTGCAATGTTTAAAGGTGGTGAGATGATCTTTGCTGACAGCGTAAAGGATGCTTATGGGCATGCAAAACTCGGGGGTATAGGTGATATAGTATCAGAAAAACTTAAAGAACTTTCGGGGAAATATAATAAAGGAAAGACAATAAATGTAATTTATCAGAAACTGGGATATATGGTACGTGGAGGTGATCCGGATGCTCTCGATTCAATTGTACCGATGGCTTATGGAAACCTCGCCCTTGATCTGGTTCTTAAAGGAGTACATGGAAGAATTGTAGTTCTTAAGAACGGAAGATATGATAATCTTCCTATTGATGTGGTTACATCATCTAAAAAAGTAGTCAGGTTATCAGATTATAATGTTGAAAGACTCAGACCTTTCTACCATAGTTTTGAGATGAAACCATTTTTATTGATGACTTCGGATAATTAATGAATTTTTATTATAGTTATATTTTTAGGGACATGCCGTAGCATGTCCCTATTATATTTATTTTTGTTCCAAATAATTTGAATTTGGAAAAGGGAGTTGTATTAAAATCTACTGGAAGCAATTACAAAGTGCTTGGGGGTAAGGGAGTTATCACGAATTGCTCTGTTAAGGGGAAGCTAAGGATTAAAGCATTACGAACCACAAATCCTATTGCTGTTGGAGATAATGTTCGGTTTGAATTAGATAATAAGACTGGAACAGGTATAATTACTGCGGTACTTGATCGCAAAAATTACATATTGAGAAAATCTTCAAATCTTTCTAAGCAATCCCAGATTATTGCTGCTAACATTGATCAGGTATTTCTTATGATCACCATTATTCTTCCGGAAACACCAGTCGAATTTATTGACCGATTTCTTATTACTGCAGAAGCCTACAGGGTACCTGCCAAAATTGTTATAAATAAAACAGATCTGTATGGTGAAGAGGAGATTGAAAAAATGGAATACCTTGAATCCATGTACAATATGATAGGCTATGAATGTATAAGATTATCATTAACCGATAAGATTAATCTGGAGACTCTCAGGTTGTTAATGAAGGATAAAATCAGCCTGGTCTCCGGTAACTCAGGTGTAGGTAAAACAACGCTTTTAAACTCATTTTATCCGGCACTAAAACTCAAAACGGCAGAGATTTCAGATTATCATAAACAGGGAAAACATATAACAACATTTACTGAAATGCATCAGATGCCCTTTGGCGGATTTGTTATTGATACTCCGGGAATAAGAGGATTTGGGATTGTTGATATGAACCGGAATGAAATTTATCATTTTTTTCGAGAAATATTCAAAGTATCAAAAGAGTGCAGGTTTAATAATTGCCTTCATCTCGATGAACCCGGGTGCGCAGTAAGGGCTGCCGTAGAAAAAGACAAAATAGATTTTCTCCGCTACAGAAGTTATCTGAATATCATGGACGAAGATAACCGTAAGTATAGATAAGATTCAAAAGAAGTTTAGAATGAACCAGAGTTTAAAGTGAGCTAAAGTTGAAGAAGATTAGGTTTAACATATCGATTTTAACTTTAGGCACTCCAAACTCAAGATACTGAATAATTACAAATATTATTATATTAAATATTATCTTTATAATATTAAGCAGATAAACATTTCATGCAGATGAAAAGGATCCTGATACTTGTCTATTCCGCATTTCTGATAATAATGATTGCTAATTATTTCTATTATAAGAGCCTATATAATAAGCAGATAAATTATATTGTTGAATTGCTTGACCGCCAGGTGCAGATTGTAGGGCTGTCAGTCGATAATACAAATAACGGGTTTACAAGTGATTTGAACCAGATTAATTTTTCAGAGGACCTTGAACAGTTTTTTACAAATAGCAATGAAAGATACAGGACAATTGAAAGGATTAAACTCTTCTTCTCAAAGTATAAGGAATTCGTTACAGGAATTAAATATTACGATAATAATAAAAATGAATTCACTTTAAAGTGGGATAGTGAAAGTGAGGTATGGCTTGAACAAACTTATGTTCTTCACGCCCAGGCCGAAATATTCAACATAGAAAATATAGTTCAGGAAAACCGGAAGTTTAATTATTACCATTCGGTATTGAATAAAAAAACCAATGAAACAATCGGTAATATTGTCGTCACAGTTGATTATCAGAAATATTTTTCAGAAATATTCTCGGAGTTTAACTTTAAGGATTATCAGTGGCAATGGGTCACAAGTGATTCAGGAATAATAGTTTATGATAATTACGAGGGCAAGATTGAATATTCCCAGCTTGAAAAAATCACTATAGGAATTCCCGACGGATCAATTGGTAATATTATTCATCGAGCCAATATTGATGGTGTGTCAAGGGAGATAATTTCATCATATTATTCAGCACAGCTTCTTCAGAGAGAGGTTGGGCTTGTCTTTTCAGCTCCAACAGATTTTTTCCAGGAATACATTATCAGGAACTCACTTTTTATTGTTTTGGGCACACTGTTTCTTATTCTGGCGATAATATATTTATTCTTGCGTTATCTGAAATCGCAACAATCAGAAATGACCCAATTGAAAGCTTCTGAAAAGATGTTATTCAGCCTTATTGAAGAGATGCCGGTTGGAGTGATTATTCATAATAAAAACCGGGAGATAATTAAAGCTAATAAAGTTGCTGCAAGTCAGTATTCGTATATTAATGAAGCAGACATGAAAGGGAAGATCTTTCCTGAATCGTTATTGCCCGATGATAGTAATTATTTTTCAAAAAATCTTGGCAACTCTTTTAGTCCTGATCAGTTTGTAATTATAAAAAAGGAGATTGGAGAAATTATACTTTACAAAAACAGTATCCCTGTTACATTCATGGGAGAAGAGGCTGACATGGAGATTCTTATTGATGTTACAATGCTTGAATCAGCACGTAAGCAGGAGGCAAAAGCTAATGTTGCTAAATCGGAGTTTCTGGCAAGGATGAGTTATGAGATAAGGACTCCGTTGAATGGGATTATAGGCATGACAGATGTTCTTAATAAACAGCATCTTTCAGCAGAAGTAAAGGATATAGTAGGGTTATTGAACCGGTCAACCGAAGTACTTCTGAACATCATTAATGACATACTTGATTTTTCGAAAATTGAATCGGGGAAAATGATACTTGATGAAAAGCCGTTTAATTTAAGAGAAGAGATTGCTTATTGTATTGACCTCGCAAAGACATATATTCCGGAAAGTGATCTGAGTCTGATATGCACTATTGACGATAATATACCGGAAAGCATTATCGGTGACCCTTTCAGACTTAGACAAGTACTGACTAACCTTATTAATAATTCTATCAGAAATACTGAAAAGGGAGAGATCAGGTTAAAATGCAAGGTAAATAGCAACATCAATGGAATAATTACTCTTGGTTTTAGTTTGCTCGACACCGGGAAAAGTCTTGATAAGGCAAGCCTTAATAAGATCTTTGGTGATTTTGTAAATATTGAGTCAAAGGTAGTCAGGTCTAATGATGAATCGGAATTCGGAACAATTCTCTCAAAACAACTGATAGAGTTGATGGGAGGAGAATTGTCGGCGGTAAGCCCTTCCGGTATCTCAGGTAATCTGGGCACAAAAGTGTCTTTTACATTGGTTACTTATTCAAATGACAGACCGATAAAAAATCTTTCTTTTGAAAGGGTTAAAACATTTGAACAAATTAAAGCACTCGTCATAACTGGAAATCAATACCGAGATGATGAGATACTGGGTGCTTTGCATAACCTGGGCCTGACTGTAACCATCACAACCTTCCAGCAATCAACAGTCAACCAGATAAAAGCAAATATTAATTTTCCGGATGAAAAATATAATCTTGTTATTATATTTGACGATGAGGATTTTGACGGATTTGAAGCTGCCAGGCTAATCTGGGAAACAAAGCTTTCAGGTAGTTTTATTATGCTCATGATAAGCACAAATAACAAAAAGGGCAATTATATGAAATGTATTACGATGGGTATCGATCATTATCTTATTAAACCTTTTGATATCAGCGATCTGCTCAATATTGTAAATAATAGTTTCACCTTTATTGATGACCCATCTTCCTTGGTTGAAATAGGTACTATAAGAGACGATATTAAAATTTTAATTATTGAGGATAACAAAATGAACCAGAAAGTTATCGGGACAATGCTAAAAATTCTGGGGTATTCCTTTGATCTGGCCGATAATGGTTATGCTGGCTATCTGCAGTCAAAAATCAGGAAATATGATCTTATTTTCATGGATCTGATTATGCCTGAGATGGATGGTTTTGAATCTGCACAAAAAATACTTGAATACGATAAAGAGATATTAATTGTTGCATTTACAGCAGATAACATGTCTGAATCAAGAAGAAAAGCAGAATTGTCGGGAATAAAGGATTTTATCGCTAAACCTGTCAGAATAGAAGGACTTAAAAAACTCTTTGCCAGACATTTCAAAAGGTAAATCACCTTCTTGCTGCAAGTCCTTTGTTATAAATCACAGATATTTTTGAGATCATGGCTTTGAAGAAAATTAGTGTTGAAAGGTTTCTGAATCTTGCAAAAAGCACACCTGTTATTGATGTCAGATCTCCTTCAGAATTTAATATTGGCCATATTCCTGGTGCTCTGAACATCCCGCTTTTTAATGACAAGGAGAGAGAAGCTGTTGGTGTAAAATACAAAAAAGCGGGCCGGACATCAGCAATAATTTTGGGCCTCGAGCAAATTGGACCATCAATGGCTGCTAAACTAAAGCAGGCTCTAAAAAACTCAATAAACGGCAAGCTACTTGTTCATTGCTGGAGGGGCGGTATGAGATCCGAAGCCATGGCCTGGTTATTTTCATTAGGGGATATTGAAACTGAAGTGCTGGAAGGAGGATATAAATCATATCGTCATCATATTCTTGAAAGTCTTTCTGAGAAAAGAAGAATGATTTTACTTGGTGGAATGACTGGAAGTAGCAAAACACATATTCTCAGATATCTTAAACAATCAGGTCAACAGGTTATTGATCTGGAGGGCCTTGCGAATCATAAAGGGTCTGCTTTCGGGTCTTTGGGGCAACCCCCCCAGCCCTCTACCGAGCATTTTGCTAATATCCTTTACACTGAATGGAATAAAACAGACAGAAACATTCCAATATGGGTCGAAGATGAAAGCAGGAACATAGGCTCTGTTTTTTTGCCAGAGATGTTTTTTCTGAATATGCAGGATACACCGGCAATCATTCTTATGATGGCTGCTGAGACACGATTACCCAGACTTTTGGAAGAATATTCAACCTATCCATCAGAATCTCTGAAAGCATCAATAGTGAAGATAAGTAAGCGTTTGGGTGGAGAGAATACCCGGGATGCAGTTAATGCTGTTGAATCAGGGGATTTTGCCAAAGCAATAGAAATAACCCTTTATTATTACGATAAAGCCTATATGTTTGGTCTGAAGAAGAAAGATATTAATAATATCATTTATGTTGAGACAGATACCGATGATATTGAAACTAATGCTCTAAAAATACTTGAAGCTTCCGGAAAGATAAGATGGTAGAGACTCTCTACGGTTGATTCTTAACCTCTTTAGCATCCACCCATTTATAAACCTTATCAGATCTTCTTATTAAATCGGGTGTTTTAATTGAACAGAACTCCCCTTTTATCGCTTTTTCAGTAACTTTCAGGTCAACACGAATCTCATCTGCAATATATTCAATAACGCCTGTGGTAGGCCCTGTTATCAGAATTGTATCACCTTTATTCAGATCGCCATTTTCGAGTTTGATCTCTGCTACCTTCAGTTTAGTAAAATAATTAGTAATCTTACCTAGATAAATCTTCCTTTTTGTAGCACTTGAACCATAATTTGTGTTCCATTCACCCATCTTCTGCCCCAGGTAATAACCATCCCAGAAACCTCTGTTAAATACGGTTGAAAGTCTGTTTCTCCAGGCTTTAGTTTTTTCTTTGCTATATGTTCCGTTTTCGATTGCCCTCACAGCCTCATCATAACATGATGAAACCTCTTTAACATATTCGGCAGAACGAGCCCTTCCCTCTATTTTCAAAACTCTTACACCAGCGTCAACCAGTTTATCAACGAATTCAATTGTGCAGAGATCTTTTGGAGACATAATATATTCATTGTCAATCTCAAGTTCATATCCTGACTCTTTTCCTGTAACAATGTACGATTTTCGGCATGTCTGGTAACATTCACCCCTGTTAGCCGATTTATTGGTTTCATGTAGACTTAAATAACATTTCCCCGAAACAGCCATACATAAAGCGCCATGTGCAAACATTTCAATTTTGATCAGATCTCCCCGCGGCCCTCTTATATCCTGTACCCTGATGCTATTGTAAATATATCTTACCTGATCGAGGTTTAATTCCCGCGCCAGCACTGCTACATCGGCCCACCGGGAGTAGAATTTCAATGCTTCAATATTTGTGATATTTAATTGTGTCGAAAGATGAACTTCTATTCCAGAGGCAAATGCATAATCAATTACAGACAGATCGGAAGCAATAACAGCCGATATTCCACTCTCTATGGCGGCATCTATTATCCTATGCATCTGTTCAATTTCGTGGTCATAAACAACAACATTAACTGTAATATAGCTTTTGAGGTTGTTTTCCGAGCAGATTGCAGCGATTTTGCGCAGATCATCAAGGGTAAAATTATTTGAAGAAGCTGCTCTCATATTGAGTTGTTCGGCACCGAAATATACAGAGTCAGCACCTCCCTGAATCGCTGCCATCAGTGATTCATAAGATCCTGCAGGGGCTATTATTTCAATATCTTTCCTCTTCATTAAGGGTAGTTAAAATAGCAATTAGAGGTTCTGTTTATTAATTATTATCCTGATGCAAGATCCTTTTCCTACCTCTGAATGCCTTACGAAGATACGTCCGTTATGATACTCTTCAATGATCCTTTTTGCAAGGGATAGTCCCAGGCCCCATCCTCTCTGTTTAGTTGTAAAGCCGGGGTTGAAAATTTTTTTGAAAGCTGATTTAGGAATACCTTTTCCTGTATCTGAAATATCAATCAATGCATTTTTCTCTGTCTCTGAAATAGTGATATCTATCTCACCTATCCCTTCCATTGAGTCAATAGCATTTTTTGAAACATTCTCAATTACCCATTCAAAAAGGGCGGAATTTATCGGAGCAACAATCTCTTTATCAGGGTTATAGTTGGCAGTAAACATTACCTTTGATGATGTTCTTAATTTCAGATAATCGATTGTACGGGAAATTATTGTGATAATATTCTCGCTTACCAGTGCCGGCTTTGATCCGATTCTTGAAAATCTTTCTGTTACTTTTTCAAGTCTTTGGACATCTAATGCAAGTTCTTTGGTTATTGAAATTTCGGGGTATTTATGTTGCAAAATTTCTATCCAGCCTGCAAGAGATGAGGTTGGTGTACCAAGCTGATGAGCAGTCTCTTTTGACATACTTACCCATACCTGGTTCTGTTCTGCTTTTCGTGATGAGCTGAAAGCAAGGTATGAAACGAGTATAAAAAGTATTATTATTCCCAGTTGTATATATGGATAGAAAATAAGCATTGTAAGTATTATACTATCTTTATAGTAGACCAGGTTGTAATGATTATTTTCAAGATTGATTACAATTGGTCTGTTTTTCTCTTTTATTCTTTTAAGGTTCTTTTCCATAAACTTTGGATCATCGATTCTTGTTGTATCGAAATTTCCAGCTGATATGATATTATCGGATTCATCTGTCAGAATAACAGGAACGGTATTATTTTTATAAATTATTGATGAGAGGAAGTCAATATTCTGGCTTGTCTCAGCCAGGGAGACCAACCTTATGGCTTCGGCCCACAACTCAATATTTTCTCTCTCTTCAACCTTTAGTTTTTCTACAAGGTTACCAGTGAAGATGAGAGAACCCATACCTATGAGTACTGCAAAGAGCAGTAAAAAAAGCTTCCCAAGAGTTTTATGACGGTATATAATCAAAATACTTATTATTTTATGATTGATTCTTTATTGAATTACTAGTTAGTTTTTCCATTGTGCCGTTAAGCTGTAATCGCAATTTATTTCTTCTTAAAAAGATTCTTTAAAACACCTTCCTTTTTTCCAGCAATCGTATCAGGAGTAGCCTTTACACTATCGGCTTCATCCCAGATAATCTTGAATCTCGATTTCTCTGTTGGCTTTTGCTTTATTGTAGTATCGGCTTTAAACCAGCCATATTCCTGATTAAGAATTGTTTTTAGGGTTTGCCTTTCTGAATTAATATTGTTTTTTATCTCACTTCCTGCTGCTTTAATATCATATCCAACTTTTACATCATCCCCTTTATTTTCAATTTTTAATAACAAAGAAGTCCGCCCCAGTCCATCATCCTGAACGACACCAAATTCAGATACAGTGTTCCTGTTTTTCTTCCTTTTTTTACTCAATATCTCCGACAATAGCATCTTAATGTGATATTCATAATCATTGCCAAAACTATGCTTTCCATTCACTAAGAGATCAGCTGCTGATGATTTAACCTCCATTTGCGGGACATAAAGGAAATTATTTTTTATAAAGAAGTCATTCTCAAGTTTCTCAAAATTAATATTTTCCAGTTCTGATAGTTCAATAAAGTTTGAGAGTTGTTTTACCGGATCAAAATTGATGAGTGCACCATTCACCAATGTAAATTTGCCTTCGGCTGTAATCGCTTTTATCTGAGGATTTAGCATAGAGTCTGTTGGAAGAAGAAGTGATAATGATCCGGAAAGTTTGCCGGCAAGATTTTCAGCTTTCAGAAAATCCTGTCCGAAATTATTGAATGTTGAAAAAGCCTTGTTAACATCAATGCTTTTAACATTAAAATTGCCTCTTGCAATAACCGATTTACTGCTGTTCTGAACAACGAAACCATTACCGGAAATCATTCCGCTTAATGACTGCATATTCAGCGAGTTAAAGGTCAATAGTCTTGGTTTATATTTCAGGCTTCCTTCAAATTTCGATGAAGAGAATGATTTATACTTCAGACTATCAATCTTGAAATTAATATCAAGAATTATATCATCTGGCAGGGTAAATGCGGGTCTGTTTGTTGTTGTTGTTCCTGACGAGGAAGCATTTTTAAAAAAAGCTTCAGGAATAAATTTGCTGAATGAAACATCTCCATGGGTAGTCATCTGCACAGGCCTTCCAATAAGCCATTCGGGCAGATTTATGAATTCTCCATCAATCCTGATATGTTGTCCTTTATAAGTCAGCAGCAAGCTATCTGCCCGGATAGTATTGGAAACTAACACATTGCCATTTACATTGTTAAATAGCAACTTGTCGCTATTCAAGCCGATACTAAAAGAGTTAAAACGCAGGGTTACCTCAGGTTTCATATCAATAATATCGGATAAAGTAAACTTTTCTTTATGTTTTAGATTGCTTAACAGCTTAAGATCAAAGTCAAAAAAACCTGAGGCTGTTGATATATTTTGAAGATCAAAAAACTTTATAAGTTCTTCCGGAAAAACCTTCCCCTTCAACAGAAACTCTCCCATGGGATTATCAAAACCCGATAATAAAAATGATCCGGAATATTCTGCTGACCCAAGTTTTGCTTTAATATCTTTTATTGAAAAATAGCTTGATTCAGGTTTGTTTTTAGATCCGTTTGTAAAATATCCGATAAATGACAAATCATTAACAGACAGATCTGATTTTCCATAAGCAATATGGCCCTTGTTAAGAAGAGTTTTAATTTCAATATGAGGATTTGATGTTCTGGTTAATTGACCCTGAATCTTACACTCGACTAGTAATATCCCTGAGGGGTCATATTCTGAAATTAAGGAGAGATATTTTTCAGGCAGGTATTTGCTGATATTCGAGATATCAAGATTGTTGCCGGTAATATTAAGATCAAGGATATTGTCAGATGAGATAGATCCATCCAGCCCGAAATCGAAATTTTCAATCTGCAAAGTTCCTTTTTTAAATCTTATACCATCTTTGGAGCTTTGCAGGTTAATGTCAAGTTCAGTTATTATAGGATTAATAATTTTAGTATTGTAGAGCTGAAGGGAGTCAATTAGCACTTCCGCACCTGCAGTGAAATCGATATTCTTTCCTGATATCCTGCTTTTTAGCCTGCCATTTTTAACAATCCCATTAATTGTCAGCCTGGTTGCCAGGTTGTTATAGCTGGCTTTGATGTCAGAAAGGTTTATTCTTTCAAGATTAATAGTGAAATCTTCTTTTCCAGGGGTTTTTGTTTTTGCTGAAATATCATAGTTAACATCTCCTGTAGTATCTATAAAAAAGTTTATTTTTCCGGCCCTGGCTCTTATACTTTCAATATTGTAAATGCCATTAATGATATCTGTAATTTTGAACTCGACTGATACAAACCTGGCTGACAGAAGAGTGTCTGTGTAAGCTCCTGCGAATGACTCTGAATTAAAGTTTGAAGATGAATGGACGAGTACATCCTTCAATTCAAGGGAAGCTTTTGGGAATTTTCTCAAAAACGACAATTTAAAAGAACCAACAGTAAATTTTGTAGAAATATTTTTATTAAGCGATTGCAGTATAATATCCGCAACTTTATCCTGCAGGAGTATAGAGGCAGAGAATAGTAATATTGAAACTGTAATGATCAGTATCGAAAGCAGTTTCAGTATTTTCAGTATATAATTCATGGAACAAAAAAAAAGATCAACTCTGTATGACAATGGGACAAAGTTAATTCATTTGAATAAATTCCTTCCTACTTCATAAAATGCTTATATAACTTCTGAAAAGTTGAATCAGTTACATATTAAAAAGAAAACTGAAGTTCTTTCAATTTCTTCAACTCCTTCAATTTTTTCAACTCCTTCAACTTTTTTATGTAAGAAGGAAAGAGAGGTCGTCTTCCGGTCCCAGCTCAAAGGGTATAACTCCTTTTTTGAATATTCTGACTTTCCGTGGACCGTGAAGATGTATTTTTTCATTCTCAAGAATCAGCATTGTTCCTTCACGCAGCCCTGCGACAAAGATACCGGGATTTACCTCGATGAATTCCTCTATTCTCTGTTCCCTGGTTTCACCGGCATGTCCTGCCGGATTAGCATCCAGGTAATGAGGATTTATCTGGAAAGGAATAAGATTGAATGCCCCAAATGAATCAGGTTCAGACACAGGCATATCGTTTGTAGTTCTGATGGTAGGACAAGCAACATTTGATCCTGCACTCCAGCCAATATACGGTGTCCCACCTTGCACCTTCTGTCGGACAATATCGATAAGTTTATTATCCCTGATCAGTTTTAATAGGTTCCAGGTATTTCCTCCTCCTACAACTATTGCTGAGGCTGCTTTTAAAGCGGATACCGGATCTTCGAACCGATGGATAGAAATTACATCGTGACCTATTTCACGAAACCTTTCAGAGACTTTTTCTTCATATGCATCAAAAGAAAATGTCACAGCAGCATAGGGAATAAATAATGCTTTTACCGGTTTTGGTCCAAGAAATTCCTTAATATTCTTTTTAGGATAATCAAGATAAGGTTCTCCAGGATTAGTTGAGTTACTTATAAGTAATAGTCTCATATGTAGTAAATTATAGTTTGGAGTGCGTAAAGTGCCTAAAGTACTTAGAGTTAAATATCATTATATTAAACTTCATATTCCTCAACCCTTCAACTTTTCAACGCTTCAACATTAAGTCCTCCATGCACTTAAATCTTTGATATTATGATTTTCAGGGATATTAGTTACAGAAAAGGTTCGGAAAGTATTCTTTAAGATATTAATTAACAATAATTTGCCACTTAGAACCTCTCCTGTTTCAGTAATTATTTTAATTACCTCATTTGCCATATAAGTTCCGGTTATCCCTGGAAGAACACCAAGTAATCCAACTTGAGAAGGAAGCGGATTCTTAAATTCTTTCTTTGTTGTGGAGGGATTATAACATCTGTAGGTAGCACCTCCTTTATAGTTGAAAACAGAGATCACCCCTTCGTATTTATATATCGAGCCATGCACCATTGGCTTATTGAGGATAACGCAGGAATCGTTGATAATGTATCTGGTTTCAATATTATCTGTGGCATCTACTATAATATCGAAATTCTCCAAAATGTTAAGCGCATTTGAGGCATCAAGCTTGAGATTGATTATTTCAAATTCTCCCAGTGAATTAAGATGTTCAAGTCGGTTTTTAGCTATAATAGCTTTGAGTTTTCCGACATCAGAGGTTCCATATAAGACCTGTCTTTGAAGGTTAGTCTCATCAACCATGTCAAATTCAACTATGGTAATTTTTCCAACTCCCGCAACGGTAAGATATTGAAGAGCAGGGCACCCAAGTCCACCGGCACCAACAACAAGGACTTTAGCTTGTTTAAGCTTTTCCTGACCTGAAGTCCCTAATTCGGGTATCATGATCTGCTTGCCGTATCGTCTGATTTCACGTAGTGTGAGAATTTGGGATTCCATTGATAATTGCGTTTTACTTTAATGCAAATATACAGGTGTTGTATCAAAAATAAAACAATAGGTGTGTTTGTCAACAGTTGACATTATCTTTGAGGCCTAAAACGTAAAAAATATTTTGACAATCACGATGATAGATAAAGGAGAGAATTCAGGGCAGTACTAAAAATTTATATGAATCATGATTATTAAAATCAGGCCTTTTAAAAAGATAACATTTGTTCTAGCTCTTTTATTTTTTTTCTGCTTACAGTTATATGGACAGGATAAATTTACCTTGAGTGGTAAAATATCCGACGCCTTAACCGGAGAAGATCTAATTGGTGCTTTTGTTTATAAGGAAGGTACCACAACAGGTACCATTACCAATTCTTATGGTTTCTACTCATTGACCTTATCAGGGGGTAGCCATAAAATTCTTGTAAGCTATATAGGTTATGCTATGAAGACTCAGGAAATAATACTTGATAAAGACTTTAAGAAGAATATATTATTGGAGCCTGTACAGACCCGGCTCGAAGAAGTTGTTGTTTCTGCGGAACGTAAAGACAGGAATCTAACATCTGTAGGGATGAGTATAGAAAAGCTGGACATGAAACAGATCGAGACAATCCCTGTCCTTATGGGCGAAAAAGATGTGCTTAAAACAATACAACTCTTACCAGGTATCAGTTCAACTTCTGAAGGTAGCAGTGGGTTTAGTGTGCGCGGTGGTTCTATTGACCAGAATCTCATATTGCTCGATGAAGCTCCGGTATATAGCGCTTCACATCTAATGGGTTTCTTTTCGGTGTTTAACTCAGATGCCTTAAAAAACATGTCAGTTTATAAAGGAGGAATTCCTGCACAATATGGTGGCAGAGCCTCTTCAGTTCTTGATATTACCATGAAAGATGGTAATAATCAGGCTTTTTCATCATCGGGAGGCATCGGCCTGATTTCATCGCGTCTTACTATAGAGGGACCAATTATTAAGGATAAAATGTCATTTATTGTTTCGGGCAGACGTAGTTATGCCGACCTGGTAGGCAAAGGGGCGGGATTTTTAGATAACGATATTACGCTCTATTTCTACGATTTGAATGCAAAGCTGAATTATAAAATAGATGACAATAATCGAATTTATCTGTCAGGTTATTTTGGAAAAGATGATTTTGGGTTTAGGGACATTGGCATGGGCTGGGGAAATTCAACAGGTACCTTACGATGGAATCACCTGTTTGGCAATAAGCTTTTTTCGAATACTACGTTGATCTATAGTAACTACGATTATGGATTTAACATCGGTAGCGATATAACAATGAGTTCAGGAATAGAAGATATTGGACTGAAACAGGATTTCATCTGGTATAAGAATCCTGATAATACACTCCGGTTCGGAATTAATTCAACCTTTCATACTTTTAATCCGGGAAAGCTATTATTTGATGATAGTGATATTTCTGAGATTGTACTCGACCAGAAGCAAGCCGAAGGAAGTTCAATATACTTATCGAATAATCAGAAGTTAAATGGTAGCTTATCCGCTGAATATGGACTACGGCTATCAATATTTAACCATCTGGGAGAGGGTTGGAACAATATATATAACCAGAATAATGAGAAAACTGATTCGACCTATTACACCAGTGGCAAGCTTATGCAAACTTATTACGGATTTGAACCACGTATTTCTATTAATTATCAATTTTCAAATACCAGTTCTGTAAAAGCATCTTATAATCGGATGGCACAGTATCTTCATTTATTGTCGAACAGTACATCAGGTCAGCCAACAGACACATGGATTCCCAGCGCTCAAAACATCAAGCCTACGGTTGCTTCACAGTTTGCGTTAGGGTACTTCCGCAATTTTTCTGATAATAATTATGAATTCTCGGTAGAGACTTACTACAAAGATATTAGAAATGTTATTGACTATGAAGATGGTACAGACGTTATGCTGAATGAGAATATTGAGGCATATATACTCTCAGGTAATGGCCGAAGCTATGGTGCAGAGTTTTATCTGAAGAAAAGATTCGGCCGTCTGAACGGATGGATAAGTTATACTCTGGCACGTACAGAAAATAAAATTGAGGGGATAAACAATTTCGATTGGTATCCCTCAAAATACGACAAAACACACGATTTTTCGATTGTTGTAAACTATCAATTCAATAAACGATTATCGTTCTCTTCATCATGGATCTACTATACAGGAAGCGCTGTAACCTTTCCAAGCGGGAAATATGAGTATGATAACAAGCAATGGCCCTATTTTACTGAAAGAAATGGATACCGTATGCCCGATTACCATCGCCTCGACCTGAACATGCATATAAAAGGAAAAGAGAAAAAGAAGTTTGAATCCGGTTGGGACTTTTCACTCTATAATGTATATAACCGTCATAATGCCTATACAATAACTTTTCAGGAAAGCGAATCGGTGCCTGGCATTACGGAGGCCATACGACTTAGCCTGTTTGGTATTGTGCCCTCAATCAGTTGGAACTTTAAATTTTAACTTAAATATATCTGGTTATCAGGTATAAAGCATTAATAAACAGGAATCATGTTTGAAATACAAATAGTTATTAAAGAAATGGACAAAATGAGTTTTATAAAAAAAAAATCCTCCAATCTATTTTATCTTGTCTTTCTAGTATTATCACTCCTTATTGCTTCTTGTGAGGAGGTAATTGAGGTTGGCCTGAATAGCTCTAAACCTGTTATTGTGGCGGAAGGGTTAATTGAACAGGACTCTACAGGCTGGGTTAAACTCAGCTACTCTACTGATTATTTCAATATGCAGGAGTCTGATTATATTGAAAATGCTACTGTTACCTTAGAGGATGACATTGGTAATTTCGAAATCTTACAACATCAGGGCAAGGGGTTTTACAAGGGTTTGACTTTAAAGGGTCAGGCTCACAGGCAATACCTTATGCATATTACTGGACAAGATTTTAATATTTCAGCCAGTTCAATTCTTTACCCAGCTTCCACTATCTATTCTTTAAAATTTGAAGAGTCCTATTTTCAACACCCTGGAGAAATGGGAAAAGCATATACAGCTATCCTGACGTTTCGTGATAACCCTTTAACTGAAGACTATTATATGATAAAATTCTGGGAAAATGACACACTTAGGGATGAAAGCTACCATCTCATTAAGGATAGTTATTATTCCAGGATGGATGTTATTGACTACTCATCCATGAGAAACCGTTTTGAGCCGGGAAAGAAAGTAATTGCAAAGGTTTATTCTATTGATAAATATACATATTCTTACTATAGTCAACTTAATGATCTGTTGGAATCAGGGATGGGAGACTCCTCCACTCCCTATAATCCTAAATCAAATTTTGGACCTCCCGTTATGGGCTATTTTAGTGCATATTCCTATACTTCAGCTTCCACAATAGTAAAATAGGGATATCCTAATGGACATCCCTACTGTATTTGAAGAATTTTTTATTAATCGTTAAAAGTAAATGCAACTCCAATTTCAAAAGGATAGAGGTCATCTCTCCCAGGTCCTTTCCCAGCGTTGAATAATGGAGTCATATAATAAGTACCATATAGCTGAAAGTTTTGATAACCAATGCGGGCTGTTGCACCATACCTGAGCATATTCAAGCTGAAATCTCCGTTTGATTTAACTTTCTGTCCCCCATCCTCATATACCATTTTAGTATGCGATCCTATTTTTACTGCACCGATGGGTCCAACTGCAATATTAATCTGGCTATTGTCAACAGGTAACTGTAATTCCAGCATAAATGGCAGAGTAAGATATACTGTAGCAAGCTTTGATTTTTCGAGTGTGCCTAATGGATCCAGCATTTCAATAATTCCATTAGCTCCTTTAAGTATGTTGTTGTTGCCGTCAAATTTATAGTTATTAAAGTTAAGGCCAAGACCAGTGACAAATCCGATATGTCTGGTTAAACCAAGACTTAATTGTGAAAAGTTAATATTAAAATTGATTGATTTACCGGAATGAAGGTTCATGTATTCGATTTTATCAGGTAATACAAGACTCTTGTCAGAAGTTAAATAGTTATTGAATCCGAACTCGGCACCTGACCAATGTCCTTTGAACCTGGATCTTCTCCTGGCTTTTTCATCTTCCCTGTCGTCCTGGTTCCATTCATCATCGTCGGTATACTTCTCAAAATTGAACTTTGGCCCTTCAAGCGATTCAAGGATGTTAAGGCCCCTGTTCCCAACTCTGATATTAAGTACTGAATCTTTTTCCTCAAAACTTAACAGATCTTTTCCGATAGATATTTTAGTCTTTTCATCAGGGTTAACTGTGACTCCCTGTTTTTTGTCGCTCTGGCTTTCTGCTGAAAGCTCCTGACTGAATCCCTGTGCTATTATTGCTGTGAGCAATATAATTATTCCAATTTTTTTCATGTTAATAAATATAAAATTGTTATTTGATTTCAGAGATGGGACGGAGAAGGATGATAAAAAGTTACGGCACCGGTTCACTTTTTTTAACAGGGGCATTAAATTTCAGGATTCTTGAACTGAAATAGACCGAACTTAACTCTCCATTTTCGTCATTATTCTTATCCAGAGCCATTTCCCATCCAAGCAGTTTATTGAGCCCTGCCACTCCAACTTCGGCAATCTCATAACCTTTGACGGGCCTGTTAAGGGATGTTTCCTCCTTAAGAAATTTTTCACGGAATGTTTTAGCAAGGAACTTGCTTAGATTGCTCCTGTCATCATATTCAGGAATATTATAAAAAGAGTTGGATGCAATAAGGGTATTGCTGAGAGGAATGCCTTTTAAAGCGACATTGGTATTAAAAGGTATCTTTTTTAATACTATGTGTTGATTATCAGGAATTATACCTGTTGAATCATCTGGTTCAGAAACTGGTGGATCTGCAATAGTCAGATAAGGATTTTTTTGTTGTACTTCGGCCAACAGCATAACTCTTTTTTGAACTGTTACTGCAGGATTGATCTCTTCAGTTATCTGATCTGGTTCTACGCCAACTGATGATTTGTTTCTAATGGTGTCAGCCGGAAGATTAAGCGCCGTATTGTTGATTTCATCCGACAGGTTCAGTGGAATTGACAGATAGGTAGTGATGAGAAGGGTTATTACTGCAGCTGCACTTAAGCCAATAACAGACAACCTTAAAATTTTTTGTGCTGTTGTTTTTTTAAGGAGAAGGTTCTTGTGCTTATACCTGATATTTGTTGGAGAAAGTCTTGTTTTCTGAATTAGATCATATGTTTTCCTCTTCTCATAATCTTTCTCAATTATTTCCTCAAGTTCATCATGTTGAACATCTGAAAGATCATTTTCAAGAGAAGCAACACAAAGATATTCGAACTGTGAATCAGTAATGTCAGCTATAGATTTTTTAAGCAGCTCTTTATGTGGGAATGATTTATTTGAAGGTTTAAGGTTGCACCTGCTCAACTCCTCAAACTCTTCTCTCAGATCAGCGTTCTCGCCGAGAAATATTTTAAGCTGCTCAACCTGTTGATCGCTGAGATTATTGTCGAGCCAATCAATAAGCCATATTTCATAATTTGATCTGTCGATTTTCATGGCTATAATACTGTTTCTATTTTACCGATGAAACTTTTCAGCGAAAGCCGGCCTCTGTATATATTTATCTTTACCTGTGCTTCACTGTGCCCTGTAATTTCACCGATCTCTTGGTAACTGTATCCCTCATAATCGCGCAGCAAAACTGAAGTTTTCTGCTGCTCCGGCAGTCGTTCAATGGCGGCATGAAGAATCTCGTTAAGGTCGTTGTAGTGCGATTCATTGATAAGAGTGTTTTCATAAGATTCTTCAAACGTTGTCATCCTTTTTTCCTTGCGTATAATGTCTATCATTCCACGATAGGCAGTTGAGAAAAGCCATGATTTTACAACCGGATATTCAATCTCAGACACATGTCTCCATAGCTTTTCATAGCTGTCCTGAACGATATCGTTTGCCCTGTCTTCATCTTTGAGATTACCCCTGATGAACCGGTAAACCGAATCGGCATATTCTTCAACAGATCTGTTATATTCCTTAACTGTCATAAGATGATTTCCAGCACAAAGACGAATGAAATTATGAAAAGTTACATTTTTGTACAAAATTAATGCAGGGATGAGTCACGACTCATCCCTGCATTGTATTAAACTTGAATTTTCCCAGTTTATTTTGGCTGGTAAACTCTTACCCAGTCAATTTCCATTGATGTCATTCCATTTATTGGCTTATCCAGGCCGCCGGCCAGAAGAACGTACATAGGTTCCTGTGGTATATTGGTTGTTTGTGTGAATATTTCGGTATTGTTTATTTTCCACACAAGCTTATCGGATGTCCATTCGAGCGAAAATATATAGAAGTCCCTTGCATACCTCGATCCGATGGATGTTTTTGCAACATTTCCTTTTTCTGAAAAATAATCGGACCAGACTTTTCCGCCAGAAGTACGGCAGATGTCAATGTGCGGAGTTATTTTATCAGCTAGCATCCAGAAAGCACTCTTAGCATTTGCATCTCCAAGCTTTACTTTGGCTTTGAAAACACCATATTTTTGCCTGAAACTGTTCCCTGAATTAATTAGCCCTGAAGTATAGCTGAACTCTTTTGTTGAAAAACCATGAGCTGCTGACCATACTTTTCCTGTGACTTTTTGAGGTTTGGTGTTGATTTTAAGTACACTGCTGCGAAGCTCAAAGTTCTCTTTTTCAGTAAATGCCTGAAGATCTGATTCAACAGAGTACCGGTCTTTTAGAAGTTTTTCGCCCCAGTAGTAGTTCGTAAGCCATTTTTTTGTATCAAGCTTATCCTCATCAAACTCATCATTAAAAGTCATCTCCCTGTTTTTCAGGGCATTAAATTTATCAGAGTCTTTTACTTTGAAATACCAGATAATATCATCACTTTTCTTAAGTGTATGATATTCCTGGAGCTCTTTAAACATTTCGGTTTTCTCAAACCGCTTCTTATCGAGAAGATATTCTTTCTTTTCTTTGAATTCCGAGGAAGCAACATACTCTTTAAGTTCACTATATCGGGCCAGACGGGAAGACCCATCAGTATTGAGATAGTTTGCATACTCTTTTGAAGACTTGAACTTATAAAACTCTTTTATTTCAAGACTTCCCTTAACTCTTTTATACTCAAGAAGCTTTTTGTACTCTTCTGAATCCTTGAAGGTTATGGGCTTCATGTTCTTTTTTGCAAGGAATTCGGAAGTTTTCATGAGAGCATCAAGCTCCTCATATCTTAGTACGGTTCTGGATTTTGTAGTCTCTTCTTTTCCGTCAGCCTTCAGAAATGATTTGATCTCGGGATCTTTTTTCAGGGCTTTGTATTCAACGAATTTCCGATATTCATCGGTATCTTTGAATTTGATCGGCCTCATCTTCTGTTTTTCCCTGAATTCAGATGACTGGATAAATTTCTCCAGTGTTTCAAATTCTCCAATTTTTTCTGAACCATCCATCTCTTTAAATCTTTTCAGGGCGTTACCTGAAGTCGTTTTAAAGTAGAGAACAACATCCTTTGCTTTTTGAAGAGATTTATTCTCTTTCTCTTTGGATGATTCTTCAGAATTCTTGTACTGAAGGGTTTCGATCTCTTTTCTTTTCTGTACGAATGCAGAAGAATGAACCAATTCGTTCAGCTTATTATAATTTTCCAATTGTTCAGATTCCGAGAAGGCCTTGAGTTTCTCAAATTCAGTAATTAAAGCCTTTTCATCCTGCTCAATTTTTGAGGTTGATGGGATCATTCCCAGTAGAAGCTTGAGACTTGCCATTGTAAAATTGGTTTATGTACAACTGATAAAGATAAAAAATCTTTCCAGAATAATTGACCATGAAGCTTCAAATATTTGTTTTTTAAGAATTCGGAGAGTTTATAACACAAAAAAGAGTTATTTTGGGTAATGAAAAATTCAACATCATGAAAAAACTATTTTTTATTATTGTAATGGCTTCTTTTTCAGCTGTTAACATCATGAGTCTTTCTGCCCAGGCGATTTCTGCTACTGAAATAATAAGAAAGGCCGACGAAAAATTTAATGGAGAGAAATCCAGTATGATGATTATGGCAATGACAATAATCCGTCCAACATGGCAAAGGAGTGTGGAATTCAAGAACTGGACTCTTGGTAAGGATTATTCAATTACTCTCATAACTGCACCAGCAAAAGATATAGGGCAAAGTTTTCTTAAACGGGGAACGGAAATGTGGAGCTGGAACCCCTCAATTAACCGGCTTATAAAGCTTCCTCCCTCCATGATGTCACAAGGATGGATGGGTTCAGACTATACAAATGATGATATTCTGAAAGAATCATCAGTTGTAAACGATTATACTCATGAGATTACAGGTGAAGAGACAATTGCAGGACGTGAGTGCTACAGGATTAAGATGGTATCAAAAGAAGATGCAGCAGTTATCTGGGGGCACCAGATAAGATGGATTGATAAAAAGGATTTTCTGATGTTGAAGGCGGAGTTATATGATGAAGATGGTTTCCTGGTCAGAACGGAGACAGGTAGTGATATCAAAACAATGGATGGCAGGGTAATACAGACTCAGATTGATCTTGTCCCGGAAGAAGAACCTGGAAACAGAACAGTATTAGTTATTAAAGAGATAAAATTTAATATTCCTGTTAAAGAGAGTTTCTTTTCGCAGCAGCATATGAAAAATTTAAGGTAAGCCGGAAGCCGGAAGTAAAATTAAATATAAGATAATTCTCAACTTCGGTCTTCTGACTTCCGACTTCGGTCTCCCGACTTATTTATTACAAATTTTCAATCAAAAGAGTTATGAAGAATTATAAAATGGCCTGGCGGAACCTTTGGAGAAATAAAAGGAGAACACTCATTACTGTTGCCTCTATTTTTTTTGCTGTCTTTTTTGCGCTGTTAATGAGGTCGTTGCAGTTGGGCTCATATAGGCATATGTTCAATAATGTAATTGAATCATATACCGGATATATACAGATTCAAAGCGAAGATTTCTGGGACGAAAAGACAGTTGATAATGTATTTGAATATTCATCAGAGTTAGAGGATATTATTCTTAAAGATAAGAATACCAACTCAGTAGTGCCCAGGTTTGAATCATTTGCCCTTGCTTCGGTAGGAAGTCTTACAAAAGGGGTACTAGTAATGGGGATTGATCCTGAAAAAGAGAATATATTTTCGGACGTTAAAGGAAAACTTGTCAGATACCGATTGACAGATGAGGCAATAGTGAATATTAAAAACTCTGAGCTCCCGGATAATATAAAAAGCAAACTCGATCTGTTTGAGGGGATGTCTTATACCAGTGACAAATCTTTGCAGGCTGATTTGGGAATAAAAGAAAAAGAGGCTGGTGAAATTATGGAACCATTCGTTAAATACGCCTCCTTTAATAACGGATATATTGAGAAAAGTGTGCCAGGAGTACTTCTTGGGGATAAATTATCACGTTATCTTAAATTGAATATTGGTGACACTATTGTTTTGATAAGTCAGGGATATCATGCTACCACTGCAGCTGCAAAATTTCCAGTCACAGGTATAGTAAAACTTCCTTCTCCTGACATCGATAATATGATTGTTTATCTCCCCTATGATATATGCCAGGAGTTTTACAACGCCCCCGGAATGCTTACATCGCTGGCAATAAGTGTAAACAAGAATGATGATAAGGACATTGATGTTATGATATCAAGATTGGGAGAAGAACTTGACTACCCCTTAAGGGTTGTCGGTTGGAGGGAAATGAATCAGCTTCTTATAAATCAGATGGATGCAGATAATAAAAGCGGGATGATCATGATAGGCATTCTTTATCTGGTTATTGCCTTTGGAATATTTGGAACAGTTCTGATGATGGCTGCAGAGCGAAAACGTGAATTTGGTGTAGTTGTGGCGATAGGTATGCAGAAATCAAAACTGGCTGTGATAGTTGTAATTGAAATGATTTACATTGGTTTGATGGGTATCCTTAGTGGAATTGCGATTGCTTTACCAGCAATAATTATTGGACTTTATAATCCAATACGATTTTCAGGAGAGATGGCAAAGATGTATGAAGATTACGGAATGGAGCCAATTATGCCTTTTATGCCGGTTGACATATATTTCTTGTGGCAGTCGGTAGTAGTAGCAATTATTGTAATGATTGCAATTATTTATCCTGTAAATAAGATATTTAAGCTGAATACTGTAGAATCATTAAAAGCATAATAATTGAAATTATGATCTGGAAAACAGCATGGAAAAATGTATGGAGAAACCGCGTCAGAAGTATTGTTGTCATATCTTCTGTAGCTGTAGGGATACTTGCAGGAGTCTTCACTGTTGCAATGATGGCAGGCATGATAAACCAGCGTGTGGATGCTGCATTAAATGAAGAGATATCCCATATTCAGATAACTGCAGAAGATTTTCGCACAAACTTTGATCCTTCCCTGATAATCAAGGATGCTGACAAAATTATTTCTGAAATACAACAAGTAGCAGGCGTTCAGGGTGTCTGTAGCAGGATCATATTGAGCGGTATGGCAAATACTGCGACAAAGAGTACTGGTGTACAGATTGTTGGTATTGACACTGAAAATGAGAAAAAAGTATTTGATCTCTATAATAAAATCATTCCGGGAACCGGCGATTATTTTGAAACAGAATCAAAATTCAATCTGGCACTTGTAGGACAGGATCTTGCAAAAGATTTAAATATTATCCGCTACTCAATTGACACAACTGTATTGAGAGAACTCAAAGAAGGAGGAGTGCCGGAAGAGGTTCTAACAAGACTTTCTGTCATTTCCGGTGAACGATTCAAGTCTGAAAAGATTTTCTTTAAAAAGCTTAAATCAATGTTTTCGAAGAGAGAAGAGGCAAAGTATGGACAGATAATCAAAGAAAAAGCATGGTCGTATCGTAAAGGGTCCCGTCTTATTCTCACTTTTCTAGATAAGGATAATAATCAGGTTGGAGCAGTTTATAGGGTAGCTGGATTGTACGATATAAAAAATAGCATGTTTGAGAAGCGTACTGTTTTTGTGAAAAATGATGGATTAAAACAATTAGCAGGGATTTCTGAAGATTCGTTCCACAATTTGATAGTGAAAATTGATAATATTGATAATACTAATGAGATTACTGCTAACCTGAAGAGAAAATTGGCTGATTACGAGGTATTAAGCTGGAAGGATATTCAACCGGATCTGGCGATGATGACAGAAATGGTTCATGTGTATTATGGCGTTTTTATGATTGTAATCCTGGCAGCTCTTGCCTTTGGGATTGTAAATACGATGTTGATGGTCGTGCTTGAAAGGACAAAGGAAATTGGAATGCTTACTGCTATTGGAATGAATAAGAAGAAAGTCTTTTCAATGATCATGCTTGAATCTGTTTTTATGTCAATGATTGGAGGTGTAATTGGAATGATTATTAGTGAATGTGTAATATTGTTAACTTCCAGGGGTGGAATTAACTTTTCTCAATATGCTGAAGGCTTTGAAGCAATGGGATACTCTGCTCATATATACCCGCAAATAGAACCTCTGTTTTTCCTTGAGGTTGTTGTACTGATTATTATAACCGGGATTCTTTCCTCAATTTATCCTGCACGAAAGGCCCTTAAACTTGATCCGGCAGATGCAATCAGAACTGAATAATCTATTTCAATAAAAAAATATAAAGTCATGAAAGTACTTGAATTAAAAGATGTTAATAAGATATACAATGGGTCAGAAGTTCCTGTCCATGCTGTTAACGGGGTGTCACTCGATTTTCAGGAGGCTGAATTTGCTGCAATAGTAGGTCCCTCAGGATCGGGTAAAACTACATTACTCAACCTGATTGGCGGGCTGGACAAACCGTCTTCAGGTGAGATACTGATTGATGGAACAAACCTGTCTAAACTTAAATCGTCAGCATTAATTGATTTCAGAATGAGGAATATTGGATTTGTATTCCAGGCATATAACCTTATCCCCGTACTGACCGCCAAAGAGAATGTTGAGTTTATCATGTCTCTTCAGAAGTGGTCGCGCGAGGAGAGAGATGCCCGAACCTTCGAATTATTAAAAGCTGTAGGCCTGTCAGACAGGATGAACAGCCGGCCGTCTAAACTTTCCGGAGGACAGCAACAGAGAGTAGCAGTTGCAAGAGCACTTGCTTCAAGGCCAAAATTTGTACTGGCTGACGAACCTACAGCAAACCTTGATTCAAAGTCAGCCAGGACTTTATTAGAGATAATGGAAAAGCTTAATCATGAAGAAAAAATTACATTTATCTTTTCTACCCATGATGCAAGGGTTGTAAAAATGGCCCGGAGGGTAATAACTCTTGAAGATGGCGCCGTTGTTTCAGATGATATAAGGGAGTAGTACTCTTAAAGCACATTATGAGAAGAATTCTGATTTTATTATCTTCAATTTTCCTGATCTCAGGAACTCCTTCCCTGTCACAGGAAAAATCATCCAACCTGACTCTTAATGGATACCTTACAACCATGCAGACCGCCATGTTTGATTCCCTTTCAGGGCCATTTGTAAATGATAATCTTATTCATAACAGGCTTAACCTGAAAGGATATATCAATTATCACATAACCTTTGCATCTGAATTTAGAAATCGCCTTTTTACCGGCGATATGGTTAGAATCGATCCCTCATATGCTGAATCAACTGGTAGAGATCAGGGATGGGTCGATCTTTCCTGGAATATCCTTAATGAGCAATCATTCTTTTTAAATACCACTATTGACCGCTTATGGTTCGATTTCAATTATGGGAAATTCCAGGCCAGGGTTGGAAGGCAGAGGATCAATTGGGGGCAGACATTAGTCTGGAATCCGAATGACATTTTTAATGCATATTCATTTTTTGACTTTGACTATATTGAGAGGCCGGGAAGCGACGCAATAAGACTACAATATTATCCTGATTTCTCATCGATCATTGAAGTTGCAGTAAAAGCAGACTATGAAGATAATGTTACGGCTGCGGCTCTTTACAGGTTTAATAAATGGGGATATGATCTTCAGTTTCTTGCTGGTTATGTCAACAGCGAGGATCTTATGATGGGAGCCGGCTGGTCAGGGGCAATAGGATTTGTATCATTTAGAGGTGAAGCTTCGTGGTTCCAGCCTGCAGAGAATTTTTCAGATACAACAGGAACGGGGCTGTTTACAATTGGTTTTGATAAATCTTTTAAGAATAACTCTATGGCTCAGCTTCAGGTTATGTATTGTAATAAGCCATTGGATCTGACCGGATTCAACTCTTTATATTCAGGTAACATAACAACAAAGGACCTGGCTTTTTCTGAGTTTTCGGCATTTGGTCAATTCTCATATCCTGTTACACCACTTTTAAATGTAAGCCTTTCTGCAATGTGGTTTCCTGATCTTAAAGGGTATTTCGCCGGGCCTACTATGGATTATTCAGTTGCTGAAAATCTAGATTTTTCTATTTTCTGGCAACATTTCAACGGGAAGATGAATGAAGAAAGAACAAAAATAAATTTAGGATTTCTCAGGATCAAATTCAGTTTCTAGATTTTTCATACTTTTGCACCATTAATAAAAAACTGAATTATGGCTCTGGTGCATGAATTTGAAAATAGTGGTAACTGGTTATTTAAGAGAAGAAGCTGGTTGCCGGTATTTATGATAGTTGCAGGTATCATTTTGATGTACCTGGGCAACCGGCAGGTAATTATATTTGATTTGAGAGATGAGCTTATCTTTCTTGGAGTGAGTCTTTTCGGACAGGCTATCAGAATTCTAACTGTGGGTTTTGCTCCTAAAAATACCTCAGGCAGAAACACAGTTAACGGACAAATTGCAGATGAGCTTAATGTAACAGGGATCTATTCTCTGTTACGTCACCCGCTTTACCTGGGAAACTTCTTTATGTGGCTCGGACCTGTATTGTTTTTACGATCAGTCTGGTTTACAATTGTCTTCGGACTGTTATACTGGCTCTATTATGAGCGGATAATGTTTGCTGAAGAACAATTTTTAAGGAGAAAATTCGGTGATATATATGACAAATGGTCAGAAACTGTGCATTCCTTTATTCCTTATTCATTCAAATTCATTCCTGCCAGGCTGCCTTTCTCGGTCAGAAATGTTCTGAAGAGAGAATATAACAGTTTTGTTAACATCTTCGTTATATTCACCCTACTTGATCTTTCCCGGAACTATTTCCTCACGGAGAGGGTATATCTGAATAATATGTGGATTTATCTCTCTGTTTCAGCCTTTATTGTATGGATTGTAGTCAGGACGATTCACAAATACACAGGATGGCTGGAGGTGGAGGGACGGTAAAACTTTAGGCATTTTAGGCACTAATTAGTAACTGTTATCTTTGTGCCATGATTAAGTCAATAAATGCGATATTATCATTTCTCCTGTCACTTCCTGTACTATTTTACAGGTATTCAATTTCTCCGTTTTTACGACCATCATGTCGTCATGTCCCATCGTGTTCACAATATATGCTCGAGGCCCTTAAGAAGCATGGACCATATAAAGGATTGCAAATAGGAACGGGGAGGATACTTAGATGCAGACCAGGAGGTACACATGGTTATGATCCGGTTCCACTTTTCCATTTCAGGAAATACCGTCCATTTTTATCCCTATTTAGCTGCTGGGACAAAGAAAACCGGTTAAAACGGTAATGTAATGATGGTGGTACATTAGAAATTCAATTCCTCCTTCAGATGCTTATACCCTGAGCGACTAACAGGTAGCTTATCACCCGACTGGAGAATTGCTATATGGTTGTCCTTTCCATATGGTTCAATACGTTTAATTTCCTCAACCCTGACAATATATGAGCGGTGGATCCTTATAAAATCGGTTTTTGATAGATTCTCTTCACAAAACTTCATAGTCTGTTGCTTCAGAGCTTTACCGGCAGCATGATATATCATCACATAATCATCCTGTGCCTCAACATATCTGATCTGTTCAACAGGTATAAGATTAATAGCATTTCCTTTACGCACAACAATCCTGTTGAAAGGAGATGAAGGTTCAGGTTTTTTTGCAAGAAGCTGACTTGTCGGCTGTTTATTGCCTTTATCTGCCCTGATCTTATCGATTGCTTTTTTAACTGCATCCAGAAACCGTCTTTTTTGAAAAGGCTTCATAAGATAATCTACCGCATTGAGTTCAAATGCTCTTATTGCGAACTGATCATAAGCTGTTGTAAAGATGATCTCGGGTTTCTCAGTAAGAACCTCAACCAATTCTATTCCGGTAAGCCTGGGCATCTGGATATCAAGGAAAACCAGATCCGGTTTCATTTCTGAAATTGTTTTCAAACCTGAAAAGCCATCCGAACATTCCGCAATTACTTCAATGGAATCTACCTCTTTTAAATAATGTTTTATTATATCACGTGCCGGGGTTTCATCGTCGATTATTACTATTCTGATATTTTCCATAGGTTTCTTGTTTCCCTGAACTACTTAAAAGTCTATTTGATTTTGCACCCCTAAATTTATAAATTATTTATCAAACAACCTTTACAAGTAATCTATTGGAAGGACAAGGCTTACAGAATATATCCCATTTTCTTTCGATGTTTTTATCGATGCTTTATTGCCGTAGAACAGTTCGAGCCTTCGGGTTACATTTAGCAGACCCGTACCTGTTCCTTTCTTTAAGGATGGCGCAAGATCATAATTATTGCTTATAGTTATTTCGATGAACCCGTCAATTATTTTTGCCTCTGTTTTAATCCTGACACTTTCTGTACTTTCATAAACACCATGTTTAACTGCATTTTCATAAAGAGGCTGTAATAGCAATACAGGAATTTTATAATCAAGACAATGGCTTTCAATATTCTCCTCCATTGTAAGTTTTTCACCGAATCTTACTTTTTCAATATCGAGGTATAACTGAAGGTTTTCCAGTTCACTTCTGAGAGAAACCGGTTGCTCATCTTTTCTTGACAAAGCATATCTCATGAACTCCGAAAGTTTAATAACCATGGATCTCGCTTTTTCCGGGTCGGTTATTGTCAGAGAGCTTATAGAGTTAAGGCTGTTAAAAAGGAAATGGGGATTAATTTGTGACCGTAACATTTTAAGCTCTGTCTCTTTAACAAGGCTTTCGAGCCGGGCCTCCCGGGCATTTTTTTCCGACAGGTTGGTCATGCTAATAAACAGAAAGTATGTAAGAACTACGAGTCCGTAAATAAATACCCCGGTGCCTATCCTGTAAGGGAGCGTTGTATCCCAGAATGCCTGGTAATTGGCATTGTCAGGAAATACCATAGTCATGATAAATTTAGTTATCAGAACCCATAAGCTAACAGATAAAGCACCGCTTGCGACCAGATTTGAAATCAGGGCAGAAGGTTTGGTTTCGCCAGTATTGAAAAACCGGAAGGGATACCATAATGAAAGAGTAATCCCGGAATAAATTAACAGGGAGATGGTACTATCGATCAGGCTTATATTGATAAAACTTCCATATGCATAATAATATACCAGAGACTGGCCTGCTGCAAGAAGCAGCCAGACCAGCCACCAGATAATAATCCGTACTCTGTTTTCCAGGACAGGATGCTTCATTCAATCAGAAATTAATAGCTTTTTACCTCTCCACCACCAAATACCACAGCTCCTCTTATCACCAATTGTTTTAATGGGTCAATAGTCCTTCCGGGGCTTAATTTTCTGGAATCGTTGAATCCACCAAGGATTGGAGTTACCTCAATGGTTACAAACCAATCATCAGGAACAATAATTGTGGCTCCTCCAAATATACAGGTAATCTCAAGCTCAGATCTCCCTGGTGCAAGTTTTGCTTTAGTAAGATCAAGTTCTGTACCTCCAAAAATTGCAGTTACTTTTCCTCCTTTGAAACTATCGGATGTGATTTGTCGCTCACCCCCACTAAAAATATTCACATAATCGATATAATCATCTCCTATTGAGCCTTTTGAAATAACAGAAGAGTTCCATCCATGCCGTTTTGAAAATATAAAAATGATCCCTACAATAATGAATATTGAAGGCCAGAAGATATTATAAACGTGGAATGTTTCACGGAATATATGAGGGATCAGAAAAAAGCCCCCTACTGCCATAACAATTACTCCGGCTGTTTTTTCTGAACCTCCGAGAGTCATTACCAGCCCCACTGCCACAAGCAGCATAGGCCAGCTAAAAACAATATTGTCAATAAAATCAGGAAATATCCCGGTATTTCTCATTACAAGGAAAAATCCTACCAGAACAAGTATCACACCTATGAAAGCGCGATTGTTTTTTAGATGATGATGATCCCTTCTGTTGAGGTGGTTATCATCTCTGTAATTTTCATTTGTTTCCATATCTGTAAATTTATTTGTTTCTGAATTAATTATGTTACGTCATTCGTTTAAAAAGTGATGATGCAATAAATGATATGCCAATTAAAACTATTACTGCCGGCCAATAGAATGTTTTAAATGTTTCCGGGATAATAGTAAAAATCTCGTCAGATAAAAACCAGATACCCCCGGCAATAAGTAATATTCCTCCTGTGAACTGTAGATTAAGCAGTAGCAATACTCCTATAAATACCATAGCTGTCTCCCATGTAAAATAACGGCTGATACTTCCAAGGTTAAACAGATCGTTGGTAGCAACGAGAAGTGCCAGTCCAAGTACAATAAAGAACAATCCGATACTCACCCTGGGGTGATGTTCCCTGTTTTTTAAGTGATAATGATCTCTATGTCTCATGGTTTAAATTATTTTATCTGAATCAAAAGTAATTCATATTGTTACAATGGCTAATAAGTATTCGGTGAATGGTGTTTTTATGCCGGTAATTGGCCTTTTAAAACAATAAGTGTTACTTTTTTGTTGATAATTTTTTTAATTGGAGAAGGATTCATATTTTTGCAAACCAAATTTTGAAGAGATGTCCGTATCATATACCATACCGTTAAGCGGATTGAAGGAGGGATGCCACATCATTGATTTTGAGATTGGTAAAGAGTTTTTTGAACAGTTTGAAGAATCGGAAGTTAAGGAAGGAAGCCTTATTGCAAATATTGAGATGGATAAAAGATCCTCCCATGCAGACCTTATAATCAGGATTTCAGGCAAGGTGAAGATCTATTGCGACAGGTGTTTAGAGATATATTTCCAACCGGTTATTTGTGAGAACAGGCTTCTTGTTAAGTTTGGGAAAAGCATTGAGGATAGTGATTCTGACATTCTTTCTGTATCGTCCGATGAACATGAATTGGATATGAAGCAGCATATTTATGAATTTATTCATCTTGCCCTACCGATCAAAAGGGTGCACCCCGATGATAAAAACGGAAATAGCACATGCGATCCTGTTATGTTGAAAAAGCTTAAGGAGCTTATTGTTGAAGAGGAAAATGAAAGTGATCCTCGTTGGGATGAATTAAAAAAACTAATTAACGATAATTAAAATTAAAAAAAATGGCACATCCGAAACGTAAAATTTCTAAGACCAGAAGAGATAAGCGCAGAACACATTACAAAGCGACTGCGCCTACAGTAGCAAGTTGTTCAAACTGCGGATCATCAGTTCTATATCACAGGGTATGTCCTGAATGTGGATTTTACAGAGGTAAACTTGCTATTGAGAAGAAGGCAACAGCCTAGATTCTTCTAACTAAAAATTTGTGATATGAGAATTGGCCTTGATGTAATGGGTGGTGATTTTGCACCTGAAGCAATAATTGAGGGTGCTGTAGATTCACTGCAGCATTTGTCTGTTAATGAGAAGCTTGTTCTAATTGGAGATGAAGAATCTATATACAGAAAACTGGCTGAGATGGAGATTGAATCATCTCTTTTTGAAATAATTCACACATCAGAGTTGATTGAAATGGCCGATCATCCGGCTAAAGCTTTCTCGCAGAAAAAAAATTCCAGCATAGCAGTCGGTTACGGGATGTTAAAAAGTGGTGATCTTGGTGGTTTTTGCAGTGCAGGGAATACAGGGGCAATGCTTGTTGGAGCCAGCTATACTGTCAATGTGATCCCAGGAGTATTAAGACCGGCTTTGGCAACAATCCTTCCTTGTATTGATAACAGCGATTCGGTAATACTTGATGTTGGATTAAATCCTGATTGTAAACCGGATGTTCTTTTTCAATATGGAATACTTGGCAGCATTTATGCTAAATATGTTTTAGGGAAAAATAATCCAACAGTAGGATTACTCAACATTGGGGAGGAAGAGACAAAGGGAACACCTTCCGTAAAAGCAGCTTATGAGTTGATGAAAGAATATTCAGGACTGAATTTTGTTGGAAATATTGAAGCAAATGCATTTTTCATGGAAACTATGACTGACGTTATTGTATGTGATGGTTTTGTAGGTAATGTTATTCTTAAACAGGCCGAAGCGTTTCATAATATTTATAAAAGCAGGAACCTTAAAGATTCTTATTTTGATCGTTTTGATTTTGAAAATATTGGCGGAACTCCAATTATTGGAATTAATGCCAATGTTGTAATTGGTCATGGGATTTCAAAAAGAAAAGCTATAATGAATATGATTCTGCAGACCAGAGCGGTTGTAAAAGCCAATCTGGCTCAAAAGATTAAAGAAGCAATATAATGATGGAAAAGATACATGCAGCAATTACGGGTATTAATGCCTGGGCTCCGGAGTACATACTTACAAATCAGGAACTTTCAAGAATGGTTGATACTTCCGATGAATGGATAATGCAAAGGGTAGGAGTTAAAGAGAGACGTATTCTTAAAGGAGAGGGGCTTGGAAGTTCTGACCTTGGTGAAAAAGCCGTGAATGGATTGTTATTAAAAACAAATACTGCTCCGGAAGAAATTGACCTTTTGATATGTTCAACTGTTACTCCGGATATGTTTTTCCCGGCAACAGCAAATATCATTTCTGATAAGTGCGGAATTAAAAATGCATTCAGCTTTGACCTTAATGCAGCCTGTTCAGGATTCCTTTTTGCTCTACAGACTGGAGCATCTTATATTGAATCAGGAAGATATAAAAAGGTTATCGTTGTAGGTGCCGATAAAATGTCATCCATAACTGATTATACCGACCGTACTACATGTCCTCTTTTTGGCGATGCTGCCGGAGCCGTACTACTTGAACCTACTACTGATGACTTTGGTGTTATGGATCATATTTTTCACACTAACGGATCTGGGAGTAAATTTCTACATCTTAAAGCCGGTGGCTCTGTTAAGCCTGCCTCTCATGAAACAGTTGATGCAAAGGAACATTTTATATACCAGGAAGGTCAGGCCGTGTTCAAATTTGCTGTTTTAAATATGGCTGATGTAGCAGTTGAGATTATGGAGAGAAATAATCTTAAATCTGAAGATATTGCCTGGCTGGTTCCTCATCAGGCAAACCTTCGTATTATTGATTCTACCGGAAGGAGGATGGGACTACCTCCTGAGAAGGTAATGATTAACATCCAGAATTATGGGAATACAACTACAGCTACTATTCCATTATGTATCTGGGAATATGAGCCAAAATTAAAAAAAGGAGATATTCTGATTTTAGCCGCATTCGGAGGCGGCTTCACATGGGGTTCTATCTACCTTAAGTGGGCATACGATCCGAAATAAGCCCCCTTTTAGGGTCAAACAAATTTTTTTATCTGCAATAGTTTTTATATTTGTGAGTTATTAAGTTCGAATCCCAAACTCATAAATATTATGGCAAAGTATAACGAGACAGATAACACAACAATTAATCTTATAAGCATAGGAACAGATATAACCGGCGATATTAAATCCAATGGTGATATCCGTATCGACGGATCTCTTACGGGAAGTCTTAACACCAAAGGCAAGGTTGTTATTGGTCCAACAGGTAGGGTTAATGGTGAAGTTATTTGTAAAAACTCAGAAGTTTCTGGTGTTATTGAAGGCAAAATTGCAGTTAGTCAGTTGCTTAACCTCAAAGCATCTTCTAAAATATTTGGTGATATAGTTACTTCTAAACTTTCTATTGAACCTGGAGCAAATTTCTCCGGAAATTGCAAAATGAGTGATAACGAAAATAATGGAGGAGCAGCAATCGCAAAAGAACAAAATTCCGAAAAAAACGGAAAATAAAGGGATTCAAGATTTTGCCAAATACTCAAGTATCGCCTTTCAGATGATAGCCATAATTCTTGTTACAACCTGGGGCGGTATAAAACTTGATACACTTTTTGGATTTGAAAAACCTGTTCTTACAATAATCCTTTCTCTCCTCGGTGTTTTTGCAGCAATTTACACCGCGGTCAGAGATTTTATTAAGTGATCCATAATTGAGACCTCTAAATAAATATATCTTATTACTGATATTTTTGAATATACTGTTACTTGGGACAGGATATCTGCTCATTTCAGTATTTGATCTCAGTATTTCCTTTTACGATATTGCAATCTTATCCTCTCTCTTTTTAATTATTGTACTTTTTACTCTTATCATTTTTTTTAGAGGTCTGACTAAAGACCCTGAAAGCCAGACTTTACATACAATGATTTCTGTAAGCCTTAAGCTTCTCCTTGAGTTGGTGTTAGCTTTCATATGGTTTATTATTATGAAAAAAATCACAATGCCATCTATTTTAAGTTTTTTTATTTTATATTTATCATTCACTATGTTTTCGATATGTGTTATATTGAAAATGCTGAAAACCAAATCTTTATAAAATTAGTACTGATTTGAAGACAAAAAATATTATTGGGTTTTTCTTCTTCTTTCTCTTAGCTGGAGTAACTATTTCATCGTTTGGTAAGGAAGTTGAAAAGAAAGTTGAGGGTGAAGAAGAATTCAATGCCGGTACATTTATTCTTGAACATGTTTCTGATTCTCATGAATGGCATATTCTGACGAAAAAAAATGGTGAGAGTGTAGCTATATACCTGCCGGTTATTCTCTATAGCAAGGAGAAAGGACTTGATTTCTTTTTTTCAAAAAAGCTTGCACATGGGCATACTTACAAAGGCTACCGGCTAGAGGAGGAAGGTGAGCTTCAGGGGAAGATAGTATCAATAAACGAAGAGGGTCAGGTTGATGAAGAAAATCTTCCACTTGACTTCTCAATGACAAAAACTGTTCTTGGGATGTTATTTGCTGCAATTATTGGCCTGGTATTATTCCTGTCACTGGCGCGATCATATAGTAAAGCTGGCATCAGTCATCCAAAAGGTATTCGGAGCTTCCTTGAACCAATAGTCCTATTTGTCCGCGACGATATTGCTATCCCTAATCTGGGTAAGGATAAATATGAAAAATTCATGCCTTACCTTTTGACAGTATTCTTTTTTATACTGATCAACAACTTAATGGGACTTGTTCCGTTTCCTCCACCTTTCGGAGCCAATGTAACAGGGAATATTGCTGTTACTATGACACTTGCAGTGTGTACATTCCTGGTGATACAATTTAACGGATCCAAAACTTATTGGAAACATATTTATGCAACTCCGGGAGTCCCCTTCTGGTTATCACCAATTATGATACCGGTTGAATTAATCGGGATGTTAGCAAAACCGTTTGCCCTGATGGTCCGGTTGTTTGCAAATATTACTGGTGGTCACATAATTATTCTGAGCCTGGTCAGTCTTATTTTTATTTTTGATTCACTAGTGATTGCGCCAGTGTCAATTCTATTTGTAATATTTATGGATTGCCTTGAATTATTGGTGGCTTTCCTGCAGGCATATGTTTTCACTTTATTGTCAGCATTGTTTATTGGTCTGGCAACAGAGGAACATCATTAGTTTTTATTGTTTAATTAAATCTATTTATTATGACAGGTACATTGGCAGCAATTGGAGCAGCTCTTGCAGTTATAGGTGCAGGATATGGCATTGGCAAAATTGGAGCAGCAGCTATGGAAGCAATAGCAAGACAACCAGAAGCTGCAACAAAAATTCAAACGGCAATGATTATTTCAGCAGCTCTTATTGAAGGTGTTGCTTTATTTGGAGTTGTTGTTGCTCTTATCGCTTAGATGAAAAAGAAATCCTTCAACGGTTGGTTGCAGGATTTTTTATCAGAGAAATTTTTAAAACAAGAAATATGATTTTAGCTAGTAGTAGTCTGACAACTCCTGCAATTGGGACAATTTTCTGGACGGCACTTATTTTTGTTTTGTTTTTCTTCATCCTTAAAAAATTCGCCTGGAAGCCTATCCTGAATGCAGTTAAAGCAAGAGATGAGATGATTAAGGGATCTCTTGAATCTGCGGAAAATGCAAGGAGGGAAATGTTAAGGATCCAGAGCGATAATGAAACAATCCTTAGCAAAGCCAGAGAAGAGAGGGAGAGCATTCTCAAGGAAGCAAGAGAAGTACGCGACAAGCTTATATCTGAAGCCAAGGATAAGGCAACAGAGGAAGCCGAAAAACTTATCGAAAAAGCAAGAGTAGGTATTGAAAACGAAAAGCGGAAAGCTCTGTCTGATATCCATGATCAGGTAGCGACCTTGTCAGTTGGGATTGCTTCAAAATTATTGAGTGAGAAACTTAAACAAACTGGTCAACAGGAGAAACTGATTGATACTTATCTTAAAGAAATTGATTTCAACAAGAATTAGGAAGTAAAATCTGTTATGAACGACAGTAAAATATCTGTAAGGTACTCAAGAGCTCTTTTCCAGTTAGCACTCGAAAACAAGATCCTTGATAATATTAATCAGGATATGATCTTAATTTCGGAGGTCTGTAAAACAAAGGAAGCAAAAGGACTCCTTAGCAGTCCTATCATTGTTCCCTCTGAAAAGGAAGCAATATTGCATAAAATGTTCGAGGATAATGTTGAAATAACAACTCTTTCTCTTATTGACCTGATTGTAAAAAACGGACGAGAAGCCTTTATTCCTGCAATTGCCAGGGTTTTTATTCACGAAACAATGAAATACAAAGGAATAACAGAATCAGTTCTGACAACAGCAGTTGAGGTAAATGCCAAAGTTAAAAAGCAAATAACGGACCTTATTTCTGATCTTTTCAAAACCAAGGTGGAACTTAAAGCTAATATTGACAGTAAAATAATTGGTGGATTTATCCTGCAGGTTGATGACAATTACATTGATGCCAGTATAAGAAATAAACTACGAAAAATTAGTAAAGAGCTCAAGGGCAATATATTAACTCATGAAAATTAGAGATTATTAATAAGGAAATTTAAGATAATAAAATATGGCAAATATTAAACCGGCAGAAGTTTCAAAAATTCTTAAACAACAACTGGAAGGGATACAGACTGGAGTTGAGCTCGAGGAGGTAGGTACGGTACTCGAGGTTGGTGACGGAATTGCCCGAATTTACGGACTTTCAAATGTAGAATCAAATGAACTGATTGAATTTGAAAATGGAATGGAAGCTATTGTTCTGAACCTCGAGGAAGATAATATAGGAGCGGTATTGTTAGGTCCTACAGAAGAGATAAACGAAGGAGATATTGTAAAAAGAACAGGACGTATTGCTTCTCTTGGAGTCGGCGAAGGATTATTAGGAAGAGTTATTGATCCCACTGGCCAGCCGCTCGACGGGAAGGGCCCGATAAAAGGGGAGCTGTTTAATCTTCCATTCGAAAGAAAAGCACCCGGGGTAATTTTTCGGCAACCTGTCAGGCAACCACTTCAGACAGGTATCAAGGCAATTGATGCCATGATCCCAATAGGTCGTGGTCAAAGGGAGTTAATTATAGGTGACAGGCAGACCGGCAAAACAGCCATTGCTATTGATACAATTATAAATCAGCGCTCCAATTTTGAAAAGGGGAAACCAGTATATTGTATTTATGTTGCAATTGGTCAGAAAGGTTCAACAGTTGCCAATATTGCAGTGACTCTTGAAGAGCACGGAGCGCTTGAATATACAGTTATTGTACTGGCTACGGCTTCTGATCCTGCTGCATTACAGTTCTATGCTCCTTTTGCCGGAGCAGCTATCGGTGAATTTTATCGCGATACCGGCCGTGATGCCTTAATAATATATGATGACCTTTCAAAACAGGCTGTCTCTTACAGGGAAGTTTCTCTGTTGCTACGTCGTCCACCAGGACGTGAAGCATACCCTGGAGATGTTTTCTATCTGCACTCCCGGTTACTTGAAAGAGCAGCTAAAATAATTGAATCAGATGAAGTTGCACAAAAGATGAACGACATTCCTGAAGCTATACGTCACATGGTAAAAGGAGGAGGATCGCTTACAGCATTACCAATAATTGAGACTCAGGCCGGTGACGTATCAGCGTATATTCCTACAAATGTGATCTCAATCACCGATGGTCAGATATTTCTCGAAACAAGCCTTTTCAATTCAGGAGTGCGACCCGCTATTAATGTTGGAATATCCGTATCGAGGGTTGGAGGAAATGCCCAGATCAAAGCGATGAAAAAAATTGCAGGAACTCTTAAAGTTGACCAGGCCCAATATCGTGAGCTTGAAGCATTCTCCAAGTTTGGTTCGGACCTTGACGCCTCAACTATGGCAATTCTAAATAAAGGGGCAAAAAACGTTGAAATACTTAAACAGGGGTTATATGCACCGGTGCCTGTAGAAAAACAGATAGCAATAATCTATTGCGGCACAACAGGTCTTTTGAAAGATGTTCCTTTAGATAAAGTTAAGAGTTTCGAGAGCGAGTACCTGGAGTTTCTCGAGCTTAAACACAGAGATGTTCTTGATAAACTTCGTGAAGGGACACTTAATAGTGATATTACCAAAGTCCTTGACAAGGTTGCTTTGGATTTAGTTATGAAATACAAGCCACAGTAATCAGGATAAGCTGAGTAAAAGAATCTTAAATGGCGAATTTAAAAGCAATTAGAAATAGAATTTCCTCTGTAAAATCAACCAGACAGATTACTTCTGCTATGAAGATGGTGTCTGCTGCCAGATTGCGCAAGGCCCAGGATAAGATTGTCAGACTGAGGCCATATGCAAATAAATTACTTGAAATACAGATTAATGTTTCACAGAGCATAGAAGACTCGGATGTGGATAATATTTATGGCAGGGTTTCTCCTCCTGATAAAGTTCTTGTTGTTGTGATAACCTCTAACAGAGGCCTTTGTGGAGCATTTAATACCAATGTTATTAAAGAAATGAGAAGGATTATTTCAGAAAAGTATTACGACCAGATCAGTAATGGAAACCTGAAGATTCTTGCAATCGGCAAAAAGGGATTTGATTTTTTCAGGAAACAAAAAGTAAATATGCTTCCTGAACAGAATGACCTGCTTAATGATCTTTCGTTCGATAATGTTGCGTTGATAGCTGAACAGGTCATGAGCAGCTTTGTCTCAGGAGAATTCGACAGGATAGAGATGGTCTATAACCAGTTTAAAAACGCTGCAGTACAAAACCTGACCAATGAATTATTTCTTCCTGTTGAATCTGTCCCTGCAGGGAATACAAAGATAGTTCCGATAGACTATATTTATGAACCAAATGAAGTGGAGATTATTAAAGAACTTGTACCAAAATCCTTAAAGATTCAATTTTATAAAGCAGTCCTCAATTCGTTTGTAGCTGAGCATGGAGCCAGAATGACTGCAATGCATAAAGCAACCGATAATGCAACAAGCATGATCCGCGATCTTACACTTCTTTATAACAAAGCAAGACAGGCAGCAATAACTAACCAGATACTTGAGGTTGTAAGTGGTGCAGAAGCACTTAGGGGTTAAAATTATTGACTTACAGGATTGTTAATATAACATAATGTACAATCACGATGAACTAAAAGATTTAGTCGAAAAGGCTATAATCAATCTTTCGTATAATACGGAAGCAGACAAGCTTATTGACCCTATAAAATATATTCTTTCAATAGGAGGAAAAAGACTAAGGCCTGTTTTGGCTCTGATGGCCTGCAATCTTTTTAGCGACAAAATTGATGAAGCAGTCTTACCTGCTACCGGGTTGGAAGTGTTTCATAACTTCACTCTGGTTCACGATGATATTATGGATCAGGCTCCGGTAAGAAGAAGTTTTCCAACGGTTCATAGTAAGTGGGACATTAATCAGGCAGTTTTATCAGGAGATGTTATGGCCTTTATAGCCAATGATTTCTTTTTGCAAGCACCACCAAGATGCATGTTAAAGATTTTCAAGGTTTACAATAAGGCAGCAATTGAAGTATGCGTAGGACAGCAACTGGATATCGATTTTGAAAAAGCAACTATAATATCACAAGAAGAGTATTTAAGGATGATAGAATTGAAAACCGCTGTCCTTCTGGCTGCTTCTGTTAAAATTGGTGCTATAATAGGTGGTGCTGCTGATAAGGATTCAGATCTGATTTATGATTTCGGAAAAAATATGGGTCTTGCTTTTCAGATTCAGGATGACCTGCTTGATATTTATGGTGATGTAAAAGTATTTGGTAAAATTCCGGGAGGAGATATAATTACTAATAAAAAAACTATCCTTCTGGTTAAAGCATTGGAGTTAGCTTCCAGCGAACAGTTAAAACAACTACACGAACTCTTTTCAGTGACAGATTTAAACCCGGAGATCAAAGTTAATAAGGTAACAGACCTGTATAATCAGTTAAACATTAAAGCAGTTACAGAGAGCCTGGCTAATAATTATTTAGAAACAGCTTTCACTCTTCTGGGGAAAATCTCGGTTGATAAGGAAAGAAAAAAAGAGCTGACACAGATTGCCATCTCACTTATTGGAAGAGATAAGTAGTCTATAATTCTGAGTTTTCGTGTTTTTTTAACCAGTCAATATTCAGCAATACTCCCACATTCACCATTAACTGATCATATTTACTGATGATATATTTTACCTCTCCGTATATATCGAGTTGTTCAGTCATTTTCATGTAAGTTCCGGCACCGATATTCAATCCAAGTGCATTATCAGACCCACTGGAGGAGAATTCGCCTAACCATTTTATTTTTGCCAGAGTAACATTCAGTCCGGCAAGACCATAAAACTCAAATCTGTCTAATGAGTGTTTGTCTTTAAACTCAAATTGTTAATAAATACAGTGGTTTGCAAGCATATATCAAAAAAGTTCCAGGTATCTTGGAATCAAAGATAATGAATCCATGAAAATCTTCAACGAGTTACTTTTGAAATTTGAAAAGCCTG
>DATKUO010000033.1:0-3156 GCA_035530515.1 Bacteroidales bacterium
CTGGTCCATACATCGAGCTCTTGGCATTAGGAAAAATTGAGTAGAAAATTGATTGGAGAAAAGAAAATAGGTGCATGTCTCAATTTTCTTCTAATGCAATATATCTATGGGTTTCCAAATATTTTCTTTTTACAATCTCCATTCCATTGCCTGTAAAAAACGAGCTCCTGCCTTCTTTTTTATCAAAATTCAATATTTAGTAAAAAAGCTATCACTTTCTTAACAATTATTTTGGCTTTACAATATCGAATGGTTTTTGCCCAAGTAATACAGCCTTAACGTTATTGGCTGCAACACGCCTGCAATTATCTAATGATTGCTTGCTGACATATGCAGTATGGGGTGTGAAAAAGCAATTATCGAGTTTGAACAGTTTGTTTATTTCAGGAGTCCAATTTTTAATCTTCATTGGCTCTTCTTCTGGATCATCCAGCGCAGCTCCGGCTATCCATCTTTTTGAAAGAGCCTTGTACAACGCCTTATTATCCACGCATTTACCTCTTGAAACACATACTAAATATGCACTATTCTTCATTTTTCGTAACATATCTTCATTCACTATATGATGTGTTTCGCTAGTGTAGGGTGTAAGGACGTTTAGGACATCACATTGTGAAAAAATCTCATCGAGCTCTACCTTTTTAACACCGTAAGTTTTCATAAAACTTTCAGAAACATAGGGGTCATATGCGATAACATTAAACCCGAAAGCTAAAAGCTTTCTTGTTAAATTTTGGGCAATTCTACCAAATGCTATCAGTGCATATACAGCCTCTCTGAAACGCGGAATAGGTGCATTCCAGTCTTGCCACGAATAGCTACCTTTATGTACTTTTTCATTATAGAATGACAAGCTGCGCATGAGCATAAATGAAAAAGAAATCGCATGGTCGGCGACTTCATCAATACAGTAATCCGGAACGTTTGTTACTATTATTCCGTGTTCACAAGCTGCTTCCACATCTAAAATGTCAACACCAATTCCATACCGTGCAATTATCTTGCATTTCTTTAATTTTTCAATGGTTGGTCGCATGATTTTTGCATACTGTTGCATGATTGCATCCGCATCTGCAGCAAGCTCTCCTAGCCCTTCACCTGTTTTACATTGCAGGCCGATGACCTCTGCACCTATAGGTTCCAGTATTGATTTTTCTATTGAATTGTCCGGGTAATCATAATCACTTATATACACTTTGAATTTACTCATTTTGATTTCAACTCACTTAATCTATTTATTTTTCGGCACTCTTCTCACTAAGCAGTGCCAATGCTTCACTATTTTCTAGCAAAGCTTATATTGTTTACAGTCAGAATACCTTTTCTCTGAATGACTTTTTACTTCCAAAATATGTAACAGAATTATCGTTTCCAATCCCTTTATGGCAACCGTCTTCTCTTTATAATCCACATTAGAATTCTATCCCCAACGCCCTCAATGGGAAACCATCTGCTCCTTTAGGTGCAACAGGTGCGCCTATAAAGAATATTTCGTCTTTTGGAAGGGTTTCAAGATTGGTCAGTCCTTCCACTACGGCAACTCCAGCACTGAGTAGAGTTTTATGCAGTTCTATATACTTTCCGGGATTAAGCGAAGGTGGTTCAACGCCTACCATTAAAACTCCTAATCCCACAAGCCAGTTGGCTAGTTCTAAAGTGATAACGGGATAGTCCGTAAAATACTTTGGTTTATTGAAATTCTTTGACCAACCCGTCCTAATAATAACACGCTTGTAATCGGCTATCTTTTCACTATAGGGCAGCAAGTCCGATACATTAATTTCATCGAAATCCGATTTTACCGAGCAATCCGCCACAACCGCTTTACCTATATACTTACCAACATCAACTTTTTCGAGTGAATCACCGCCCTGAATAAAATGTAGAGGCGCATCCGTATGCGTACCCGCATGAGTGTTTATTGAAGCAATTCCCAAATTATAATGATCCTTTGCGATAGTCTGGCTTAGTTTATATTCCATAGACGGTGTACCCGGGAATACCATCATATCCATTGTGAAAGGTAAGGTTAAATCATAAACTTTCATATAAAGTCCTCCTTTTAAAGTAATTAGATATTAAATCCTGCCGAATTTTTCAAGCAGTTCCTGAACAGTTGCGTCATTGATAATCTCTGTCCTTGCCGCTCTTCCTTTTCTGCCTGCTCCTCAGTCCTTATATATATCTCTTCCAGAGCATCAGCAGGAGCAGTTGTTATTTCACTGATTCAGTAAAACTAACCAATCCTTAGTTATCCTCCAGATTATTTCTGACCTCTTTTCCTCCGCTCGTTGACCACATCAATAACCACCGCCGTGATCAATATCAATCCGGTTACCAGGGTCTGCCAGAAAACGTCTACCCCCATCAGGTTCAAAGCGTTTGCTAAAACAGCTATCAATAGGGCACCCAGAAAAGCACCGAACACAGAACCCTCGCCGCCACTCAGGCTAGCGCCTCCAATGATCGCCGCAGTAATAACCTTCAACTCCAGACCGCTGCCGACTGTCAACGAGGCAGAGCCAAAACGTGCTGTAATCAACAAACCGGCTACTCCAGACAGGAATGCCGCCAGACAGAAATTGAAAATCTTCAGCAGATCTACGTTAATTCCTATCAGGCGCGCCGCTTTTTCATTGCTGCCAATATAGTAATTCTGGCGAAAGAAACGGGAATTGCGCATCAAAACATCCCCTACAATCACCACAAACAACATCACATAGATCGGGTACTGCAGACCAAACAACTTCCCCTGACCAATGACGGTGAAGGAGTCTGGAAGGTTCAACACCGCTCTTCCTCCGGCCAACACCAACAGCAGTCCCCGCACGGTGGTCATCATACCCAGCGTGGTAATAAATGGGTTGATCCCTACTTTAGCCACCAGCAAACCATTGACCAGTCCTACTCCCAGAGCCGCAAGCAAACCAATCAAGATCGAAACCGGTGCAGGCAATCCCGCGTTCAAAGCCATACCAGTAACTACGCCAGTAAAGGCCAGCGTGGAGCCTACCGACAAATCCAGGCCGCCGGAGACGAGCAAGATTACCATCCCCACCGCGATGGGCGCTTCAACCGAAAGAGCCATCAGGATCGCTCGCAGGTTTAAGTGGCTCAGAAAGACCGGCGAAATGGTGGTCATTATGACGCCAATAA
>DATKUO010000034.1:0-13965 GCA_035530515.1 Bacteroidales bacterium
TGGCATTTCTAATCAGATCTGCAGCTTTTTGTATTTCATTTAATAACATTAGATTTTAATCATAACTTCCTCGTATTTTTTTCAACAATACCAGGAAGTGTATATTGGTTCATGTAATTAAAGGAAAGTTACCTTATAAAAAAAAATTCTAGGCTGTTTCCTCAGTTAGATATTTATGCACTGACACACTTGTATCTTCATTAAACTGGATTTTGAAACCTAGTTTTCTGAAGACAGAAATCATGGGTTTGTTATTTTTAGTAGTCTCTGCAAGAAGACGCTTAATTCCTTTGCTTTTGGCTATCTCCATACAGTATTCGGTAAGAATATTACCCAGTTCTTTCTTTTGCCACTTATCCGTTATTAAAATAGCATATTCCATAGTTTCAACATCGGGATCTGCAATGAGCCTGCCAACGCCAATAATTTCTTTCTTTCCGTTTACTTCTAATTCAGCAATAATTGCTATTTCCCTGTCATAATCGATAAAGCAAAATTGGGAAGCTACTTCATGCGAATCAAAATAAAAGTCATACCTGAACCGAAGATAAATTGATTCTTTTGAACAACTTTCCAATAGTTCAAACCACATAGGTTCATCTTCAGGTTTAATAGGTCTAAGCAAAACTTCTGTTCCATCGTTAAGTTTTACAGTGGAAACCAAACTTTCAGGGTATGGTCTTAAAATGAGGTGAGAATACTCTTTAACAGGTTTGTTGAGAAGTTCATGATCAATAACAATCCTTGCATCGAGTGCAATTACTTCATCAGGAGAGACCAGAATTGGATTAATGTCAAGTTCTTCAATTTCAGGATAATCTGCAGCAAGGTATGACAAACGGATTATTGCTTCAATCAGTTTGTCTATATTTTTTGCCTGACTACCACGATATCCTGTAAGCAGGGGATAAATCTTAAGTGACTGTAACATTTGCCTTGCAAGCCGTTCATTCAAAGGAGGAAATTCCAACCTCTTGTCCTTAAATAACTCAGCTGATGTTCCTCCCATCCCAACTAACATCACAGTGCCAAAGACCGGATCTTTCTTAATTCCAAGAATCAATTCAATAGCATTCTTTGATGAGATCATTTTTTGTATGGAGACACCTTCAATTTTTGCATCCGGCAATTTTTCAGAAACGGTTTTAATCATATTCCTGAAATTTGCTCTTACCATTTCTCCATTCCGAATATTCAACGCAACTCCACCAGCGTCAGATTTATGTGAAATATCAGCAGAATAAATTTTCATAACCACAGGGTATCCTTTCTTGTTTGCGATGGTAACAGCCTGATCTTCATCAATCGCCAGCTCGGGTTTCGTAGTTGCAATACCATAGTCATTAATAAGAAGCTTGGAGTCGTCTTCGTTCAGAATTTTTGCCTTGGGAAAAACAGTAGTAAGATATTTTTTTCTGAGTTCATTCCTGTCATAACTGAAAGATACCGGAACTTCTTTGGGTGTTTCGTATAAAAGCTCCAGATTTTTGGAATAATAAGAAAGAGTCATAAATGCCTGTATGGCCTGTTCGGGAGATCTGTAAACGGCTATGCCAGCTTTATTGAAAACAGTCATACCTTCTCTCATACTTGCACCGCCCAGCCATGCAGCCATAATTGTTTTTGAAGTTTTAGTGGCTATCTCTGCAATGGCTTTTGCAGTTTCTGTAGGTTCAGTCATTGCCTGCGGAGTAAGAAGTACCAATACTGCATCAACATTTTCATCCTCCAGTACTATTTCAGTTGATTTGGCAAAACGTTCGGGTGTGGCATCCCCCAGTACATCAACCGGATTACCATGCGACCAGAATGGAGGAAGATAATCATTCAGTTTTTGCATAACGGGATCAGATAGTTTCACAAGCTTACCACCCCATGACATCAATGAATCTGTGGCCATGACACCCGGACCACCAGCGTTGGTTACAATCGCCAGATTAGCCCCTCTTGGCACTCTCTTTCTGCCTATAAGGTCAGTGAAATCAAAAATATCACCAAATTTAAAGACTCTCGCAATTCCTGCTCTTCTGAATACTGCATCGTAAATAGAATCTTCTGAAGCCAATGCTCCGGTATGTGAAGCTGCCGCAGCTGCTGATTCCGGAAAACGACCTGATTTATATACAATAATTGGCTTTTTCCTTGCAAAAGCACGGGCTGCTGACATGAAAGCACGGGCATTTGCAATAGATTCAACATACAGTACAATTGATTTGGTGTTGGGATCCTGACCAAAATAATCAATCAGATCTCCAAAACTAACGTCCATTGAATTACCAATTGATACAAAATATGAGAATCCGATATTGGCCTCATAAGCCCAGTCCAGAACAGATGTACATAATGCACCTGATTGAGAGATAAAAGCAACATGCCCATGTTTTGGCATTCCATTTGCAAAACTAACATTCATGTTCAATCCAGGTACAATAATTCCAAGGCAGTTAGGGCCAATGATCCTCATATCAGGAAATTTAGCTTTTTCAGCTTTAACCTGCTCCTGAAGTTTTTTACCTTCTTCACCGGCTTCCATAAACCCGGCTGACATGATAATTACCCCGTTAATTCCGGCTTCTCCGCATTCACGAATCAGCATTGGTACAGTTTTAGCAGCAGTCATTATTACAGCCAGATCAGGGGTTTTTGGCAAACTCTTTACATTGGGAAAACATGGAATTCCCAGAACTGCTTCCCGTTTAGGATTAACAGGATAAACAACCCCATTAAAACCTCCTCCTACTAAATTTTTTAAGGTTATTCCACCAACACTGCCAAGATTACTCGACACTCCAATCAGGGCAATTCGCTTTGGGCTGAAAATACTGTTAAGTTTTTTAATCGGCATTGTTTATTTTTTTTAATATTCGTATAATTAATGATAGGGCAAGTTCAAGCACTAGATGTAAAATATTAAAAGACCCGGGAAAGTCAGGATTCGAGATACACTATAATACAAATAGGTTTAAATAAATATGGCTATCAGGAATCTTAAACATAAATATATTGATTTTCTTCGTATGCCCCTTACCCTGAAGGGTGCGAAAAAAATCAATTACTCCCTTTAGGGTTGGGGCAAATAATTGATTTTTAAGCACCATAGTATTTTCGTTTATAAAAACCGATACACATATAAATTAATAAAGCAAGCATTAACCTAAGCTTCAGATGATTAAGATCATTTTGTAGCAGGTTTGACAAACAATATTAAAATGGTACCAATTAAAACTGCTATACCCGAGATGGTAAAAGCTAATGGGAAATTTCCCAGGTCACCCATTTTACCTCCGAGAATTGGTCCCAGGATACCTCCAACACCATATGAAAGAAAAATGAAGGGATAATTCTGTCCAACATTTTTAGCTCCGAAAGTATCAGCTGTAATGGTAGGAAAAAGTGCAAAATTACCACCAAAGTTAAAGCCAATAAGAGTGGCGCCAAGGTAAAGAAGAAGCTCAGTACCAGCCATATAAGTAAATAACAGGACAATAATTCCCTGTGTAGCAGTCATAATAACTATGGATTTTTTACGGCCCAATTTATCACTGATCAATCCCCAAATAATTCTACCCAGACCGTTTGCAAGACTAAAAAAGACAGCCATGGCGGTTCCGGCAATAGCACTGGCTTGCGCAGCCGACATCCCGGCGTTTTGTAAAGCTTCCATGGGATATAACTTCATCAGACCTATTGACATCAGACCTGCACCTGCGCTGAACACAAAGGTCAGAAAAATAAGATAAAACTGGATCTTACCCAGCATTTCACTGCTGTTAAACTCCTGAGTACTTGTGGCTCCGGAAGACGATGGTTTATTTGCATCAAAACCAGCCGGTTTCCATTCGGCAGGAGGAAATTTCATCCACAAGCCTCCAACGATAACCATAATAGCAAACGCGATTCCATATACAGCAAATGTGCCTGACAAACCCATGTTGGACAATAAGTGGCCCCACTGGCCTGCAAGCTTTACCCAAAGCATGGCTCCAAATCCAAACCCGGCTACTGCCAGACCAGTTATCATACCTTTCTTATCCGGAAACCATCTCATCCCAACAGCTATTGGAACAACATAGGCGAATCCAATACCAGCACCGCCAACCAACCCGATAAGAATGAGTAATTTCCAGAAACCGGTACCTCCAATTAATCCGGCCAGTAAATAACCAATTCCAAGGATAATACCCCCTATCCATGTAAGCTTTTGAGGGCCCCATGTCTTAAGTTTTTTACCTGCAAATACCATAGATATTGCAAATGAGGCCAGACCAATTGCGAATACCCATTGTGTATTTTCTTTTGACCATCCTTCTGCCACCAGGGAAGGAGTAAATACAGACCAGGCATAAATTGCACCGAGGGCGAGCTGAATCATAATTGCTCCAACGACCACCAATCCTCTGTTCATTACTTTGTTGTTATTCATGTTTTTAGTATTAATGAGTCAGGTTTTAAAAATTCCGAAACCGGAAATTGCATATTCACAGCTTTTTCCGACTTCAGATTTTTTGTGTTTTACCAGAATATTATCTTTTTACTTCAACTTTGGCACCATTAATGATTGATTCAACTATGCCCGGATCAAGTAATGTTGATGTATCTCCCAGATTGGAAGCATCACCTTCCCCAATTTTGCGTAGAATCCTGCGCATGATCTTTCCTGAGCGGGTTTTTGGTAATCCACTGACAATTTGAATCAGATCAGGTTTGGCAATAGGTCCGATGTACTTTGTTACTGTATCCCTGATTTCCTTTTCGATGGTTTTCATCTCCTCGTCAGAAAGCTCATCACAAATTACATATGCATAAATACCCGATCCTTTAATAGCATGCGGATATCCAACAACTGCCGACTCATTAACTTTGGGATGCTGATTGATGGCATCTTCTACTTCAGCTGTTCCAATTCGGTGACCTGAAACGTTGATTACATCATCAATACGTCCGATGATCCGGTAGTATCCCTCTTCATCGCGCTTTGCTCCGTCGCCTGTGAGGTACAATCCCTTGAAAGCAGAAAAATATGTTTCGTAGCATTTTTTATGGTCTCCATAGTTAGTCCTGATCATTCCGGGCCATGGAAATTTAATACATAAAATACCTTCAACTCCATTCCCTTTTAATTCATTTCCTTCCGGGTCAACCAATATTGGTTGAATACCGGGAAGAGGTAAAGTTGCCAGAGAAGGTTTAGTAGGTGTTATACCTGCCAGGGGAGTAATCATAATGCCTCCGGTTTCAGTTTGCCACCACGTATCAACTATGGGACAGCGGCCTTTACCAACAAGATCGTGATACCACCTCCAGGCTTCTTCATTAATTGGTTCTCCAACCGTACCCAGAACCTTTAATGAGCTCAGGTCGTGTTTTTCAACCCATTCGTCTCCAAGTGCAATTAATGCCCTGATAGCAGTGGGAGCAGTATAGAATTGGGTTACTTTGTACTTATCTACTGTTTCCCAGAATCTACCGGCATCAGGCCAGGTTGGAACTCCTTCAAACATAAGGGAAGTAGCTCCGGTTAATAATGGCCCGTAAACAATATATGAGTGTCCCGTAACCCAGCCAATATCTGCGGTACACCAAAAAATATCGCCGTCGCTATATTGGAAAACGTTCTTGAACGTATATTCGGCAAAAACCATATAACCCGCTATAGTATGAAGCACGCCTTTTGGTTTTCCGGTAGAACCGGAAGTATAAAGAATGAAAAGCGTATCTTCAGCATCCATGACTTCGGCTGTGTTGTCGGAGTTCACGCCTTTTATCAGGTCGTGCCACCAAATATCGCGGCCATTAACTAATTTAATATCTTCTCCGGTACGTTTGAGGACAATGGCGTTTTTAACGGTGGGGCATTTTAGCAGTGCCTCATCAACAATGGCTTTCAGAGGAATACTCTTGGCTCCCCGGTAACCACCATCTGAGGTAATAACTACATTTGATTCAGCATCGATGATCCTGTCGGCCAATGAAGTTGGAGAGAATCCTGCAAACACTATGGAGTGTATGGCGCCTATTCTTGCACAGGCAAGCATGGCTATTACTAACTCCGGTACCATAGGCAGATAAATAGTCACCCTGTCGCCTTTTTTTATACCAATTTTTTGTAATCCATTGGCAAACTGTTTCACTTTATCAAATAACTCACTGTAGGTCAGTTTGACCTCTTTTTCTTTCGGGTCGTTTGGTTCCCATATAATAGCAACCTGATCTTTACGCATGAACATATTGCGTTCGAAAATGTTTTCGGTTATGTTCAATTTCCCATTTACAAACCAATTTACATCGGGAGCATCCTTCCCCTCGAATTTCCAGTCTAAAACATTATCCCATTTTTTCCGCCAGAAATGGCTTTCAGCTATATTTGCCCAAAATCCTTCCGGATCGGCAACGCTCTCTTTATACTTTTGCAAATATTCTGCTAAACTTGTGATCTTATTTGTCATAACTCTGAATTTATTTTAATTAGTAATATATGCTCAATATTAGGTTAATCTGATAAATATAGAATACATCCAAAAGGAATCAATTTTGCTATTGCACCTTGCTTTCTGATTGGAGACTTCAAAAAGCTAATTTACAATGAGATTGTTACTAAGTTCACAAAGATATATTTTAGGATGAAAAAAACAATACTTCTATTCCTCTTTTTTTGATTATATTTAAAATCCGAATTTTGATAATGTTCATATATTAAAGGAAATTTCTGAAGTACAAATTTATTATCAGATCAAATACTTTTTCTGGGAAGAATTTAATATATAATTAATCTTTAGTCTGATTAATTCATAAACATCAAAAAAGACAAAAGACAAAAGACAAAAGGCTAAAGACAAAAGGTTTAAAACATTATTAAAAACAATCATAAAAATCATTTATACAAAAAAATAGTTAAAAAATCTTACAAATGCCTAACTTTTATCTTTTTACTTGTGTCTTTTATCTTCTGCATGAATAATGCAGGTTAGAACCACATCAAATCATTTTCCTAAATTAGCGGAGCTAAACAGACCGATAATAATGGATACTATATTTCCCAGGTTAGATTCCCTTGAGAAATGTCTTGATGGTGATCTAAAGTATGACAAAATAACTACTACAATTTACTCTACTGATGCTTCTGTTTATAAAGAGGAACCTGTTGCAGTCGCATGGCCAAAAGGGATTTCAGATATTAAAAGAATATTGAAATTTGCCAGAGATGAAAAAACCAGTATAACCCTCAGGGCCGGAGGTACTTCTCTGGCTGGACAAGTGGTTAGTTCAGGTATTATAGTTGATATCTCAAGATATATGAATAAGATTCTCGAGATAAACAGGGAGGAGATGTGGGTAACAGTGGAACCCGGAGTAGTTCCTGATGAACTGAATATGGAACTTAAAGAACATGGACTGTTCTTTGGCCCCGAGACATCTACTTCGAATAGGTGTAATCTGGGAGGAATGGTAGGTAATAATGCATGTGGCTCACATTCAATAATATACGGATCAACACGTGACCATACTTTGGAGTTAAAAACTCTGTTAAGCGATGGCAGTGAGGCAATATTTGGTCCGGTTGATAAGGTAATTTTTAATTCTAAATGCAATCTGAATACCCGTGAGGGTGAGATCTACCGGAACATCAGAACTATTCTTGATAATTCTGCAAATAAGAAGAGTATCAATAATGAATATCCCGATCCCAGGATACTCAGGAGAAATACCGGATATGCATTGGATCTTCTGCTGGATTCTGAAATTTTCAATGATACATCAAAAAATAAATTCAATTTCTGCAGATTACTTGCAGGTTCTGAAGGGACGCTTGCTGTTACAACTGAAATAAAATTAAATCTCGTACCATTACCCTCTGTTAATAAAGCACTTGTATGTATTCATCTCAAAAACAGAAGTGATGCTTTCAGAGCTAATCTCATTGCATTAAAATTTAATCCTGCAGCTGTTGAAATGATGGACAACAAGGTTCTTGAGCTGACTGAAGATAATATCAGCCAGCGAAATAACCGGTTTTTTCTCGATGGCAGACCGGAAGCAGTTGTCATTGTTGAGTTCATCATGGAGAGCATGGATGAGATAGATTTTTCAGCAGCTGAAATGATTAAAGCGCTGAAGAGGGCCAGTTACGGATACTCCTATCCTGTTATAAAAGGGAAAGATATTTCGAAAGTCTGGGATTTGAGGAAAGCTGGTCTTGGTATTCTTGCAAATATGAAAGGAGATTCAAAACCTGTTGCAGTAATCGAGGACACAGCAGTAAATGTTGAACAAATGCCGGATTATATTGAAGAGATGGAAAAGATGCTGACCGGTTATGGCAAGGATTCAGTCTTTTATGCACATATAGGATCAGGAGAACTTCACATTAGACCGATACTTAATCTTAAAGATCCTGAGGATGTCAGGCTATTCAGAAAAATTGGAAATGATACAGCAAATATTGTAAAGAAATATAATGGGTCGATGAGCGGAGAACATGGGGATGGAAGAGTGAGAGGAGAATTTATTCCATTGATCCTGGGAGATCATAACTATAATCTTCTTAAGGAGGTGAAAAAATGCTGGGATCCGGAAGGCATTCTGAACCCCGGAAAGATTACCGATACACCTGAGATGAACAGCTGCCTCAGGTATATCCCTGGTAACCCGACACGTGAGATTAACACGATATATGATTTTTCATTGAGCGATGGCATTATTAGGGCAGCAGAAAGATGCAATGGTTCAGCAGACTGTCGCAAATCCATAAAAATTGGAGGAATAATGTGCCCAAGTTTTATGGCTACCGGCGATGAAGATAAAAGCACCAGGGCAAGGGCAAATCTGCTACGTGAATTCCTAAGCAAAGATGGAGATCCCTGGAACCATAAAGAAATTTATGAAGTTCTCGATCTTTGTCTGGCTTGTAAAGGATGTAAATCAGAATGCCCTTCTGGTGTCGATATCGCAAAAATCAAATCGGAATTTCTTCAGCATTGGTACGACAGACATGGGATACCATTAAGGACCAGAGTAATAGCCTATATATCGGTTATAAACCAGTTAGGTTCAGTAGCTCCTGTAATATTTAACTTCTTTGTTAAGAATAAGTTTACTGCAGGTATTCTAAAAGAAATTACCGGTTTTGCTTCAGAAAGAAGCATACCATTATTATATAGGATAACACTTAAGAGGTGGATAAAGAAAAATCTTTCGGAGCTTAATCCTAAGAATCCAAAGAGCTCGGTATGTCTGTTTATCGACGAATTCACCAATTTCAACGATACGGAGATTGGTATTATTGTAATAAAATTACTGACCTCATTAAATTATAAAGTAATCATTACAGACCATCAAATAAGTGCCAGAACTTACATCTCGAAAGGTTTGATAAGAAGAGCACAGAAAACTATAAGAAGGAATATAGAGTCTCTTTCGGGACTTATCAGCGAGAACCTTCCATTAGTTGGTATTGAACCCTCTGCAATTCTGGGATTCAGAGATGAGTATCCGGACCTTGCAGGAGATGATCTGAAAGAATCAGCAGAAAAAATTGCAGGAAACAGCTATATGATTGATGAATTTATAGCAAAGGAGTTTAAATTGGGCCGGATCGACAATAAATTATTCTCAGAAGAGAGGATGGAAATACTTTTACATGCTCATTGCCAACAGAAAGCAATTGCATCATCAGCCAGCACAATTGAAATGCTCTCGATACCTGTCAATTATTCTGTCTCTGAGATTCCTTCCGGCTGTTGTGGTATGGCCGGATCGTTCGGATATGAAAAGGAGCATTATGAATTATCAAACAAAATAGGAGAACTTGTTTTGTTTCCTGAAGTCAGAAATTCAAGTGAAAACACAATTGTAACTGCGCCAGGCACCAGTTGCAGACATCACATCAAGGATGGAACAGGCAGGATTGCTTTACATCCGGCAGTAGTTCTTTATAATGCACTTAGAAAGAAATAGCGCAGGGCGAAGGGCTGAGATATTAATCTATTTTTCAGTAACAGAATCGTAATAATCTGTAAAGATTCCGTTGATCAATGGCCTGTAATAGAGCCAGAAAAATCTTCTGGTATCATCAGGTTTTTTTGAATAGAGTAATACTTTAAGCTTTTCAACTCCTACAAATCTCGATGTCCAGACTGGAATATTATTGCTGGCGAAATCACCTGCGAAATAGTAAATATCAGGTGGCTCCTGAACGACAGCAGGGAATTCAGATGAAAGGTTATTTTCATACAGCACTGTGTCTCCGAAAAGGGTTGTTTCAATTCTATATTTCGAAATAATATTATTTTCAAGAGGATCAATTATATCAAACCATCTGTCAAACGCAACAGAAGATGGAACTCCATACTTTTCAATATATAAAGAGTCTGTTATTATATGGGGAACAGCATTTTTAAGGTGAATCCCTTCCTCCAGAACAATTATATCTTTGTCCTTAAGGATAACGATACCTGGTTTTGTAAATGTCCAGGGCTTTCTGTATTGTTTTCTGTAAATAGCAGTCATCCATATCGGGAAATCTTCGCTTGTTGTGTCAAGTTTGCTGAAATATTTTCCTGTCCAGCCTGCGAATTTTATTCCAAGTTTTTCCTGGGTCCTTACGGATTCAAATTGTGCAGTAGGATAGTCAAATGAATTATACTCCATAATAATGAGCTTATTTCTGTCTTTCATTTCTTTAATGAGCAGAAAATCATTATTATTTAATCCGCCATATATCTTTCTGGATTTACGGCTTCTGTTGAAAGCTCCATACCAGTCATTAAAAAATATTCCATATGTGTCGGCAAAATAAACAGCATCATTTTTTTCAGCAAGGTTAATAAGATCGGTCAGACGATAATCATTTCTTTCCCATTTTTTATCACGTAACGGCCGCTGCGGATAGAAGCCGTAATAATTCTTTCTAAAAGAATAGCTGCTTCTTTTTTCCTTTTTAACAAATCTTTCATTTGTCAGGATCCAGTTAAATGACTTGTGCTTAACACGTTCAAGGGTTGGCACGGTCTTGTCAACTAAAATAATATCCAGTGGCTTTTTAGATTGAAAAGTCCATCGAATCAGGTTAATTACCGGCAGGGCAATTAGTACTGCCAAGATGATAACTACAATAAGTAGAGTTTTTTTCATAACTGAATAGATCTGAATGTATTCAAATAGAATAACTAAAATCTGACAAAAACCAAAATACTAATTTCAATTGTTAAAAGTATTAATTTATTTTTTTTAAAGAAAATAAATTTAAGGCAATTTAGCAAAAATTATTGAACCACAAAATGTATCATAAGCCATAGGATGAATTATGACCTCTGTAATCAGCTCCTCCGGCTTTTTTCCCATCAGGCAGAATCATAATAGCATTAACTCGTCCTAACGACGTGCGAAGCTTTACCTCATGCCCCATTTCTTTGAGTTTTCGAACAGTAAGGTTCCATGGTTAAACGTGTTAATATACATATACAATATTAATAATAAAGTTGCTAAAACATTGAGTCGAATGAAAAATCTGATATAACAAAATTTGTTTTTATTACTTTTGCACAAATATTTTTATCATGCTGCCAAATCAACCACTTGCTGAACGGCTACGGCCAAAAGGACTTGAAGAGTTCTGTGGACAGGAGCATCTTGTTGGCAGTAATGCGGTTCTAAGAAAGGTTATTGAATCGGGAAACATACCATCATTCGTTTTATGGGGGCCCCCCGGAGTAGGAAAAACCACTCTTGCAGGGATAATAGCAAATACTTTGAAAAGACCTTTCTTTTCTTTGAGTGCTGTGCATTCAGGAGTGAAGGATGTGAGGGAGACAATTGAAAAAGCAAAAAAACAGCAGTTCTTTAACCACCCCAATCCTATTTTATTTATTGATGAGATTCACCGTTTTAATAAATCACAACAGGATTCACTTTTAAGCGCAGTTGAGCAGGGAGTTATAACCCTGATCGGAGCTACCACCGAGAATCCATCCTTTGAGGTCATATCCCCACTCCTGTCGCGATGCCAGGTGTATATAATGAACCCACTAACCGAAGAAGAGCTGGTTCAATTGGTGAATAAGGCATTAACAAAGGATAGTTATCTTTCAACCTTCAATATTGAAATAACTGAGTATGAGGCTTTTATACGTGTTTCAGGTGGCGATGCAAGGAAACTCTACAATGCACTGGAGCTTGTTGTAAGCTCAGAAGCTGATGAAACATCTTCTGAAAAAATAGTTATTAATAACGAGAAGGTCTTAAAACATGTTCAGAAGAATCTTGCCATGTATGATAAGAATGGTGAACAGCATTATGATATCATTTCTGCTTTCATTAAATCGCTAAGGGGAAGTGATCCGAATGCTGCTGTTTATTGGCTGGCACGTATGGTTGAAGGAGGCGAAGACCCTAAGTTTATTGCAAGAAGAATGTTGATTCTTGCAGCTGAGGATATCGGTCTTGCTAACCCAAACGCCTTGCTTCTTGCTCAAGCTTGTTTTGAAGCAGTTAATGTAATAGGATGGCCGGAATCGAGAATTATTCTGTCTGAAGCAGCTATCTATCTGGCTACGTCGCAAAAGAGTAATTCAGCATATATGGCAATAGAGAATGCAATTGGTACAGTTAAAAGCGAAGGAAATTTGCCGGTACCTCTACATATAAGGAATGCTCCTACAAAGCTCATGAAGAACCTTGGTTACGGCAAGGAGTACAAATACGCGCATAGCTATTCAGGAAATTTTGTTCCTGACAATTTCCTGCCTGATGAAATTAAAAGCACAGTTTTTTATGACCCGGGGGTTAATTTAAAAGAAGAAGAGATCAGAAAGAGGCTTGCAGTTATGTGGAAGGATATTTACAAATACGACAAAAAATAGCTCTGTGGCACCCTGTGTAACAAAAGAAAAAGAACTAACACAGAGGGATACTGAGGAGCACAGGGTTACACAGAGTAAAAACTAATTACTCATATTATAAAAATATTTCTAATTTTGTCAGAACATGATAAAAACTGGAATAAATATACCCGGATTAAAATTCAGCGACACCCGCAATTTTCTTTTAATTGCAGGACCTTGTGTTGTTGAAAGTGAAGAGATAGTTTTTGAAACTGCCGCACACCTGAAGGATCTGTCTGAAAAATATGAGCTTCCGTTTGTTTTCAAATCGTCCTACAGAAAGGCAAACAGATCGAGAGGCGATTCATTCTCAGGAATTGGTGATATTAAAGCATTGAAGATACTTGCAGAGGTGAGAAAGAGGTTTTCCATTCCTGTAATTACTGATATACATAACCCCGAAGAAGCTGCAAATGCTGCTAATTATGTAGATATATTGCAGATACCGGCCTTTCTATGCAGACAAACCGATCTTCTGACAGCAGCTGCAAAGACAGGCAGATGGGTCAACATCAAAAAAGGACAGTTTTTATCCGGGTCATCCATGAAGTTTGCAGTAGACAAGGTCAGGGAGTCGGGAAACAGTTATATAATGCTTACCGACAGAGGTAATATGTTCGGTTATAATGATATTGTTATTGATTTCAGGAATATCCCTATTATGAAGAAGATAGGTGTTCCTGTAATTATGGATATCACACATTCTCTCCAGCAACCCAACAGGGAAGAAGGAGTTTCGGGAGGTATGCCTGAGATGATAGAAACAATTGGCATGGCAGCTATCAGTGCCGGGGCCGACGGGATCTTCATAGAGACTCATCCCAATCCTGCAGTTGCAAAATCAGATGGGGCCAATATGCTGAAACTTTCTGAAATGGACAGACTATTGAATAAACTCGTTGCATTAAGAAAAACAATAAATTCCTTTTAATTATTTAAAATTTAATATGAGTATCGGGAATGATGCATAAGATAATTTTCTTATAAGTTATAATACCCCCTTCCCAACCTTCCTCCAAGGGGGAAGGAGCACAAAACAAAGCCTCCCGCTTAGGCGGGACGGGAAAGGGGGTCGTTTTGAAACAGA